>JBGUQW010000205.1:0-233817 GCA_045131435.1 Prevotella sp.
AAAAAGAGCCTCGGCAGTGCAACCGTCGCAGCCATTTTTAGGGTCCAGCGAGCATATTTTTAGGGTCTGGCGAGCATATTTTTAGGGCCCAGCGCATATCTCTTAATTCTGCCCTCACATTTCCAGTGATAAAAAGAACCATGACTAACCCCTTCTTCCAAACAAATTTTCGGTTACAGTTTTTTACACAAATCATTGGAGGATATAGAATTAATTCGTATCTTTGCAGCGACAAAAGATATACATATGAGCAAGAAAGAAAAAGAAGAAAAGGCGAAAGAGTTTTGGGAGTATTACGAGGCAACTCAGGGCACAATAACAATTACAGATCCCATAGTTCTGGATTAATGCGTTTACTCCTCGATACAAACATCTATGTCTATATGGTTAACGACCAGAAGTCGTTGTCAAAGGATGTTTGTGCTTATCTTGAAGACCCCGAGAACTTGAAATACTTGAGTATTGTGAATCTTCAGGAACTCATCATCGCATTCCGCACAAAGAAACTGCTTTCAAACGTATGGAGGTCAGAGGCAGAAATGATTTCTTTTGTGTTGAACGATCCATCGGTAGAAATTGACAATACAGACATCAATGTTATAAGAACGCTTGCGGCTTTACAAATCAACGAGGAACAGGAGCATAAGGATCCGTTTGACCATATTATTATCGCCCAAGCAATCTCACATAAGAAATGCCTATGGGCTGAGAAAGAGATAAGACGAAGGCATTTTGATGCAACGGGTTATACCTTATTATATTTATAACGAGTCGCTCAGAAACGTGTTTTCTGGGCGATTGGTATTTGTGCTATCTGTGCTATCAGTGTGACGTTATTTGACCAAAACTCTCGTTATGCTCATTGGAGGCGAGCATATTTAGAGGGTCTGGCGAGCATAACGAGAGAAAACGCCATTTTTTCCAGTAACAAAGATGGCAATATTTCGCCATTCTTCCAAACAAATCCTCAATTATTATAACTTTTTGTGCAGATGTTTGGAAGTTTTGGAAATAATTTCGTATCTTTGCAATCAGAATAACAAAGCAGAATGAATATATGACAGCACAAGTCAATTTCAAACGTTATGACAGCCCTGAGCAGTATGCCGAGGCTTTCCAGCAGATGATTGATGCCCGCGAGAGATGGCGTGAACAGGTACGTGAACAGGAAGCAAAGTCCGCAAGATGATTCTTTCTGCCGATATACTTAACCTGCGCTCGCCCTATAAGCTGACACCACTTGGCGAACTTACCTTTCGCTTTGTAACTGACCAACAGATACACTACACGGTCGGATTCTACATGTAACGCGGGGACGGTTCTTGTTATATGCTGAATTCTTGATTTGCGAATTATTGTTAAATATAAACATGGTACACAACTTTGTGGTCCACAAGTTTGTGTACCACATTCTTTTTTTGTATATTTGCGCCCAAAATCAGGCGATTATGAACAAAGCATTTGTGTATGGAATGTCTGTCGAAGGCGAGAATTTTACAGACAGGGTAAAAGAAACAAAACGGTTGAAGTTGGATTTCGAGAATGGCATGAACGTCATTCTTATTTCACCTCGTCGTATGGGTAAGAGTTCAATAGTAAAGAAGGTTAAGGCAGAAATTACTAATCCAGACATCAAAGTGGTCTATATGGACATCTATGATTGTCGTAATGAATATGATTTCTATAATCGTTTTGCTTCTGCCCTGATGAAAGAAACTTCTACTAAAGCGGATCAGATTATTGAGAATATCAAACGATTCCTGGTAAGGCTCACCCCTAAGATAGCCTTCTCACCAGAACCCCTGTCGGAATTGTCGATTTCGTTAGGTATAACTCCACAGAACTACCAGCCCGAGGAGATCCTTCAGTTGCCTGAGATGATTGCGAAAGAACAGGGAGTGCACCTTGTAATTTGTATTGATGAATTCCAACAGATAGGCGAATTCGATGACTCGATGACTGTGCAGAAGCGTCTTCGTGGGATATGGCAGCATCAACGCAACGTATCCTATTGCCTGTTTGGCAGTAAGAGGCATCTGATGACCAAACTATTCCAAAATCGCAAGATGCCGTTCTATCAGTTTGGCGAGATGATGTATCTCGACAAGATTTCCACTCCCGATTGGGTAACATTTATTCGCAGTCGATTTGAGAGCAAGGACAAACATATTTCAGAAGTACTTGCCCGAAGAATCTGTGAGACGGTAGATAACCATTCGTCATACGTTCAGCAGTTAGCCTGGAATGTTTTGGTCGAGACTGACACGGAAACCACGGAACAAGATTTTGAGAATGGTGTTCAGGCTTTATTGGCACAGTGCTCTGGGCTGTTTGAGCAGCACATACAGGGGCTTACTGCCTATCAGATGAATTTTATCCGCGCCATCTGTAATGGCGTACATACTGATTTTGGAAGCAAAGCAATACTGGAGGAATATCAGTTAGGTACCAAATCAAATATCTCACGTATAAAAACAGCCCTTAGAGACAGGGAACTCATCGAGATTACCGAAGATGGAGTATTTCTGGAAGACCCTGTATTCAGGATGTGGCTGAAGGAGCGGTAATTTCGTGAGGAATCAAACCTTATGTAACGCTGGGGCTCTTTTGTCTCATTGGAGTAATGCCAGCTGTTCGGCGACGTCGCAGAGTTCCTGATACCAGGCTTCTCCAAAACGACGGATGAGGGGCTCCTTCAGGAACTTGTAGACGGGCATTTGGAGTTCCTTGCCCTTAATGACGGCATCGAGGCAGACATCCCAGCGATGATAGTTGAGACCGATGAGTCCGTTGCCGAAATTCTTTTCGCGGATGGGATAGAGGGAGCAGCTGATGGGCTTGATGAATGTTGGGTGATGGGTGTTGGGTGATGGGTGATGGTGGTTTCTGTTGCGATAGGCACGTTCGAGGGCGCAGAGACAGTTGTCGCCCTCATAACACGTAAAGACGCAGTCCTTACCGCGGACGATGCTCGTCACCAGGTCGCCATCTTTGTCGGCATAAGCTACGCCCTGAAGGTCGATGACGCTCTGGGCAGAGGCAGAGAGGTCGGGCCAGACATCGTCAAGCACCTCCTCGATGGCAGCTATCTCATCCATCGTCACAGGGGCTCCGGCATCGCCCTCTACGCAGCAGATGCCTTTACACTTTTCGTAGTCACAGCAGAACATTTCCGTGATGATGTCGGAGGAAATCAGAATGCCGGCGACGTCAAGAATTGGGGGAATTTTATTCATTTCTTTTTCGTTATTTCGATGATTCGTTATAACGGTATTACGACTTTTATAACATCACCACTGGATGGGTGCGAGGCCGTTTTGTTGGAGATAGGCATTACAGCGTGAGAACTGATGCTGACCAAACCAGCCGCCACGATTGGCGGAGAGGGGCGAGGGATGGACGGACTCGAGGACGAGATTGCGCTGGCGGTCAATCATATAGGCCTTCGAACGGGCATAGCCGCCCCAGAGCATGTAGACCAGATGTTCGCGCTGAGAGGCCAGTGTACGGATGGCAGCATCGGTGAACGTCTGCCACCCCAGCGTGGAATGGCTGTTGGCCTGATGGGCCCGGACGGTCAGCGTGGCGTTGAGCAGCAGTACACCCTGTTCAGCCCAGCGCGTCAGGTTGCCAGAGAGTGGTATGGGCGTGCCGAGGTCCTGCTGAATTTCCTTGAAGATGTTCTGCAGCGAGGGCGGAAACTGGATGCCGTCCTGCACAGAGAAGCTGAGTCCGTGAGCCTGACCAGGCTCATGGTAGGGATCCTGTCCGATGATGACCACCTTGACCTTGTCGAAGGGACAAAGGTTGAAGGCGTTGAAGATGAGCGGACCTGGCGGATAGCATGTCGTCGCCCCATATTCCTGACGGACAGCAGCAGTGAGCTGAGCGAAGTAAGGTTTGTCGAACTCACCCTGCAGGTGCGCTTTCCACGTGGATTCTATCTGTACATTCATAATCTTTCGCAATTTTGTTGCAAAGATAGAAAAAAAATCGTATCTTTGCAAGCAAAATCTAAAGATATGTTCGCATTTTGGAAGAAAAAGGATAAGTACGGCTACCCACACTCCTTTGCCAAACGGCTGACGTGGCGCATCATGCTTCGCATGCTGATCATCATGGGCATCCCTACGTTTCTGGTGTTCTGGTTCGGCTATGGAATGGTGGAAGTGGGTGCTGAGGCGCTCAGCAACCGTTTGGTAAAGGGTGAATACGAAGAGATTCGCCGTATCACGTCAGATGTCTACGTGGCCTCTGTCAATACAGCCCCCGTCATTGAGGAAAATCTCAACCAGCCCGACAAGATGATAGCCATCATGAAGCGCATGCTCGAGACCAACCCGCGCATCCGCAGCTGTGGCATCAGCTTCGTTGAAGGCTACTATCCCCAAAAGGGCCGCTGGTACTGTCCATACGCCGTCCGTCGCGACAGCGCGACCGTCGAGACGCAGATTCTAGGTGACAAGGACAACGACTATCTGAATGCCGGGTGGTTCAAGGAGGCACTCAGCAGGGACGAGGGCTACTGGGGAAAGGCGTTCTTCGACAGTAAAGACAAAGAAACGCCCCTGGTATCCTATAACATGCCCATCCATGACAAGCAGAACAAGACGGTGGCCATTCTCGGCGTCGACCTGTCGCTCGACTGGCTGAACAACAGGGTGCAGGTATTCAGTCGTAAGGGAAGTAACGATTCGCTGTCCATTGTGATAGACAACGACAGTACCGATGGCAACTGGGAAGCCCAGTATAACATGTACTTCTTTTTGGCAGATTCAACAGGAACGCTGTTGATACACCCCGACAAGAAGCGTATCGTTAATGAAAAGTTACAGTCCTACGTCACGAAGGATCCCGATAGCATCACCCAGAAAATACTCGGGCTCAAGTCTGGTCAAACCGAGGAGAACGACTATGTGCTGGAAGACGAAGACGTATTTATCACCTACAAGCCCATCAAATACACCTCCTGGACGCTTGGTCTGGTCATTCCGACACTCTTTATCAAAGTTTTCGGATACGTCATTGGCGGTATGATGATTGCAATGATACTCATTGGTCTGCTGGTGGTGTACTTCTTCGGACGAAGGGTCATCAAGAAAGCTGTCAAGCCACTGAAGCAGTTGGCGGTATCGGCCAATGAGGTGGCGAAGGGAAACTTCGACACGCCACTGCCAGCATTGAAGAGCCGCGACGAGGTACACCTGCTGCGCGACTCGTTCGAACAGATGGAGAAATCGCTGACTAACTACGTCGAGGAACTGAAGACCACAACAGCACAGAAGGCTTCAATAGAGAGTGAGCTGAAGGTGGCCCACGACATCCAGATGTCGATGCTACCCAAGACCTTCCCGCCATTCCCTGAGCGCAGCGACATCGACGTCTATGGTACACTGACACCTGCCAAGGGCGTTGGTGGCGACCTGTTCGACTTCTATATCCGCGACGAGAAACTCTTCTTCTGTATTGGCGACGTGTCGGGCAAGGGTATTCCTGCAGCATTGATCATGGCTGTCACACGCTCGCTGTTCCGCAACATCTCATCGTATGCCTCGCAGCCTTCGGCCATCGTCTATGCCTTGAACAATGCCTTGTCTGAGGGCAACGACAACAATATGTTCGTCACGCTCTTCGTGGGCGTCTTCGACCTACAGACTGGTATGCTGCAGTATTGCAACGCAGGCCACGACGCTCCTCTGCTGGTGGGTCGTGACGTTGGCGTGCTGCCTTGTCAGAGCAATCTGCCTGTGGGTGTCATCTATGACTTCAAATATTCGCAGCAGGAAGCCAGGATTGACCCCGAGACGACTGTCTTCCTCTTTACTGACGGACTCAACGAGGCTGAGAACATTTCGCATGCCCAGTTTGGCGACATGCGAATACAGAATGTAGCCAAGCGGGTGTTGGCAAAGGGAGAGCACCAGCCGATAAACATCATCTACGAGATGAGCGAGGCTGTACGGGCCTTTGTTGGAGAAGCCGAACAGAGCGACGACCTGACGATGCTGGCGATACAGTATAAGGTTTGAGATTTGAGATTTGAGGTTTGAGATTTGAGGTTTGAGATTTGAGAGTGTATGGAAACGATAAATGAGTTTTTCCAGCTGTTGAGTTCATTCCTGTGGGGATGGCCGATGATTATCCTGCTGTTGGGAACACACGTGTTCCTGACTTTCCGCCTGCGCATTCCACAGCGAAAACTCATCACAGGCATCCGACTATCCATCAAGAAAGACCCAGGTGCCGAAGGTGATGTCAGTCAGTTTGGTGCCTTGGCCACAGCGTTGGCAGCAACGATAGGAACGGGAAACATCGTCGGTGTGGCAACAGCAGTGGCACTGGGAGGACCAGGTGCCGTACTGTGGTGCTGGCTCACGGGAATCTTTGGTATGTCGACGAAGTATGCCGAGGGTTTACTGGCTGTGAAATATCGTGTAAAAGCCAAGGACGGACATACCTACGGCGGTCCGATGTATGCGTTGGAACGTGGACTGAACATGCGATGGCTGGCCATACTCTTTGCCGTCTTCACTGCATTGGCATCGTTTGGCATTGGCTGTACCGTTCAGGCCAACAGTATCGCCCTTCTGGCTAATGAGACGTTTGGCGTACCGACATGGATAGTAGGTATCTTCGTATGTATCCTCGCAGCCTCCGTCATTTTGGGTGGTGTCAAAGCCATTGCGAAGGTGTGTATGGTGCTGGTGCCCTTCATGGCTGCGCTATATGTGGTGGGGTGTATCGTCATCCTCTTCATGAATGGCAGCTATGTGTGGCCCGCCATAGAGCTCATCGTACAATCAGCCTTTAATCCGTCGGCAGCAGGAGGCGGTTTTGTGGGTGCCACCGTCATGATGGCTGCACGCTATGGTATTGCCCGCGGACTCTTTTCCAACGAAAGTGGTATGGGTTCGGCACCCATCGTGGCTGCTGCTGCCCAGACACGCAACCCCGTTCGTCAGGCATTGGTGAGTAGTACGGGAACCTTCTGGGATACCGTTATTATCTGTGCACTGACAGGTTTGGTACTCGTCAGCAGCATCCTGGCCTATCCCGATATCACCTATGCTGACGGAGCAGCACTGACGAAGGTGGCCTTCTCGAAAATCCCCTATATCGGAGCGCCGTTGCTCACCTTCGGCATCCTGACCTTCGCCTTCAGCACCATCTTGGGGTGGAGCTATTATGGTGAAAGTGCCGTCAACTACATCGAACACCGTCATACGAACCGTTTCTACCGTATTCTCTATATCGTTGCCCTTTTCTTTGGCAGCATCATCAACCTTGACATCATCTGGAATATTGCCGACTGCATGAATGCCATGATGGCCATACCTAACCTCATTGCCCTGTTGTTGCTGAGTGGTGTGGTAGCCAGTGAGACGAAGAAATATTTGTGGAGCAATCGCCTGGATGACGACATGGAGGAAGAAGGTATCAGCGACGCGACAGCCTGAGTGGATGACGCGACAGACGGAGTCTTAGCAAAACATAAAGTGCAAGGATGACGACATAGATTAATACGGTCTGTGTCAGTGTGGGATGGAGCCCTTCAATGCTGGCTCCAGGCAGTTGCGCTATCTTCGTCAGTGTGCTGTTGAGTCCTCCGACAACGTAAACCAGCAGGAAAGCCAGCTGTGGTATCACCAGCACCAGAAGAGAGAGGTAGAGGATAAGGGTTGCTGCAGGGATGACGATGAAGTTGGTGAGCAGGAACCAGACGGAGAAACGTCCGAAATAGTAGGCGATAAGCGGTGCCACCCCAATTTGTGCTGCACACGATACAGCCACCATACCCCAAAGCCATTTCACCCAACGGTGCGTCATCAGATATTCTGGCGTAAACACAGCTTCGAACAAAGGCACAAACAGCAGGATGGACAGAACGGCCATAAACGACATCTGAAAGCTGATGGTAAAGAGCGCGGAAGGTTGGAATAGCAGCATGACGACAGCTGTAAAAGCCAGCGTGTTGACAGACATCTTGGGGCGATGACCAAGTGCCAATAGGGCATAGACTGTCAGCATCACTGCTGCACGTACCACACTCGTCGGCATGCCCACCAAAAACACAAAAGCCCAAATGCTCAGGATGATAAGTATCTGCGAGAACAGCTGCCAGCGTCGCCCTACAACCAACAACGACAGCAGGGCATAGATGATGCCCAGATGCAGTCCGCTGAGTGCCAGAACATGGGAGGCTCCCGTCATGGAATAGGTGTTTTTTATGTCACGGCTAAGTGCTGACTTGTCGCCTAAAACCATCGCTGCGACGATGGCATATTGGTCATCGGAAAGCCCTGCATCTGCAAAGCGTTGCAACAATACCTCGCGTTGGCTAAAGAAGAAATTTCGTGAGCGGCTTGTCATGGAATCACTGTCGTCTGACGAATGGCCGTTGACATTCATCAGCAAAGCCCCAAACAGCACCACACCCACCATGATGGTGATAGTCTGCAGGTGTCGCCACTTCCACAGCAGACAGGCCACACCAACAACAGCCACCAGCAGCCACAGCCACACCATAGAGAGGTGTAGCTCATGGCCTAAAACAATACCCGCCATCAAACAGACAGCGGGTATGATAAGTGGTGATATATCAAGGTTTTTCATTCTTTGAATGTTGAATGATGAATGTTGAATGATTCTCGCTTCGCTGCGATGAAGAATTATTAATTTTTAATTGAACATCGCCAAAGGCGACCATTCCACATTCCTCATTCTACATTCCTCATTCATTTAGTCAGTAATCAGGTTCTCACCCGTCATGTCTGAAGGCTGCTCCAGTCCCATGATATGGAGGATAGAGGGAGCCACGTCAGCCAGACGACCGTCCTTCACCGTAGCCGAGTTGTTGTTGGTGACATAGATGAAGGGAACGGGATTCAGAGAGTGAGCGGTATTGGGAGTACCATCGGGGTTGATGGCGTTGTCAGCGTTTCCGTGGTCGGCAATGATGATGGCCTCGTAGTCATTAGCCTTGGCAGCCTCGATGACAGCCTCAACACAATGGTCGACAGCCCATACAGCCTTAGCGATGGCGTTGTAGACACCCGTGTGACCCACCATATCACCGTTGGCGAAGTTGACAACGATGAAGTCATACTTGTTCTCATTGATAGCAGCAACGAGCTTGTCCTTCACCTCGTAGGCACTCATCTCAGGCTTCAGATCGTAGGTAGCCACCTTCGGAGAGGGTACCAAGATGCGGTCTTCACCATCGAACGGAGCCTCGCGACCACCATTGAAGAAGAACGTCACGTGAGCATACTTCTCTGTCTCGGCAGTATGCAGCTGCTTCTTGCCCTGACGGCTCAGGTATTCGCCCAGTGTATCTTCCACGTTCTCTTTGGGGAACAGAATGTGAACACCCGTGAACGAAGCGTCGTACGGAGTCATGCAGTAGTACTGCAGACCAGGAATGGTCTTCATGCCTTGCTCTTCCATATCCTGCTGGGTGAGCACGATGGTGAGCTCCTTGGCACGGTCGTTGCGGAAGTTGATGAAGATGACGACATCGCCCTCTTCAATGCAACCATTGACGCTGGCATTGTGGATGGGCTTGATGAACTCATCGGTCACACCCTCGTCATAAGACTCCTGCATAGCCTGTACCATATCGGTGGCCTGCTTGCCAGTACCCTTGACAATGAGGTCGTAACCTTCCTTCACACGCTCCCAGCGCTTGTCACGATCCATAGCATAGAAACGGCCTACGATGCTGGCAATAGCAGCGTCGTTAGCAGCACAGACATCAGTCACCTGCTGTATAAAGCCCTTTCCGGAACGGGGGTCTGTATCACGACCGTCCATGAAGCAGTGAACAAAGGTCTGGTTCTTCAGACCATAGTGCTTACCCACCTCGATGAGCTTGAACAGATGATTGAGAGAAGAGTGTACGCCACCGTCCGAGCAGAGACCCATCAGGTGCAGCTTCTTGTTGTTCTCTTTAGCGTAAGTATAGGCAGCCTTCACCTGCGGATTCTCCACGATAGAGCCGTCCTTGCAGGCGCGGTTGATTTTCACCAGATCCTGATACACGATGCGTCCTGCACCGATATTGAGGTGTCCTACCTCAGAGTTACCCATCTGTCCGTCGGGCAAACCGACATCCTCGCCACTGGCCTGCAGCTGTGAGTGGGCAGAAATTGCTGTCAGATAGTCCAAATACGGAGTCGGCGTATTATAAATGACGTCACCCTTACCCTGCTTTCCGATTCCCCATCCATCGAGAATCATCAATAATGCTTTCTTTGCCATAATATCCTTTAATTAACTAAAATACTTTAAATTTAGGCTGCAAAGTTACGAACTTTTTTTGAATTATGTCTATCTTTGCACCATTATTCGTACAACAAATGGTAATGAAACTTATGATAAAACGCATTTTATTCTTTCTCGTTGTCATTTTGACAAGTCTATATGTCAATGCGCAGTTGGAAGTCAAGGAGTTGACACTCAGTAATGGTATGACCGTTTGGCTGAACGAAGACCACTCGCAGCCGAAGGTGTTTGGTGCCGTGGTGGTCAAGGCGGGAGCCAAGGACTGTCCGAATACGGGTATCGCCCACTATTTCGAACATATCATGTTCAAGGGCACCGACCGAATGGGAACTACAGATTATGCAGCCGAAAAACCTTGGCTGGACAGTATCTCTGTGCAATACGACCTGCTTAGCCAGACAAAGGACGAGGTTGAACGCACCAAGATTCAGCAGCATATCAACGAACTAAGTCTGAAAGCTGCCGACTACATGATTCCCAACGAGTTCAACCGCCTGATATCAAAATATGGTGGCAGTGGACTGAATGCTGGTACCAGCTATGATATGACCTTCTACCACAACTCGTTCCTGCCCCAGTATATCGAACAATGGTGCTGGCTGAACTCAGAACGTCTGATGACCCCCGTATTCCGTGGCTTCCAGGGAGAATTGGAGAATGTCTATGAGGAAAAGAATCGCTCTGCCGACAATATGGTTGGTGACGTTATCGAAAAGATTTTCAAAGCTCTGTTCAAGACACAGCCTTACGCCTTTCCAATCATCGGCTCGACGGAGAATCTGAAGAACCCTCGTCTGTCGGATATGGCAGCATTCTACAAGAAATACTATGTAGCATCCAACATGGGCCTCATCCTTTGTGGTGATATCACACCCGACTCTACGCTGACTGCTCTCTTGGAACAAACCTTCGGAAGGGTACAGACAGGCCCCATGCCGACACGCGGCTACAGTCCGATGCCAGACATCGCTACTGGTGAGAAATATGAGATAAAACTGCCCATCCCCATCATTGGCATAGAGGCACTGGTCTTCAAGGCTCCTACCGACTTCGAGTCTGATGCCAATGCCCTTGAACTGGCCAACGGACTACTCTCCAATGGCAAGGCAGGACTGCTGGATTCGCTCTCCAATGAGCATAAGGTGATGATGGCTGCAGCTATGAATGCGGCATTTGCTGATGCTGGTGTAACTGGTATTATCATCATTCCCAAGCTTTTGGGCAAAATGAAAACGGCTGAGGGCCGCGTCATGGAACAGTTGCAGCAGGTGATGGATGGCAAGTTCAGCACACAGCAGCTGGAGGCCTTGAAACAGGAGATGGTGATGGAAGCCGAACAGGAACTCGAGACCATCGACAAGCGTTCACAGCTGATGGTAGATGCTTTTTCGAAAGGCAAGACTTGGCAGGATGTGCTCGACAAGATTGAGCAGATAAAACGGGTGACGAAGGACGACGTGGTAGCAGCTGCCAAGAAATACTATGGCACAAACCATATCACCCTGTTGAAGAAATACGGTAAGTCCGACAAGGAAACCATCAAACAGCCAGGCTATAAGCCCATTACGCCCAAAAATATGGATGCAAAGTCGGCCTTTGCACAACAGCTGGAGCAGATTCCCGTAAAGGCGACAGAGGTGAAAACGGTTGATTTCGGGAAAGACGTCACCACGAAAAAACTCAACGACCACGTTACCTTATTTTATAAAGAAAACCCTGTGAACGATGTCTTTACCTTTACGCTACGCTATCAGGACGGCACGCTGCACACGCCCAAGCTTGCTGTACTTCAGTCTTATCTCAGTGCCCTGGGTACCGACTCGCTGAAAAAACAGCAGCTGGAGCAGACCTGGCAGCGTATTGGTACCACGATGGAGGTGGCACAGGGCGATGAACGTTTCAGTTTTAACCTCACTGGTCCTGACCATCAGCTAAAGCCCGCCCTGCAGCTGCTGGCTCATTTCCTGCGTGCTGCCAAGGGTGATGACGAAGCCCTCGACGAAGCGAAGGATGCCGACAAGGTCGATCGTAAGAGTTTTGGCAAGCAGAAGGATGACGTCATTGGCCCAGCCTTGCAGCGTGTTCTCTACGGAACGAAATCGAAGAACTTGATGCAACTGTCGAAGAAGGAGATCAAAGCCCTGAAGAGCGATGAGTTACTGGACGCTTTCCGCGAGTTGCAGCAGTATGACTGCGAGTTGTTCTACTGTGGTCGCCATCCTGTACAGTATGTTGCGACTGAGTCGCAACAGACACTGCCCCTGGCACAATGCACCAAGCCAAAGGCCGACATTTTCCGCCCCCTGCAGCAATATTCTGAGCCTACCGTTTTCTTCTATGACGTTCCTAAGTCACGTCAGAACTACGTTGTCAGCTATGACGCCATCCGTGCACTGCCGACTGTTGAGGAGCGTTCACAAATGAAGCTGTGGGACGAGTACTTTGGAGGCGGTATGTCGTCAGTGTTATTCCAGAATGTCCGCGAATTCCGTTCGATGGCTTACTCCACTGGTGGCAGAAGCATTACCACAAGTCTGGCAAAGTATCCTAATGAGTCGCTCGGCTACATCACTGCTACTGGTACCCAGGCAGACAAAACGCTGGCATGTATCGTTACCATCGACTCGCTGTTGCGTCAGATGCCTATGAAGGAAGAGAACTTGGAGTCTGCCCGTCAGAGTGTCATCAGCGATATCCAGAACGACTATCCCACATTCCGCGGCGTGGCCAAGTATGTGGCTAATCAGCTGGGCAACGGCTATACTTCCGACCCCAATGCTGATGTCGCCCGTCTGCTGCCCGCTATCAGCACGCAAGATGTCATGCAGTTCTATCAGCAGCACGTGGCCAATAACCAGAACCGTGTCTGGATTATCATAGGCGACAGGAAGCTTACAGACATGACTGCGCTCGCCCGTTTTGGCAAGGTAGTAGAACTGAAAAAGGAAGATGTCTACCGATAAAAGACGTTAATCACTGATGACATTTTAAGTATTGATGCATCTTTTATATACAAAGCAAAAAAGTTAAAGTATATAGAAGATGGACGTAAAAAAATTGGAATTGCTTGCGGAAAAGAACCGTAAGCGACTTGTTGAGGTGGTATATGCTGCCAAAGCAGGCCACATTGGTGGTGATCTGTCGTGTCTGAATGTGATGACAGCACTCTATTTTCATGTGATGAAGAACCTCACCCCTAACCCCTCTCCGAAAGGCGAGGGGAACCATAAGTGGCAGGGGAACGCTGACAGAGACCGTTTTGTATTGTCGAAAGGCCACTGTGTAGAGGCACTCTACGTGACGTTGGAGGCTAAGGGCTTCCTTGCACCGGAAGTGCTCGACACGTTGGGAAAGTTTGGTTCTATCCTGAGCGGACACCCCACCATCGAGGTGCCTGGCATTGAGGTAAACTCTGGTGCACTGGGACACGGATTGAGTATTGGTGTGGGTATGGCCATTGCTGCGAAAATGGATCAGAAGCTGTGGAAGACCTATGTGCTGATGGGCGATGGTGAACAGGGCGAGGGAAGCATCTATGAGGCCGCTATGGCTGGCAACCGCTATCATTTGGACAACCTCGTGGCCATCATTGACCGTAACCACCTGCAGATTAGTGGCGATACAGAGGACGTGATGCCTATCGACTGTATCAAGGAGCGCTGGACAGCCTTCGGATGGGATGTTATTCCGATGAATGGTGATTCGATGGAGGACATTGTGAAGACCTTCGATGCCATTGACTACGCCAACGGCAAGCCGCATCTGCTCGTCTCTGAAACCACGAAGGGCAAGGGCGTCAGCTTTATGGAAGGCATTGCCAAGTGGCATCACGGAGTGCTGAATGAAGAACAGTGCAAGGCCGCTGTCAAGGAGATAGAATTAAGAATCAAGAATTTGGGATGAGGAATTAGGAATGTGGAATTATTCTCGCTTTGCTGCGATGTCTGAATGATGAATTCTCAATTATTCATTGATTAATCGCCGCAGGCGATCATTCAAAACTCAACATTTAACATTCAACAATTAGAATTATGATTGCATGCAGAAAACAGTTTACTGACACGTTGCTGGAACTGGCACGTCAGGACAAAGATATCATTGCCGTAACTACTGATGCACGTGGTTCGGTGACTTTAGGCGATTATGCCAACGCACTGCCTGAGCAGTTTGTGGAGTGTGGCATCGCTGAGCAGGATGCAGTAGGTATCTCAGCAGGATTGGCTCACAGTGGCAAGAAAGTCTTTTGCTGTGGTCCCGCCTGTTTCTATGTGGCACGAAGCCTGGAACAGGTGAAGGTTGACCTCGCCTATTCAGAGAACCCTGTCACTATCTTAGGTGTCAGCGGTGGTGTGGCATACGGTGCCCTCGGTGCTACTCACCACTCTCTACACGACATCGCTGTGCTGAGAACATTCCCAGGCATGACGGTGTGTCTGCCCAGCGACTGGCGCGTCACAAAGAAACTGGTGAAGTTCCTTGTCGATTTCGACAAGCCCTGCTATGTCCGTGTAGGACGTGCTGCTGTACCCGATGTCTATGAGAACGACGACTTCGATTTCGAGGTGGGTAAGGCCATCCAGATTCTCGATGGTACTGATGTCACTATCGTGGCTACTGGCGAGACCGTCTACCATGCTTGGCAGGCTGGACTGCAGCTGAAGGAACAGGGCATCTCTGCCCGAGTCCTCGACATGTCGTGGATTAAACCCTTCGACCAAGAGGCCATCCTAAAGGCTGCCCGCGAGACAGGACGTATTGTCACTGTTGAAGAGCACAGCCAGTTTGGTGGCTTGGGTGCGATGGTCTGCGAAACCATCAGTGAGCACCCTGTACCCGTCCGTATCATCGGTATTCCCGACGAGAATGTCGTTCATGGCACTAATGCTGAAATCTTCCACCATTATGGCATGGATGCTGAAGGCGTGGCGAAAGCTGTTGCCAGCTTTCTAAATAAGAAATGAGAAAGGAGAAATGAAAAATGATGCAACGAATCATCGCCATTGACCAAAGTACGTCATCGACGAAAGCCCTGTTGTTTGATGAACAGTGCCATATGTTGGCACGTACCAATGTCGACCACAAACAATACTACCCACAGACGGGCTGGGTAGAGCACGATGCCGAGGAAATCTATCAGAATATGATAGCTGCTATCCGCCAGCTTCCTCTTCAAGAAGAAGCTGCCTATAGTATTGCTCTCACCAACCAGCGCGAGACGGCTGTCGTCTGGAACAAGACGACGGGCAAGCCCATTGCCAATGCAGTAGTTTGGCAGGATACCCGTGGTGCTGAATTGTGCCGTCAGCTCCGGGCTGACGGGAAGGCGGAGTTAGTGATGGCGAAGAGCGGACTCTTGATTGACCCGAACTTCTCGGCCTCTGGCATCAAATGGCTGCTGGATAACACTGCTGGTGCCCGTGAATTATGTTCACGAGGCGAATTGCTGATGGGTACCATCGACACATGGCTCATTTGGAAGCTGACCGGTGGCAAGGTACATGCCACCGACTATACCAATGCTTCCCGTACCATGCTGTTTAATATCCACACCCTCGACTGGGATGATGATCTGTTGCAGTTGTTTGATATTCCTCGTAACATGTTACCTGAGCTAAAACCCTGCGATGCCCTCTATGGCGAAACAACCTGTGAGGGCTTGTTCAGTAGTCCTATTCAGATTGCTGGTGTTTTGGGAGACAGTCATGGTGCACTCGTAGGCCAGATGTGTTTCGAACGAGGTTCTGGGAAGGTGACATACGGTACGGGTTCCAGTGTCATGGTGAATATCGGTGAAGAGCCATTGGCTGCTCCAGAAGGCTTGGTTACCAGCGTTGGCTTCTCGGCTTTCGGCAAGACCTACTATGGCTACGAGGGTAATATCTACAGCACAGGTGCAACGCTGAAGTGGATTGCCGACCAGTTGCAGCTGGTGGGCCATCCTGCAGAGATGGAAGCCTTGGCAACCAGCGTCGCCGACAATGGCGGCGTCTATATCGTACCGGCCTTCTCTGGTCTCGGTGCTCCGTGGTGGCAGTCGAACGTCAAAGGTGCTGTTTTCGGATTAACCTTTGCCACGACGAAAGCCCACTTCCTAAGAGCTGCTTTAGAGAGCATTGCTTACCAGATTAAAGATTTGGTGGACGTTATGGCTCAGGCTACTGGCGGCAGTCTCAAGGAGATCGCAGCTGATGGTGGTCCCACTAAGAACCAGTTCCTCATGCAGTTCCAGGCCGACATGCTCAACACGTCGGTGGTTTGCACAGAGGTTGATGACGCCTCAGCTCTGGGTGCTGTCATCATGAATGGTTTTGCCCGAGGACTTTGGACAAGTTTCAACGAGGTGCTTGGTTTCCGCAAGGTGACAAAAATATACCAGCCTCAGCAAAACCCACAACATGTGGAGCTTTACCAAGGCTGGCGTCATGCAGTAAACCAGTTGGTTAAATAAATTACTTGTTTAAACGCCAAGTGACTCCGTCCTTGGTGTCCTTGACTTCAAATCCCGCGGCGGCCAGTTCGTCGCGGATTTTGTCACTTGTAGCCCAGTCTTTGTCGGCCTTGGCCTTAGCACGCAGTTCAAGCACCATGTCCATCACTTTTCCGAAAGCCTCCTCACGGGCATCGTTAGAGCCCTTGTTCTCGGCCTTCAAACCAAGGATGTCGAAAGCAAAGAGACTCATTGTCTCCTTCAACTCTTTCAGACAGTCAGTACAGATGGTGGCCTTATGATCAACAAGCTTATTGATGGTCGTGCAAGCTTCGAAGAGATAACTGATGACCTGCGGTGTGGCGAAGTCGTCGTTCATCGCGTCGTAGCACTTCTGGCGCAGGCTCTTGACCACCTTTTCGGTCTCGGTATCACATTCAGGGGAAACCTGAATGCGCTCGAGGTCGCTGATGGCATTCATCAGCTTCTCCAGTCCTTTCTCAGCAGCCTCAAGTGCCTCGTTGGAGAAGTCTACGGTGCCGCGATAGTGGGCGCTTAACACAAAGAAGCGGATGGTCATCGGAGCGTATGCCTTTTTCAGGAGCGGATGATTACCAGTGAAGAACTGCTCCAGCGTAATAAAGTTATTATACGACTTACCCATCTTCTGGCCATTGATGGTCAGCATATTGTTGTGCATCCAGTACTTCACAGCAGGATGACCCATCGAAGCCTGAGCCTGTGCTATCTCACACTCATGATGGGGGAATACGAGGTCCATGCCACCTCCGTGAATATCAAACTCCTCGCCCAGATACTTACGACCCATTGCCGTACATTCACAGTGCCAGCCAGGGAAACCATCGCTCCATGGTGATGGCCAACGCATGATATGCTCGGGCTGAGCCTTCTTCCACAGGGCAAAGTCAGCCTGGTTACGTTTCTCACCTACTCCAGCCAACTCACGACTTTCGTCCTTGATATTCTCCAACGAACGACCTGAGAGGATACCATACTTATACTTCTTATTATATGCCTCTATATCGAAATAGATCGACCCGTTGCTCTCGTAGGCAAAGCCATTATCGAGAATCTGCTGCACCAGCTGCTGCTGCTCAATGATATGACCTGTAGCATGCGGCTCGATGCTGGGACGCAACACGTTCAGCGCATCCATTGCTGCATGATAGCGGTTAGTATAGTACTGGGCAATCTCCATGGGCTCCAGCTGTTCAAGCCGTGCCTTCTTGGCAATCTTATCCTCACCTTCGTCGGCATCGTGTTCCAAATGTCCTACATCAGTAATGTTTCGGACATAGCGTACCTTATAACCCAAATGCTTCAGATAGCGGAACACAAGGTCGAAGGTGATAGCAGGACGGGCATGACCCAAATGGGGGTCGCCATAGACGGTAGGACCACACACATACATGCCTACATTAGGGGCATGCAACGGCTCGAAACGCTCTTTCTGACGCGTTAACGTATTATAAATTACAAGCTTTGATTCCATACTTTCTTCATTTTTGGGTGCAAAGATACATGTTTTTCACGAGAAATGATTAACTTTGCACCCAAAATATATAATTATTGCAATTTTATGGCTTATACACGTATTTCTGCCGCAGAGGCTGCGGCACTGATTAAGCATGGCGACCACATCGCCATGAGTGGTTTTACACCAGCAGGTGTGGCTAAGGCTACGACCAAAGAGTTAGCAAAAATCGCAGTGGCTGAGCATGAGGCTGGCCGCGAGTTCAAGGTGGCCATCTTCACGGGTGCCTCCACTGGTCAGAGTACCGATGGTGACCTGGCAAACGCCCAGGCTATCCTCTATCGTGCTCCCTACACCACCAATCCCGATTTCCGTAAGCACGTCAACCTGGGTGAGATTCCCTACAACGACCTGCACCTGAGCCACATGGCACAGGAACTGCGCTATGGCTTCTATGGCGATGTTGACTGGGCTATCCTAGAGGTGTGCGACATCGAAGAGGTGGGCAACGACTATCATGTCTACCTGACCGCCGCTGGTGGTATCTCTCCCACTGCAGCCCGTCTGGCCAAAAAGGTGATTCTGGAGCTCAACTCGTTCCACAACCCCAATGCCAAGTTCATCCACGACGTGTATGAGCCGTTGGACCCCCCTTACCGCAAGGCTATCCCCATCGAGCACGTAGGCGACCGCATTGGTCAGCCTTTCGTCAGCATCCCCAAGGAGAAGGTGGTAGGTGTCGTAGAGTGTAATATCCCCGATGAGGCCCGTGCCTTCAAGGACAACGACCCTGTGACCGATAAGATTGGTTTCCTGACTGCTGAGTTCCTCGTGGAGGAGATGCACAAGGGCCGTATTCCCAAGGAGTTCCTGCCCCTGCAGAGTGGTGTGGGTTCAACAGCGAATGCCATCCTCGGTGCACTGGGTGAGGACAAGCATGTGCCCGACTTTAACATCTATACTGAGGTGATTCAGAACTCCGTCATCGAGATGATGCTCAACGGACGCGTAAAAGATGCTTCGGCATGTTCACTGACCGTTTCTAACGAATGTCTGATGCAGGTCTACGACAACATGGACTACATGAAACAGCACCTGACACTGCGCCAGAGCGAGATTTCCAACTCGCCGGAGATTATCCGTCGCTTAGGTGTTATCGCTATTAACACCGCTATCGAGGCTGACCTCTATGGTAACGTGAACTCTACCCATATCAGCGGTACAAAGATGATGAATGGTATCGGTGGCTCAGGTGACTTCATCCGCAACGCGTACCTCTCTATCTTCACTTGTCCTTCAGTGGCCAAGGGTGGCGTCATTTCTTCTATCGTGCCTTTCGTCAGCCATCAGGACAGCTCAGAGCACGACGTCAACATCATCGTCACTGAACAGGGTGTTGCCGACCTGCGTGGCAAGTCGCCTGCACAGCGTGCTGAGTGCATCATCGAGAACTGTGCACATCCCGACTACAAGCAACTGCTGTGGGACTACCTGAAGATTTCAAAGATGGGTCAGACACGTCACAACCTGCCTGCTGCTTTCGCTATGCACGACACACTGGCTCGCAAGGGCGACATGAAACTTACCGACTTTGCTGAATACATTAAATAGTAAAAGGTATAAGATGAAGAAAATATTATTGATGCTTCTGATGGTGGTGGCAGGCTTGACTTGTCAGGCGCAGACAGGGGCAATGGCCATGAAGTTCGGATTCCTCAGCTACGATGAGGTGATGAAGGCCATGCCCGAGTATGCCACCATGCAGAAGAATATGGCTGATCTGCGCGCTCATTACGAAGCTGAGATGCTGCGTGTCGAGGACGACTTCAACAGAAAGTACGAGGAATTCCTGGACGGACAGGCCAGTTATCCGAAGACCATCCTGCAAAAGCGCCAGAGCGAGTTGCAGGAGATGTTGGAGAAGAACGTCGCCTTCAAGAAGGAGAGCCAGCAGCTGCTCGACGATGCTGAGGCTTCGATGCTCGATGGTCTGAAGTCGACCATTACGACGATACTGGTCATGCTGGGTCAGGAACGTGGCTATGCCTTCATCCTCAACACCGATCAGAATGCTGTGCCTTTCATCAATCCGGCCCTCGGCGAGGATATCACGGAAGAAGTAATCAGACAATTAAAGAATTAGAAAGACAAACTCCTCTGATGGAAAAGGGTCCCATCGGCATCTTCGACAGCGGGTATGGGGGATTGACCATTCTGCATGGCATCCGCCAGCTGTTGCCCCAGTACGACTATCTGTATCTGGGCGATAATGCCCGTGCACCCTATGGCACCCGTTCCTTCGAGGTGGTCTATGAATTCACACGGCAGGCCGTTGTGAAATTGTTCGAGATGGGTTGCCATCTGGTCATCCTAGGGTGTAACACGGCATCGGCAAAGGCATTGCGCACCATCCAGCAGAACGACCTGCCACAGATAGACCCCAATCGTCGCGTGCTGGGTGTCATACGTCCTACGGCCGAGGTGATAGGCTCTATCACGCATAATGGTCATGTGGGCATCTTCGCCACTGAGGGCACCATCAAAAGCGAGTCGTACACCCTGGAGATCCACAAGCTGTTTCCCGATATCAAGGTCAGCGGTGTGGCATGTCCTTTCTGGGTGCCGCTGGTGGAGTATAACGAGGCGGACTCACCTGGTGCAGACTATTTCGTCAAGAAGCGCATTGATCAGTTGCTGCGCATTGACCCCGATATCGACACCATCATTCTGGGTTGTACGCACTATCCACTCCTTTTGCCCAAGATCCATAAGTATGTACCGCGTGGCATCCGCATCATCTCGCAGGGCGAATATGTGGCAGAGTCGCTGCAGCACTATTTCGAGCGTCACCCTGACATCGAACAACGCTGTACTAGGGGTGGTGGCGTCCACTATCTGACGACGGAGAATCCTGAGAAGTTCAAGGAGTCGGCACAGCTGTTCCTCCACGAACCGGTAGAAGTGGATAGCGTAGTTATTGACCATTGACCCATCACCCATTATTATATGGATTGGCAACAACTCATCAGCAGCAAACGACTGGGGCAAGAGCACCGTCATATCGAACGTCATGACGATCGTAGCGAGTTCAAGCGCGACTACGACCGTCTGATTTTCTCTGCACCATTCCGTCGCCTGCAGAACAAGACGCAGGTATTCCCCTTGCCTGGCAGCGTGTTTGTACACAACCGTCTGACCCACTCGCTCGAGGTGGCCAGCGTAGGCATGTCGTTAGGCAACGACGTAGCAGCACGTATCATCAGTGAGCGTCGGCCAGAGCTGCGAGGAACCCTGTTTGAGGAGATTGGTCAGATTGTCTCTACGGCTTGTCTGGCGCACGACCTTGGCAATCCACCCTTCGGCCATTCTGGCGAAAAGGCTATCCAGACTTTCTTTACTGAAGGCGAAGGACGTGCCCTCCAGCAACAGGTTAGCGAAGCGTTTTGGTCGGACATCACCCACTTTGAGGGTAATGCCAATGGTTTCCGTCTGCTGACTCACCAGTTCAAAGGTCGTCGTCCCGGTGGTTTCGTGATGACCTACAGCACCGTTGCCAGCATCGTCAAGTACCCCTATTCGTCATTGGCGCCCAGCCGTAAGGGAAAGTTCGGCTTCTTTGTCAGCGAACAACCTATTTGGCAACGGCTGGCCGAAGAGATGGGCATCCGACAGCTGTCGGCCCCTGGCGAACCTCTGCGCTATGCCCGTCATCCATTGGTATACCTCGTTGAAGCAGCTGATGACATCTGTTACGAAATCATGGACTTAGAGGATGCCCATAAGCTGAAGATCGTCTCTTACGATACCGTCTCACAGCTCTTCCTCGACTTCTTCGACCCAGACACACAACAGAAAATACTGCAGCGCATCCACGACGAACAGCTCACTGACGAGAACGAGAAAGTGGTGTATCTGCGAGCCTGCGTCATCGGAAAACTCGAGAACGAATGCGTGAATGCCTTCGTAGAACACGAGGATGAGATACTCGACGGCACCTTCTCTGGAAGTCTCGTCGACCATATCAGCACCCGTCAGCGGGAAGCCTATGAGCACTGCGCCAAACTCTCCGTGCAGCGCATCTATCGCAGTCGTCCCGTGCTCGACGTCGAGCTGTCCGGTTATCAGATTATGGCCACCCTGATGCAGAAGATGACCGATGCCGTCATGAACCCCCAACGCTATTACTCACAACAGCTTATCGGGCGCGTCTCATCGCAGTACGACATCACTGCCGACGACCTCGAGACCCGCCTCATGGCCGTCATCGACTACATCTCTGGCATGACCGACGTCTATGCCCTCGATGTCTACCAAAAGATTAACGGCATCTCCCTGCCTATCGTATAAGGCTAGTGCTCTCCACTATTTATAAAGTGCTATTTCCCCTTTCCAATGACTTTCGAGATATCCATCATCATGCCACCGTTGCCAGCCATGATCTGGGGCATCTTGCCGTCCCACTTCTCAATCATGTCCTCCTGAACTATCATGGGCGAGAGCGATGCGGCAATGGTGCGATTATAGTATGCCTCAGCATCGGCCTTGATCTTCATGGCCTTAGCATTACCCTCGGCCTTGGCTACGGCTATCTTGGCGTTGGCCTCAGCCTCCTTTACCTCGTTCTCAGCCTTCAAGGCACTCTGAATGGCAGTATTCTTGGCGTCAATCATCGAGAGCAGCGACGAAGGTGGGGTAATCTTCGAAGTAAACTCCTCCACCAGGAATCCCTCAGCCATCAGCGACTTCTCCAGACGCTGGCGCACGTCACGCTCGAAGTTGGCACGGTTCGACATCAGCGAGTCAGAGGTATACTGGTTGGCACAGGTACGATAGGCCTCGTAGATACACGTCCGGATATACCCTTCTTCCAATTCCTTGACACCAACACGGTATTTCGTAAAGATGTCGCAGGCCTTATCGGGGTTGATGCGATAGGCAATGGTGGGGTCCATCTCAAAGAGCGACGCATCCTTAGCATTCACAGAAAACGTCTCATACTGCTTGCGCTGTGTAAACGTCGGGTAGGTAAACACATTCGTGGTGATGGGGTTGTAAAACACCCAGCCCTTACACGTACCTTCCACACCGCCATAGTCCTGCTCGTTGAGCGACCACTTGTGGAACCGGATGCCGACCTCGCCGGAATCGACCACCGTGCAGCACGTGGCAAACAGAATCAATACCAATACAATGCCTCCTCCGGCTATAGCCAAATGGCGGAAATACTGTTTCATCATTTTCTTATCTTTTTATTGATTATGATGCAAAAATACTATATTTATTCCTAACGCCCAAACATTTTGGAAGAAAACGTTCTTTTTATCGCCATGCTCGCATTGGTCGCTGCTGCTACGGTCTTTTACAAGCCTCGCACCCCCACGTCCGTCGTATGGCTGATGGCACAAACCATCTCGGCCAAGTGATTGAGGTAGTGGAAACGTTCGTAGTCGCTGGCGAAGGTCGGCATATCCTCGGGCCATGGAGCAAGAACAAGCAGCGTACCATAGGCACAGGCCTCAAAGCGGCTGCGCTCGGGTTTCCAATATTGGCCAATGGGGTCGGCTTGCACATGAATCAGCCTAAGCTTTTGTTTCAGTGCCATGTTCTTGATTCGCTTCTCACACTCAGACACGCCCGGAGTGACCAGCACATCTCCGCTATTGGCTGCGGATATCAGCCGTTGGCTCTCTGTCTTCCAGTATTCAGTATTCTCTGTGGGTACGCCATCGGTATAGCGGTGGAAGAACACTTGGTGCTTCTCCGGCTGACGGAGGAGGAGCATATTACCGAAGGCACTATAGCGCGTGCCACCAATAGTGACACACAAGGCGCGCTGAAACAAATCGGGATATTCACGCCGCATCATGTAGCGGAGCGGATTATCGCGGAGGTAGCGTTTCCAATTATCCAGCTGGCCGTCGCGCATGAGGATGTGGTCGTTATAATTGGGTTCGAAGAGAGGAGGCCGGGACTCTGCAGCTGATGCTGCAGACACGGTGGTTTCCATTTGCCACCATGCACGGCTGACGCCGCCTTTGAAGGCACCCATAATAATACCGAGATGTTTGCCTTTGGGTAATGGTATGTTGATACGGACAATCAGGTGCAGATGGTCAGGCATGAGGCATACTTGCCAGATTTCGACCTCAGGATAATAGTGATGTATCTTGGGAATTTCATGGTCGAGAACGGCCAGTCCAAGCAACGACGGCTTGAGATGAGGCTTTTCGACATTTCCTTTTGTACTACCCACAACCTCCCCAAACACAGGACGCCTGCCGGCAACCACCATGGTCACCTCGTATGTCCCCGGCACCGCATAGTCGTGCCTAAACATCCGCCGTGTCTGACAACCTTCGCTCATGTCTTCACTTTTATCACTTGCAAAGATACTACTTTTCTTTTATAATAGGTATTCAAATTCCCCAAAATTTACATCCGCGAAGCCATTTTCTCCCAATCCCACTCCCTCGTCTTCTTTTCCTCCCTCCGCGTCTTCATTTACCACCGTGACCAAGGCATAAGCCATGTATTCCCCTTCAGCCACCGTCCGCACGGAGCAGGCGGGTCGGCCGCACGGAGCAGGCGGGTTAGGATGTGCCTTCGGACAACCCAGGAAGTGCTTTCCGACAGGGTAGGATGTGCCTTCGGACAAAACACCCTAACACCCTAACCCGACCTACCCCAAATGCCGATGTACAAAGGGTTTGAGGCGGGTTAACCCATATGGTGACACCCTAACCCTGGGTTAACCCTACCCTAACCCTCAAAAGAAAATGAGGATTAGAGGGAGATAATATCAGGAAAGATAGTATCCAAATGATTTTTAACACTTTTTTCTGGCCAAATACTTGCAAATCGCTTAAAAATTTTGTATCTTTGCACATTGAAAATGTGCGATACTGCTCACGCTCTGCAATTGGTGCAAGCACCATTGCTCTCGCTTAATCGCAGCATTGATACATTGGAAAATGGTGACACCATGAAGGACATGCGTAACTCCCATGCTTTAACTAATTAAATCTTGTTTTTGTTTATTTATGGCAGAAAAAATGCTTATTGAAGGCGAGGCACCTTGTGCCTCAACAAAGGGAATGCTTGAAACAGAGCAGTTCCTTCAGGACAATTATGTATTTCGTCAGAATGTGCTCAACGGCAAGGTGGAATTTGCCGAGAAAGCCCATGGCGGAGGACCTTCAGCGGACTTCATGCCGCTGACACCGCAGGCTCTGAACAGTATCATCATCCGAGCCATCCGCGAAGATATCTGTGAGAAGGGCAATCCACAGACCGAGATCAAGCTGTTGGTACAGTCGAACGAGGTGCCTCAGTACAATCCCATCCAGGATTTCCTGAACACCCTGCCAAAATGGGACGGACAAAACCATGTGGCGCGACTCTTTCAGCGACTGCCAGGCATCAGCACGGAGCAGTCAGGTTTTCTGGTCGTCTGGCTTCGCTCGGCTGTGGCTCATTGGCTACAGATGGACACGTTGCACGGTAACGAATGTGTGCCTGTGCTGATTGGTGCGCAGGGCTGTGGCAAGACCACTTTTTTGCGTCGTTTGCTACCCCAGCCGTTGCGCCAGTATTATCTGGACCACCTGAACCTCTCGAACAAGTTCGACAAGGAGATGGCGCTGACGAACAACCTGCTGGTGAACCTGGATGAATTGGAGGCCATCCGTCCCTCTCAGCATGCCGCCTTGAAGCAGACGCTGTCGAAAAACAAGGTCAACGGACGTCCTATTTTTGGAACTGCCCAGCAGGATCGTCCTCGGTATGCCTCGTTTGTGGCCACGACGAACAACCCTCATCCGCTGACGGATGCCACTGGCAGTCGTCGCTACATTTGCCTGACCATTCCACACGGTCAGCTCATCGATAACTCGGGCGACATCGACTACGAGCAGTTGTATGCCCAGCTGGTGTATGAGATTCGTGAACTGCAGGCTCCTTACTGGTTCTCCAACGATGAAGTGGCGCGTATTCAGCAGCTGAACCATAACTATATGGAGCAGAAGGACATTGCTGAGATGGTCAAGGTGTGTTTCCGCAAGCCCGAGGAGGGCGAATCTGCCAAATCGCTGACGACGACACAGTTGCTGGAGATTATCCAGATCGACTATCCTTCCGTGAAGATTGACCATAAGTCAAAGAGTTTCTTGGGAAAAGCGATGATGGAACTGGGCTACGACCATACGGCTCCCAAAAACGTGGTTCACTACAAGGTCATTCCACTGAAGGCGGCTTGAGAGGGTTAGGGTGGGGTTAACCCGGGGTTAGGGTGTCGGCATACGGGTTAACCCGTCTCAAAGCCTGATGTACAAAGGGTTTACGGCCTATTGGGTTAGGGTGTTAGGGTATTCTTGCGAAAAACCTCTGAAAGACTCAAAAGCTGAAAGACTCAAAAGTTAAACAGGCATCTGCTTCGTACAGATGCCTGTTTCCATTTGTCCGGATAATGCCTTGCGATTGTTCCGATGGCACTTTCGAGTCGAAGGGATGGCACTTTACCCCCCATAACAGGCTCTCGCGACCCCCGAAAGTGCCATCCCTTGCCCTCGAAGAAGGCCTTCCGTCGACCCGAAGAAGGCCTTCCGCCGACCCGAAGAAGGCCTGTAAATAGCGTACAATGAACGTTTTTTATGACCATTTGTATCATTATTAAGAAAAAACATCGGTGGATTTGGATTTTTTTTCGTACTTTTGCAGTCCAAATACTGACTGATGGAAGAAAGAAACCAATTTGTCCGCGAGGTGGCCGAACAGAAATATGAGTTTGGCTTCACCACGGACGTACATACTGAAATCATTGAGAAGGGGCTGAACGAGGATGTCGTTCGGCTCATCTCTGCCAAGAAGGGGGAACCCGAATGGATGCTTGAGTTCCGTCTGAAGGCATTCCGCTATTGGCAGGAACAGACGGAGCCCACATGGGGACACGTGCATGTGCCCCCCATTGACTATCAGGCCATTTCGTATTACGCCGACCCCACGGCAAAGCCTGTGCCCAGCGGTATTCCCGCTGGGATAGACCCTGAACTGGAGAAGACCTTCGACAAGTTGGGCATCCCCCTGGAGGAGCGCCTGGCCCTCAGCGGCAATACCGCCGTCGATGCCATCATGGACAGCGTCAGCGTGAAGACCACCTTCAAGGAAAAACTGCGCGAAAAGGGTGTCATCTTCTGTTCCATTGGCGAGGCCATCAGGGAGCATGGCGATCTGGTGCGACAGTACCTTGGCACCGTTGTCCCCTATCGTGACAATTTCTTTGCAGCCCTGAACAGTGCGGTGTTCAGTGACGGCTCGTTTGTGTATATCCCCAAGGGCGTGCGCTGTCCCATGGAGCTAAGCTCGTATTTCCGCATCAATGCCAGGAATACGGGACAGTTTGAGCGTACGCTGATTATTGCCGACGACGACAGCTACGTCTCGTATTTAGAGGGCTGTACGGCTCCGATGCGTGACGAGAATCAGCTACATGCTGCCATCGTCGAGATTATCGTCATGGACAGGGCGGAGGTCAAATACTCGACGGTTCAGAACTGGTATCCTGGCGATGAGGAGGGCAAAGGCGGTGTGCTGAACCTCGTGACGAAGCGTGGCGATTTGCGCGGTGTCGACTCAAAGCTGTCGTGGACTCAGGTGGAGACGGGCTCGGCCATCACGTGGAAGTATCCGTCATGCATCCTGCGTGGCGACAACAGCACCGCTGAATTCTATTCGGTGGCTGTCACCAACAACTACCAGGAGGCCGACACGGGCACGAAGATGATTCACATGGGCAAGAATACCAAGTCGACCATCATTTCGAAGGGTATCTCGGCAGGTCATTCACAGAACTCATACCGTGGTCTGGTGCGTGCTACCAGCAATGCCGATAATGCCCGCAACTACTCGTCGTGCGACTCACTGTTGCTGGGATCCGACTGTGGTGCGCATACCTTCCCATATATGGATGTGCATAACGACAGTGCTATCTTTGAGCACGAGGCCACCACGTCGAAGATTTCCGAAGACCAGCTCTTTTACTGTAACCAACGAGGCATCCCCACGGAACAGGCCGTAGGGCTCATCGTGAACGGCTATGCCAAAGAGGTGCTGCAGAAGCTACCTATGGAGTTTGCCGTCGAAGCCCAGAAGCTGCTCTCCGTCTCCCTCGAAGGCACCGTTGGATAACTCAAATTCCTAATTCTTAATTCTTAATCGCAAAGCGATAACTCTTAATTCTTAACTCTTAATCTTGCAACATGGCTCTGATAAAAAGTTATAAAGGAATGTCACCGAAGTGGGGCAAGGACTGCTATTTTAGCGAGAACGCCACCATTGTCGGCGACGTGAAGATGGGCGACGAGTGTTCCATCTGGTTTAATGCGGTGGTTCGCGGCGATGTGGCTCCCATCACCATTGGCAACTGCTCGAACGTACAGGACGGCAGCTGCGTGCATGTCACCCACGAGACCGGTCCCACGCATATCGGCAACTATGTGACTATAGGCCATAACGTCACAGTCCACGCCTGCACTATTCACGACCACGCACTCATTGGCATGGGTGCCACACTGCTGGACGGCTGTGAGATTGGAGAGGGGGCGATAGTCGCTGCCGGAGCCTTGGTGTTGCAGAATACCAAGGTGGGGCCTCATGAGATTTGGGGTGGTGTACCTGCCAAGTATATTAAACCCACTCGTCCTGGTCAGACGGATAATGCCGAGCACTATGTGGCCTATGCCAAGACCTTTATGGAGGAGAATCCTGAATGTCGTTTCTCGACGGAAGAACCCTTTCAGCTGGTATAGTATATGAAAAGGTACGCATTTCTGTTGCTGGTGGCATGTCTTCTGACAGCTTCTGCCGTTGCACAGCCCAAGGACTACGAATGGCGCACCCCCAGTCAGAACGCGTCGGAATCGATGCCTTGCGGTGGTGGCGACATTGGCATGAATGTATGGGTGGAACAGGGTGACATCCTTTTCTACCTGTCGCGCAGCGGCTGTTTCGACGAGAACAATACGCTTCTAAAAGCTGGCCGTTTCCGCATCAGCCTGTCGCCAGGTCTTAATATGGAGAAGTTCCGCCAGATCCTACACCTTCAGGAGGGCTATGTCGAGATTACTGACGGAGAGACGTCTGTCCAGTTGTGGGCCGATGTCAACAAGCCTGTGGTACATGTCGACGTGAATAGTCTGCGTGAGAAGCAGAACATGGCCGTAACCTATGAGAGCTGGCGTACCCACGACATCCTGCTGACCAAGCGTGAGCGTTTCCAAACCAGCTATAAGTTTGCTGCACCGAAGGGGTTGAAGACGCGTGCCGATAGCATTGTGGCTACAGACCAGTCGGTGACCTTCATGCATCTGAATGGTGCAGAAACCATCTTTGATGCCACTGTTGCCCAGCAGAAGATGGACAAGGTCAAGGACCGCCTATACAATCCGCTGAAGAACCGCATCTTCGGTGGTCGTATGCAGGGACGGGACTTGCAGCTCATGGATAAGGTTAGCGGACGCTATGCCAGTAGTGACTACGAAGGATGGATGTATGTCTCGGCACGTCCCAAGAAGACCTTCCATTTACAGATAGCGTTGGCTGCAGTACAAGGTCAGATGAGTGATTTTGAGGCTGAACTCGTCAAGACCGAACAGCAGGTAAAGCGGTTAGAAGACTGTATGGCCAGTCGCCAGTGGTGGCGCGCGTTCTGGCAGCGAAGCTTCGTTGAAACTAGCAATGGTGATAACCAACACCCATCACCCATCACCCATCACCCAATTATCCGCAACTACAACCTCTTCCGTTATATGCTGGGCTGCAACAGTCGCGGTCAGTGGCCGACGAAGTTCAATGGCGGACTATTCACCTTCGACCCAGAGTATGTTGACAAGAAACCGGAATACCGTTTGTCGCCCGACTATCGCAACTGGGGCGGTGGTGTGCATACGGCACAGAACCAACGACTGGTCTACTGGCCTATGCTGAAGAATGGTGACGCCGACCTGCTGTTGCCCCAGCTCGACTTCTACCTTAATATATATAAGAATGCCGAGGAGCGCTCACGTCTCTACTGGAACCACGAGGGGGCTTGTCTGACGGAACAGATAGAAAACTACGGACTGCCCTGCTATCCGGAATACGGCACCAAGCGTCCCATGTCGTTTGACCCGGGCATGGAGTATAATGCGTGGCTGGAATATGAATGGGACACCTGTCTTGAGTTCTGCATGATGGCCATCGAAGCACACCGTTACTTCGACATGGATATTACGAAGTATCTGCCCATGATACGCTCATGCCTCACCTTCTTCGACGAGCACTACCAATATCTGGCACGTCAACGGGGTGCTAAGGCGTTCGACAGCCAGGGCCATTTGGTGCTTTATCCAGGTTCTGGTGGTGAGACTTATAAGGGCGCCTACAACAGCACTTCCACCATTGCCGCCCTGCGCACGGTGACAACAGCCATGTGCGACTCAGTTCTCCTGAGTCGTCTCCCCGACATTACTATCCGCGACGGCATGATCCAGCCTGCCTTGCACTACGAGCGCGTTCAGAATACGGAGAGCACACAGCTCTATCCCGTCTTCCCCTGGCGTATGTACGGTGTGGGGCGTCCTGACCTCGACATCGCCCGCAACACCTATCTGAACGACACGCTGGCTGTGAAGTTCCGCTCACATGTCGGATGGAAACAAGATGCCATCTGGGCAGCCTGTCTGGGACTGACTGACGAGGCGGCACGCCTCATACAACAGAAGTTGGGCGATGGGCCTCATCGCTTCCCTGCCTTCTGGGGACCTGGCTTCGACTGGACGCCCGACCACAACTGGGGTGGCAGTGGTATGATTGCCTTGCAGGAGATGTTGATGCAGGAAGTAGACAAAAAGATCTATCTCTTCCCTGCCTGGCCCAAGGAGTGGGATATCCGTTTCAAGCTCCATGCCAGCGGCAACACCATTGTCGAGGCAGAGATGCAGAAGGGTAAGGTCGTGAAGGTGAAGATAACACCACAAAAAAGGCAGCACGATGTCGTGCTGCCGTGATGGGTATTGAGTTGTTGGGTGATTGGTGTTGGGTGTTGGCTATCACCATTATCTAACACCCATCACCTAACACCTATCATCAAATTAAAGATTCGGATTAATCTTGCTCCATTCGCTGATAGGCGGAACGATGTTCAGCGTCACCAGCTCGTCGCGCATCTTGCAGAGGTGCTCGTAGCTCTGATCCAGCTTGGCGTTCTCCTCGGCAGTACCCTGGGGAACCTCAAACTTAGCACCCTCAGCAGTCATAGTGGTCTTCATAGCCATCATGATGTGATCGTACTTGTCAGTCTTCACGTAGGTACCTACGGGGAAGCGGAAAGGCTCACCACCCATAGCAGCGCGAATCATCTCAACACTGAGATATGAGGGGCTCTGGAACGAGCTGCGTCCACGCAATTCGATAATCTTGGCACCACCCTTGGTGACGTCAATCTTCATCTGCTCCCACTCCTCTGCGGGGAACTCTGCAGTACCGATGATGTCAGTCAGCTTGCGGCCTGCAATCTCTACATGGCTGCCGAATACTGCCATCTGCTCACCGTGTCCGCCGTATGTTGCACAACCCGTAATCTGGTTCTGCATCACACCGAACTTCTTAGCCAGAGCGCTCTGCAGACGAGTGGTATCGAGGCCTGCCAGTGTTGTCACCTGACCGGGCTTCAAACCAGAGTACAGCAACGTTACGAGACCAGTGAGGTCAGCGGGGTTGAAGATAATCACCACGTGCTTCACATCGGGGCAATACTTCTTGATGTTCTGACCCAGTTCCTCGGCAATCTTACAGTTGCCAGCGAGCAAATCCTCGCGGGTCATACCAGCCTTACGGGGAGCACCACCGCTGGAGATGATGTACTTAGCGTTCTTGAAAGCCTCCTCGGCATTCGTGGTAGCCACGATGTTCACATCGTCGAAGCCACTCTGACGCATCTCCTCGGCAACACCCTCAGGAGAAAACACGTCATACAGACAGATTTCACTTGTCAGACCCATCATCAGAGCGGTCTGAGCCATGTTTGAACCAATCATACCGGCAGCGCCGACGATGGTTAGTTTGTCGTTAGTTAAAAAAGCCATAATCTTACGTTATTATTATTACTATTTTATGCAATAGTGCAAAGGTAGTCATTTAATATGAGACACCATTCGGATTTACATACTTTAACGCAAATCATTTCCTTTTCTGTTCGTAGGCGTCAAGTTTCTTGAGATAGTAGTCACGGAAGTCACGCCAATGATAGTAGGGAGCAAGGTCGTCAGGCAGGGGCAGGCGTGCTTCGTTTTCGTTGAGTAGCACTTTTACAAGCACGTCTTTGTCTTTGGGACTTTCGCGATAGAACACCAACTGGATATTCGATGCCATGGGGAAGATAAGACAAGCCCACCAGCCCTCACGCTCCAAATCTTCCAAGCGTTCTATCTGAGTGTCGTAGCCATTGATGCCTAGCAGGCAGGCCAGTGGCAGCAATACCGTCTCGTGGCCAAAGCGCAGGTTGGCACCATGCATAGGCAATCGGATGCAGCTATCGGCATCCTGGATAATCTGTCGCAACAGGTAGCGCTGCGTAAAAGGTTGTTGACCACCATTGAGTGGTGACGGTCCATACATGTAATACCACCAAGCATTCTCTTTCTGCCAGAATTGGTGGATTTCCTCGAAGGTAAAGTGGTCTATCATCGTACAGCGTTCCGCCATGCGGGTGTTCTGTTGGATGAGAGCTGTCTTCAACAGGTAGTAGTTAAGCCAGACATCGTCGAGTTCATCATTGATATAGGCGGAGTCGTTGATAATCAGGTGCATCAGACGGTCGTTCTTCTCTCGCGGAGCAGAAAACTCTGCGTAGGCCTTCTTGGTGACCGGTGTCTCCATTGTCTTACGCAGTAGCTTATCCTGATGGTTCATATACCACATGTCGTGTTGCGAGGCATTCATCGTGACGCGTAGCTTGGGGTTGAGAGCCACCAGCTGTTGTACGGCAGCACCCATGGAGAGCATACAGCGGTTGACGGTAGTGCTACGGGCGTCGATGGTGGCATCGTCGGCAAATACTTCAGGGAAATGTTCCACCATGCGTTGGGCAATATGTCGGTGTTGCTTCTTACCCAACCCTGTGAGGTCGCCCCATCGTCCTTCAGAGTCTTCGATGATCAGTCGCAGTTCGTGGAGCATATCCTGTCCAAATGGAGTCAGCTTACCCAGACTGTCGGCCTTGGTGAGGATGCGGTAGGGAATATCATAGCCCTTGCGGTTGCTGAGATAGCGTGAGCCATGCCGTCCATAGTGTGAGATATAAAACGGCTTCTTGCCTGCAGGGGGATCGCTCATGATATGCTCCACGGTATCAGGATAGATGCAGTAGTTGCTCGCCGAGAAATTGCGGTTGCGACTAATAAAATCAAAAGCACTCTGTGCCTGGACGCTGACTGCCAATAGCCAACACCCAACACCTATAACCAATAACCTATAACCAATAACCAATAACCAGTCACCTATCACCTTCTTCATACGCTTTCAGTTTTTTAAGATAATACTCACGAACGTCTTTCCAATGATAATAGGGTTCAATAATACTCTTCAGGGGTAGCATCGTCTCATTTTCATTCAGCAGCACTTTGACGAGTACGTCATCGTCCTGCGGATTCTCGCGATAAAAAACAAACTGCACGTTAGCAGCCATGGGGAAGATACGGTAGTCGGCCCATCTGTGACGCTCCAGCGACTCCAGTTCGCCAGTAACGTAGCCATAGCCGTTGAGTTCCAGAAGACACACCAGCGGCATGACAACGACTTCATGGCCATAGCGCAGGTGAACGTTAGGACGATCCAACTGGATGCAACTGTCAGCTTGTTCAATGATGCGATGCAACAGATTACATTGTGTATAGGGTCGTTCGGAGCCGCTGAAAGTAGAACCACCATAAGCCACATACCATCGTGCACAAGCCTGTCGCCAATTGTGGTAGAGCTCGTCGTCGGTGAAAACATCATAAAGTGTCAGTTCGTTGCGCAACTCAATGCTCTGGATGTTGCAGGCCAGTTTGAAAAGAGCAGTATTGAACTGACGGGCATCAACGTGCTGACGGATATAGGCTGTATCGTTGAACAGCGACAGCATCACACGCTCGTAGTCATTGTTCTCCCTGCAATAGGCATCATAGCGACGATCCTCCAACCCAGCCTTCTTCAAACTGTCAAGGTAGGCAGACTTGTAATTCAGATAGTACATGTCACGTTGGGTGGCATTATGGTGAATCTTGATGTTGGGACGCAAGCGCATCAATTGCACCATGGCATTTTCCATCGACATGATACAACGCGGTACGATAGTGCTGCGGGCATCAACGGTGCAACCCTCTGCGAACACCTCAGGGAAGCGTTCCACCATGCGACGCATAATCTGCTGGTGCTGGCGGGCACCCAAGGGTGTCAGCTCGCCCCAGCGCTGATTGGCATCGTTGCGAATCAGGGTAACACGACGGAGCACGTCACGTCCTAATTGTGTCAGCTTGCCCAGCGTGTCTGCCGTGGCTAATACATGATAGGGCACATCGTACGACTTTTCTTGCGTGTGGTAGCGTGAGCCATGACGACCATAATGACTGATATAGAAAGGTTTCTTACCCTCTGGAGGTGGGGTAAGCCGATGCTGCACGGGACCCGGATAGGCCATATAATTGCTGGCTGTGCAACGTATGTTTTGGCTAATTTCTTCGCGTATGGGTTGAGCCTGCAAAGCGATAGCTAAAAACCCAATAAACGCCAGAATCAGCATTTTTCTCATAACTTTATTCTAATTTGTGTGCAAATATAAAAAAAAAATAGTATATTTGCAAACTAATAACAAAAAAACTTCCACATGGCAAAGAAACAATTATGGCAAGATGACTATTGGCTGTTGCTGATGCAGCAGTATCTGAGTCGTCCGGCTGGCATCAAACCAACCTATAGCCGAGGGATGGTAGAGCTGAGTATGGAGTTGCATATCGCCCCTGAGGAACTGCATGAGCGCATGGGTGATATAGCACGGTTGCGCACCCCACGCATTGAACGTATCTGGCAGGAGTATGGAGAAAATCCACGCCGGCTGAAACGTGCTGTCCAGCTGCTTCGGCAGATGACAGGCTTCAATAGTGGTGGCGACTTCTACGAGGGTGTCGACATTCAGGAAACCTTTGAGGTGGACTTCCGTCCCATCGCTGAGGACGAGCGACTGACCCCTGTCATGCTGATACTCATGCTGGATCTCTATTTCCGACTGACGCCCATCACGATGGTCAGCGAGACCCCCGAAGTGCAGGAACTGGCACGTCTGATGCATATTCCAACGGCATTGGTGGTCGACGTGCTTGACGTCTATCAGCATTGTGACCCCTACCTGAACCGTAAGGATGTCTGTTTCAATCCGCTGATGTTGCCCTGTCAACAGATTTGGCAACGCTATGGTAATGGCGACACGCGTCAGCTAGCAGACTATGCCGAACAGCTGAAAGCCTATTTTGAACACTAAACATTATAAAAATGAAAAAACTATTGACTTTGGGACTGAGCGTCCTGTTAACAACTGCAACAATGACTGCACAAACAAAACTGAGGGCCGATAACATCGACGAGGTGCTGAAGGCCATGACACTGGAAGAGAAGGCCAAGCTATTGGTTGGTGGTGCTAACAAATTCTTCAGCGCTACGGCTGTGGTAGGCGGTGAGGCCGACCTCGTGGCCGGTGCTGCTGGTACATCGCCCGAGATACCACGTCTGGGCATTCCTGCCACCGTGCTGACCGACGGTCCTGCCGGTGTACGTATCGACCCCACCCGTCCGGGCGACAGCAAGACCTACTATGCTACGGCATTCCCCATCGGTAGCTGCTTGGCTTCTACGTGGAATACGGATCTGGTCACCAAGGTTGGTGAGGCCATCGGTAACGAGACCAAGGAATACCGTTGCGACGTCATTCTGGGTCCTGGCATGAACCTGCACCGTAATCCGCTGTGTGGTCGTAATTTCGAATATTATTCGGAAGACCCCCTGCTGACGGGAAAGATTGCCGCAGCCTACATCAATGGCGTACAGAGCCAGGGTGCTGGCGTATCGGCCAAGCACTTCGCTGTCAACTCACAGGAGACCGACCGTACCAGCGTCGACGAGCGTGTCTCGCAGCGTGCTGCCCGCGAGCTCTATCTGCGTGGTTTCGAGATTGCTGTCCGCGAGAGCAATCCCTGGACTATTATGGCATCATATAATAAGGTCAACGGCCAGTTCTCGATGGGTAACCACGACCTGCTGACGAAGATCCTGCGTGACGACTGGGGCTTCAAGGGTATTGTCATGACTGACTGGATTGGTATCCGTGAGGGACTGCCCACCATCAGCGAGGTACATGCCGGCAACGACCTGATGGAACCCGGACAGCCTGCACAGGTACAGGAAATCATCGATGGTGTGAAGAATGGCAAACTCGATATCGCCGATGTCGACCGCAACGTGCGCCGCATGCTGGAATACATCGTCAAGACTCCCAGCTTCCACAAATATCCCGCCAGCAACAATCCCGACTTCAAGGCTCATGCCGCCATCACGCGTCAGAGTGCTGCCGAGGGTATCGTCCTCCTCAAAAACAACGGCACACTCCCTTGGAATTCAGAAATCTCAAACCTCAAATCTCAAATCTCAAAGATTAAGACCGTTGCCCTCTTTGGCGAGAACTCCTACGACTTCCTCTCTGGTGGTACTGGCTCAGGCTGTGTACATCCCCCTTACGTGGTCGATATGCTTCAAGGTCTCGAGAACGCTGGTATCAAATCGTCGCCCGTCCTCACTGATATCTATCGTAAGTACATCGAGTATGCTCGCTTAAAATTCCAGGCCGAGCGCCATCCTGCCAAGTGGTTCCAGACAGAAACAATGGGTCAGCAGAAATATCCGGAGATTGGTCTGTCACCCATCGCCATCAACAAGGAGGTGGAAACGGCCGATGCTGCCATCATCACCATTGGCCGTCAGGCTGGTGAGGGTATCGACCGCGACATTGATACCGAGTTCAATCTCATTCCTGAGGAACGTGCCCTCATCACCGATGTCTGCAACGCTTTCCACGCAGCAGGCAAGCCCGTTATCGTCATTATCAATAGTGGTTCCGTTATCGAGACGGCTTCATGGAGCGGTTACCCCGATGCCATTCTCTGTGCTTGGCAGCCCGGTATGGAGGGTGGAAACTCCATCGCCGACCTGCTGACGGGTAAGGTGAATCCTTCTGGTAAGCTGACGATGACTTGGCCCATTGCCGCTACGGATCATCCTTCCACGAAGAATTTCCCCGGCTATCTCGACCAGTACTCTAAGGACATCATGAGAAGCTATACTGGCAAAGTGGCTGGTAACGACTATACCAACCACGAAGAGGACATCTATGTGGGCTATCGCTTCTTCGATACCTTCAATCGCGAGGTGGCCTATCCGTTTGGCTTTGGTCTGAGCTATACCACCTTCGAACTGTCAAAGCCTGTAGTCAAGGCTCGTGGCAATCTGGTCGACATCACCGTAACTGTCAAGAACACGGGTAGTGTCGCTGGTAAGGAAGTCGCTCAGGTTTATGTGCAGGCTCCTGCTGGCAAACTCGAAAAGCCCGCTCAGGAACTGAAGGCCTTCGCCAAGACCCGCGAGCTGAAGCCCGGCGAGAGCCAGACACTGACGATGAATCTATTGCTGCGCGACCTAGCCAGCTTCGACGAAGCCGGTTCACAGTGGCTCACCGAGGCAGGTACCTACACCTTCCGTTTCGGTTTCTCCAGCCGCGACATCAAGGCTACCCTGCCCCTCGCCCTGAAGGAATACACCGAGAAGACCACCAACGCTCTGGCTCCCCAGCAGGAACTGAAACTGATGAAAAAGTAAAAGGGTAATAAAGTAAAAACGATGAAGCGCAATACATTTCTCATTTCTCTTTTCTCATTTCTCATTTGCATGGCTCTCCCGGGCCATGCTGAAGACGGTCACCAGTTGTGGCTGCGGTATCAGCCAGTCAACAAGGCACAGGTAACGACGACGGAGAAGATGTCACCTACCATCGAGATTGCCAAACAAGAGTTGGAAACCTATTACAACGGAGCAAGCGTGACGCTGAAGCTCGACGCTAAGATGCCTGACGACGATGGCTATCGCATCGACGGCACGACCATCACGGCGCGTCGCGACGTGGGACTGCTGTATGGCGCATACGCTCTGTTGCGTGAGCAACATTTGTCACCAAACACCCATCACCCATCACCCATCGATGAGTCGCACCCAGCCTTCTCGTTGCGTCTGTTGAACCACTGGGACAACCTCGATGGCAGTATTGAGCGTGGCTATGCCGGTGAGAGCATCTTTTGGAATGAAGGAAATGAAAGAAATTCTTCACTTTTCACTTTTCACTCTTCCCTAATTAAGGAGTATGCGCGTGCCAATGCCTCGATAGGTATCAACGGCTCGGTGCTGAACAACGTCAATGCATCGCCAAAGATGCTGACGACTCCTTATTTAAAAGAGGTAAAGAAGATTGCCGATATTCTGCGCCCCTATGGCATTACGGTTTATCTGAGCATCAACTTCGCTACGCCGATGGCTCTCAAGGAGACCAAGACTGCCGATCCGTTGGATGCCTCGGTGGCGAAATGGTGGAAGAAGAAAGCAAAGGAAATCTACAAACTGATACCCGACTTTGGCGGTTTTCTGGTGAAGGCGAACAGTGAGGGACAGCCTGGTCCTGGTGACTTCGGACGCACCCATGCCGATGGTGCCAACATGCTGGCAGATGCGCTGAAGCCCTACAAGGGAATCGTCATGTGGCGTTGCTTTGTATATGGCGCCAATCACAAAGGCGAGGATCGTGTGAAGCAGGCCGTCTCGGAGTTCAAACCGCTGGACGGACAATTCCGCGACAACGTCATCCTACAGACCAAGAACGGTCCATTGGACTTCCAGCCTCGCGAGCCGTATAGCCCCATCTTCGACCAAATTACCAAGACACCGAACATGGTGGAGCTACAGATTACGCAGGAATATCTTGGACAATCGCGCCACTTGGTATATCTCGCCCCGATGTGGCAGGAGTTCTTCGCCTTTGTGCCTGCCCAACAGCTAAAGGGCATTGCCGGTGTGGCAAACATCGGACTGGACCGCAACTGGTGCGGCCACCACTTCTCGCAGGCCAACTGGTATGCCTTTGGACGCTTGGCATGGAATCCGCATCTGCTGTCGTTAGATATTGCTAAGGAGTGGTTAGCACAAACCTTCAGCACCGACAGGAAGTTCATCGACGACATGACTATCTGGATGGAAACCAGCCGCGAAGCCTGCGTCAACTACATGATGCCGCTGGGCCTGCACCACATCTTCAAGTTCGACCACCACTACGGTCCTGAGCCCGACGGCTTCAAGGCCAGCTATCCTCTGGAGTGGTGCCCCGTCTATTACCACAAAGCCGACAAGGACGGGGTGGGTTTCGACCGCTCCAGCAAAGGAACGGATGCCGTGAACCAGTATCGGGAGCACCTCGCACGCACCTATGATAATATAGAAACCTGCCCAGAAGAGCTGCTGCTGTGGTTCCATCATGTGCCGTGGACGCACCGCATGAAGGATGGCTCTACGCTGTGGGAGTCGTTGCAGTATCACTACAACAGCGGTGTCATCTGGACGGAGTCACTGCAGAACGACTGGCATTACAAAATGCGCCACTACATCGACGAACAGCGCTGGCGCGAGGTTGATGAGCGCCTGGAGCACCAAGTGGAGAACGCCCGCGAGTGGCGTGACGTCTGTCTAAAGTATTTCGGCCAGTTTGCCAATTAGTGCCTGTTTGAGAAGGCTTACGTCCGACACATGGTAGATAAAAAATACGCCCAGACATTCATTGACGAGTGTCTGGGCGTAAGATGTATAAATGGGAGAGAGACTAAAGCTTCTGCTCTACCTCTATCTCCGTGAAAGTCTCGATGATGTCACCGACCTGAATGTCGTTGAAGTTGACCAGTGAGATACCGCACTCCAGACCTGTGGCCACCTCCTTGGCATCGTCCTTGTAACGCTTCAGGGCATCGATAGGAGCGGTGTGGATAACGATACCGTCACGGATGACGCGGGCCTTATCCTTGTTGTGTACCTTACCATCGGTCACCAGACCACCGGCAACAGTACCCACCTTGGAAATCTTGAACACCTGCTTGACCTCGATTTCACCGGAGATTACCTCCTTCTTCACCTTGTCGAGCATACCCTGCATGGTCTGCTTCACATCGTCGATGGCGTCGTAGATGATGGAGTAGGTATTGATTTCCACACCCTCACGATCGGCAGCACGACGGGCATCGGCAGAAGGACGCACCTGGAAACCGATGATGATGGCCTCGGAAGCGCTGGCCAGCATGACGTCGTTCTCTGAAATCTGACCTACGGCCTTCGAGATGACGTTGACCTGCACCTTCTCAGTAGACAGCTTGATGAACGAGTCGGAGAGGGCTTCGATACTACCGTCGGTATCACCCTTGACAATGATGTTGAGCTCGTGGAACTCGCCCAGAGCGATACGGTGTGACAGTTCGTCGAGACCGAGCTTCGTGGTAGTACGCAGACTCTGCTCACGCTGCAGCTGGATACGCTTGTTGGCAATTTCGCGTGCCTCCTGCTCTGACTCCATCACATGGAACGAGTCACCAGCGGTGGGTGCACCATTCAGACCCAGAATAATAGCAGGCTCGGCAGGACCGGCCTTCTCAATGCGCTGGTTACGCTCATTGAACATCGCCTTGACACGACCCCATGCAGTACCTGCAATAACCACATCACCAATCTTCAGCGTACCGTTCGATACGAGGACGGTAGAGACATAGCCACGACCCTTATCGAGCGACGACTCGATGATGCTACCCGTAGCCTTACGGTTGGGGTTGGCCTTCAGGTCGAGCATCTCAGCCTCGAGCAGTACTTTTTCCAACAACTCGTAGACGCCCTGTCCCTTCTTAGCAGAGATCTCCTGACACTGGTACTTACCACCCCAGTCTTCCACCAAGAGGTTCATATTGGCCAGATCCTCGCGGATCTTGTCGGGGTTGGCACCGGGCTTGTCTATCTTGTTGATGGCAAAAACCATCGGGACGTTGGCAGCCTGGGCATGAGCGATGGCCTCCTTGGTGGTGGGCATCACACTGTCGTCGGCAGCGACGATGATGATGGCGATATCCGTCACCTGAGCACCACGGGCACGCATAGCTGTGAAGGCCTCGTGACCAGGGGTATCGAGGAAAGTGATGCTGTGACCGTCCTTCAGCTTCACGTTATAGGCACCGATATGCTGGGTGATACCACCAGCCTCACCGGCAATGACGTTAGTGTTACGAATGTGGTCAAGCAACGATGTCTTACCATGGTCGACATGACCCATGACAGTCACGATAGGAGCACGGCTAATCAGATCGTTCTCGTCATCCTCTTCCTCAGTAATAGCATTCTGTACCTCGGCAGAGACATATTCAGTAGTGAAACCAAACTCGTCAGCCACGATATTGATGGTCTCGGCATCCAGACGCTGGTTGATAGACACCATGATACCGATGGACATACAGGTACCAATGACCTGGTTGACACCAACGTTCATCATGGTAGCCAACTCCGAGACCGTCACGAACTCCGTCAGCTTCAGCACCTTGCTCTGTGCTGCCTCAGCAGCCATCTCCTCGCTCATGCGCTCAGCAACAGCATCGCGCTTCTCACGACGGTACTTGGCGCCTTTCTTGTTCTGGCTCTTCGACGTCAGACGGGCCAGCGTTTCCTTGACCTGACGGGCTACAGCCTCGTCGTCAACCTCCAAGGGCTTCACTGGGCGGTTCTTCTTGTTCTTCTTGCCACCACCCTGCTGCTGGTTCTGTTGCTGCAGGGTCTTCTTGTTGTTCTTGTCGTTCTTGGCAGCCTGCTTGGCAGCTGCCTCGATATCGACCTTGCCTTGACGGATGCGTTCACGCTTCTTGCGTTCTCCGGCAGCCTTCTCCTCACGCTCCTTGCGACGTTCTTCCTTCGTCTTCTTCTTAGGACGCGTGCTCTGGTTAAGGGCATCGAGATCAATCTTGCCCACTACGTTCAGCTGTGGAGCAGACTTGGCAGCCTTCAGGTCACCAGGTGTCTTAGCCAACTCGACTTTGGGCTCATCGACAGCATTGGTGTCATCATCAGCCTCATCCTCGTCATCCACTTCGGGCTCATCCATCGCCTCCTCCTGATTGAGGTCATCCTCGGGTTCAAGGACAGCGACTGCCTCAGCAGGTTCTTCCTTAGGCTCTTCCTTGACTGGCACCGGCGTTTCTTCCTGTGGCTCGGCAGCAGCTACAGGCGCAACCTTCTCAGGCTCAAGGGCCGGTGCCGGCTCTGCCTTAGCTTCCACCGCCTTGGTGGCTGGCTTGGACTTGCCGCCGATGGCATCCAGGTCTATCTTACCCACGGTCTTCAGCTGCTGACGGGGTTCCAGCAATTCTTCGGCCGAGGCAATAACCTTCTTCTCGACCTTCTTCTCCTTGGGCTTCTTGGCAAACAGCTGTTCGGCCTTCGACTTCACGGCTTTGTCGGTGCTGAACTCATTGACCAGCGCCTCATATTGCTCGTCGGAAATCTTGGTATTCGACGTCATCTCGTCCTTGACCTCGCCCAAGCTCGTCTTCTTCTTTAGGAAATCAACTGCCGTTTGAAGTCCTATATTCAGTTCTGATAATACTTTATTTAATCTGACTCCCATTCTTAATAATTTTGAGTTTTGAGTTTTGAGATTTGAGATTTATTATAAATGTTTTGAGTTGCTTTGAGGCCTGAGATCTGATGGATGAGATTCTTTCAATCTCAAACCTCAAACCTCAAATCTCAAATCTTATTCAAATTCTGCCTTCAGCACTTCGAGTACATGGTCGACGGTCTCTTCCTCAAGGTCGGCCTTCTCGATGAGCAACTCACGAGGTGCATTGAGAACCTGCTTAGCTGTATCGAGACCAATAGCCTTGATAGAATCGATAATCCACTGGTCAATTTCGTCGGCAAACTCGTCGAGGTAGATATCCTCGTCAGCCTCGTTTTCGTTGACGACACGGAAGACATCGATGGTAAACTCAGTGAGCATGGAGGCCAGCTTGATGTTCAGGCCACCCTTACCGATAGCCAGCGAAACTTCCTCGGGCTGCAGGTAAACCTCGGCCTTGTGCTCCTCAGGATTAATGGTGATGCTGGTCACCTTGGCAGGCGACAGGGCACGCTGGATGAAGAGCTGGGTATTGTTCGAGAAGTTGATGACGTCGATATTCTCGTTGCACAGTTCACGGACGATACCATGCACACGGCTTCCCTTGACACCTACACAGGCTCCTACGGGATCGATGCGGTCATCATAGCTCTCTACAGCCACCTTGGCACGCTCACCCGGCATGCGGGCAATGCGACGGATAGTAATCAGACCGTCCTGAATCTCGGGCACCTCAGCCTCCAGCAGACGCTCCAGGAACAGCGGACTGGTGCGCGACAGGATGATGCGGGGATTGTTGTTCTCGTTCTGCACCTCCTTGACAATAGCGCGGATGGTCTCACCCTTGCGATAGTTGTCAGAAGGAATCTGCTCCGTCTTCGGCAAATGCAGCTCGTTACCCTCATCGTCGATGAGCAGCACCTCACGCTTCCACATCTGGTAGACCTCACCGCTGACGACCTGTCCCACCTTGTCCTTATACTTCTGATACAGTGAATCGTGCTCCAGCTCCAGGATCTTTGATGCCAGCGTCTGACGCAGATTCAGAATGGCACGACGGCCAAATTTCTGGAAGTCTACTTCCTCAGACACTTCCTCACCAACCTCATAGTCGGGCTCAATCTTCTGTGCCTCGCTCAGTGCTATCTCCTTGTTCTCATCCTGAACCTCACCGTCCTCTACGACGATGCGGTTGCGGTGAATCTCGAAGTCTCCCTTGTCTGGGTTGACAATGACGTCGAAGTTCTCGTCAGAACCAAACATCTTTGCAATGACATTACGGAAGCTTTCTTCCAAGACGCTAACCAGTGTGGTGCGGTCAATGTTCTTTGTCTCTTTAAATTCCTGAAAGGTCTCAATCATTGACGGACCCTTCGCATTCTTTGTTGCCATACAATATTTTATTTTTAATTTTTATTTTTTCATTTGAAGGCCAGCAAATATTTGCAGTATTTGACTTCGGTCATGGCGAAGGTCTTGTCGACATCCACCAGCTCAGGGCGCTTTTTGCCCTCTACCTGCTGCTTCTCCTTGACAGTGACGGTAAACTGGGTGCCTTCCTCATTGACACCCGACAGAATGCCATGCAATTTCTTGCCGTCCTGCTGCATCACTTCCACCTCCTTGCCGATGTGGTTACGATACTGCTGTGACACCTTAAACGGCTGGCCAATGCCTGCCGATCCTACTTCCAACTCGTAATCACCCAACTCGTCACCCAGCGTATCCTGCAAGTGGCGACTCAGGTCTGCACAATCCTCAATCCATACACCGTCTGCGTGGTCTATCTCAATCACGATACGGTCATCAGTGGTCATTTCTACATCTACGAGATAGTAGTCGCCCTTCTGCAACCACTCCTCAACAGCTTTTGTTACTACGTTCTTGTTAATCATAAACGCTATTTAAATATTAAAAAACGAGAATGAGAGGCTCTCGTTGGAGTCTCTCATTCCACTGAACGGGTGCAAAGGTACATATTTTAAATGAGAAATGAGAAATGAGAAATGAGAAATTATTGCCGTATGCACAGATTTAACCTTTTTTTGCAGAATATTGGCGTCTATTCTTATTCTTCCTTTGTAATTTTGTACGCAGAAATGAAGATAGGAACAATAGAACTGGGTGAGCGCCCCGTCTTCCTTGCACCCATGGAGGATGTGACGGACATCGGCTTCCGCATGCTGTGCAAGCGGTTTGGTGCTGCTATGGTATACACGGAATTCGTCAGTGCCGAGGCCTTGGTACGTGATGTCAAGTCGACCATTCGCAAACTGAACATCTGCGACGAGGAACGTCCCGTAGGTATCCAGATATATGGTCGCGACATCGATGCAATGGTCGATGCGGCGAAAATCGTGGAACAGGCCGGGCCTGACCTCATCGACCTCAACTTCGGCTGTCCGGTGAAAAAGGTGGCTGGCAAGGGAGCGGGAGCTGGCATGCTGCAGAACATTCCCAAACTGCTGGAGATTACGCAGCGGGTGGTCGAGGCCGTCCATGTGCCAGTAACGGTGAAGACACGTCTGGGCTGGAACTGCGAACAGCTCATCATCACCCAGCTGGCCCCTCAGCTCCAGCAGTGCGGCATCCAGGCACTGACCATCCATGGGCGTACACGTAGTCAGATGTATACGGGCGAAGCCGACTGGACACTGATTGGTGAGGTGAAGCGCAATCCCGACATCCATATCCCCATCATCGGCAATGGCGATATCAAGTCGCTGGACGATGCTGACCATGCCTTCGACACCTATGGCGTCGATGCTGTCATGATTGGCCGTGCCACCTTCGGCTGTCCGTGGATATTCAGCCGACAGGAATTGACGCTCGACGAGAAGATTGACGTGCTGGAAGAGCAGTTGCGCATCAATGTGGAGCGTATCGACGAATATCGCGGCATTCTTCACACCCGACGCCATTTGGCTGCCACCCCCGTCTTCAAGGGCATCCCCAACTTCCGCGAGACGCGCATCCGCATGCTGCGTGCCGAGAAGGCCGACGAACTGATAGGAATCCTGGAAGACTGCAGAGAGAAGCTAAAGAGTTAAGAATTAAGAGTTAACTAAAAACCAAAATAATGATGAAAGAAACCTTCGCCATCTTCTGCTTTTTAATAACCATGTCATTGTCGTCATGGGCATCCCAGGTGTCATTGTCGTCATGGGCCCAGCAGCACGTCACGATTCTTTCCGACGGCTGGCAATGCTATCCGTCACCCAACACCCATCACCCATCACCTACCACCTATCACGCCACCGTGCCCTCTACGGTTATGGGGGTGCTCACTGCCAATGGCGAATATCCGGACGTGTTGACAGGCATGAACTATCGGAAGATTGACAAGACGCGTTTCGATGTGCCTTGGATATACCAGAGAGACTTCGACCTGGACAACCTCAGCAGCGACGAGCATGTCACGTTGCGCTTCGAGGGCATCAGCTATAGTGCCAACATCTGGCTGAACGACCAGCTGGTGGCAGGGCGCGACGTCGTCAAGGGTGCCTTCCGCATCTTTGAGTTCGACGTGACACGCTTCGCTCAGGAGCATAACACACTGAAGGTAGAAGTATATCGTGCCCAACCTGGCGATCCCAACATCGGGTTTGTCGACTGGAACCCACGCCCTGCTGACGAGAGCATGGGCCTCTACCGCCCTGTCAGCGTCAAGCGTTCCGGTACTGTGGTTATCAGCCATCCCAACGTGAAGTCACTGGTCAACCTGCAGACACTCGACGAGGCCTGGCTGACTGTCGAGGCTGATGTGGAAAACCTCAGTGACAAAACATGCTCTGGGCAATTAACTGGCGAACTGGAAGGGCAGACGTTCAGCGTACCTTATACCCTGCAAGCCCACGAGAAACGTACGCTGCGCATCGATTCTCAAGACGCTCCCCTGCTACACATAGCCCATCCTCGTCTGTGGTGGTGCCACACGCTGGGGAAGCCCGAGCTCTACGACCTGCACCTGAAAGCCGTTACGGGCTCTGCCGTTTCCGACGAGACGACCACCCGTTTTGGCATCCGTCAGGTGGGCAGTTTCATCACTAAGGACGGCTATCGGGCCTTCACGCTCAATGGTCAGCGCATCCTGCTGACGGGTGCCGGCTGGACGGACGACATCTTTTTGCGCGATACCCCTGAACGTTATGAACAGCAGTTGCAGCTGGTCAGGGATATGAACCTGAACATGGTGCGGTTAGAGGGCCTCTGGGGCACCTCGCAAGCTCTCTACGACCTCTGCGACCAGATGGGTATCCTGCTTCTGGCAGGCTGGAGCTGTCACTGGGAATGGGAGAGCTATCTGGGCAAACCCTGCGACGAGGAGCGCTTTGGCGGCATCATCTCCGACGAGGACATCCGGCTCATCTCCCGCTCCTTCGACGACCAGCTGCGCTACCTGCGCCACCATCCGTCCATCATGGCGTGGTTTACAGGCAGCGACCGTCGTCCGGCCCCTGCCCTCGAACAGCACTACGAATGGGCCCGGCAGACCATCGACGATCGTCCCATGATCATCTCTGCCAAGGAGTTGGAGAGCGACATCTCCGGCACGTCGGGCACGAAGATGGCAGGACCCTACGAATACGTGGCACCAGTCTATTGGTATTCGGAAGAAGCTCCCGGTGGTGCCTTCGGCTTCAACACCGAGACCGGCATTGGTGCTTCGCTGCCAGTTCGTGAGTCGATAGAACAGATGATAGGCAAGAAAGGCTGCTGGCCACCTGATTCTGTGTGGAGCTATCATTGCACGGCCTCCGCTTCCGAGTTCAACAGCATGCGCGTACTCACAGAGACCATCCGCCAGCGTTATGGCGAGGCTACGGATCTGGACGACTTCATCCGCAAGGGGTCGATGGTCAGCTACGATGGTACGCGGGCTATGTTCGAAGCCTTCCGCTACAATTTCCCACGGGCTACGGCCATCGTCCAGTGGATGCTTAACGGTGCCCGTCCGGGACTCTACTGGCAACTCTACGACTACTATCTGCGTCCCACCGCAGCCTTCTACGGTGTCCGCAAGGCCTGCCAGCCCCTGCAACTCATCTATAACTACAAGACCCACGAGGTACGTGCTGTCAACAGCACATTGGCTGACGTCGATGCAAAGGCCGTGCTGAAGGCCTATGCTGCTGACGGCCAACTGCTTTACACCCAGGAGACCACGCTGCACATCCCTGCCAACAGCTATGCCGACGCCCATCACCTAAACCCCATCATCGATCGTTCATCAACGAACTCCTTCCTCTTCCTGGAATTGCAGTCACCAGACGGCACCCTGCTGGCCGATAACGTCTACGCTCTCTCCACCGATACCGACACCTTCGACTGGGCGAAATCCGACTGGACAGGCACCCCCATGCTGCACCATGCCGACCACAAGGCCATCATCAGTGGCAGCACCAAGGATTGTCAAGTCACAGAGAGCCATCATGTCGAAAACGGACGCACCATCGTCCGCCTTGAGGTCAGCAACCCCACCGACCGTGTGGCCTACTTCCTGCACTTGACGCTGCGCACGCCCAAGGGGAAACTCATCGACGGTGTCCGCTTCAGCGACAACTACATCACGCTGGAACCACACGGAAAACGCGTCATCACATGTAGCTTTGCCGGACAGCAGAAGTTCCGTGTCGAGAGCAGTTATTACAAAGTAGTAAAGTTGGTTAGAACCACTGCATGAGCTGGCGCAGGAAGGCGGTGAGCTCACTGGCCATCAGCTGGTGCTGCCAGATGCTTGGATGCCAGTCGGCACCATACTTCAGACTGCCATTGGCGGGTGTGAAGTCAAAACGGTACACTTGCTGGTCGCCCTGCTTGTGGGCCTCGTCGACAACCTCGTTCAAGGTCTGACGGGCAATGTCGAGTTCCTTGCCGCCTAACATCGAGCCGCAAAGGTACACGATCTTGGCCTTGGGGTTGTGGCTGCGCACCTGTTTCAGGAAGGCCTTGTAGGCGGCTTTCAGCAGCTTGACGTCGTAGTTGTTGGTCGACAGGTCGTTGGTGCCGAGGTTGATGCACACCACCTGGGGCTGGTAGCGGCTGAAGTCCCACCGCTCAGAACGGTCGTAGAGGTTGGTATATTCGTATTCCGTGGTCATCACATTCTCGGGCGTTCCCGTCTTCGGACCGCCATAGCTGCGATAGACGCCGATGCCGCTGCGCGCCGTCACATGTGCCTGTGCATTGAGGGCGCGGCATGTCAGCTGGGCGTAGGACAGGTAGTGGTTCTCGGTCTCGTACTCGAAATGGTCGGAAGGCACCATGCTCTCGTTGCCATAGCCGCAGGTGATGCTGTTGCCGATGAACTCGATGGTACGCTGGGGCAAGGCAGGAGGCGGCAGCAGGGTGGCACCCTCGTCGACGACGAAACCCCAGAAGCTGGGCTTCAGGTCGTAGCCCTCGATGACGTAAATCAGACGTACCTCGTGAGGTCCCTGAGGCAGGGCCGTGGCCAGCGTCACCACAGAGTCGCGCTCGCCCATGAAGGCTACCTTGAAGGGCTCTGCACCGTCAATCTTTGCCATGAAATAGCCGCTCTTGGGCTTGGCCATCATCTTCAGCGACGTCCCCGTGAAGCGTGCATTGATCTGAATGCCTGGGAACGTGAAGCGCGGACGTTCAGGATTGTCGAAGCAGATGCGTCCGATGTACTGAATGTTCTGGTCAGTGGGTTTGATGACTGTTCCTGCTACAGGAATGGTGGTGCTGGCCTGCATGCCTACTGACAGCAGAACGGCAAAAAGGGCGATGATGGTCCGTTTCATAAGTAGTATTTTATAATTCTGCGTGCAAAGATACAAATAAATTAGGAATTAGGAATTAGAAATTAGGAATTATTTCGTACCTTTGCAGGCAAAAGCAAGAAAAAGAAGGTCATGAACGAAGATTTTGACATCCGGCAAGAGCAATACGGCTCTAACGAGAAGGACTTTGAAAACGCCCTGCGCCCGTTGGCATTCAACGACTTCAGCGGCCAGAAACAGGTGGTAGAGAACCTGGAGGTGTTTGTCGAAGCCGCCAAATATCGTGGCGAACCCCTCGACCACGTATTGCTGCACGGTCCCCCCGGACTGGGAAAGACCACGCTGTCGAACATCGTCGCCAACGAGTTGGGCGTAGGCTTCAAGATCACCTCTGGTCCCGTGCTCGACAAGCCGGGCGACCTGGCAGGCATCCTGACGTCGTTAGAGAAAAACGACGTGCTGTTCATCGACGAGATCCACCGTCTGTCGCCCGTCGTCGAGGAGTATCTCTACTCAGCGATGGAGGACTACCGCATCGACATCATGATAGACAAAGGTCCGTCGGCACGAAGCATCCAGATAGACCTGAACCCCTTCACACTCGTTGGTGCCACCACGCGCAGCGGACTGCTGACGGCACCGTTGCGTGCCCGTTTCGGCATCAATATGCACCTGCAGTATTACGAGCCGGAGACGCTGCAGCGCATCATCGAACGCTCGGCAGGTATTCTGCGCGTACCCATCACCAGCGAAGCCTCGTTAGAGATAGCACGCCGCTCGCGTGGCACGCCCCGTATTGCCAATGCCCTGCTGCGCCGTGTGCGCGACTTTGCACAGGTGAAGGGTACGGGCGGCATCGACACGAAGATCACGAAGATTGCGCTGACAGCCTTGAATATCGACCAGTACGGACTGGACGAGATAGACAACCGCATCCTGCTGACCATCATCGACAAGTTCCGTGGCGGTCCTGTGGGAGTGACGACCATTGCCACCGCCATCGGCGAGGACAGCGGTACGCTGGAGGAGGTCTACGAGCCGTTCCTCATCATGGAGGGCTTCATCAAGCGTACGCCCCGAGGCCGCATGGCCACGGAACTGGCTTACAAGCACTTCGGGCGCAATCCGTATAACGGAAACATTATGGAGCCGACGCTCTTTGAGTGAATTAGGAATTAGAAATTAGGAATTAGAAATTATGATTAGTTGTAGTCCTGAAAACGTTCGATTTCCCAACGGGGGGCGGTGCGGCATCTTCGTGGGGAGCTTTAATCCGTTTACCATTGGGCATGATTCCATTGTGATGCGTGCCTTGCCACTGTTCGACCGGCTGGTCATCGGCGTGGTGGGCGACCAGGTGCATAAGCCCGACATGCCCTCAGCGGAAGAACGGATGAAGGCTATCCGTGAATTGTATGCTGACGAGCCACGCATCGAGGTGAAGCCGTACTACGGCCTTGCCGTCGACTTTGCGAAGGCAGAAAATGCCCATTTCATCGTGAAAGGCGTGCGTTCTGTCAAGGACTTCGAGTATGAGCGCGAACAGGCTGACGTCAACCGTCAGCTGTCAGGCATCGAGACCATCCTGCTCTATGCCGAGCCGCAGTTTTCATCCATTTCATCGACCATGGTGCGCGAACTGCAGCACTTTGGCGTAGACGTGAGTGCGTTTCTGGCGAAACGCAAATGAGCAATGAGCAATTAGTAATTAGTAATTAGTAATTATGATTACCTATAGTGCAGAGGGGGTTAAGTTCCCCAACATCAAGCGTCGCGAGACGACAGCGTGGATTCGTCGCGTGGCTGCCACCTACGGCAAGAAAGTCGGTGAGGTGGGTTACCTGTTTTGTGACGACGAGCACATCCTGGCAGTCAACCGCGAGTATCTGGGTCACGACTACTATACGGACATCATCACCTTTGACTACGACGAGGGCGATGTTGTCAACGGTGATCTCGTGATTTCACTCGATACCGTGCGCAGCAATGCCGAGCTGTTCCATAAAGACTACGACGAGGAGCTGCACCGTGTCATTATCCACGGCATCCTGCACCTCTGCGGACTGAACGACAAAGGCCCCGGCGAGCGCGAACAGATGGAGGCTGCGGAAAATGCCGCCCTTGCCTTGCGCTAAGCAAAGGGGGGAATGCCACACACCTGAAAACCATCACTTTAACCATAAAAATTCAGCTTTTAATAGTTTTTTCTCGCGTAATGATGACACGCGAGGTGCTAAAACGTCTTAAATAACGTAAAACTATATAGTCTACAAGTACTTGAAATAGCTGAATGAACAAATCAATGTTAAAAAGAAGCCTTGCTGCAGTGGCCCTGATGATGGTGGCCGCAGAATCATGGGGACAGTTCCGTGTGGCAGCATGTGACTGGATGATGCTGAAACGCCAGAAGATTGGCGAGTTTCAGCTGGCCAGGGACATTGAGGCTGACGGCATTGAGATGGACATGGGACCGCTGGGACAGCGTGAACAGTTCGACAACAAACTACGCGACGCACACTTCCAACAGCTGTTCCGCACAACGGCCGACTCGCTGGGCATTGCAGTGCCCTCGCTGGCTATGTCGGGATTCTTTGCGCAGAGTTTTCTGGAGCGTGCCAACTATCAGGAGCTGATAGCCGACTGTCTGCAGTCGATGGACGTCATGGGGGCTACAGTGGCCTTCCTGCCCTTGGGTGGCAGTGGAGACGACTGGAAACAGGCTGGCGCAGCCCGTCAGGAGATGGTGCACCGCCTGCATACGGTGGGTGAGATGGCACAGGCAAAGGGGAAGGTCATCGCCATCAGGACGGCTCTTCCTGCATGCGCGAACCTATTATTATTAAAGGAAGTCGCCAGCCGGGGTATCAAGATTTACTATAATCTGCAGGATGCCGTCGACCAGGGATGGAACGTCTGCAAGGACCTGAAACGGTTAGGGTGCGAGAATATCGCCCAGATTCATGCCTCGCTGACGGACAGTGTGACGCTGGATCAGGACCCGCGCATCGACCTGCGGAAGGTGAAGAAGACGCTGGACAAGATGACATGGAGCGGATGGCTGGTGGTGGAACGCAGCCGCAACGCCCAGGACATCAGGAATGTCAAGGGGAACTTCGGCAGGAACGTGGCGTATCTGAAAGAGATTTTCCAGGACAATTCGAAATATCGAAATAAATAACAACAACTAATAACAAGTCAAACTAAATGAAGGATTTTATGAAGAAGAATCAATTCTTTACGTACAGTAAGATGTGCGTGCTTGCCCTCACAGGAGCAAGCGCCCTGCTGCTTGCATCGTGCGCCAAGGATGGTTTTGACGATGAATCGTTCGAAGCTGGTGTGTCGAATACTCAGGTATCAGCTGTACAGGCCGATGCCATCACGATCACTCCCAGTGCCGACGGTAAGACGCAGACCATCTCGTGGCCAGTGGTGATGGGAGCCGGTGGCTATCGTGTCAGCTTGATTGATACGAACAATCCCAGCGAGCCAGTTATCAACGACAGTATCGTCGACGGCTGCTCAGTAACGGGCAAGCGCGAGGAGGACATGAACTACAAGGTGACCATTCTGGCACTTGGTAACACGAAGAAAGGCAACAGCGATGCCTCGGAGGCTGCAGCCAAGGAGTTCTCGACGTTCACGGCAACATTCGCCACCATTCCCGCCGGTGCGAATCTGAATGAGTGGTTTGCCCAGAACCCGACACCTGCCGACTCTGTGGGCGTGAACCTGAACTACGACCTGGAAGCCGGTAAGGAGTACACGCTGAGCGATGTGCTCGACTTCAACGTACAGGCTGTCACACTGCGTACGAACAACAAGACCAACCACGCCACTATCAAATTTACTGGCGAGGCCTGCATCACGTTTGCTGCACCCTTCAACCTGAAGTACATGGACGTGGACTGCACGGCACAGGAAATCAGCAGCACCAACCACGGTATCTTCGCCTTCTCGAAGGATCCGTCAGCAGCACCCGTCGGTACTGCCATCAGCAGCAAGTACAAGTGGGAAAATCCGCTGATTGAGAAGCCTGTGACATTTGTCAACTCTAACTTCAAGAACGTCAGAAGCTACTTCTTCTGGGACAACCAGCAGAAGGTCTGTGCCATGACGATGCTCATTGACAACTGCCTCATACAGCTGGCTCCGCAGAAAGCCTTTGGAGGCGGTGTGTTCTGGACTAACAAGGGTGGACAGGTCAACGAACTGTACGTCACCAACTCGACATTCTACGAGTTAGACGGCAACGAGGGCGACTACAAGTACTTCTACCAGGCCGGTATGGTACGCGGTGAGGACATCTATGCCGACAAGAATGCTGCCACCAATACTGTCAGCTACAAGAACTCTACCTTCTACCACGTGACATGGAACGGTGGTCAGTGGGGTAACTACAACGGTATGGCCGGACGTACCTACTCAGTATGGACGATGACCGACTGTATCTTCTTCGACTGCTCACCCTCGGGTGTTGCCCGTCGTTTCCTGCATGGTAAGCAGAACCAGGAACACGTGACCTTCAACAACAACACCTATATGAAGGCCGACGGCACATTCCAGGACATCAAGGAGGACGGTACGCACGACTACGACCACTCGGGTACCACCATCGAGGAAGACCCGCAGTTTGCCAACCCTGCTGCTGGCGACTTCCACATCAGTGGTGCTACGCAGGTGGCTCGCAAGACAGGTGACCCACGCTGGCTTCCTTAAATGAGAAATGAGATATTAGAAATGAGAAATTAAACAGAACTATTTCTATGAAAAAATATATTAAAAGCTTATGCCTCGGAATGATGCTGATGTTCTCGGCATCGGCCCTGGCTCAGAACCAGACGGTAAGCGGTACCGTGCTTGACGAGCTCGGCGAACCCGTCATTGGTGCTACGGTGACGGTGGAAGGCGAGAAGACCGCTACCATTACCGACATGGATGGTAACTACAAGATTGCTGTTCCCAAAGGTAAGAAGATTACCATATCCTATATCGGCTATATGCCTATGACCGTTGCTCCCGGTGGCACCGTGAAGCTGGAAGAAGACAAGCAGACGCTGGAAGAGGTCGTCGTCGTGGGTTACGGCTCACAGAAGAAGGCCCACCTGACAGGATCTATCGCTACGGTAGAAATGGATGACATCCAGGATCTGGCGAACGGTAATCTGGGTTCTTCACTGAGTGGACTGGTCAACGGTCTGTCTGTCACCGGTGGTGACTCCCGTCCTGGTGAGCCCGCCCGTCTGGCTATCCGTGACGTCAACTCACTGGGTGAGATTGGCTCTACAGCCCAGCAGCCCCTGTTTGTTATCGACGGCTATATCTATCCCAACGACGTGAAGGTCGGTAACTCCTATCAGAACCTGGGTGCTGAGGCGTTCAACAACCTCGATCCGTCAGAAGTAGAGAGCATCTCGGTGCTGAAGGATGCTTCAGCTGCCGTCTATGGTGCCCGTGCTGCCAATGGTGTCATCCTCGTCACCACGAAGAAGGGTAAGGTGGGTGCCCCGAGCATCAGCTATAGCGGAAGCATCGGTTTCACCGACGAGGTGGCCCGTCCGAAGATGCTGAGTGCCTACGACTACGGACGCCTGTATAACACATACGCTGCTGCCGATCCCACAAACACCAGTCTGAATAAGACCACAGCCCTCTATCAGTTGGATGAGTTGGAGGCCATGAAGGGTCTGAACTACGACCTGCTCGACAAATACTGGGAGGTGGGCTACACCACCCGTCACGCTGTGAATGTCAGTGGAGCCACTGACCGTGTGAGCTACTTTGGCGGCATCACCTACTTCAAGCAGGACGGTAACCTGGGTAAGCTCGACTACGACCGCTGGAACTATCGTGCCGGCATCGATGTCAAGCTGAACGACTGGCTGAGTGCCAACCTGACCGTCAGCGGTGACTATGGCAAGAAGAACAAGCCCATGCTGAAGGTGGGTGGTACGAGCGAAGAGAAGGACTACAACCTCATGCTGACACGTCCCGGCTATATTCCAGAATATGTCGATGAGTATCCCATCCCCGCCTACGGTATCAGCAATGGCGCCCGTGTGGCCAACCAGAACTATTCGTTCATCGTGCTGCAGAACAACGGTGACTATACCCGCAACATGACGTCGAACACGAATATCAATGCCAGCATCAAGTACGACTTCGGCTGGAGCAAGATCCTGAAAGGTCTGAAGCTGAGCTTCTCGTATTCGAAGAGCATCAATACCGACAAGAACAACCAGTATGGTTCGAGCTTCAAGCTCTACCAGATGACACGTCGCTATGGTTCAGGCAACCACCTCTACACGCCGACATCAGGTGACGATCCTAACTTCAACTATCTGGATGCTTCTAACTTCAACACATTGAACCTGAACAACGGCGACATCCTGAGCCGTCAGATGATACGTACGGACAACTACCAGATGAACTTCACGGCACAGTATGCCCGCGACTTCGGCAAGCACCACGTCAGCGCCCTGTTCTCTATTGAGAAGTCGGAGGCTGAGAGTGAGCGTACCTACGCCAGCAAGACAAAGCCCTACGAGTTCACCACCGGTCAGGACAACTCCGTCATGAGCGGCAGTGAGGAAGACGCACAGTTTACACGCTCTGAGAGCGGTACGCTGTCATACATCGGACGTCTGAACTACGCTTACGCCGACCGTTACCTGTTTGAGTTCCTGCTCCGTTCTGATGCCTCTACCAAGTTTGCCCCGCAGAACTATTGGGGAACATTCCCCGCCCTGTCTGCCGGTTGGGTAGTCAGCGAAGAGGCTTTCTTCCAGAACAGCAAACTGGCTAAATTCATCGACTTCCTGAAGGTTCGTGCCAGCTGGGGTCTCACCGGTCGTGACAACCTCACACCCTGGCAGTGGATGCAGGTATATGCACAGGATGCCAACCGTGGTGTCGTCTTCGGCGAGAACAGCGACTCTGGCAGCCGTATCACCATCAACAAGAACAACTCGGCAGTGAATCCCGACGTACACTGGGATAAGTCGTACAAGACCAACATCGGTCTGGACCTGCAGTTCCTGAACAAGCGTCTGGCCGTCAACTTCGACTACTACTACGAGAAGAACCGCGAGATGCTGATGAACATCGTGCAGAGCGTTCCTGCCACTGTCGGTACACAGAGTGCCTCGACCAACCTGGGTGAGATGGACAGCTGGGGTTGGGAGCTTGGCATCACCTGGCGCGACAAGATCGGCAAGGACTTCAAATACCGTATCGGCCTGAATACTGGCTATCATGACAACGAGGTGCTGAACATGGACTTTGCCACACAGTACATCTACCGTGCTATCCAGAAGGGTAGCCGCACCGACGTAGGACTGTGGGGTATGCAGTGCATCGGCATGTTCCGTTCGTTCCAGGATATCGAGGAGTACTTCGAGAAGTACAACATCACCTCATACATGGGTATGACAAAGGACAAGGTACGTCCGGGTATGCTGATCTACAAGGACGTGCGTGGTGCTTACAACCAGGAGACAGGAACATACGACGGTCCTGACGGCATCGTAGACCGCGACAACGACCAGGTATGTCTGTCGAACCGTTCGAACCCCTACGGATTCACCGTCAACCTGCATGCTGACTGGAAGGGTATCGCCCTTACCGCTCAGCTGGGTGCCAGCTGGGGCGGCTACACCACCCTGCCTTCTGCAGCTATCGGCATTCCGTCAAATACGAACATCGAGTTCTATAACATGCCTTCATTCTGGAATCCCGACAACGTCTTTGTCTATCAGGACATCTATGACGGCAGTGGAAACCTCGTCATGAAGGAGAACCGCGAGGCCGAATATCCTAACCTGGCTTACGGCATCAACTCGACAACGTCATCTTTCTGGCGCGTCAGTGCTGCCAGCGTTCGCCTGAGCCGTCTGACCTTGGCCTACACGCTGCCTAACGCCTGGTTCAAGAGCGTCGGCATCAAGAATGTCCGTCTGAACATCACCGGCCAGAACCTGATCAACTTCTACAACCCGTATCCTGACAAGTTCACCAACCCGATGGCTGGCACTTATGGCAACTATCCTAACCTGCGCAAGTGGGATATCGGTCTTAACCTGAGCTTCTAAGGAAATGTAAAAATTAAAAAATGTAATAATGTAAAAAAGCAAATGATTATGAAACGGAATAATTTTTTAATTTTTAAATTATCTAATTTTTACATTGTAGTAGCAGCCTTGCTGCTCACTGCCTGCTCCGACCAGTTCCTGGAGGACAAGAAGAACTATGATAATGCCACCACCGACATCTACAACTATGTCAGTGGCTGTAATGGCCGCGTCAACGATATCTATGGCTGGTGTCTGCCCGCCGTAGGTGACCTGAGTAGCGGACAGAACTACCTTTCTGTTTCAATGGGTAATGCCGATATCGCAGGAAAGTCTACCGAGGAATACTACGGCTTCAGCGATTTTGTCAATCCTGAGATAGAACTGTCCTCCATGGACAACAACCCTGTCCCCGACTACTTCATGGGTTCAAACAACAACATCCAGACGTCGGTATATGGACGTATCCGTAACATCAACGACTGCCTCAAGGGTATCTCCGGTGGCAGTCTCTCCGAAGAGGAGAAAGCTCCCCTGCTCGGTCAGGTGTACTTCTTCCGTGCATGGTGCTACTACAATCTGGTGAAGTGGTACGGTGGTGTACCCATCGTCACCGATGTACTTGACCCCGTAGAGAGTTCGTTCACACCACGTTCTTCTGCCAAGCAGTGCATCGAGTTCATCGTAGAAGACCTCGACAAGGCTGCTGAGCTGTTGAAGGGCAAGGTATGGTCAGGCAGCGACTACGGTCGTGTGACCTCTGGTACTGCACTGGCTCTGAAGGGCCGCGTGCTGCTGCTGTGGGCAAGCCCCCTGTTCAACCGCAAGAACGACGAGAGCCGCTGGCAGAATGCCTACCAGCAGATGAAGGCTGACCTGCCTACCATCAATGCCTGTGGCTATGGTCTCTACTCTTCCGGCAACAACGTCAACGGTTCTGACTTTGCCAAGCAGTTCCTGACTGTCAGCGGCAATCCTGAGGCCGTCTTCGTGACCCTGCATAATAATGTGGCCAGCGACGATGGTCTCGATAACCAGAAGAACAACCGCTGGGAGCGTGACGTCCGTCCCGCCAATACCGGTGGTGGTGGTAAGAATGCCGGTCTGGCACTGGTGGAGCTCTTCCCCATGGCTGACGGTAAGATGGCCAACCTCAACGTGCTGAAGCCGCTCGACAAGGCCGGAACCCGCACCTATAAGGACACCTACTCGAAGCTGGAGCGCAGCCAGTATGCCTACGACGAGTCGGCTCCCTACATGAACCGCGACCCGCGTTTCTATCGCACCTTCGCCTTCCCAGGTTTCCGTTGGGCCTATAGTGGCGACCCCACACAGCGTGATGCCCACAATCCTTCGTACAACAGCGGTAAGGACTATGTGGTATGGAACTACAAGTGGTATATCGACCTGAACGACGCAGGAAATCCTGAGAGCGGCAACAGCTACAGTGCCGACAACCTCTATACGAGCAATGTGGGTATCTATGTCCGTAAGAAGAGTGACGACCTCGACCTGGGCACGCAGCTCTACGTCTACGAGCCTCTGTCGTCAAAGGGTGCCGGTCCGTTCTTCTCACAAGCTCCCCTCATTGAACTGCGCTACACTGAGGTACTCATGAATCTGGCCGAGGCTGCCTGCATGGCTGGTCATCCGGAGGAGGCTGTCACCTATCTGCAGCAGATTCGCAAGCGTGTGGGCTATACAGCTGACAACAACTACGGCTTGCAGGCCAATCTGGTCAGCGACCAGGCTGCCTGTATGAGTGCCATCCTCTATGAGCGTCAGATAGAGTTTGCCTATGAGGGCAAGCGCTTCGACGACATGCGTCGCTGGATGCTCTTCGACGGTGGTACGCAACTACCTGAGGGTGCTCCCTCTACCTGGCAGATGACAGGCTTTGGCGGCAACACCTGCACATGGCTGGGCTTCACCCCATGGAACGGTCAGCGTCGTGAGCGCGTAGAGTTCCGTACTGGCAATGACTTTGGCGCCGGCACAGCTTTCTGGGACGGCGATCCACTGGTGAAGGCTGGTGTAGAGCGCCCTGCCGGTGTTGACTTCCGTCAGGCCGACATCGCTACACAGCTTGAAACCCTGAAGACATGGTACGGCAACAACCTCGTCACCCAGTATAAGAATGGTGACGGACAGGATTCGCAGCACAACCTGGAGTATATCAACTTCCGTCCGAAGTATTACTTCCTCGGCCTGAGCAGTGGTGCCCAGAACGCCAACAAGGGTCTGCCACAGACCATCGGCTGGCAGGACTATAACAATGGTGGTAATCCGGGTACCTTCGACCCGTTGGCAGAGTAAGCCATTGCACACACATACAAAACAGGCTCCGCAGCATCATGTTGCGGAGCCTGTTCTTTTTATTATACTAGAATGTTAACCTTCATCCATCAGCCAACACCCAACACCCATCACCCATCATCCTTCACCCATCTCAGCAAAGGCAGCAGCCTCGGCCTCGGCAATGATTTCCTCACGGCTCTTTTCGCGAGGTGTTGCCGTGATATCGTCGAGGGTCATGTCGTCGAAGGCGTCGGTGGTATGATGCGACTGAGTCGCATCATACTCTATTGGCTCCTGACGGTCCTGCTGTGCTTGCTCCAAATGATCCTGCTCGATGATGAAGTCCTGCTGCTCACGTTCCAGCTTCTCCAAATCGGGAGCAACCATCACGGGCTCTTCCTCCATCTTTGTACGGTCTGCCTTGGCAGCGAAAATGGCATCGATGAACTGAGGTTCACGACGCAGGCGCTGCAGGGTCTCCTTGGAAGCCATCTGGTGACTCTCCTTCTTCGAGAATCCCTTGCCGATGCAACCTTCGATGCCTTCTATAAACACCTGAATGGTGAAGACAGGGCTACCCTTGTCGTCGCGTTCCTGACTCAGTTCACGGAACTCCAGCTTCACACGGTTTTTCTGACTCCACTCCAACAGCTTCGACTTGAAGTTGACCTCCTTATAGGCCACCTTGTCGATATTGATGAGCTGGGCCAAGATACGCTTCTGCATGAACCGCATGCAAGCATCGTAGCCACGGTCGAGATAGATGGCACCCACCAATGCCTCAAAGGCATTGCCATTCATGTAACTGTTGTGCGACGTCGAATGACCAGCCGACTTGATGAGGTCGGCAATACCCATTTCCTTTGACAGTTTACCCAAGGTGTCACGGCTAACCAGCTTCGAACGGGTATTCGTCAGGAAACCCTCGCGCTTGCCATCGAAGTGTCGATAGACAATGTCGCCAACCACAGCATCGAGGATGGCGTCGCCCAGGAATTCCAGACGCTCGTTGTTCACTGGCTTGCCTTTCTCGTTGCGACGTCCCATGCTCTTGTGCAGCAATGCCTGCTTGTAGAGCGTCAGGTCGTGCGGGTAGAAGCCCAGTATTTGGTAGAGTGCAGAAAAAAGCTCCTTCTCCTTTCGGAAAGGGAGCTTTATATGGTCAATGATATCGTTAACCCACATATTTCTTAAAAACTACGCAGGCATTATGTCCACCAAAACCAAACGTATTGCTGAGTCCGGCACGTACCTCGCGCTTCTGAGCCTTGTTGAAGGTGAAGTTGAGGTTGTAGTCGATCTCAGGATCCTGATCGTCCTCTTCGTGGTTAATCGTCGGAGGAACGATGTCATTCTGAACGGCCAGCACTGTAGCCATTGCCTCAACAGCACCGGCAGCACCCAGCAGGTGACCTGTCATTGACTTCGTGCTCGAGATGTTCAGCTTGTAAGCTGCATCGCCAAACACTTCCTTGATAGCCTTGGCCTCAGAGATGTCACCAACGTGGGTTGATGTACCATGTACGTTGATGTAGTCGATGTCCTCGGGCTGCAAACCTGCATCCTCCAGGGCATTACGCATCACGAGCTTGGCACCGAGTCCCTCAGGATGAGAGGCAGTGATATGGTGAGCGTCAGCACTCATACCAGCACCAACCATCTCAGCATAAATCTTGGCACCACGGGCCTTGGCATGCTCCAGCTCCTCAAGAATCAGACAGCCGGCACCCTCGGCCATAATAAAGCCGTCGCGGCTGGCACTGAACGGACGTGAAGCCTTCTCAGGCTCGTCGTTACGTGTCGACAGGGCTTTCATGGCATTGAATCCACCCACACCGGTCTCGCAGATAGCAGCCTCAGCACCACCACCCAGGATGATGTTGGCCTTGCCCAGACGAATCAGGTTGAAGGCGTCAGCCAGTGCATTCGACGACGAAGCACAAGCCGAAGCGGTGATATAGTTGGGGCCGTGGAAGCCATACATGATAGAAATCTGACCAGCGGCAATATCGGCAATCATCTTCGGAATGAAGAAGGGATTGAACTTAGGACCATCCTCACGATGGGCACCATAATAACCAACCTCATCCTCAAAGGTCTTGATACCGCCAATACCGACGCCATACACGACGCCGATGCGGTCCTTGTCCTCTGTCTCCAAGTCAATGCCGCTATCCTCGACAGCCTGCTTGGCAGCAATCAGGGCCAGCTGGGTATAGCGGTCCATCTTACGTGCCTCCTTGCGATCGAGATATTCGTTGACATCGAGATTCTTGACCTCACAGGCAAACTTGGTTTTGAACAGGGTGGTATCGAAACTGGTAATAGGCGCAGCACCACTCTTACCAGCCACCATGTTCTCCCAAGTCTCCTTAGGATTATTTCCAAGTGGCGTAACGGCACCGAGTCCTGTTACTACTACTCTTTTTAATTCCATAAATTTAAATTGGTGTTGGGTGATGGGTGGTGGGTGTCAGTTATTACTAATTGGGTGTTGAACATTGGTACAACAACTGACCAACACCCAACACCCACAACCTATCACCTAAGTGATTTATTTTGCGTTCTCTTCGATGTAAGCGATAGCGTCGCCAACAGTACCAATCTTCTCAGCCTTATCATCGGGGATAGAGATACCGAACTCCTTCTCAAACTCCATGATGAGCTCAACGGTATCCAGTGAGTCAGCACCCAGATCATTGGTGAAACTTGCCTCGGGCTTTACTTCTGCTTCATCTACACCGAGTTTGTCTACGATAATTGCCTTTACTTTGCTTTCAATTTCTGACATAATTTTCTTCTTTAAAATGTTAATAATTGATTTCTTATTCTGAAAACTTTGCGACCAAGTGTCGCTTAGCGGGTGCAAAGTAACACATTTTTATTGACATACGCAAATATTTTTTAAGAAAAAGCACTCTATATTGCACAAACCACCCCATTGTGTGCACGTTTTTACGCAAAAAAACGAGTTTTTTACGCTTTTATGACTCTTTTTGTTCGCGTCGAATCGGATAATTGTTACGCAGAAATTCGAATTTCGAGGGTTCTTTCTTCAGCATTTCACTATCTTTCAACGGATTGTAGAATGACAGGGGGTGCGGAGGTGTTTTCGGAGGTGCGGAGGTGCGGGGGTGCGGAGGTACGATCTTGCCAGGATGAGGAAGATTGAATTGCCGGCACAAAGCATCAATCACCATGTTGTCAGCGTTTACCTTGCCGTCGGCAGAATAACCCGCAATATGTGGTGTACCAATAAATACGCGTTGCAGTAGTCGCTGGTTAAGCTGTGGTTCACCCTCCCACACATCGAGAATGGCATCGCGCACCCTACCCTCTTCCAACGCAGCCAGCAGTGCATCGTTATCAACCACCTCGCCACGACTGGTATTTACTATATAAGGTACGCGCGCAAGCCGGTGCAGGAATGTGTCGTCTGCCATGTGGAACGTGGCGTATGCTCCCTCATGCGTCAACGGCACGTGGAAGGTAATGATGTCGGCCTCGCGCTGGATAACATCCAAGGATGTAAAGGGTGATGGATGTTGGGTGATGGGTGATGGGTGATGGGGGTTAGCTGTTTGCTGTTCCAGGGGGGGGTCGCACACCAAGACGCGCATGCCCAGCTGCTCGGCCACAGCCTTCACCTTCGAGCCCACATGACCATACCCAACGATGCCGATGGTCATGTCCTGCAGGCGCAGACCTTTCTCTTGCTCCAGCAACAGCAGCGCACACTCCACATACTGTGCTACAGAACCAGAATTGCATCCAGGACAATTGGTCCACGTGATGCCAGCACGTTGCATATAGTCAGTTTCGATATGGTCGAAACCAATGGTTGCCGTTGCCACCAGCTTGACACGACTACCTTTCAGCAGCTTTTCGTCGCAACGGGTACGCGTGCGGACTATCAATGCATCGGCATCGCGCACATCGTCAGCCGTAATGGCAGCACCAGGCAACGCCACAACCTCGTCAGCCAGCATTGCCAGTTTCTCTTGTATATAAGGAATCTTATCGTCTACTACAATCTTCATCTTGCTCGTCTCCTTTTTTCGTGCAAGGCTGCGATTAAGCGAGGGCAATCAAACGTGTTTGAATTGCCGAGCGTGAGCAGCCTCGCGGTTTTTGACCGCAAAGATAAGCATTTTTAGCGAAAAGAGAGAAATGAAAAATGTAAAAATGAAATCCGTGTCGAGTTCTAACCCTCGCTGATTCGTACTATAAGCTTAGAAAACAAAGAAAATCAGGCGAAAAGTTCTAAATATCAGAAATTATTGTCGATTTTCTTTTGAAATTCAAAATACTTATGTAATTTTGCACCGAGTATGAGAATTGTATCACATAGACGATTAGTTGAGTTTTATAGTTCGGAAGGACATGGAGACGCTCAGTCTGCACTTGAACGATGGTATGATATCGCAGAAAAGGCAGAGTGGAAGAACCTGTCGGACATAAAGACAGACTTCCCCACAACAGACTACGTTGGGAACCAACATTATGTCTTTGACATCAGGGGCAATAAATATCGACTTGCGGTGGTTGTAAAGTTCACAATCGGGCATTTTTTTATCCGATTTGTTGGTACTCACAGTGAATATGATAAGATTGACGTTTCAACGATATAATTATAGGAGGTACGAATATGGCAAAGATTACAAAAGAACAATATGAGTTTGCATTGGCACGGATTGAGGAACTGTTGCCGGTAGTGGATGACAACACGCCTTCAAATGATCGAAATGCAGTAGAGTTGACAATGATGTCGGATGTCGTCATAGACTACGAGAAGGAGCACTATCCCATTGGCAAACCCACCGTAGCCCAGCTGATACAGCTTTCTCTGGATGAGAAGAATATGAGCCAGAAACAATTGGCTAGTGAGATTGGGGTCAGTCCTTCACGCATAAGCGACTATGTTTCGGGTAGGGCAGAGCCCACCCTAAAGATTGCTCGTTTGCTTTGTGCCACTTTAGGAATTACTCCTGCTGCCATGTTGGGATATTAGCCAAAAGCATAAATGAATATGACGGCACAAGGCAATTTCAAGCGTTACTCACATTGCCTTTATCCGACAAATGCGGGCACGGGAAGTAAAGATTGCTGTTTAGGCCCAATGCCTATGATTGTTTTTTAACGCTACTCAAGAGACAATAAAGAGCATCAGATGATTCCGATGCTCTTTTCTTTTAGCGGATCAAGTGCTGTCAGTCTAACCCTTCCATTCACTTCACAAGCACTTTCTTTGTCGTTCCATCACTCATTTTGATGATGTTAATACCACGTTGTGGAAATGATACTTTTGTTCCATCAATTGCATATCGAACTGTTTCTATTGTTTCGGGTGACGTATATTGATGCTTTATACCTAAAGAATTGATATCTTGGTCTAGTTCTATAATGTTCCAAAAGTTTTTCCACACATCAGCAGATTCGTATGCAGCCTTGCAACCTTTCGGTACAAATAACTTACAGTGAAGATATGTAGTATTTGCAAAACCAATTGCTCTTGGTGGATTATTATTAATGACAACAATGCTATCAAGTTTATCATTTAGAGTCAACTCAGGAATAGTTTCTAGACCACTTCCAAATGTAACAGAAGACAAGTCTTTGTATTTTTCAAATATCAAAAAAGAAATATCGGATACAAAATTCCCTATTGTTATTTCTTGAAATGACGTGCTATTTTCAAAGAAACCGCTTAATCTGTAATCAGCTCCTTCTCGTGTTGCACCCTGATGTAGTTCAACGTCATCAATCTCTATGGGCCGGCCAATATGCAAGTACTTAATTGGTATATTGTGAAAAGCAGAGGTACAACTATAATCATTTCTAATGACATGATTAAGCCATTCACTATAGGTTGAGTCTGCTCGTTCATAACCTAATAGAATTGAGGTTTCCGAATTTTGTAATACTACACTATCGAGAGAACATCCCTCAAATACCTTTTTATGGATATGCTTTACATTTGGTCCTATTATGACTGTTTTGAGCTTATTATAAGAAGTGCCATCCTGATATCCTCCAAAAGGAGAATCGACCATCTCTCCATAGGGACCTGAGTAATATTCTTTCCACCAATAACGACATGTGAACTCACGCTGGAAATCAATCGTTTTGATATTGAATAACGATTCTTTTGGACAATACAAGGGAGTGCTAGATTTTGTGACAAATAAATGCGGAAAGTCCATTCCATAAAACAGGTATTCTCCAATTACTTTAATTGAGGATGGGAAAATAAGAGATTGTAGAGACAAACAATATGAGAAAGCACCTTCCCCAATATTTTTCAAACCTTCCGAAAGCTCAACTTTAGACAATTGACTACAACCATTAAATGCATGTTTCCCTATCATCTTACATGTTGAAGGAGTTTTAATAGACAACAAATTGATACAATTGCAAAATGCAAAATCACCAATTGATTTTATTCCTTTAGGTAATACTATTTCCTTTATAGACGCTACTCCTGCAAATGCATAGTTGTTAATTTTTTTAATCTCATTAGGTATAGTAATTACCTCACATAGTTCATTGTTAAGGTACAATTCTCCTTTTGCAGTGTAAAGACCGAATGTAATAGCTGTTCCTTCGTTACGTTCCCCGTGACAAAACGGTGATGACTGGCTGTCCTTAAACTCTATTTCGCACCATGTTTTTAAATCGTTTACATAAATACGCTTAACACCTTCTGTTTCATAATAAACAAATGCCCCATAGCCAATCTTTTTTAATGAAGAAGGTACTTTGAAATCCGAAAAAGTATTATATGCCAAAGCATAATTGCCCAAATATTCAATACTATTGGGTAATGAAATTGACGTAACTGTTTCTTTTTCCTTGCTATGCCAATTGTAATTGTAAAAAGCATAATCACCAATTCCGACCACTTTTAAAGACTTCCCGTTATATTGAACATATTCAGGAACTGTTATTTCCCCATAATAAGTAAAACAGCCATCGTGGTAATTAGTCCCGCGAAATGTAACCTCGCATGTTAAATCACTGATAGAAACAATGTTGTAATACATGCCATCTACTTCAAAATCATGAGCTTTTGTTTGAGTACTTATCATACTTATAAGAGTGATAAAAAGCATGATGGTGTTTAATCGTTTCATAATTCGATAGTATTATTAACTAATTCAACAACTTTAAAAAACGTAGAGCTTTCAAGATTACCTTTTCCTGAGAACACTTTTTTGATAATCTTGTTTTTTTTGTCATACATAAGCTTGTAATCAATCAGAAAAACCTGCTCGCCTTCTTTCTCTATTTGGCCATGAGCAATCGAATTTCTTAGATGATATAAGAAATTATACATTTTTGATGTCTTTGTATTTGTGCAATAGACATGTCCTTTGGGAATAAATACACCAAGGTCTTGCATTGCCTTATCATTGGCGTAATTCATCGTAAAAAGATTCATAATGCTATCCAATCTCCTCAATTGAGGATAATGACTATATATTTCCGTAGAATTCTTTAGTATTTTTATCCTATTCTCATAGACACATAGGTATTTGTACAGATTAAATACTTCTTGTTCGTTAAACCCTTGTAGTTTATTCATAAGCATAATTTTTTTGCCTATAGCTCCCCAGATTCAGCAATTACCAGTTAAACATAAAGACGTGGGTGCTCTACTCATCACTCATCCCACGTGAGGGCTCTCGCATTGCCTTGACCAGGATAAGCAACTCGAGATAGCCCACGCCGTGATATATTGATACTACTCAGCATAAGAGCGAATAGGGTACAATACACCCGAAGTGGACGTTCCGGTTGCGTTTCTTCTGGTCTTGAATTTGCGAGATTCTCACGTCGAAGATAACGTTCGTAAACGTCCTTTTCCAAAATGTCTGACAACAATAGTCTATTCAGACTAACTGAAGTCGTTGGCAAAGATAGTGAGTATTTTTTTAACCACCAAAAAATTGAGGAACTTTTTTCACTTTGATAACCGAAAATTTGTTTGGAAGAAGGGGTTAGTCATTGTTCTTTTTATCACTGGAAATGTGAGGGCTGAATTAAGAGATATGCGCAGGACCGTTAAAATATGCTCGCCAGGCCGTTAAAATATGCTCGCTGAACCCTTAAAATAGCCGCCATGGTTACACTGCCGAGGCTCTTTTTACACTCTGCCGCATATCTTTTAAGGGTCCAGCGAGCATATTTTTAGGGTCTGTCGCATATACTTTATTGAAAGAAAATGTTAAAATGAGGATATGGTGACTATTCAAGGGTATCAAAAACGGGCGGTATTTAGAATTATTAACTAAAACATACTTAGATTAAGAGACACTGCAGAACAGACTAAAGTTCAGTTCAAAGAGCGTGTGACTCGCGACAACAAATATGACGTGAGCTGCGAGATGGTTGCACAAAGCAACTCTCGTGGTGGAATGATTGTAGTGGGTATTGATGATAAAACGGGACGCATTAATCCACTATCGTTTCAAGAGGTACAGGAAACAACAAACCTTTTGGGGAGTTTAGCCTCGGAGGGTGTTGTCCCACAAATCCTGCTTGACATCGAAAATGTTCAGATGGACGGTGGTGTCATTGTTGTGGCTACAATCAAGCAGGGCAAAAACAAGCCATATCGTGATGGTAAAGGAATTGTATGGGTAAAACAGGGTGCCGACAAACGCAAGGTGTTTGACAACACGGAACTTGTAGCAATGCTGATGGAAAACGGCCAGATGCATCCAGACAGAACGCTCAATGAGTTTGTGGTGACGGTAGAGCGTAAAGATGTCGATGCAAATGACAGAGAAGACAGAGATAAGACGCTCGAAAACAGCAAATTAGACAATCCATCCGTTTTAAAAACAGACAGAGAAGACAGAGATAATGATAGAGATAAGCATGCAGAACTTAAACATGCCACATATAAGACGCTGAATGGAACTCAAAAGAATATTATTCAATTCTGCTCTATTCCAAGAAGTGCAAGGGAAATTCTTGATCATATTGGATATGCCTATAACTCAACAAACATAGCTAATCAAATTAAGCCCTTGCTCGAACTAGGTTTCATTGAGATGACTGAGCCTGATAAGCCGAACAGCAAGAATCAGAAATACCGGAAGGTGAGGAACTGATTAGTTAAAAAGTAGTTATTATCTACTATTTGACGCTGTAAAGATAAGCAATAATCCAAAACCGCCAAAAGATTGCGGAACTATTTTCACTTTGGCCGATGGAAAGGACAGAATGTGCTTTCCGACGAGGCGGGAAGTGCCTTCGGATGACAGGGTGCCGTGTGGAGGGTAGTTCCCTCCGTGGGAACATCAAGCTTCCCTAGGACAAGCATGATGCTTGTGCCGAGGAAACTAGGCTCTAGTGGCATACTCTACCCTATCTTCTGAAAATCCTTTGTACAAGGGGAACGAGAAGGGTAGAGTGTTGCTCTATGACTCACCCCGACACTCACCCCATGACTCTACCCCCCATAACAGGCTCTCGCGACCCTCGAAAGTGCCATCCCTTGCCCTCGAAGATGGCCTTTCGTCGACCCCAAGTAGCGGGGATGTATGACAAAACGGGGGGTGGAGCGTCTTTTAGGAAAAGACGTAAAAAGAAGAACAGCAATGAAAACAACATTCAAGACACCTTTGAGCGGTATCATTCCACCATTGGTAACACCGTTGAAGAATAACGAGACACTGGACGTAGAGAGTCTGGAAAGACTGATAGAACATCTGATAGCAGGCGGCGTTCACGGCCTCTTCGTGTTGGGTACGACAGGTGAGGAACAAAGCCTCTCGTACGACGTGCGCAAGCAGATGATCAAGGAGTCGTGTCGCATCAATCGCGGTCGTCTGCCCTTGTTGGCATGCATCACCGACACCTCGATAGAAGAGAGCGTACGACTGGCTAAGAAGGCCGCAGATTACGGAGCCGACGGGGTTGTCAGCGCTCCACCCTACTACTTCGCCACTGGTCAGCCCGAGCTGGCACAGTTCTACGAGGAACTGGTGCCCCAGTTGCCGTTGCCAGTATTCCTTTATAATATGCCTTCGCACGTCAAGGTGAGCTTTGCCCCTGACACCGTGAAGCGCATTGCAGAGCTGGAGCAGGTGGTGGGTTTCAAGGACTCGTCGGCCAATGCCGTCTACTTCCAGAGTGTGATGTACAAGATGCAGCACCGCAAGGACTTCGCGATGCTCGTAGGCCCTGAGGAGATTACGGGCGAGTGTGTGCTGCTGGGTGCGCAGGGTGGTATCAACGGTGGTGCCAACATGTTCCCAGAACTGTACGTCGCCATGTACGACGCAGCCTCAAGCCGTGACATCAACCGTGTGCTCGACCTGCAACAGCTGATTATGCAGATTTCGACCACCATCTATACTGTCGGCAAGCACGGCTCCAGCTATCTGAAGGGCCTGAAGTGCGCACTGTCGCTCTTAGGTGTCATCGACGATGACTTCGTAGCCTCTCCGTTCTATAAGTTTGAAGCCCCTGAGCGTGAAAAAATCCGTCAGGCCCTCGATGCACTGCCCATTGAGAATGGAAAACTGAAGTTCTAAATGATAGAAATGAAGAGTTTACATTTCTTTCATTTCTCTTCATTCCTTTCATTTCTCATTTAAAATATATTATGCACATAATAGATTTTGTTGTCTTCATAGTCTTCACCCTGGGTGTGGTGGTGTTCGGCTGTTCGTTCTTCAAGAAGGGCAGCAGCGCTGATGAGTTCACCTCTGCGGGCCACTCCATTCCTGGCTGGGTGGTGGGCATGTCGATATTCGCTACCTACGTCAGCAGCATCTCGTACATCGGCTATCCGGGCAAGGCATTTGCAGCCGACTGGAACGCCTTTGTCTTCTCGCTCAGCATCCCCATTGCAAGCTATTTTGCCGCCAAGTATTTCGTACCGTTCTACAGGCACAGCGGCTCGGTGTCGGCCTATACCTTCCTGGAAGAAAAGTTCGGCTCCTGGGCACGCCTGTATGCCTCGGCTTGTTATCTGCTGACACAGATTGCCCGCATGGGTTCCATCCTCTATCTGCTGGCCGTGCCGATGTATATCCTGATGGGCTGGGACATGCATACCGTCATCATCCTGACATCGATAGGCATCATCGTCTATTCGATGATGGGCGGACTGAAAGCCGTCATCTGGGCTGATGCCATACAGGGTATTATATTAATAGGTGGTGCTGTGCTATGCTTAGCCATCCTGATGTTCTCGATGCCCGAGGGTCCCATGCAGACCTTTGAGCTGGCAGCAAACTCACCTATGGGCAATAAGTTTTCGCTGGGTGCTTTCACTGATGACCTGACGACATCGACGTTCTGGGTGTGCCTGATTTACGGCATTTTCATTAATCTGCAGAACTACGGCATCGACCAGAACTACGTACAGCGCTACCATGCTGCCAAGACCGATAAGGATGCGAAGTTCTCCGCACTTTTCGGAGGCTATCTCTTTATACCTGTCTCGGCACTCTTCTTCCTTATAGGAAGTGCCCTCTACAGCTATTATCAAGCGGGAGTCGCTCCTCTTCCTGCTGAGATCCAGGCCAAGCCCGACTACGTCTTCCCGTATTTCATCGTCAACGGCCTACCCGTAGGCCTGCGTGGCCTCCTTATTGCCAGCATCTTCGCTGCAGGCATGAGCACGGTTTCGACCAGCGTGACCTCAGCCGCTACGATTATCCTGACAGACTATGTCCGTCCGTTCTTCCTGAAGGCCCGCAACATCACGGATCGTCTGCGACACCATGACCCTACAGACCACCATAAGCACCAAAAGCTGGAACTGGCCATTGTGCGACTGTCCAGCTTTGGCGTAGGCATTCTTGGTGCCTGCGTGGCCATCGCCATGCTGAGTGTCGAGAGTATCATCGATGCGTGGTGGACGCTGTCGAGCATCTTCTCAGGTGGTATGCTGGGGCTTTTCCTCTTGGGATGTATCCCACAGAAAATCAATAGAATGGCAGCACTGATAGGTTGCGTTGCTGGCGTTTTGGTCATCGGATGGATCAGTTTAGCTGCCATGTGGGACCTTCCAGGCATCCATTTGCACAGTTATCTGGCCATTGTTTTGGGCACAACCACCATATTTGTCGTTGGTTTCCTGCTGACATTCTTGTTGAAAAGTAACATGAAATAGCTTAAAATGATACATCAAAACACGAAAATGACTATTATTTAAACAAAAAATCATCATTGATACATATTAGAAAGTTTGTGAAACGTACGATAACACGCGTTATAAAAAAAGTACGTACCTTTGCAAGCGAGTTCTAAAACCGCATCGTTTTGAATGAAAAGATTTGTTTTAGTAATATTATCATTAGTAGTTTGTTTTGTAACCTCAGAAGCTGCCGGAAAGCGTTCCGGCAGCACTGACGGTGCTTATGTGAAAAATCCGATGCTTTGGGCCGATGTGCCTGATCCTGACATCATACGCGTAGGCGATACTTATTATTTGGTGTCAACCACCATGCACCTCATGCCTGGTGCCCCCATCATGCGCTCAAAGGACCTAAAGAACTGGGAAACGGTAGGCTACATTTTTGACAAGTTGACTGATTCCCCCAAATACGACCTCAAGGAAGGTACCGTATATGGCCGCGGACAATGGGCCACATCGCTGAAGTACCACAAGGGACGTTTTTATGCCCTGCTGGCACCCAATGAAGCTGGTGCTATGGGCGACACCTATATTTTTACTGCTGAGAAAGCCGAAGGTGAATGGAAATTGCTGTCGCGTATGCGTCATTTCCACGACTGTTCGCTGTTCTTCGATGATGACGACCGCGTGTATGTCATCTATGGAACAGGAGAGATGATGGAGCTGAAGCCCGACCTCAGCGATGTCATCGAAGGTACACACCAGAAGATTTTTGAGCGTGAAGCTGACGAGACCGGACTCTTGGAAGGATCACGCGTTATCAAGCACAACGGCAAATACTACCTGCTGATGATTTCGCACGTCTATGCCCCAGGCCGTCATCGTCGCGAGGTATGCTATCGTGCAGACGACATCCACGGACCATACGAGAAGAAAACCATCCTTGAATCAGAGTTTGGCGGATTCCCATATCTGGCGCAAGGTACTATCGTCGATTCAGAATATGGCGACTGGTATGGTGTGATGTTCCAGGATCGCGGAGGAGTGGGACGTGTGCTGACTCTCAGCCCCTGCCGATGGATTGACGGCTGGCCAATGCTGGGCGATGAAGAGGGCAAGGTCCCTACGCTGATGCGTCCATTGAAGAGTGGTGAGCCAGAAAAGCACATCGTTTGTGCCGATGACTTCAGCAGCGAAAAGCTTGGATTGCACTGGCAATGGAACCACAATCCTGTGAATACCGCCTGGAGTCTGACGGAGCGTCCAGGATGGCTGCGACTGAAGACCAACCGTGTAGTACCCAACCTATATCTGGCACCAAATACGCTGACACAGCGTATGGAAGGCCCGACTTGCAGTGGTGCCGTAAAAATTGACGTCAGCAAGATGAAGGATGGTGACTGTGCCGGTTTTGCAGCCTTCAACGACGAGACGCGGGCTTGGATTATCAAGAAACAAGGCAGCCGCACGATGCTCGAACTGGCAGACCTGTCTGTCAAGCTGTCGCAGAAGGACAAGGAAGTGACAGACTACAGCGAGAAGACCATCGAACAGATAGACCTCAGCGGAAAGAAGACAGACCGCACAAAAATCTGGCTGCGTATTGATGCAGACTTCCGTCCAGGTCAGCACGACAAGGCCACGTTCTATTACAGCTTGGATGGTGAAGAATGGAACAAAGTCGGTGATGAATATCGGATGCGTTTTGACTGGCAACGCTTCTTCATGGGTAGCAAGTTTGGTATCTTCTGCTATGCCACCAAGAAGAAGGGAGGCTATATTGACGTTGACGAATTCAGCTACCACGTAGACGAAAAATAGCCGCCAAATAACGCTATTACAGCCACTAATTTGCGCTATGTAACACGTAAAGCATGTTACACAGCGCAAATTTCTTGCAATTTCTTTGGAGAATTAGGCAAAAATGTTTACCTTTGCACCGTTCTAACAAACCAACTAAGATATTACAAATTCATGAGTAAAGTTCTTACGTTTCTTTTTGCTTTATTATGGACGCTGAATGCACACGCCCAAATGGGTAAGCTGTTTGATGCCGACAAACAGATGTCAAGCAGTTTTACGACACAAGTATACTTGGACCGCGATGGATTTATTTGGGTAGCTACGCGAAATGGCTTGAATCGCTACGACGGCTATCAGTTCCAGACCCTAAAGAAAGAGAAAGGTAAAGATCTCGGGATGGCCAGCAACTATGTCAACTGCATGATGCAGGACCGGAACGGACTGTTCTATATAGGAATGTATGGTGCTTTCCAGACCTATGACGGACAGCATTTCCACGATGTGAAGACATTTGACCTGAATGGCCACGCTCAGCCACACTATATCACCTGTCTGTTGGAACGCCAAAACGGCGATATTCTTGTGGGTACGTCTGCCCATGGCCTGTTAAAAATGACAAGCAAGGACGAAGCGCATCAGGTGGGTGGTGTGCTGAAAGACTTGAATACCATCCATCACATGATGGAAGACAGCAAGCAACGCATCTGGATGGCTACGGACGGCCAGGGACTGCTGTGCTATGACGGCAAGACCGTCAAGCGCTATTTCCAAGACCACAACCAGATCAATACGGTGCTTGACGTCTGTGAGGACGACAAAGGACATATCTATTTTGGCACGACGAATGCAGGACTGTTCCGTCTGGACGGTGAAACACCTGTTCATATTGAGGGTACGAGCAACAAACATATTTCTACGCTCTATTTCAATCGCCGCGGCCACATCATGCTGGGTTGCGACGGTACTGGCCTGACCATCTACGACCCGTTGAATGGGCGTGTTGTTGACAACCCCTACTACAGTCGTGAGGTTGACCTCAGCAAATCCAAGGTGTACAGCATCTGCGAGGATCAGGTCGGCAACGTGTGGCTGGGGCTGTTGCAGAAAGGTGTCTACATGCATCCCGCCACTACCATGGGCTTTGGCTATATGGGTTATAAACTGGGCTCACGTAACATCCTTAGCACGGCCAGTGTGACCAGTGTGCTGGGTGGCAGCAACGGCTATAGATGGATAGGAACAGACAAAGACGGTCTCTATGCGATGGATACCAGCTACAAGGTCGTCAAGCACTTTAGTGATAATTTCCCCTCCACAATCCTCGGCCTTTGTGAGGATAACCAGCAGCGCATCTGGATTGGTTCATACCGAGAAGGTTGCGGATGGATTGATCCGAAGTCCATGACCTATCATCCCTATCCGTTGCCACAGGGTACGACATGCAGTATCTTCGACCTCATTTGTGACAAGAAGGGACAGCTGTGGTTGGCAACGATGGGCGAAGGTTTGTTGCGCATCAATCTTGCCACTAATGAGATGAAGGCCTATAAGATGGCAGAAGACGCGCCCCAGAAATCGGACATCAACACCATCACCAATGACTATATCTCACAAATTGCCCTCTCGCCAGACGGTCGTCGCATCTATGCCGCCACGACGATGGGTGTTTGTGCCCTGGATATCGAAAAGGAGAGCTGGACTTCAGTATTCGGCAAAAATTGCCTGAACTATGGTACACCGACGCGCATAGCCCGTGAATACGACGGTGTGCTGTACATCGGTACCAACGATGGTCTGCTGGGCTATGACCTGAAAACCCGTAAGATTCATGTCTACGGCATCGAGACCGGACTGGCCGACAATGGTATTGCCTCTATAGAGCAAGATTCCATGAGGCGCCTTTGGATATCGACAGACCACGGCTTGTGTTGTCTGGATCCTAAGACAGGCAAGACCAGCAACTACTTTGTCGACAATGGCCTGCAATCGAACGAGTTCAGCGACGGTGCTTCATTCAAGACCTCCGATGGTCGTCTGGTATTTGGCGGACTAGCCGGTGTCACTTGGTTTTATCCTAAGGATATCAAGGAACGCGAATGGAAAGCTGAGGTCAAGTTGACAGGCTTTTCCGTCAATGGTGTCCCAGTTACCCCTGGTACGATGTCTGGCTTCTGGAAGATTACCGACTCTCCGGTTATCAGTAGTGAGCGTTTTGTGCTCAGTCCTGGCGACAACACGTTTGCCTTGCAGTTGTCAACACTGACCTACGACAATCCAGAGCATATCGTCTATTGCTATCGTATCAATAAGGAAGAATGGGTACGCATGCAACCTGGTGTCAACGAGATTACCTTCAGTCATCTGCCACCGGGTGACTATCACTTCTGCGTTGTAGCAGAACAAAACGGCATCTCAACACCGGAACGTTGCTTTACTGTAGTTATCCATGCTCCGTGGTATCGCACACCATTGGCATATCTTATCTATCTGCTGATATTGTTAGGGCTTTTCCTGTGGTATCGCAAGCAGCGCCACCGCAAAGAACAAGACCGTCTGCGTCTGCAAGAGCATATCCATGCAGAGGAAATGGCTGATGCCAAGCTAAAGTTCTTCATGAATATTTCTCACGAGGTACGAACGCCTATGACACTCATCGTGGCTCCGTTGCTGTCGCTCATTAAGCAGGACGACGACCCGCATCGTCGCAGCGTCTACGAAACTATCCGACGTAATGCAGAACGTATCTTGGGTCTAATTAACCAAATGATGGATCTGCGAAAGATTGACAAGGGACAGATGCAGATGCACATGTGCGAGACAGAGATGATTTCATTTGTAGGCGACATATATACGCTGTTTACCCAGCAAGCCAAGTCGAAGACCATTCAATTCACCTACGAACACGACACCCAAGAGTTGCCTGTTTGGATAGACCGTAACAATTTTGACAAGGTCATCATGAACCTGCTGTCGAACGCATTCAAGTTCACACCGACGGGTGGCAACATCCGTATTGGCATCACACATGATGACAGTCAGGTACGCATAGCCATTAAGGACAGCGGAGAAGGCATTCCCGAGGATAAGCTGGAGCGCATCTTCGAGCGCTTCTACCAGACGCCTTCACATGCCAACGACCGCAAGACGGGTACGGGTATCGGACTGGACCTGACACGATCACTGGTAGAGTTGCACCATGGAACCATCGAAGCACGCAACAATACAGACAGCAAAGGCGCAGAATTCATCGTCACCATTCCTCTTGGCAACGCCCATCTAAAGCCCGAGGAGATGCTGACGGAAGCTCCTTCAGAGACTCAGGTTGCCAATATCATGGATGAAGAAATACTAAGTGAAAGCCCTGTTATTGTTGACCTGCCAAAGGCTGGTCGCCGCCAGTGTATCATCATCGTCGAAGATGATACTGAGATTCGTGACTATCTGTCGTCAGAACTTTCCACCGACTATGATATTATCGCCTGTGACAATGGTAAGTCTGGCCTTACCGAGGTGTTGAAGAATATTCCAGACCTCGTAATCAGCGATGTCATGATGCCAGAAATGGATGGTAACACCATGTGTTCAAAAATCAAGCAGAATCCTACTACCAGTCATGTGCCAGTCATCCTGCTGACTGCCAAGAGCCGTGATGAGGACCAGTTAGAAGGCTTGGAAATGGGTGCTGATGCATACATTCTGAAGCCGTTCAATCTGGAGATTCTACGTCGTACCATTGTTAATCTCATCCATACTCACCAGATGTTACGCCTGAAATATGGACGCAATGACCAACTGGAGGAGCAGGTAGACGATGTCAAGATGAAGTCGCCCGATGACCAGCTATTAGAGCGCGTCATGAAGGTCATTAACAAAAATATCAGCAACTCTGACCTCAGCGTCGACGGCATTGCCGACGAGGTTGGCATCAGCCGTGTCCACTTGCATCGTAAAATGAAGGAGTTGACGGGTCAGACACCTCACGATTTCATCCGAAATATCCGTCTGAAGCAGGCTGCAAACCTGCTTGCATCGCGCAACATGAATATCACTGAGGTTATGTATGCCTGTGGTTTCAACAATGCTGCCTCCTTCTCGACTATCTTTAAGAAGTTCTACGGTATGTCGCCACGCGAATATATGAACGAACATCAAAAAAAGAACAAGTCCTTATGAAGAAACTATTGTTATTAACAGTATTGATGACTATGGTGTTGTCGGTTCGTGCACAGGAGTTTAGTTTTGATGAAGTAACGTACAGTCCTGAGCAGACGGTCTTTAAAATGTTTGGTCCTGCCGATGCCAAGGCGGTCAAGGTACGCCTCTATCAAAACGGTTTAGGTGGGAAAGTTCTGAAGACCATCAAGATGCAGTATGCGGACGGACTATGGACGGCCACTGTCAAAGGTAATCTGATGGGACGCTTTTATACGTTCGACATGGGACGTGGCGAGTGTCCTGGCGTTTTTGCCAAAGCCGTTGGCGTCAATGGCAAGCGCGGTGCTATCGTTACCCTTGCCGATACCAATCCAGAAGGATGGGAGAGTGACCAGCATCCTGTTACCAAATCACCCGCCGACCTCGTCATCTATGAAATGCATCATCGTGACTTCTCCATTGCCCGCGACGACGCACGATATCCTGGCAAGTTTCTGGCTCTGACAGAGCCATGGGCCATCGATCACCTCACATCCTTAGGTGTCAACGCCGTCCATATTCTGCCCTCTTACGACTATGGTTCCGTTGATGAGACACGCCTCAATCAGCCACAATACAACTGGGGCTACGACCCTGTCAACTATAATGTGCCTGAGGGTGGCTATTCCACTGACCCATACGAGCCTACTGCCCGTATCCGCGAATTCAAACAGATGGTACAGGCCCTACACAAGGCTGGCATCCGCGTCATCCTTGATGTCGTGTACAACCATACCTACGACATCGAGCATAGCAATTTCCAGCGTACGTATCCCGATTACTATTATCGCAAGACAGCTGATGGGCAGTACAGCAACGGCTCCGGTTGTGGCAACGAAACGGCCAGCGAAAAGCCGATGATGCGCCAGTTTATGATAGAGAGCGTGAAATATTGGATCAATGAATACCATATCGATGCTTTCCGCTTCGACCTGATGGGTGTGCACGATATTGAGACCATGAATGCCATCCGTCAGGCTGTCGATGAGATTGATCCCAGCATCTTTACCTATGGTGAAGGCTGGAGTGCCGGTTCTTGTGCACTTCCTAACGGACTGTTAGGAATGAAAGCGAACATTCCACAAATGCCACGTATAGCTGCATTCTCCGACGAAATACGTGATGCCCTACGTGGCCCATTCTCCGACGATACCAAGCCTGGATGGCTCGGGGGTGCGCCCGATTGTGAGGAAAGTCTCAAGTTTGGCATCGTAGGTGGCATCCGTCATCCACAGGTCGATATGAAGAAGGTCAATTATTCCAAAGAACCTTGGGCTATGGAACCGACACAGATGATCAGCTATGTCTCTTGCCATGACGACATGTGTCTTGTCAACCGATTGAAAGCTTCTATCCCAGACATCACCGACGAGGAACTCATCCGCCTTGACCTATTGGCTCAGACGGCTGTCTTTACCTCTCAGGGGGTGCCGTTCATGCTCAGCGGTGAAGAACTGCTACGCGACAAAAAAGGTGTACACAACAGCTTTGAGTCGCCCGACAGCATCAACCACCTTGATTGGGGTAATAAGACTAAATATCCGCAGGTCTTTGAGTATTATAAGAATCTCATTGCCCTAAGGAAAAACCATCCCGCTTTCCGCTTAGGCAGTGCCGACCTCGTGCGCAAGCATCTGGAATTTCTCAAGAGCCCAAAACAGGTCGTGGCCTTCCGTTTAAAGAACTATGCTGGCCGTGACGATTGGCGTAACATCATCGTCATTCTGAATGCCTCTGGCAAGTCACAGTCAGTATTCATTCCCCAAGGAACCTATACTGAAGTTTGCTGTGACGGTGTTATTAACGAGCAAGGGTTAGGTACGATTACCGGCAATAAGGTTCCTGTAGCACCATTGTCCGCTCTCATTCTTCACGACTGAGAAGCAACGAAAGGCAAGTTGGAATAATCACAGACTGACGACAAAACACAAAGTCGTCAGTCTTTTGTTTATACAAGCTACAAAAACGATGAAAAGACTATTTCTTACCGCATTGTCATTATGTGTGATGCACTATGCATTATGCATTGAATACAAACTGTGGTACGACCAACCAGCGATGACGTGGACTCAGGCACTACCCATTGGCAATGGTGTGATGGGCGGTATGGTGTTTGGAACGCCTGCTGTAGAACATATTCAGATCAACGAAGAAACCATTTGGGCTGGACAGCCTAATCAAGTGGTGAATCCCAATGCGAAGGAGGCACTGCCAGAAGTGCGCAGACTAATCTTTGAAGGCAAATATCAAGAGGCACAGGATATGGCCAACGCAAATATTATGCCCAATGCTGTCGGACAGAACATGGGTATGCCATTCCAGCCCTTTGGTGACATGTACATCGCTATGCCTGGGCACGCTAACTATAGCAACTATGAGCGCTGGTTGGATATTGACAACGGGAAAACCGTTGTCCGCTATACGGTAGATGGTGTGCAGTACGAACGCGAGACGATAGCCCCACTGGGAGGACATCAGGTCATTGCAGTCCACCTGACTGCCAGCGAGAAGGGTAAGATAACATTTACAGCCAATATGACATCACCTCATGAGAATGTGCTCGTAGGAGGCGAAGGTCTGGAAGCCAACCTGTTAGGTGTTTCCAGCAAACACGAAGGTCTGAAAGGGAAGGTCAGGTTCATGGGGCGTATGGCAGTCCAAAACGTTGGTGGAAAGGTGTTTCAGAACAATGGTATCATCAGTGTAGAAGGTGCTGACGAAGCTACGTTGTATATCACCGTGGGCACTAATGTCAGGAGCTACAAGGATATCAGCGGTGACGAGAGCCGGCAGTCGAAAGAGCGCTTAAATGATGCTATGGCCATAGGCTACGATGCCCTAAAAGCCCTGCACAGCAAAACGTACCACCACTACTATGACCGCGTGAAGCTTGACTTGGGCGAAGACCACTATGCTCACGTTCCCATGAACAAGCGCATCGAGCGCTTCAGTGTGGTCGATGGTTCTCCCATCGACAACCACCTCGTCGCCACCTACTTCCAGTTTGGCCGCTACTTGCTCATCAGCAGCAGCCAGCCCGACAACATGAACCCTGCTAACCTGCAGGGCATCTGGAACGAAAAGATGTTTCCCTCGTGGGACTCAAAATACACCACGAATATCAATCTTGAAATGAACTACTGGCCCTCGGAGGTCTGCAACTTGACAGAATTGAACAAACCCTTGTTCAAGCTCATCCACGAAGTTTATGAGCAGGGTAAGCAGACGGCTCGCGACATGTATGGCGCTGAGGGCTGGGTGCTTCACCACAACACGGACCAATGGCGCATCACAGGACCAGTAGACCGTGCCCAGACAGGTCTGTGGCCTATGGGCTCAGCATGGCTGTGCCGCCATCTATGGGAACATTATTTGTATACGCATGACGAAGCCTTCCTTCGTCAGTACTTCCCTATCATGCTTGACGCTGCCTGCTTCTATACGCAGACACTGCAGAAGCACCATACCAAAGGCTACTTAGTAGTCTGTCCTGGCGAATCACCAGAACATGGCGGCAAGGGACGCCCCACACCACTTGATGCTGGTGTAACAATGGATAACCAGCTTGTGACGGAACTTTATACCAACGTTCTTGAAGCCGCAAAGATTTTGGGTGAAGATAGTAATCATAAATCTCAACTCTCAGTTCTCAGTTCTCAGTTGAAGCAGCTCCCCCCCATGCAGATTGGCCGCTGGGGACAACTGCAGGAATGGCTCGACGATCTGGATGATCCCAAAGATGACCATCGTCACTTCTCACATCTATATGGGCTCTATCCCTCTAACCAGATATCGCCCACGCGTACTCCCGACTTATGGAAGGCTGCCCGTATCTCCCTTGAGGCCCGTGGCGACGTCTCTACAGGCTGGTCAATGGGGTGGAAGGTCTGTTCTTGGGCTCGTCTGTTAGATGGTGAGCACGCCTACAAACTCATTAAGGACCAACTAACACTGACAGCTGACACTTTCCTCATCTTTGGAACGATGAAACAGCGTGGTGGCACCTATCCCAATATGTTCGACGCTCATCCACCCTTCCAGATTGATGGCAACTTCGGTTGTACGGCTGGTATTGCCGAAATGCTGATGCAGAGCTATGATGGCTATATTTATTTGTTACCTGCTCTTCCCTCGGTATGGAAGAATGGCAGCGTCAAGGGTTTGATGGCCCGAGGTGGCTTTGAAATAGACATCGATTGGAAGGACGGCAAACTTACAAAAGCCGTCATTCATTCGCGCTATGGAGGTGTTTGCCATGTTCGTTCTAACACGCCTCTCAGTGGCAAAGGTATCAGGAAAAGCCAAGAGCCTAACCTCTATAAGCTAACGACAAAAGCTGGTTGTAGCTACACTCTTCAGTGACAATTGTTGCAAATAGTTTTTGAATTGTTGCATATCATCATGTAACTGGCGGGCGTATGGATAATAATGATTATATTTGCAATCAGAAAAATCTATACAACCTTACTGCAACATGAACAAATTTATCTTAAGTGCTGCGCTATTGATGGCAGCGACACTGGGAATCAATGCCCAGAAAACTATGAATGCCCCCAAAGGTGGCAAAGCAATTAGCGACGAATTAATTGGTATCTTCTTCGAGGACATCAGCTCTGCAGCCGATGGTGGACTCTACGCCGAATTGGTACAGAACGGCTCGTTCGAGTACAGTCCTGCTGAGCGTGATGGTTGGGGGGCTGGTACAGCATGGAAGCAGGTACGTCCTGGTCACTCTTTAGGAACAATGGAAGTACGTAAGACCGAAGGCATCCACCCAAACAACCCGACCTACATGCGACTGACTGCTGAACGCACGAGAGAGTTCTATGACTATAAAGGCTGGAGAGGCTATGGTCTTCAGAATGACGGCTTTGACGGTATCAGCGTCAAGGCTGGTGCCAAATATAATTTCTCTGCTTTCTTCCGTAACCTCGACAATGACACCAAGCAAATTCGTGTGGTGTTAGGTGCTCTGCAAGGCTGGGGCCAAGATCCCAAATTATTAGCTGAAGCTACTATTGATGTAAAAGACAAGACTTGGAAGCAATACAAGGCTGAACTGACGGTAGCCGAGGACTGCACGAATGCCGTTCTTCAGATACTGATGTTGAATACCGGTCTGCTGGATGTGGACATGGTGTCACTAATACCTCAGGAAACCTTCAAGGGTCATGGTTTACGCAAAGACCTTGCTCAGGCATTGGCTGACTTGCAACCGAAGTTCATGCGCTTCCCTGGCGGCTGTGTAGTACATGGTGGCGGTGACGGCTTCTGGGACACCTATCGTTGGAAGACCACCATCGGTCCGAAAGAGACACGCAAGGGACTGAAGAATACTTGGGGCTACCACCAGAGCATGGGCTTAGGCTATTATGAGTATTTTCAGTTCTGCGAAGACCTTGGTATGGAGCCTGTTCCCATTCTGCCGTGTGGCGTAAGCTGTCAGGGTACCAACGGTGGTTGGGGCTTGTATCCTACTCAGGCACAGGATGTCGTTCCCATGAGTGAGATGGACGAATGGGTGGCTGAAGCCATCGACCTTATTGAATGGGCTAATGGTGATCCCGCCACGAATAAGTGGGCTAAGATGCGTGCCGATGCCGGCCACCCGAAGCCCTTTAACCTGAAGTATCTCGGTCTCGGCAACGAGGAGAAGATCAGTCCTGAGTTCTGCGAGCGCTTCAAGTATATCTACGAGCGTGTGACGAAGGCTCATCCGGAGATCGTCATCGTCGGCACTGCCGGTCCTGGCTCACATCCCGGCAACAGCGATTTGGAGAACGGTTGGAAGCTGGCCGACGAACTGGGCATGCCTATCATCGACGAGCACTACTATGAGCCCAATGCCTACTTCCTCTCGTCGCGCCAATACAACTACTATCCACGAGACCGCAAGACGAAGGTCTACCTCGGTGAGTATGCTGCCAAGGACAAGAAGTTGATTGACGCTTTGGCCGAAGGTCTCTACCTCTTGCATGTCGAGGCTAATGGTGACGTGGTCTGCATGACGAGCTATGCCCCCCTCTTCGCCCGTAAGACCAACACCAACTGGAACCCCGACATGATCTATTTTGACAATGAGCGTCCCTATCTGACTTGCAGTTACTACGTACAGCAGCTGTTCGGTCAGTCAAGCGGTCAATACTACTACGGCGACTGTGTGAAGATAGAAGATCCTGACGAGGCACCCCGCTGGCAAGGACTTCCCGAAGGACAGGAGAGTGGCAAGCTGCAGGGACAGAGTGTCGTGCTGAACGTCAAGACCCGCAAGCTCTACGTAAAGCTGATCAACGCCTCTGACAAGGAGAAGGAAGCCGAGGTCAACCTGAGCCGCTTCCCGCTGAAAAAGACCTGCGTGAAGACTGTGCTCGTTGGTTCACCCAACGACGAAAACAACTACGATGCACAGCCCATCGCTCCCAAGAAGGAAACTATCAAGGCCCAGAAGAAGTTCGACATCGACTTGAAGCCCTACTCGATGGTCATGCTGGAGTATCAGCTGTAATAACTGTTTGATATAGTCACAACCATAAGACTGACGACATTTCCCGTGTTCGTCAGTCTTTATTTTATATATAAGGTATGACTATGAAGAAACTATTGATGATATTGAGCCTGGTGCTGCTGACCATGTCGGCACAGGCAGGCAAGCCGTGGGACAACGGCAAGTTACGGGTGTCGGATAACCAGCGTTATCTGCAGTTTGAGAACGGACAGCCTTTCTTCTGGCTTGGTGAGACGGGATGGCTATTGCCTGAACGGCTCGACAGAGCTGAGGCTGAGTGGTATCTGCAGTCATGCGCCAAAGCCGGCTACAACGTTGTGCAGGTGCAGACTATCGATGGCGTACCTGCCATCAATGTCTACGGTCAGATGAGTAATATTGATGGATGGAACTTCAAGGATATCAACCAGAAGGGCATCTATGGCTATTGGGACCACATGGACTACATCGTCGACATGGCAGCCCAGCATGGCATCTATATCGGTATGGTGTGCATTTGGGGCGGACTCGTCAAGGCCGGCAAGCTGAGTGTGGAGGATGCGAAGAAATACGGCACCTTCCTGGCCAACCGCTACAAGGACAAGCCCAACATCATCTGGTTCATGGGTGGTGACATCCAAGGCGACATCAAGCCAGAGGTGTGGGAGGCACTGGCTACCAGTATCAAGGCCATCGACAAGAACCACCTCATGACCTACCATCCCCGTGGACGCTATACGTCGGCAAAATGGTGGAGCAAGGCGTCGTGGATAGACTTCCATACCTTCCAAAGTGGCCATCGTCGCTATGGTCAGCGTATGGGCAATGCCGACTATCCTATCCCCGACAATACCGAAGAGGACAACTGGATGTATGTCGACTCGACGTGGAAGTACAATCCCATCAAGCCTGTGCTTGATGCTGAGCCTTCATACGAAGATATTCCCATGGGCTTGCACGATGCCAACGAGCCCCGTTGGCAGGACTACGACGTGCGCCGTTATGCCTATTGGAGCGTGTTTGCCGGCAGTTGCGGCCATACCTACGGCCACAATGCCATCATGCAGATGCTGAAACCCGGCTATCCCACAAGCTATGGTGATGCCGGCGACGTGAAGACATGGTACCAAGGACTGCACGATCCCGGCTACAACCAGATGCAATACTTGAAGCGTCTCATTCTCTCGTTCCCCTATTTTGAGCGTGTAGCCGACCAAAGCATCATTCAGGACAATGGCACTCAGTACAACCGTCTGATTGCCACCCGTGGCAACGACTATCTGCTGGTGTATAATTACAACGGCAATACCATGAAGCTCGACCTGACGAAGATCAGCGGCGCGAATAAGAACGTGTGGTGGATGACTGCCGCTACAGGTCAGCTGAAGTATTTGGGTGAGTTTGACTCTAAGGTGCTCACCTTCCGCTACCATCCACAGTCGGCGCGTGTGGAGGATGGTGTACTCATCGCCATCGACAGCACCAAAGACTATCTGACAAAAGACCAGACGGAGTTATCACCTGATGGCTATAAGGCAAAGGAACGCGACCTAAATGAATAACACGATGAAGAGATTCCTCATCATTTGGGCAGCATTACTGCCCCTTATGACTTTCGCCAAGGTGGAAGTCGGTTGGCTACGAGTGGAAAATCTGGAGAAGCCCATGGGTATCGATACGGCTACACCCCGATTCTCATGGCTGATCACTTCCGATAAAAAGGACGTACGGCAGACGGCCTATCAAATCATTGTCAGTGGCGACAATGGTGAATTGTGGAACTCGGGCAAGGTGGCGTCCGACGAACAGCTGTGGGTACGTTATCAGGGAGAACCCCTGAAGAGTGCCACCCAATGTACTTGGAAAGTGAAGGTCTGGACGACAGCAGGAGAGTCGGCATGGAGCACAGAGGAGTGCTTTGGCATCGGACTGTTGAAAGAGAGTCACTGGACAGGTCGCTGGATTGGCTTGGAGCGGCTGCTACCAGGAGAGGAGCGTGGCTTGCATACGCGGCTTGCTGCCCGCTACATCCGTAAGGAGTTCGAGTTGGAGAAACCCGTTAAACGAGCTGTCGCCTATGTGGCTGGCATCGGACTCCATGAGCTGCACGTCAATGGTGTCGCCTATGACAGGGAGATGCTCGTACCTATGCCCACCGACTATCGCAAGACGGTGCTGTATAACACCTACGACATTACCAGCGGACTGAAGGACAAGAATGCCATAGGTCTAATATTGGGCAACGGCCGCCTGTTTCCCATGCGCCAGAACAAGCCCTACAAGGCTCCCGTCTTCGGACTGCCCAAATGTCGCGTCAATATCCTGATTACATTCACCGATGGTACCACCAAGCGTATCTCTACGGATGAAAAATGGAAGGTAACGGCTGACGGTCCTATCCGCGCCAACAACGAATACGACGGTGAAGTCTATGATGCGCGCCAGGAACTGACGGGTTGGGATGAGGTCGGCTATGACGACAAGACTTGGCAACCAGCTGAACGCACGGAGATTCCTCTGGGTACGCTGCGTGCGCAGATGGCTCCAGGTATGGCAATGGCTCCGCTGACTCCAGAGCCCAACAGGTTGGCTGACAACATCTACGATTTCCATCAGAACATAGCAGGCTGGATTGCCTTCGTTCCTACAGGCAATCCTGGTGACACCATCCGTGTGAAATATGCCGAGAAGCTGAATGCCGACGGCACGCTCTATCTGGAGAACTTCCGCGATGCCAAGTCGGAAGACATCTACGTCTGTGGCAACGTGCCTGCTGGTTCACCCAGTCGGACTGAGTGGCACCCCATCTTCAGCTATCATGGTTTCCGTTATGCGCAGATTACCGGTCCCGTAAAGGATGTCCACGCCTATACCGTCAGCGACGATATCCAGCAGTTGGGCCACTTCGAGTGCTCAGACACTATATTAAATAAGGTAATGCACAATGCCTGGTGGGGCATCTATAGCAACTATAAAGGAATGCCCGTCGACTGTCCGCAGCGCAACGAGCGTCAGCCCTGGCTGGGTGATCGTACGATGGGAAGTCTGGGCGAGTCGTTCCTCTTTAACAACGAGCGCCTCTACACCAAGTGGATGCGCGACATCTGTGAGTCACAACGCGAGGATGGTGTCTTCAGTGACGTGGCTCCTGCCTACTGGAACTACTACAACGACGACGTCACATGGCCTGCTGCCCTGCCCTTCGGCTGTGACATGCTGTATCGGCAGTTTGGCAACCGTGAGGCCATCGACAAGTCATACCCCTATATCAAGCGCTGGCTACAGCATCTGATGGACGAATACCTGCAGGACGGCATCGTCACCAAGGACCAGTATGGCGATTGGTGTGTACCCCCTGAGAAGTTGGAACTCATCCATTCGCAAGACCCTGCCCGCAAGACTGATGGAGCCCTCATCTCCACTGCATACGTCATCCGCACCATGCAGCTCTTGGAGCAATGGGGCTGTGAGGCCGACCACTGGCGACCCATCCGTGAACAGATGACAGAGGCCTTCAACAAGAAGTTCCTGACCATCAAGCGAGGCACGTCGCCCCGTCCTGGCCATGTGCTCTATCCCGACAGCGTCTTCTATGGCAACAACACTGTGACAGCCAACCTGCTGCCGCTGGCTATCGGCATTGTGCCTGACGATTGCAAGGACGATGTTGTGAAGCAGGTGGTGCAGAATATCTGCATCCAGAACAAGCACCACGTATCGTGTGGCGTCATCGGTATCTCGTGGCTGATGCGAGGTCTCTCCGACAATGGCTTTGCCGATGTGGCCTATCGTCTGGCTACTACCAAAACCTATCCCTCGTGGGGTTACATGACGGAGAACGGCGCCACCACCATTTGGGAACTATGGAACGGTGACAAGGCGTCACCCAAGATGAATAGCGGCAACCACGTCATGCTATTGGGCGACCTGCTCACCTGGTGCTACAAGTACCTCGGTGGCATCCGGCAGGCAGCCACCGTTCCCACAGGTTCTCCTGTGGGCTATAAGCACATCGTGCTTCGCCCCGCCTTCGACATTCAGGACTGCGAATGGGCCAACGTCAGCTACGTCTCCCCCTACGGCACCATCAAGAGCCATTGGAAGAAAACCCTGCAACACCTTGAATGGGACGTTACCATCCCTTGCAACACCACTGCTGACGTCTGCCTGCCCAACGGTGAGACGAAGACCGTTGGCTCTGGTTCGTACCATTTCTCCTGTGACATCCCCACTGCTCATCCTGCCATCGTGAAGGACCAGTTCCTCTACGAGCACACCTACTTCCCCGAGGCCCATGCCTCGACCATTGTCGAACTGAAGAACGGCGACCTGGTGGCAGGCTACTTCGGAGGAACCCACGAGCGCGATCCTGATGTCTGCATCTGGGTGAATATCAAGAAGAAAGGTTCGGACGAATGGAGCAAACCCATCCTGGCTGCTGATGGTGTACTGAGTCTCGATGACCCCAACGCCAAATACATGGGCTTGTCTGGTCTGAAGGATGACACTACTCCTGCTACCGCTGGTCCTATCGGCACACCAGACTCCTACGATTATGTCACCAAGACTACCCGTCTGAAGAATGTCTCTGACAGACTGAAGCGCAAGTCGTGCTGGAATCCCGTACTCTTCGAGATGCCTAACGGCGAGCTGTGGCTTTTCTTCAAGATAGGCACTACCGTAGGCGACTGGACCGGCTGGCTCACGAAGTCGAAAGACGGTGGCCGCACATGGAGCGATAAGGAGCCCCTCGGCTATGTCACTGTGCCCGACGGGTCTCCGTCGGGAAAGCAGGAGGCGTTGCAATCTCCGTCGGGAAAGCAGGAAGCCCTCCTCGGCCCCATCAAGAACAAGCCCGAACTCATCAATGGCCGTCTGCTCTGTCCCTCTTCTACGGAGGATAACGGCTGGCGCTTCCACATGGAGATTCTCGACCTGAAGACCAAGCAATGGAAGTACGTACCCGTCGAGAGCACGGAGGCCATCAAGACGGACGACAACAAGATGCACCCCATCGACTGCATCCAACCCTCTATCCTCAAACTGAAGGACGGACGCCTGCAGGTAACGATGCGTACGCACAATGCCCACATTGCCACCTCGTTCTCGTCGGATAATGGCGACACGTGGACACCCGTCACCCTGCTGGATATTGAGAACAACCAGAGCGGAACAGATGCCGTTTCCTTACAGGACGGTCGCCATGCACTCATCTACAACAATTTCGAGACACTGCCGCTGACGAAGAAAGGTGTGCGCACACCTTGTTCTATTGCCCTCAGCCCTGACGGCACCAACTGGCAGCACGCCCTCACCCTCGAGGACTCGCCCATCGACCAGTATAGCTATCCTGCCATCATTCAGGGCAAAGACGGAACCCTGCACTGTGTCTACACCTGGCGCCGCCAGCGTGTAGCCTACAAACAAATTGACTTAAAGAAACTTAATCAGTATGAACGATAAGATAAAAGAGTCATTTGACTTCAGCTGCGTGCCACCGATATGGCAGCTCTGCTTCTGTGAAGGGTGTCCGCAACATGAAGAGTGTCTGCGCTTTCTGGCAGGCCAGCATGTGCCAGACACCATGGCATGGGGGCCGGCCATATATCCTTCAGCTTATAGGAACGGGAGTTGCAAGTACTTCAAGGAAATTCGTATGATTAAGGCGGCATACGGCTTCGATACGCTTTTCAAGGAGGTCAAGCAGAAACACTACAGCGTCTTACGCAATCAGATAAAGAGATATCTTGGTGGACATGGCACTTACTACCGCTATCATAGTGGTAAGCGACTGCTAACGCCAGAACAACAGCAGTGGATACTGGATCTGTTTAATGAGTACGGATATACCGACGGGCTCGCATTCGATGCCTATCGTGACGTCATTGACTTCAGCTGGGGAGCCCTACCAGCGCCTGGGAGTGACGCTACCAAGCACAGGGAGTGACACTACCAAGCACTGGGAGTGACGCTACCAGGCCTTGGGAGTGACGCTACCAGCCGCTGGGAGCAGGTCAAATAATAATAACGGAACACATAAACAGACATGAGAAGAAGCATCGTTTTATACATCCTGGCATGCATGACACTGGCTGTCATGGCTCAAAAGGTCAGCATCGTAACACAGAAGCAGGCGACAAACCGAGAACAGTATGCCGCTGAGTATCTGCAGAAAAAGCTGTCGGCAATTGCCTACAACGGACGTATCACGTTGAAATGCAGCCATCAAGGACCAGCTGAGGGCTACACCATCAGCCGCGAAAAGAAAGGCTTTACCATCGTGGGCAATGACCCCAGCGGTGTCATCTACGGTGCTGTGGAGTTAGCTGAGCGGCTCCGTGTGGCTGGCGATTTCCCCGACGGCATCATTACCGAGGCTCCGCAGATGGTGATGCGCGGTACGTGCATCGGACTGCAGAAGACCGTCTATCTGCCTGGACATGCCGTTTATGAGTATCCCTATACGCCAGAGAACTTCCCGTGGTTCTACGACAAGGAGGAGTGGGTGAAGTATCTTGACATGATGGTCGAGAACAAGTACAACTCGCTGTACCTGTGGAACGGCCACCCCTTTGCCTCGCTGGTCAAACTCAAAGACTACCCCTTCGCCTTGGAAGTCGATGAGGAGACGTTCAAGAAGAACGAGGACATCTTCTCGTTTCTGACACATGAGTGTGACAAACGCGGTATCTGGGTCATCCAGATGTTCTATAACATCATCCTTTCAAAACCCTTTGCCGACCACTACGGACTGAAGACGCAGGACCGCCACCGTCCCATCACACCGCTCATCGCCGACTATACCCGCAAGAGCATTGCTGCCTTCATCGAGAAATATCCCAACGTAGGACTGCTGGTCTGCTTAGGCGAGGCCATGGCAACGATTGATGATGACGTCACATGGATGAAGGAGACCATCATCCCCGGCATCAAGGACGGACTGACAGCCATTGCTCGGGTGGGCAGCGGTTCACCCGCTGCCACGCCGTCGGTCCTTCCCCCCATCGTGCTCCGCTCCCACGACACCGACGGACCGTTGGTACTGAAAGAGTCGCTGCCCCTCTACCCCAACATCTACACCATGTCGAAATATACGGGCGAATCGCTGACCACCTACGAGCCTGGTGGTCCCTGGGGTGAGACACACCGGCAGTTGGCTGCCGCTGCTCCCGTACATATCGACAACGTGCATATCCTGGCTAACCTTGAACCTTGGCGCTGGTCGTCGCCGGCCTTCATTCAGAAAACCGTCCAGGCCATGCACCGCGTGCACCATTCAAAGGGCTTGCACCTCTATCCGCAGGCCTCCTATTGGGACTGGCCCTATACCGCAGACAAGCTACCCAACGGTGAGCGTCTGAAGCAGCTGGACCGCGACTGGATGTGGTATCAGGCGTGGGGCCGCTATGCGTGGAATTGTGAGCGCAGCATAGTTGGAAACGGTTCCCCCGCTTCCTGCGAAGCTACCTATTGGAAAAAAGAACTGGCAGAATATTTCGGCATTGACACCATCGCTGCAGGTCTTCTGCTGAATGCCTACGACGAGGCTGGCGAGATAGCTCCCAAACTGCTACGCCGCTTCGGTATCACAGAGGGCAACCGTCAGACGCTGTTGCTCGGCATGACCATGGGCGAACTGGTCAATCCTTATAAGTACACCATCTATCCTGGATTCTACGAGAGTTGTGGACCTGAGGGCGAAAAACTCATTGAATATGTAGAGAAAGAATGGAAGGGCGAGCAACATGTGGGCGAATTGCCACTAGACATTGTTGACCAATGTGTGCAACATGGTATCGAAGCCGAGGAAGCCGTTAGATTCATTACGGCAACCCGCCATGCTGATGAATTCGAGCGTGTAAGACAGGATATGAAGTACTATCGAATGTTTGCCGCTGCGTTCCGTTGGAAGGTAAAGGCCGCACAGCAGGTGCTGAACTACAAATGGACAAACGATTTGAAATATTTGGATGCTGCTGTGCCGTGTTTGGAGCAAAGCCAGAATTGGTGGAACGCATTGAGTTTTGCCACGCATGACACATACCTCTATGCCAACTCCATGCAGACCGCGCAAAGACGTATTCCTGTAGGTGGTGACAATGGTAAGATGAAGACGTGGAGCGAGTTGGCTACCGTCTATCAGGAAGAGCTTGATGCCTTCAAGGAGAATATCGAGAAGCTGAAGCATCCCGTAGCTCAGACAGATGTCAAGATACAGCCGCTCCACCCCTCCAACGTGAAATACAAGGGTGCTACAGTAACGTTGCAGAAGGGCGCCATCCTCTTTGAAAACCGTCCCGACACTCCCGTCGACTCCATCGCTCCTGAACTCGCTGGCCTGCAGGCCCTCGTGCTGAATCGCGACACCACACGTCTCGTAGGAACCACCATCGAGTACGAGAGCGACAAGCCCGTCAAGCTGCTCGTGGGTCTCTTCAAGGACGACGACAAGAAGTTTGCTAAGGCTCCCAAGTTGGAAATTGATGCTACGGGCAATGAGTACGGTCAGGCAGAACCCGTCCTGACCAATGCCATCAGCATTGTACAGATGCCAAAGGTTAACATCCACCAATACTCGTTGCCTGCAGGCCGTAATACCATCCGTCTGCCGAAGGGTATCCTCATGGTGGCAGGTTTTACGGATAGCGACATCACCCCCCGCGACTGCGGACTCAATGGTCCCTCCACCGAAGTTGACTGGCTCTTTCAGAAATAAAGGATTATGAAAAAAATACTCACCACACTCATAACGCTCCTTAGTGTGGTCGGCGGTTTTCCTGCCGACATCATTTCGCAGTCTGACATGCAGCGCATCTACCAAGAGGTGCGCACACCCTATAAATACGGTATGGTGGTGGCACCTGCCGACAACTACCATAAGATAGACTGTCCTACCGTCTTTCAGCATGATGGCAAATGGTATATGACCTACGTCGTCTATAATGGCAAGGACGGTCTCGACGGACGAGGCTATGAGACATGGCTGGCTGAGAGCGACGACCTGTTGCACTGGACTACGAAGGGACGCCTTCTGTCGTATAAGGACGATGGATGGGACATGAACCAGCGAGGTGGTTTCCCTGCCCTCATCGACTGGACGTGGGGCGGGAGCTATGACATTGCGAAATACAAGAAGAACTACTGGATGACCTACATCGGTGGTCATGGCACTGGCTACGAGGCCGTTCGCGAGCCCCTGAACATCGGTATGGCATGGACACAAGGCGATATCACTAAAGCTCACGAATGGCAATCGGGCGACACACCGCTGATGAGCATTAATGACAAAGACGTGCAATGGTGGGAGAAACTCGTGCAGTATAAGAGCACTATTTACGATGACGCAAAGAAGGTGCTGGGCAAACGCTTTGTGATGTTCTATAATGCGGGCGGCATCAACCCCGCCAACGAACTAAAGGCTGAGCGGATTGGTATTGCCCTATCTAACAACCTGAAGAAATGGAAGCGCTATGATGGTAACCCCGTTTTTGCCAACGAGGTGGGTGGTATCATCACGGGTGATGCTCAGATTGCCAAGATGGGCGACCTCTATGTCATGTTCTATTTCAAGGCCTACGACCCATCGCGTAAGTACAATGCCTTCAACACCTTTGCCGTCAGTCGCGACCTCATTCATTGGCAGCGCTGGGAGGGCGAAGACCTCATCTGGCCCACGAAACCCTATGACGAGATGTTTGCCCATAAGAGCTATGTGGTGAAGCACGATGGGGTGGTATACCACTTCTATTGTGCAGTTAACAACGATCAGCAGCGAGGCATTGCCGTTGCCACCAGCGTACCCATGGGGCGCTCGGAGGTCCGTTTCCCTGAACCTGAGCGCAAAGGCCACCGCACCATCACTTCGCTCAACGAAGGCTGGACAGCAGCCATAGTGCCCGAAAAGACGTCAGCCACTGTGTCCGACGGTTTTCCGTCGGGTATCACCCTTCCTCATAACTTCGACGACTACTACGGCTACCGCCAGCTGCGCCACGGCAACCTGCACGGCAGTGCTGTCTACCAAAAGACTTTTACGGCCCAACCGCAAGAGGGCAAGCGCTACTTCCTGCAGTTCGAAGGCGTAGGCACCTATGCTACCATCACCCTTAACGACACCCAGTATCCTAAGGAACTGATAGGCCGTACCGTCTTTACGCTTGACGTCACTGATGCCATGAATACTGGCAAAAACACCCTGCATGTCCTCGTCGACCATCCTGCCATGCAGACGGAGTCACCTTGGGTATGTGGTGGTTGTTCGTCGGAATGGGGCTTCAGCGAAGGTAGTCAGCCTTTCGGCATCTTCCGTCCCGTCACACTCATTGAGACCAATGAGGTACGTATTGAGCCCTTTGGCGTGCATATCTGGAGCAATGCCGCTTGCGACTCTGTTTTTATCGAGACCGAGGTAAAGAATTACACCCAGCAGCCTCAACAGATAGAACTGGTCAACAAGTTCACGCTGGCCAGTGGCAAACAGGTATTCCGTCATGCAGAAGCTGTGACCATCAAGGCTGGTGAAACAAAGACCATCCGTCATGCTGAGAAGATAGAGAACGCCCATCGATGGTCGCTCGATGATCCTTACCTCTATACGCTTGTCACGATGATTAAGCGCGACGGTAAGACGACAGACGAGGTGCGCACACCTTTCGGCATCCGTAACATCTCGTGGCCTGTTAAGCGCAACGATGGAGATAACCGCTTCTACCTCAACGGCAAGCCCGTCTTCATCAACGGCACCTGCGAGTACGAGCACCTCTTGGGCAATAGCCATGCCTTTACCCCTGAGCAGATACGTTCTCGCATCAAGCAGATTCGTAACGCAGGCTTTAACGCTTTCCGTGAGGCACACCAGCCTCACAACCTACTCTATCAGCAATTGCTCGACGAACAGGGCATCCTCTTCTGGAGTCAGTTCTCAGCACATATCTGGTATGACACTCCTGCTTTCCGCGAGAACTTCAAACGTCTGCTGGTGCGCTGGATTAAGGAACGCCGCAACTCTCCCTCCATCATTCTCTGGGGCCTTCAGAACGAGAGCATCCTGCCCAAGGACTTTGCAGAGGAGTGTTCTGATATCATCCGCCAGCTCGATCCTACCTGCCGCGACCAACGTCTCATCACCACCTGTAATGGTGGCGAGGGCACCGACTGGAACGTCATCCAGAACTGGAGTGGCACCTATGGTGGCTCTGCCGACAACTACGACAACGAGCTGAAGCGTCCCGAACAGCTGCTGAATGGTGAGTACGGTGCTTGGCGCACCATCGACCTGCATGGTGATGCAAAATATAGCGAGGAGAGCTTCACCGCCCTTCTCGAAAAGAAGGCCCGCCTGGCCGAGCAGGCTTATCGTGTGGTCGACGGTTCTCCCGTCGACACCTCCCTCGGTGTCTGCGGCCACTTCCAGTGGATCTTCTCTTCGCACGACAATCCCGGCCGAGTCCAGCCCGATGGTGCCTACCGTCGCATCGACAAAATTGGCCCTATCAACTACAAGGGCCTGACTACCATCTGGGAGGAGCCCACGCAGGCTTATTATATGTATAAGCAGCGCTATGCCACTACTCCCGACGGTTTTCCGTCGGGTAATCTCCCCACTGCTGCCGACCGCAACCGCGACCTCGTGAAGGGCGCCGACGGCTATCACTATCTCTATCGCATCAACTGTGGTGGTGATGCCTTCGTCGATGAGTATGGACAGCAATGGCTGGCTGATGACACGCTCTACAGCCACTCGTGGGGACAGGACTTTCCCGGCATTCATCCCTATCAGGCCTCACAGCGCCATATCACCGAAGACATCCGAGGTACCAAGAGCGACGAACTCTTCCAGTTCTTCCGTTTTGGTCGTCACCGCCTATGGTATGACTTCGTGGTCAGCAGTCCACCCACTGACACCTACCGAGTGGAGCTTTACTTCACGGAACCTTGGCACGGAAAGAACGGTGGCGAGCGTGACGACTACGAGGGTATGCGCATCTTCGATGTAGCCGTGAATGGCGAGACGCTCGTTGACGACCTCGACACATGGGCAGAGGCGGGCTATTGTGGCGCTCTAAAACGCGTGGTAACTGCTAAGGTCAAGGATGGCAAGCTACGCATCTCCTTCCCAGAGGTAAAGGCTGGTCAGGCTGTCATCTGTGGCATTGCGATTGCGACCGTTCAGCCTGTCGCCGTAGTACAGCGTCAGGCAACGACCTCTTGGCGCGCCTTCGATACCGATACCATCGCGAAGCTGCCGAAGGAAGAGCTGCCAGTAGATACCGAGGCGCGTCCCGCAACGGTCTACCACCCTTCCCCCCAGTCGGGGGGACAGAGGGGGGCTTCCTTCATCATCAAGCCCGGCCTTGGTCAGGAGTACGCCCTTCGCTTCCGCTATAAGAACACCACCGGCCGTGCCGTCAAGACCCGCATGACCATCACCGACTCCAAGCATACGGTACTTGTGGACCGTGACATCACGTTCCCGCCTACGCCTAACAAGTTCAAGATGCTCTCAACCACTACCGGCACCCAGATTAATGCTGGCACCTACCGCCTTACTATAGAGGCAAAAGACATAGAATTTAAGAACTTAGAGATACAATAAACACCATGATTAAAGACTTCAACTATTATGCCCCTACCCGTGTGGTCTTTGGGCGCGACAGCGAAAAACAGTTGGCACAACTTATCCAACAGCAAGGCGGAACACGTGTTCTTGTACATTATGGCGGCGGGTCAGCCCGACGTTCTGGCCTGCTGGACCGCACTTTCAACACCCTGCGAGAAGCTGGCATCAGCTTTGTCGAGCTTGGTGGGGTTGTACCTAACCCACTATTATCGAAAGTCCAAGAAGGTATTGAACTCTGCCGCCGTGAACAGGTCGACTTCATCCTTGCCGTGGGGGGAGGCAGTGTCATCGACTCTTCCAAAGCCATTGGCTATGGTGTGAACTATGACGGAGACGTGTGGGACTTTTGGGAAGGGAAGGCAAGTCCCCGGCAGTGTCTGCCCATCGGTGTTATTCTCACCATCCCCGCAGCAGGCAGCGAGATGTCAAGCAGCTGCGTCATTACCCGCGACGAAGGACTGTTGAAGCGCGGTATCAATAGCGACCTGTGTCGCTGTCGCTTCTGTATCATGAACCCGGAGTTGACCTATACACTGCCTGCCTACCAGACGGCGGCTGGTGCTACAGACATTATGATGCACACCATGGAGCGCTACTTCTCGAAATACGAAGACATGACGCTCACAGACGCCATCGCCGAAGCACTGCTGCGTACAGTGAAAGACAGCGTCTATGAGGTTCTTGCCAACCCAGAGGACTATCGCCATCGTGCCCAGATTATGTGGGCAGGTTCGCTGGCACATAATGACCTGACGGAATGCGGTACAGAGAAAGACTTTGCCACCCATCGTCTGGAACACGAGTTGAGTGCCGTCTATGGCGTCACCCATGGTGCCGGGCTCGCTGCTCTATGGGGCTCGTGGGCTCGCTATGTCATGCATAAGCATATCAGCCGCTTCGTACAGTTTGCTGTCAACGTCATGGGTGTAAATAACGATTTTGCACATCCCGAAGCTACTGCACTGAAAGGAATCGAGGCCATCGAACGGTTCTATCGCGCCATCGGCATGCCTACCAACATCGGCGAATTACTCGGCCATACCCTCACTGATGATGAGATAGATACGCTGGCCGACCGATGCAGTCGTGGTGGCACCATTACCCTCGGTGCCATGGAGGTGCTCGACCGCGAGGCCATGCATGCCATTTACCAAATGGCTAATCATGCTTAAAGAATAACATTTGTCTATGAGAACTTTTATCTTAGGATTGTTTCTTTGCATACCTACGTTAGCACCATTGAGTGCCCAAGAGCACCACGACTGGGAAGACAACCACGTACTGCAGATTAACCGCGAACCGGCGCGGGCATACTTCATCCCTTACGGTGAGCAGAAGGGTGACCGCATGATAAGTCTCAACGGTGACTGGCAGTTCCGTTGGACAAAGATACCAGATGAGCGCATCAAGGATTTCTACCATACGGACTACGATGCCTCAGGGTGGAAAACACTGGATGTACCTGCCAATTGGGAAGTGAATGGCTATGGTACACCTATTTATATTTCTGCCGGCTATCCGTTTAAGATTGACCCGCCCTATGTGATGAGCGAACCTAAGCGCGAGTGGACCACCTACGAAGAACGCAACCCCACAGGCCAGTATCGGCGCACCTTCACTCTACCCGCCGGGTGGCAGGATGGTCAGACCTTCCTGCGCTTCGAGGGTGTCATGTCAGCCTTCTATGTCTGGATAAACGGCCAAAGGGTGGGTTACTCGCAGGGGTCGATGGAGCCTTCTGAGTTCAACATCACCAGCTATCTCCAGCAGGGCGAAAATCTGATTGCCGTCGAGGTGTATAAATACAGCGACGGCTCGTATCTTGAAGACCAGGACTTCTGGCGCTTCGGAGGCATCCATCGCGACGTGCTGCTCTACCATACCCCCGATGTACGATTGCGCGACGTGGCTGTGCGAAGTCTCCCGCTAACCCCCTCCGACTGGAGGGGAGACTGGGTGCTACAGATAAACCCGCAGTTCGCCGTCTATAACGGTGCAACCGGCGAGGGCTACCGTCTTGTCGCTACCCTCATGGATGGCAATAGTCCTGTAGGCTGCGACACAGTCGCAACAGACGAAGTCCTCGACCTCCAACACAAGGCATCGCGCATGAACGAGTGGTTCCCCCAGCGAGGTTATCGCAAGTTCAACCGCATGGAGATGAAGGTGGCCAATCCACGCCTGTGGTGCGTCGACCATCCAAACCTCTACACCCTGTTGCTGGAACTCAAGAATCTCAACGGGCAAACCGTTGAGCGCATAACCCAGCAAGTGGGTTTCCGCACCATCGAAATTGCCGACGGCAGGCTGCTCATTAACGGCCGAGCCATAAAGATTCGTGGTGTCAACCGCCATGAGCACGACCCCTATACAGCCCGTGTGATGACGGAGGAGCGCATGCTGCAGGACCTACAACTGATGAAAGAGGCCAATATCAATGCCGTCCGACTCGCCCACTATCCTAACTGTCCTCGCTGGTATGAGCTGTGCGACTCGATGGGTATGTACGTGATGGACGAGGCCGACTGCGAAACGCACGGACTCCGTGGCACGCTGGCTTCTACCCCCGACTGGGCTGATGCCTTCCTTGATCGGGCCATCCGCATGGCTGAGCGCGACAAGAACCATCCCTGCGTTATCTTCTGGAGCCTGGGCAACGAGAGCGGCTATGGCCCTAACCATGCTGCCATGTCGGCCTGGCTCCACGAGTTCGACCCTACGCGTCCCGTTCATTACGAGGGTGCTCAGGGTGATCCTGACCCCAAGACGGTCGATATCATCTCTCGCTTCTATCCGCGAGTGATGGACGAATATCTCAATCCTGGCATCCCTGAGGGTTCTGACAAGGAGCGCGCTGAGAATGCCCGTTGGGAGCGACTGTTAGAGATAGCCTACCGCACGGACGACAACCGTCCTGTGCTCACCTCAGAGTATGCGCACTGCATGGGCAATGCCTTGGGCAATTTCAAGGAGTATTGGGACGAGATTTGCTCGCACAAGCGCATGCTGGGTGGCTTCATCTGGGACTGGGTGGATCAGGGCATCATACGTAACGACAGCGTATTTTATGGTGGCGATTTTGGAGACAAGCCCAACCTGCACGCCTTCTGCATGAACGGCATCGTCATGAGCGACCGCACGCTGACACCAAAGTACTACGAGGTGCAGCAGGTGTATGGCGAGGTGGCCAAAGCCTGTGGCGAGTCTTACGTGCCCGTCGACTACACGAAGGCCATTGGTGTCAAAAGCTTAGGCGACAAACGACCACTCACCCCTCATCCCTCACCTCTCACCACTCACCTCTCACTCCTCACCTCTCACCTCTCGCCTCAATGCTTCCGCGCTCCCACCGATAACGACAAGAGCTTTGGCAACTGGCTGGCAAAGGACTGGAAGCGCTGTGGACTCGACACGCTGCGCATTCCGATGACCATGGAACAGCAGGGCAACGAGCTGACGTTCACCTTCACCATTCCCGACAGCCTGCCCCCGTTGCCACGACTGGGCATCGTCATCGAACTGCCGCGCGAGTACGAACAACTGACGTGGTACGGACGAGGTCCGTGGGACAACTACCCAGACCGCAAGCAGTCGTGCCCCATTGGTCTGTGGCAGTCGACCGTCAGCCAGCAGTATGTACATTACCCCCGTCCGCAGGACAGCGGCAACCACGAGGACTGTACATACATAGAACTGAAGGGTAAGGGTGTCAAACCGCTGCGCATTGAGGCTGTCGACCAGCCATTCTCCTTCTCAGCTCTGCCTTACTCCGCCCAGTATCTGGCCAGCAAGACGCACGACCACGAACTGGAAAACCAGGGAAAGACCTACCTCTCTATCGATTGTGCTGTCATGGGACTAGGCAACAGCTCGTGCGGTCCGGGCGTGCTGAAGAAATACAGCATCGACAAGTCGAAACAGCATCAGCTGAGAATCCGCATCTACTAAGCGTGTGTCATCTGTCGTTACTGGAGTGACGCCTCCATCTCCTTGATGTATTTCTCCATTTGACCGTTCAGATACTCCTGGAGCTTACGGGCAGGCTTCGCTTCACGGCTGTAGCCGAAACTCTTAAAGTACTCGTTGAGCCCATTGTTCTGCTCGTTATAGAACTTCAGGATCTCCTTATACAGGCTCGGCAGTTCAATGGCTGGTATTGCATAGCCTTGAACCAGCTTGATGACATCTTGGTACTTCTTGTCCAATTCCTTGTTCTGCTTTAGAATGTCCTCAAAGATGGTACCTATTCTGTATTGGTCACGCATGCCTTTCAGCTCCGCACCAATACCTTCATAGCTGGCTTTAATCCTCTCCATGTCCAGGTGAATAAGTTCTCCTTTCATCTGAATCTTTGCCTGTTGCTGCGCGGTGAGCGAGTTTCGCCAATCCTGAGGTTGGACGACGGTAGCCTTTTGGTACCCAGCGGGCACCTCGTCAACCACCTCTACCGTTTGGTCGTCAATGCCACGTTTTTGCAGGTCATTCAACAGGCTCTTTCCAGAGTAGCGACCTACACGGCGCTCATAGTCGCGATCCTCATCGTAGTAGCCGTTATGTGTGGTGATGCGGTAGGTCTCGCCAGGCACGAAGTCGAGATTAGTCCACAGCTGGCAAAGCGAGCCGTCAGGCATTACCGTACGGATGCGGCCCACCTTAGGCTTGTCGAGCTGCACACTGAAACTGAAGCGTTTGTTCACCACAGGCATCGTAGCCACGAAGTCGCTGTCTTTCACATTGTTCAATTCCTTGGCTGAGTCGGCCATATAGACCACGTAGAGAGAGTCGTTCAGATCATAGCCCACGCGGCCGTCGATGATGAATGTGTTCTTATTGTCGCTCAAGAGGCCTGCACTCGACATGTTTTTTTCGTACATGTCTGGGCGTAGCGAGGTAATCATAAAGACGGTGCCCGTGACCCTTTTATCCTTGGTTTCTTCCCACACGATGGCGTATGCATCGCGTAACTGGGGGTTGTCAGGGTTCTTGCAGCACATGAACCACATCTCCTGCTTAGTATTGGTACGAATACGTACATCCTTGCTCTTCTTTCCGTTGTTAGTCACCACCTTCAGGTTGAATAGTTCTGCGTTGCCTGGCAGCAGGTGCATGTACTGATACGACAAAGGCTCATCATCGCTGAAACCGATGGGTATGGTCCACAGGTCTTCTTTCTCACAGGTGAAAGGTGCGATGCGTTCGCTTGACTCAATAAGACCTGTTTCAGGATTCTTGGTGACGGATAGTGTCTGGCTACCCTCCTTAGCATGAAATGCGATGATACCTTCCAGGCTTTGGATGACACTCTTTGCCTTCTTCTGCGGGGTAGCCGTAGAATCGGCACTGACGGTTGTGATGGCGCTGCAAGCAATGAGCAGCATGATAAATATTCGTTTCATATTCGTTTCGTTTTAAATGTTCAAAGTTCAATGTTCAAAGTTACTTCTGTGCTGTTTGTTCTAATTGATGTTTTGCGATTTCGAGTTCCAGTTGCGCCCATCTCAGATAGGCTTCGTTGGCCTGTTTCTTCATCAGGGCGAGTTCCTCGGGAGTGTATTTGTAGTTCTCAGGACGGGTAATGGGGATGTCGCGTTCGGTCAGGGTAACCATCTTTTCCTGAGGCTTAGCGTTCTCAGCTACAGCCAAGTCGTTAGTGGCTTCGTCAATAGCAGGCTTTTCTGCTGGCTGCTCAACTTTCGTCTCTTGTGCCAAGAGCGGTTTCTCTGACTTGCGAGCCTTTTTAACTGCCTTGATGGTTGGAACTTCTATTGGAGTTTCCTCAACCTTTGGTGTTTCCTCAACCTTTGGAGTTTCTACCTTATGATTAATAATAGGTGTCTCAACCTCTGGCTGAATGCCTGCAACGACATCCTTAGGAGTATCCTTTGGCGGTGTCAGCCAAACTATCATGACGCCAGCCACACAAGCGGCAGCAATCCAAGGCCACACGATGCGACGCTTCACTGGCTTTTCTGAAACAGCCATGCGCTGCATCAGTCGCTCGTTGAGGTCAGCAGGCATCTGCGGGCGTTCGGCTTCGTCCATTCGGAGGGCGTCGCGCAGGTTCGTGTCCGCTTGTCTGAGTGCATTGATTTTCTCCTCTGTCATGATTGCAACATTTTGATGATTTTACATATTTTCTTTCTCGTTCTGCTGAGCTTCGAGGCTACCGTCGTTGGAATCGATTCCGTCACGTAGGCTATCTCTTTCAGGCTCATTTCTTCGTAGTAGAACATCGTCACGATGGCTCGCTCTTCGGGTGGCAGGTGCTTGAGTGCTGCACGTATTAGCTGTACCGTTTCTACGTTCGGATGACCCAGCGTCTCTTCCACTTCCGTGTCCGACAGTTGCTCGGCACTGCCCTCGCGGTCTTCGAAGTAAATCACCGCCTGTCGCTTGTGTCGGAGCCACGTGACGGCTTCGTTGTAGGCTATGCGCGATATCCAGGTTCTCAACGATGACTTCTCAGAGTCGTACTGCCCGATATTCCTAAAGACCTTCACAAACACGTCCTGATACACCTCCTCGGCATCCTCCGTCGCTGGCAGCATCCTCGCTACTTGTGCGAAGACCTCGTTGCCATAGCGCTGGAGCGCCTGTCTTTGGGCTTTGGGACTTTGTTCGAGCAGTCCCCTAATCAGGTCTGTGTCTATTTCAGTTGCCATTCGTTTTTTTTCTTCTCTTCTTATATATACGACAGTAATCATCAAAATATTGCAAGAAGCAATAAAAAACCAATCGCTCATGCTTTTTAATAGGAAACAGGGTAATTAATTCTGCCTTATCTTACTCGGCCCAGAACATGCAGAAGGTGTTTTGGTGCCATGGGGAAAGGTCAAGAGTGCCGTGCGAAAGTAAAAACTACGTCGTAGAAAAATAAATCCACGACGTAGTTTCTACTTTGGTATGTGACCTCTTACTTGTTGTCGTCAAACGTGAAGTAGAGGTCTTCGAGGGTGCAGAGCGACTTCTCCTTGTTATCTGATTTGAAGACGAAGAAGATGGCGTGCTTGCCTGCGAGACCTTTCTCTTTGACCTCGTTGGTGATACCAATTGCCAAGGTCGTGGTATCCTTCGGCATGTCAGCCTTCAGGGCTATCTCACCTATCTTCTTGCCACCCTGTGAGGTCCATGGACGGTCCATAATGACCTCAATAGTGCCGTCGATGCCTTCGGGAACGACGCGCAGACAAAGCATCAGATTAGCCGGATTGCTCAAGCGCTCGGCATCGAAGTTGAAGTACTTATAGCCGACGATGGAGCCATCGGTATTGTTGACGACAGAGTTAGTGTTATAGCGCAGATCGTAAGGGGCATCGTACTTGGCTGTCGAGGCCAGTGCCTGTTCCTTGGTCTGGCCACCCTCGCCGCCATAGCAAGCAGCGACATACGAGCCATAGAACGTATTGTTTGGCCACTCGTGGGTAGCTGGCTTTGGACCCGTGTACCAACAGGCGATACCTGCCGAGTGGCGCTCGAATGGGTCAAGACCTTCCAAAGCGAAGCCTTGGCTGTTGTACTCACCTTCGCTGATTTCCACCTTGCCGCCTTTGCCTTCCTCAACCTTTACCTCGATGGGGGCCACCATGGCCTGACGGGCATACTCGTCGGTACCCGTCTGACGATGGTAGAACACATACCATTGTCCGTTAATCTCGCAGATTGAGCCATGTGTGTTACCGTCAGGTGTGGCCGAGGCAATGACGTTACCCTGCTCGTCCTTTTCACGGGCACGACCGTCAATGATGGTGCCACCATAGGTCCAAGGGCCTAATGGGTTGTCGCTGTAGGCGTAGGCAAGGGTATAGTTCGAGGTGGGCAGTCCGAACTCACCATCCTCCGTGAAACGGCTATAGATAAAGACGTACTTGTCCTTGATCTTACGAATGCTGGAGGCCTCGAAGAAACGGAACTTGCCTGGTTCCTTGTAGCCCGATATCATTCCATCGACCATCTCTGTACCTGGCTTTACCGTACACATCGTTGCAGGATCTATCTCTGCAGCCATCGAGTGCCCAAAGCCCCAATAGCCGTAAACACGTCCGTCGTCATCAACAAACACGGCAGGATCGAAGCCGTAGATGCCATCAACCTTGACAGGATCTTCAGCATTCCAATTGCACACCTCGAAGGGACCGTCCGGCCGGTCGCTCTTTGCAATCAGGCCATTGCGGTAGCCCGTCTGGTCGTTAGGGAACAGGTAATAGGTCTTCTTGCCGTTCTTGTCCGTCACCAGTGTTACGTCAGGGGCATACAATACGTCGGCAGTACCGGCAGAGTCGAAGGGTTCACCTTTGGCATTCTTGTCCACCACGAGGATGACGCCATCGTATCGCCAGTTGTTAAGGCTGTCGACGGAGGCCGACCACACCACCTGGTCACGGCCACAATACATCGTCACCAAATCATCGTGTGAACCATAGACATAAACGCGGTACTTTCCAGGCTGGTCAGGGTCTTCAAACACATAGGGCTCACCGTCGGGAATATGTTCCCATAGGGGCATGTAAGGGTTTCCAACAGTTGTGAGCATCGGTGTTGTGATCTCTGTCTTAACAGTGCACGATACAGCCATCAGTGAACAGCAGGCTGCAGCAATCATCATAATCTGGGTTTTCGTTTTCATATTGTTTACCTTAAAAATTTAATATGAGTGACTGGCGGGGCTTGAGCTGCAGGTCGTTCGAGAGGTCGTAGTAACGGTCGGTCAGGATGTCCTTCACACGACTGGCATCGCCAATGACCTCTGCATAGCGCTTCACCTCCATCTTCGCCTCTTTCGTTGTACCATTCAGAATGGTAAGCACTGTCTTGCCCTGATACTGGCGGGCAATGACATAAATGCCGTTATAAGGAATGAACTGCGTTTGCTTACCCTTGATTATCACGTCATTGCCCTGACGCCAGTGTAGCAAGCGGCTGGTCCATGCAAACATAGACTGTTCAGCCTTTGTGCGTCCTTCCTTGGTAAAGCAGTTATGCTTGTCGCCGGGGAATCCGCCTGGGAAGTCCTTGCGCACATTGCCATCCGTCACTTCTTTAGTACCATTCATCAACACCTCCGTACCATAGTAGAGCTGTGGAATGCGGCGTACTGTCAGCAGCAGCGCCAAGGCCTGCTTCAAGGCCAGCGTATCCTTGCCGTTGCCTAAGAATCTGTCGGTGTCGTGGTTTTCAATGAAAGCCATCACACTGGAGGGATTGGGATAGAGATAGTCGTAGACGAACGAGGAATAGAGGCGGTTCAGTCCGGCAAACCACGGGTCGGTCTCCTCGTTCTTGGCCTGGTTCAGTTTGTCGAAGAACGAGAAGTCCATGACAGTCTTGAGGTATGAGTTCTTCTCTGCAAGCTTTGAGTCCTTCTGCCATGTTGCCGTATAGGGCGGGTCTGTCACCCATGTCTCACCCACAGTGTTGAAGTTCGGATACTCCTCGTCAATTTCCTTCATCCACTGTGCCATAGCGTCTGCGTATGCATAAGGATAGGTATCCATTCGGATACCGTCGATACCCACCGTCTCTATCCACCACTTCGAGTTCTGGATGAGATAGCGCATCAGGTGCGGATTATGCTGGTTCAGGTCAGGCATCGTAGGAACGAACCACCCTTCTGTCGTCTCCTTCAGGTCAACCTTCGAGGCATAAGGATCTACTACTGGCGTCAGTTTATATGATGTCTGGAGGAAACTGGTACCTTCTGCTTTCGAGGTGCCTTTCGACTCCTCCAGCCACTTTGGCAGGTTCAGCCAGTCCTTGGTTGGCATATCGAGTGTCCACGGATGTTCAAAGCCGCTGTGGTTGAAAATCATGTCCATCACCACCTTCAGTCCCTTGGCATGTGCTTCAGCGCAGAGTCGGCGATAGTCGTCATTGGTGCCGAAGCGGGGGTCAACACGATAGTAGTTCGTCGTGGCATAACCGTGATAGGTGGAAAAACCGCGCTCGTCGTCTGGCGAGTCGTTCTCCAAGACGGGTGTCAGCCACAATGCTGTTACGCCAAGCTCCTTAAAATAGTCAAGATGCTCGCGAATGCCGTTGAGGTCACCACCATGTCGTAAGGATGGCTGCGTACGGTCTTCCTTGTAGGCACGCATGCCCTTTACCTGTGGGTTGTGGTCTGCACCTTGTGCAAAGCGGTCTGGCATTAGCATATAGAGTACGTCACTAATGTCGAAGCCCATACGCTTGTCACCGCTCATCTCGCGGTTCTTGAGTTGATAGGCGACTTTTAACTTGGTCTTTTGCGTTTGGAACTGCAGCGTCATCGTGCCTGGCTGTGCATCACGCAGGTTCATATACACCAGCAAATAGTTGGGCGAATCGAGGCGCACCACGCTGTCGACCATTACACCCGGATAGTCGGTTGTCACATTTTCCACTTTAGAAATGTCCTTACCATAGACCATCAGCTGCACCTGTGGGTTCTTCATCCCCACAAACCAGTCTGTCGGCTCTATCCGGTCAATCACTACTTTTGTTTTTGTCGCTTCCATTGTCATTGTCATGGCCACGAAGGCTGTCAGGAATAAAAATCGTTTCATTCTTAGGTTTTCATTAGTTTCATACTTTGCCGCAAAGTTACTGTTTTCCGAGCAATTTACCAAAAAAAACGAATAAATAATGTGTTATTTACAAGGCGTTTCGACGATTAGGCGCAAGTCCCCTGTTTCTAATGCAACATTTCCTAAAGTCTTTGATACATACGGCAACGTCTATGTCGTAGGAGTTTACTAACTTTGCGGCAAATTTCCATTAAATCAATTTTTGCTCAATGAAAAAATCTTTAAGAATTGTCCTGGCCTTCATCATGGCTATGAGCACTACGGGTGCTTGGGCACAGTGGGGTGCTCCCGTCGACCCCAATTCCTCAAAAGGTATGAAAGACACCTACAGTAACTATTTTCTGATTGGTGTTGCACTCAATCAACGTAATGTGTCTGACCAAGACCAGACAGATCTCGTCAAAAAAGAGTTTAGCAGCATTACAGCCGAGAACGATATGAAGCCTGGTGAGATACACCCCAAAGAGGGCGTATGGAACTTCGAGAAGGCTGACAAGATAGCTGACTTCTGCCGCCAAAACGGTATCAAACTGCGTGGTCACTGCCTGTGCTGGCACTCTCAGTTCTGCGACTGGATGTTTACCGACAAGAAGGGTAAGGAGGTGAAGAAGGAGGTGTTCTATGAGCGCCTGCGTGAACATATCCATACCGTGGTGAACCGCTATAAGGACGTGGTCTATGCCTGGGATGTGGTCAACGAGGCCATGTCCGATGGAGGTGGTGGTTTTGGTGGCTTCGGTGGCTTCGGACGCCCCGGACAGAAGCCCAGTCCCTATCGCGAGAGTCGTCACTACAAGCTCTGCGGCGATGAGTTCATTGCCAAGGCCTTTGAGTTTGCCCATGAGGCTGACCCCAATGCCCTGCTGTTCTATAACGACTACAACGAGTGTGACCCTGGCAAGCGTGACCGCATCTATAATATGGTAAAGAAGATGCAGGAAGCCGGTGTTCCCATCCACGGCATTGGTATGCAGGGACATTACAATGTCTATGGTCCCAGTGAGGAGGATATCGATGCCGCCATCACGAAATACTCAGAACTGGTGAAGCACATCCACGTGACCGAACTCGACATCCGTATGAACACGGAGATGGGTGGTCAGCTGCGCTTCTCACGTGGTGAGGCCAAGCCGGTGGCAGGCTATATGAACACCCTGCTGACTGACCAGTATAACCGCATCTTCAAGATTTTCCGTAAGCATAAGGACGTTATTGACTGCGTAACCTTCTGGAACCTGGGCGACCGTGACTCATGGCTGGGTGTCAACAACCATCCGCTGCCGTTCGACGAGAACTACAAGCCCAAGCAGGCTTACTATGCCATTAAAAACTTCGATCCTGCTCTTGACAAGGCCGTTCCCAAGGAGGACTTCGTCCCCAATCCCATGAACCAGCCCGGACAAGAGTGGCCGAAGGTGAACAGCGAGGGTTATGCCCGCTTCCGCGTGGAGGCTCCCGATGCCAAGTCGGTCATTGTCAGCCTTGGCCTTGGTGGTCGTGGCGGTACGGTACTCCGCAAGGATAAAGAAGGTGTGTGGGTAGGTACTACCGAAGGTCCAATGGATCCTGGCTTCCACTACTATCACCTGACCATCGACGGTGGTGTGTTCAACGATCCTGGCACCCACAACTACTTCGGCTCTTGCCGTTGGGAGAGCGGTATCGAGATTCCCGCTCCCGACCAGGACTTCTATGCCTATCGCAAGGACATTCCTCATGGCAACATCCAGCAGGTAACCTTCTGGTCTGAGAGCACAGGCAAGATGCAGACTGCCAATGTCTATCTGCCCTATGGCTATGGTAAGCTCGTGAAGGGCAAGCAGGAGCGTTATCCTGTGCTCTATCTGCAGCATGGTTGGGGTGAGAATGAAACCAGTTGGCCCGTACAAGGTAAGGCAGGCCTCATCATGGACAACCTGATTGCCGACGGTAAGATCAAGCCTTTCATCGTGGTGATGGCCTACGGTCTGACCAACGACTTTAAGTTCGGTACCATTGGTAAGTTTACGGCAGAGGAGTTCGAAAAGGTTCTTATTGACGAGCTCATTCCGCATATCGACAAGAACTTCCTGACCAAGCCCGACAAGTGGAACCGTGCCATGGCAGGTCTGTCCATGGGTGGCATGGAGACGAAGCTGATTACCCTGCGCCGTCCCGAGGTGTTCGGTTATTGGGGACTGCTCTCTGGCGGACAGTATGCTCCCGATGAAATCAAGGATCCTAAGGCTGTAAAATACATCTTCGAGGGCTGTGGTTCCAAGGAGAATCCCGATGGCATCAACAAGAGCGTTGAGTCACTGAAGGCTGCCGGCTTCAATGCAGAAGGTCTGATCTCCGAAGGTACTGCCCATGAGTTCCTTACCTGGCGCCGCTGTCTGTACCAGATGGCTCAGAGCCTTTTCAAGTAATTGAAAATAGAAAAACGAAAATTCATGAGAAAGACCTTATTATCAACTATCACTCTGTGCTTGGCAGCCTTAGGCTGTCAGGCACAGAACCCCTTTGTACAGACGTGGTTTACCAGCGATCCCGCACCCATGGTACACAATGGTACCATGTATGTGTATACAGGCCACGACGAGGACAATGCCGACTTCTTTTGGATGCAGGAGTGGCGTGTGTATTCCACTCAAGATATGGTCAACTGGCAGGATCATGGTTCACCATTGGCACTGGAGAGCTTCTCGTGGGCTGACGATCGTGCTTGGGCTTCCCAGACCATTGAGCGCGACGGCAAGTTCTATTGGTATATCTGTGCCCACTCGAAGATTTCGAATGGCATGGCCATCGGTGTGGCTGTTGCAGACACACCGACGGGACCTTTCCGCGATGCCATCGGTAAGCCGCTGTTTGAAAACGGCTCCTGGGACCACATCGACCCTACAGTGATGATTGACGATGATGGTCAGGCTTGGCTGATGTGGGGTAATCCCTGCGTCTATTACCTGAAACTGAACCGCGACATGGTTTCCTACTCAGGCGAACTGGGCATGCTCGACATGACCGAGGAAGCTTTTGGTGCCCCATCGATGGACAAGCGTGAGAAAGGTAAAAAGTACAAGGACTGCTATACGGAAGGTCCGTGGCTCCGCAAGGTGGACAGTTCAAAGTTCAAAGTTCAAAGTTCAAAGTTATATCAGCTCCTCTATGCCGCAGGCGGTGTGCCTGAGCATATCAGTTATAGCACGGCACCGTCGCCTACGGGTCCTTGGACCTATGCCGGTGAGATCATGCCACTGTGCGACACAGGATCATTTACCAACCACTGTGGTGTAGCCGACTTCAAAGGGCATAGCTATTTCTTCTATCATACAGGCAAGCTGCCTGGTGGTGGCGGCTTTGGTCGCAGCGTGGCCGTCGAGGAGTTCAAGTACAATGCCGACGGCAGCTTCCCCACCATCATGCCGACCGATGAGGGCGTCGAGCCCATTGCCAAGTTTGACCCATACCGTAAGGTAGAGGCCGAGACGATGGCCTTCTCGAAAGGTGTAAAAACAGAACAAAGTGATGAGGTGGGTGTCTACGTCTCCGACATTCACAATGGTGACTACATCAAGTTGCAGGCCGTCCACCTGTGCTACAAGACCCCTCGTACCTTCACGGCCCGCGTGGCCAGTGGTCTGCGTGGCGGACAGATAGAGATTCGGCTGGATAGCCTTGGAGGACAACTCCTCGGCACATTGGATGTGCCTGGCACTGGCGGCTGGGAAAAGTGGCAGACCATTACTACAGACCTGGCAGCCCTCGACAGCTATCCCTCACGTCTGCACACCCGTGACCTCTACTTGGTATTTAAAGGCCGCAAGGGTCCGAAGCTCTTCAACTTCGACTGGTGGGAGATGCGTGGACTGGAGCAGGTGAATATGCCGCTCTTCCAAACCAAGTACACAGCCGACCCCTCACCCTTGGTGGTGGGCGACACCTTATTCTTATATACGTCGCACGATGCCTCACCCGAGGACATCCCTGACGAGAACGAGAAGTCGTCAGCAGGATTCTTCATGTACGACTGGCTGCTGTGGAGTACCACCGACATGGTGAACTGGACAGAACATGGTGCTGTGGCCTCGCTGAAAGACTTCCCCTGGCGTAGCCGCGAAAACGGTGCCTGGGCCATCCAGACCGTGGAACGTAATGGTAAGTATTACCTCTATGCCCCCTTGCATGGGCATGGCATCGGTGTCTTGGTGGCCGACTCACCCTACGGACCGTTCAAGGACCCTTTAGGAAAACCATTGGTATGGGACCAGAGCAACTGGTATGACATCGACCCCAGCGTCTATACTGACGATGACGGTCAGGCCTATATGTACTGGGGCAATCCCCATACCTTCTGGGCCAAGTTAGGCAACGATATGACCTCGCTGACCAGTGAGGTGACCAAACTGCCGCATATCCCCAACTATCAGGAGGGGCCTTGGTTCTATAAGAGGAACCTCACCCCAACCCTCTCCCAAGGAGAGGGAGCCAAGTACTATCTGGCTTTTGCTAGCACCTGCTGTCCTGAGGCCCTCGGCTATGCCATGAGCGACTCGCCCACAGGGCCTTGGGAGTGGAAGGGATATATCATGCGCCCCACCCAGCGCGACCGTGGTAACCATCCTGGCATCTGCGACTATAAGGGGCATTCGTATGTCTTTGGTCAGAACTACGACCTGATGCATCTGGACACCTACGTTCACCATGAGCGCCGTAGTGTTTCTGCTACGGAGATAACCTACAATGCCGACGGCACTATTCAGGAAGTTCCCTACTGGCTCGATCAGCAGCCCATGAAGCAGTTGCACTGGCTGAATCCCTACCAGCGTGTAGAGGCCGAGACCATGAACTGGGGCTATGGTCTGAAGAGTGCCAAGATGGGCATTGAGAACACTGGTGTAGTGAAGGACATGCCTGCGTCGACGGGTAAGCGCAATATGTATATCTACGACATCAACGACGGTGAATATATCCGTCTGCGTGGCGTCGACTTCGGTCAGGGTGCCAAGCAATTCAATATGATAGCAGCCGCTGCTGCCCTGTCTGGCTGCACTGTCACGCTGCGTCTTGACAGTGTGAAGGGCGATGTTATCAGCACCGTTTACCTCAAGAGCACTGGTTCCGTGGAGAACTATCAGCCTTTCAAATCCAAGGTGAAGGGTGCTACTGGCGTCCACGACCTTTACATTTGTTTCAGTGAAGCCAAGGGCGACGTTCGCCTTGACTTTTGGCAGTTTAAATAATTACCAACAGCAATGAATAAAACTTTATTATCAACTATTGTTCTGTTCGTGGCCGCTACGGTGGCCACGGCACAGAACCCCATTATCCGTGACCAGTTCACCGCCGATCCGACGGCACGAGTGTTTAACGGCAAGGTATATCTGTATCCCTCGCACGACATTTTCCCACCTGAGGGGCAGCGTCAGGACTGGTTCTGTATGGAGGACTATCATGTATTCTCGTCGGAGAATCTCACCGACTGGACAGATCATGGTGTCATTGTCACCCAGAACAAGGTACCCTGGGTGAGACCTGACTCCTATTCCATGTGGGCACCAGACTGTGTTGAGAAGAACGGGAAATACTATTTCTATTTCCCATCAGTTCCCGATGGCGCCATGCGTGGCTTTGGCGTTGGTGTAGCTGTAGCAAACAGTCCTGAGGGACCGTTCGTTCCTGAGCCGGAGCCTATCAAGGGCATCAACGGCATCGACCCGTGCGTCCTTCTGGCTTCCGATGGCAATGCCTATATTTTCTGGGGTGCCGGACGTTGCGCCAAGCTGAAAGACAACATGAAGGAGTTGGCTGACGACACCCCCAAGGAGAAAGTGAAGTGGGGTGAGCGTGAGTTTGAGATGTATGGTGTCAACTGCCTCAAAGACCTGCCAAGCCGTCAGGCAGAAGGTCCGTTTGCTTTCGAGGCTAATGGCTGGTACTACCTGACCTATCCTTATGTTCGTGAGAAAACCGAAGTCTTAGGCTATGCCATGAGCAAGAACCCGATGGGTCCCTACGAATACAAGGGCATCATCATGGCTGAGCATCCCAACTGCTGGACTAACCACCACAGCATCGTCAACTTCAAAGGCCAGTGGTATCTGTTCTATCACCAGAACGCTTTCTCACCCAATGACGACAAGCGCCGTTCCGCACAGATTGAGAAGCTCTATTTCAATGCCGACGGCACCATCCAGGAGGTGAAGCCCACCCTGCGTGGTGTTGGTATCAATCAGGCTACGGAAAGGATTGAAATTGACCGCTTCAGCACTGCCAGCAGCGATGTGACCAGTCAGCTGATTGATACTGTCAACACTTTCCGCAGCTATGAGGCCACCCTTCCTGTCAAGGGCAGTTGGCTGAAATATAACGATATCGATTTTAGCTGTCTCACCGATGGCTATATGATTATCAGCGCCAAGGCTACAGGTAATACCAAATTCTTTATTCGTGAGAAGGCTGCCGATGGAAAAATTCTTGCCAAGGTGGAAATGACTGTTAAGCCCGAAACACCTGCAGGTGCACCAGCCATGTTCCGTCGCGACTTCACCAACCAGTGGCTGACGCTGACTGCTCCGTTGGAGTATACGCCAAAGGGAGTTAGCGATTTGGTTATCACCTGCGAAGGCGATGCTGGCGTTAGCGTTGACTGGGTACAATTCAAGAACCGTCCGAAGTATTTCTCGCCAGTGACTACACCATCGGCACTACCTGATGATGAAGGCTTCATCCGCCGTTGGTTGCTGTTGGAACCTATTGACAAGCCCAACAGTGGCAATACCGTGTTTACAGACTCCTATCTGCGTGAGCACTTCAACCGTGAATATTTCAAGGGGCAGCAAACCATCATTCCGAAAGATGGCCAAAAGGTGAAGGCCGTGTTCAAGCAGGAACAGGCCCCTGCCGGCTTTGGCCGAGGCATGCAGCAAGGTCCTGCTCAGCCAGAAGTGAAGACTGTTACGCAGGAGCTTACCTGGCATGCCCTCGATAGTGAGAACATGAACGTGAAACTGTTCCGCTTTGCAGAAAAATGGGGCGAGAAGGTCTATGGTGTCTTGTTCTGGGCAGTGACTATCATCGACTGTGACGAAGACATTGAAAACGTGCGTCTGGCCGTCGGTTCCAACTCTGCCTCCATGTGGTGGCTTAATGGCAAGGAGACACTGCTGCTCAGCGGTGACCGCCGTATGGTGAAGGATGATGCCGTGTCGCCTCGTCTTACCTTGAAGAAAGGCCGCAACATCTTGCGTGGTGCCATCATCAACGGTCCTGGCATGAGTGACTTCTGCGTCCGTTTCATCGATGAAAAGGGGCAGCCGGTGAAGAACTATAAAGTAACAACATCCTCGAAATAACGACATATCGTAATAACGAAATAACGTAATAACGAAATAACGACAAAAAATATGAAACGCCATATTATCATTTTCTCATTTCTCATTTCTCATTTCTCATTTAGCGTTGCCCAAACAGGGCAACCTTATATCCACGACCCCTCGACACTTGCCGAGTGCGACGGAAAGTGGTACACCTTTGGAACTGGTGGAGGAGGCATTATCTCTGACGACGGCTGGTCGTGGCACAGTGGCGCTGACCGTCCTGGCGGTGGTGCTGCCCCCGACGTCATCAAGATTGGCGACCGTTATCTCTGTATCTATGGTGCCACCGGTGGCGGACTCGGCGGTGGACATGCCGGTCGCATCCTCACCATGTGGAACAAGACGCTCGACCCGAAGTCACCCGACTTCAAGTGGAGCGAGGCTGTCGAGGTTTGTGCCTCTGATGGTATGGAAGACCAGGACGCCATCGACCCAGGCGTGTTGCTCGACCCCACGACAGGTCGTCTGTGGGTGAGCTATGGCACCTATTTCGGCACCATCCGACTGATAGAACTGGACCCCAAGACGGGTTTCCGCGTCAAGGGCAACAAGGAGAAGGATATTGCCATCGACTGCGAGGCCACTGACCTTATCTATCGCGATGGCTGGTACTATCTACTGGGCACTCACGGCACGTGCTGCGATGGTGTCAACTCTACTTACAACATCGTGGTAGGACGTTCACGCAGTGTGGAGGGCCCGTACCTCGACAATGTTGGCCGTGACATGTATCACGGTGGTGGAAAGATGGTCGTCAATGCAGGCGACCGCAAGACGGGTGCCGGACACTTCGGACGCACCATCATCGACGAGGGTGTTGAGGTGGCATCGTTCCACTGGGAAGCCGACTTCGAGCGCAGTGGCCGTAGCGTCCTCGCCGTCCGTCCATTGCTGTGGAAGAATGGCTGGCCATACGCTGGTGACCATTTCAAGGGTGGCACGTTCGAAATCGAGAGCGAGCGTCGCGGCTATTCGCTGGAACTGGCCGTTGACTTCCAACGCATGAAGCAGGAACGCCAAGGCTGGTTCAACCGTGAACAGATGCAGCAGCCTGTCAAGCCCATTGCCAACCAGACACTGGAAGAGGTGCAGGGCACATGGCCTCAGAGCAATATCGATGTGCGCTGTGGCGACTACATGTTCCGTCCCCATCAGCGTTGGACCATCACCCCTGTCGACGAGGCTGGTGGCTACCTGAGCAATCCTTATTTTAAGATTACCATTGCAGGTACTGACCGTGCTTTGGCTGCTACTGCTGATAAAGAGTTGACCACTGTTCCTGCCTTTACGGGTGGCGACGAACAGCTTTGGCGCATCGAGCAGCTGACCGATGGTACCTTCCGCATCATGCCCAAGGCCATTCCCGGTGTCGAAGGTATCAATACCCGCTACTGCATCTATTCTATTGCGGACAGCACTCCGACGCTGGCTGAGTACGACTTCCAAAGCGACAACTCGAAGTGGAACTTCCGCGAGGGAGAAAAATAACACCCAACACCTAACCCCCATCAGCCTCATTGATGACAATGGGGCTGTTTTTTCGTCTTAATAAGAAATTATTTAAAGCGAAACAAACAATGAAAAACTATCCTAAAATTGGCATTCGCCCGACGATTGATGGTCGTCAGGGCGGCATCCGTGAAGGCCTGGAAGAGAAGACAATGAATCTGGCCAAGGCTGTTAAGAACCTGATTGAACAAAACCTGAAGAACGGTGACGGAAGTCCCGTGGAGTGTGTCATTTCTAACACGACGATTGGTCGTGTGGGAGAATCGGCAGCCTGTGCTGAGCAGTTCGAGCGCGAGGGCGTAGGCTCTACCATCACGGTGACGTCATGCTGGTGCTACGGCTCGGAGACGATGGACATGAACCCCTACTATCCCAAGGCTGTATGGGGCTTCAATGGTACGGAGCGCCCGGGTGCTGTCTATCTGGCTGCTGTACTCGCTGCCCATGCCCAGAAGGGACTGCCCGCCTACGGCATCTACGGTCACGACGTGCAGGACCTGAACGACAACACCATTCCCGAGGACGTGGCCGAAAAGATTTTGCGCTTTGCACGTGCTGCTCAAGCTGTGGCTACCATGCGTGGCAAGAGCTATTTGTCGTTGGGTAATACCTGTATGGGTATTGCTGGCTCTATTGTCAATGCCGACTTCCTGCAGAACTATCTGGGCATGCGCACGGAGTATGTCTCTCTGGTAGAGATTCTGCGTCGCGTCGACTTCGGCATCTACGACAAGGACGAGTTTGCGAAGGCTATGCAGTGGGTGGAGAAATACTGCAAACCCAACGAAGGTCACGACTATAACGAGGATAGGGCCCCCCTCTGTCCCCCCGAAGGAGGGAAGCCTTTCGTACAAATGACCTCTTATAATGGCAAGGGTAAGGGCAAGAACCGTCAGGAGAAGGACGAGGATTGGGAGTTCACCGTCAAGACCATGATGATTATCCGCGACCTCATGCAGGGCTCTGAGCGTCTGCTCGAGATGGGCTACAAGGAAGAGGCCATCGGCCACAACGCCATCGCTGCTGGTGTGCAGGGGCAGCGTCAGTGGACCGACTATAAGCCAAACTTCGACTTCCCTGAGTCGCTGATGTGTACGTCGTTCGACTGGAACGGCCCCCGTGAGGCCTACACCTTGGCTACCGAGAACGACTTCCTAAACGGTATGTCGATGCTCTTCGGACACCTGCTGACCAACCGCGGCGTCATGTTCTCCGATATTCGCACCTACTGGAGCCCAGAGGCTGTAGAACGCGTCACGGGTACCGTGCTGAGCGGTTCTGCCGCTGGTGGCTTCATCCACCTCATCAACAGCGGGGCCACCACCCTCGATGCTACTGGTGCCATGAATGACAAGGATGGCAATCCTACGATAAAACCTTTCTGGGAGATGACTAACGAGGATACTGAGGCATGTCTGAAGGCTACCTGCTGGATGCCTGCCGATCGCGACTACTTCCGCGGAGGTGGCTACTCGTCGCACTTCGTCACTCGTGGCGGTATGCCGATGACCATGCTGCGCCTGAACCTCGTGGCAGGTCTTGGTCCTGTGCTGCAACTGGCTGAGGGCTGGACAGTAGAACTCGATCCCAAGACGCACGACATCCTCGACAAGCGTACCGATCCCACATGGCCCACTACTTGGTTTGCTCCACGCCTGGATCCCACGAAGGATGCCTTCAAGGATGTCTATAGTGTCATGAACAACTGGGGAGCCAACCACGGTGCCATCTGCTATGGCCACGTAGGTGCCGACCTCATCACGCTCTGTGCCATGCTGCGCATCCCCGTCTGCATGCACAACATCGCCGATAAGGACATCTTCCGTCCTGCCGCTTGGAACGCATTCGGTATGGACAAAGAAGGTGCCGACTATCGTGCCTGCGCCAACTTTGGTCCTATCTATAAGTAAGGGCTACATAGAATAATCTATGAGCTGATATAGTATAATCGCTCAGAAACGTGTTTTCTGGGCGATAGTTTTTTCTGTGGCATCTATGCAATCCTTCTCCCCTTTTCATCGACCAAAGTGAAAATAGTTCCGCAATTCTTTGGAAGTTTTGGAATTATTGCTTATCTTTGCCAACGTAATTACAATATAACGAAGGATTATGTGTACCGTAACATTGTCGTATGACCAGAACAATGCACTGGCACGTCGGAAGTTGGCTGCATTGTTGGCAACAGGGCTGTTTTTGAAGAAGGATTTTCAGCCCAATGAGGTTCACGAACCTACTCCTGAGGAGATTGAGGCTCACCGTGAACTGAGGGATGCTGTACTCGAACATTCCCGCAAAACCATGTCTCATATCATTGCTCGTTACGTATGAAGTACCACCAGCGAGACATTGTAGAGGTCAGCTTCCTCTTTCCTGACGGAACGTTCAAAGCCCATCCAGCCATCATCGTTTCTAACGACCAATTACAGGAGGATGAGGATGGTATGTTTTACCTTGTGCTTATTACTTCGAATGATTGGCTCAACCCGCAGTATTCTTATCCTTTGAAAGACGAGATGGTTAATGGCTTTACGTTTTCGAAGCCAAGCCTCGTAAAGTGTCAGATTATTAGCGGTAATATTGAGCGTGACGTTGTTCGTCGCCTCGGTAGCATTAAACAGAAATACTTCGATGAAATAGTCGATAAAATAGTTGAATCGATATTCTAATAATGTTTAACCCTCAAAACTGAAGATGCCTATGGGCTGATATAGTATAATCGCTCAGAAAACACGTTTCTGAGCGATTGTTTTTTGTGTTATCTATGGAATCCTTCTCCCCCTTTCATCGACCAAAGTGAAAATAGTTCTGCAATTCTTTGGCGGTTTTGGAAATTATTTCGTATCTTTGCAGGCAAAGATAATAGTAATATGGGACAATTGGCTTTTCTAAGGATGTTCATCTTGGTTGCGATTTCACTCGACGTGAACGATAATCGCCGCCATGTGCATGTGTTTTGGAAAGGCAAGCGTCATCAGCATTCGCTCGCAAAGATATGGATTGAAAAGAATGGCGAGCAATGTGTGGAGATTGCAGAATCGGAGTTATCAGCAAATGACAATGAAATACTTGTTGCCGCGATAAATAAACACTGGGAGTTTATCAACGAACAGATTACGAGAGTATTCAATGGTGAAAAGACCATTTCAATTGATATAGAAAAATAATATAAGGAGGGCAAGATTATGTGTAAGATTAAAGGAGTAACGTTAGGTATAAAGGACTTGAATTTCAAGTCATATCGTGGCAAAATGGCAGTCCGTTTGACGGATGGCCGAGAGGTGATTGTTCCTGTTTCATTTTTCCCTGACATCAAACAAATGCCAGTGAAGGAGCGAGAGAAGTGGATGGTGCTCGATGACCAGTATTTCACTTTCGAGAACATGACGCGAGTATATTCTGTGCTTGACCTGTTGAAGGTTGCATAGCAATATATAATAATTTTGAACCCTTAAAAACTGAAGATGCCTATGGGCTGAGAAAGAGATAAAACCTGGGACAAAGGGTCATACCTTATTATATTTATAACGAGTCGCTCAGAAACGTGTTTTCTGGGCGATTGTTTTTAGTGTTATCTGTGCCAGTTTTCTCAATCTAAACTCTCGATATGCTCATTGGACCCTCTCGATCTATGCGCTGATAGCTCTCGTTATGCTCGCCAGACCCTCTCGTTCTATGCGGCGGTTCCACTATTGAGCATATCGAGAGCCTCCAGCGAGCATATTTAGAGCCTCTGGCGAGCATAACGAGAGGGTCCAGCGAGCATGTCGAGAGAAAGCCCCAATAATGCTACCGATTTATCCTTCCGACCTTTTCATCTATCCAAAGTGAAAATAGTTCCGCAATTCTTTGGTGGTTTAGAAATTATTCACTATATTTGCAGCATCGCTTGGAAGGTGGCGACGAGTCGCGCCTGTTGAAGAGTGATAAACATAGAGGAAAGCTGAAAAGCTTTGTTCCGCTTGGTGAACCTGGAAAATTCATGTGAATGGGACAAGTTTGAAGGCTGTTCTTCCTGTTGTGTATATATACGTGTACCTTATCGTGTAAGGGCAGTTCACATATATGCCGACAGGTGTGAGCTGCTATTTCATTCTTACATTCACGGGTATTCCAGGACCTACTAAGCTGAGAATGGCATGTAGGCTCACACTCTTTGTGCCTGATGGAATACTAACCGATAATTATTTATTTAAAACAAACGAATATGAAAAAGCTATCATTACTACTACTTACCCTTTTGCTCCCGTTGGTGGCAAAGGCCCACGATATTGCTGTCGCAAATACTGATGGTGTAACCATTTATTATAAATGGTCGAATAATAATAAAACAGAATTATCTGTCAGTTATAGTGGAAGTTATGCTAACAACGTTTCAAATGAATACACAGGTACTGTAATCATCCCCCCAAGTGTCACTTACAATGGAAATACTTACCCAGTAACCAGTGTTGGCAGCTCTGCGTTCTATGACTGCTCTGGCCTGACGAGCGTAAGCATCCCGAACTCAGTAACCAGTGTTGGCAGCTCTGCGTTCTATGGCTGCTCTGGCCTAACGAGCGTAAACATTCCGAGTTCTTTAACCAGCATCGATTACGCTTCATTTTCTGGCTGCTCTGGTTTGACTAACGTCACCATAGGAAATGGTGTGACAACTATCAGTGATGCCGCTTTCGAAAATTGCAGCAGTTTACCCTCGTTATTTATTCCCGCATCGCTTTCTTCCATTAGTTCTTCTGCATTTAGAGGATGTACCAACCTGTCAGAAATACTGGTGGATGTGAATAACGCTTCTTTTTGTTCTTTGGATGGCGTTTTGATGAATAAAGACATGTCCTCTGTTGTTGCGTTCCCCGACGCCAAGGTGTCTTTTGTCCTGCCAGCATCAGTAACATCATTGAATCCCAGTTTGTTAGGATCTAAAATCAAATCATTCCAGATTGCCGACTCTGATACTCCATTGACGTTGACAGATGGGAAATTCCCCAATATAGAGAACGTTTACATAGGCAGAAACATCACTCTTCAATCAAATAGCTATTCAAGACCATTTTCTGATGTTGAGATAAAATCCGTTATTTTTGGCAGTAAGGTGACCAATATTGTCCCAAAGCTTTTCTACTACTCTCGTTTACAGGCTGTAACAATTCCATCAAGTGTCACTACAATTAACGAAAATGCATTCAGCTATTGTTCATATCTTAACAAGGTCAATTATCAGGGCACCTTAAACCAATGGTTGAATATATCATTCTCGAACAACCCTTTACACAATAATGCAGACCTTTATCTGAATGACCTTCCAATCAGTGAACTGACGTTTGCTAATATCAATGGTACAGTAGGAACACAGTTGCGAGGATGCACCAATCTGAAATCATTGATTATTGCCAGTGGAAATACATCCATTGACGAATATGCATTCGCTAATTGTGCTTCTTTGGAGAAAGTTACCATTCCAAAGAGCGTTATCACAATCAACGGCAATGCATTTAATAATTGCAATAATTTGGATGTTGTTTATTACAACGGCACGTTAGGCGACTGGTTTGCAATGACCCTAACTGCCAACCCATTATTATATGGAGCAGACATGTATCTGAACAATACTTTGTTGACTAATGCTACTATCCCTTCTTCAATAACACAGATTGGTACACAGCTAAGAGGATGCACCAGCCTAGAGACGGTCACAATTCCTGTTGGCGTAACAGACATCTTAAATGATGCGTTCAGAGATTGCAAATCATTGTCATCCGTTTCCGTTCCTTCTGGCGTCACGTCTATTGGTAACTATGCTTTTGGCGATTGTATTTCACTGACGAGCGTAACAATCCCGAGTTCTGTAACCAGCCTCAGTAGCACTGCCTTCTCTGGTTGTACGTCATTGCAATCCATTAATTTCAGTGGCTCAGCAAACTACACGACCATTGATGGTGTTGTATATGATAAAGATGTTACCAGAATCATAACTTACCCTCAGGCTAAGTCTTCCACGACCTATACCTATCCCTCAACGATAACAACTTTGGGGGGCATCAGAGATAATTCCTTCCTGAAAAGGATTTATGTGCCTAAACTCTCCAGTACTCCAAGCATCAACACTTATACCTTTAATGTGGGAGAAAATTTGGTAGCAGTAGAGTTTGAGGATGAGATTGGTGATTACTATACTAAAGACGGAGTCGTTTATAAGAAATATGAATATAATGGAGAATCGCAAAACTATCTTATTTACTGTCCGCGCGGAAAGAAATCCCTAACCCTTTCGTCAGATGTGAAGTATGTATATGTGGATGGATTCCGTCCGACCTCATTACTGGAAAGCATAACAATAGAACCTAGCGAGCAAAGTATTTCGTTCTATAGCAATAGCGATTACTCAACTGATATGGCTTTTCATTCCCCACTTAAGTCTTTGAATATAGGCCGTCAAATAAATATTGGCAACTCCCTCTATAATTCGAAAATCTTTGCCCAAAATCCAGAACTTGAAACTGTAGTTATTGGTGAGAATATGACATATATTCCATCTGACTTGTTTGTGAACTGTTCAAGGTTAACCCATGTGACTTTGCCTGAAACTATCACATCCGTTGGCTCAAATGCTTTTGCTGGTACTCCTTGGCTGGCTTCTCTCCCTACGCTGAACGGAGTAAAATACTATAATTATATTGCTTTGGAATACAAGTATTCTGAAGAGACAAAGAATGTACGTCTAAAAGATGGTATATCCGTTGTCGCAAGTGGGTTATTCAAAGATACCGATGTGGAATCTGTCGAATTACCGACTAGTGTTACAAGCCTTGAAAGCAGTTTGTTTTATGGTTGTAAAAGTTTAAAAGATGTCGTTCTGCCGAATAGTATCAAAACAATTCCAAATAATTTGGATATAGGATATGGGAATTCTGGTTCTATAAATGGCGTTGTAGAAAACATTCATGTGCCCAGTTCGGTAACATGGATAGGAATCTACGCCATCAACCAATGTGATACTGTAGTTATTGAAGACGATAATACCAATAGGTCGTTACAGCTACAAGATTGCAATGCTGATGATGGATATTGGGATGCTGCGTTTTCTCACGTTAAAAAATTATATGTTGGACGTAATACGGCGCTTAACGGATTTTCTAGATCTGAAATGGTGTTCAGCGCTTTGAATAGCTCTTCCACACAATTAACCGACGTCATATTTGGCCCATTGGTTACTAAAGCATTTACAGGTCGAGCCTTTGGATACTGTAACCATGTGAAAAGTGTTACCAGTCTAGGTAAGATTCCGTTTGCATCGCCTGATTTCAGTGAAATACCTCAAACAGCCGTTCTTTATGTGCCATTGGGCTCCAAGCAGCAATATGCATCTGCCGATGGCTGGTCACAGTTTGGTGACATTAGAGAGGTCACAGAAGTTACCATAACCATGGATGATACAGAAATGGTGTATGCAGGTGACTTTGACCTTGACTTCAGTAAGGTTGATGGACTAAAAGCATATGTTGCAGGTGATTTTGACAAGGCTACTTCTACCCTCACCCTTGAGCGTGCTCAACTTGTCTCTGCTGGCAAGGGCGTCATACTCAAAGGAGCCAAAGGCACGTACACAGTACCTTGTGCAAATATAGAGCCAACGGCAGCCGACGCACTCTGTGGCACCATCTCTGGACGTTTTATTCGTAACACAGAGGGTGAAAATGTCAATTATGCATTTGACAAGGCCGAGCATGTCTTTAAGCCTGTTGATGCAGCCTATGGTTGTTTGATTTCACGCAATGGGGCCTATTTGAGCCTGCCTGCATCATCAGTATCTGACAATGGTAGCATTACGCTTCAATACAAAGAGATGGAAGAGCCAGGCGACTTGAATGGTGACGGAAGTATCAATGGTGTCGACTTGGTGGCACAGACCAATCTTATCTTGACAGACCAGTATAATGCTACCGCCGACCTGAACAATGACGGCGTGGTGAATGGCCTGGACTATGTAATCATGGTGAACATGATTCTGAGCGAGACCTCTGCTCCAGCTATGCAGGCAGCAGGCAGTAATAGGGCGGCAGCAACTGCAAGTCTTTCCATTGAGGACTTTGACATCAAGGCTGGTGAGACGAAGGAAATGTTCATCAATCTGTCGAATCCGAACACTGACCTGACGCTGTTGCAGTTTGACCTGCGTCTGCCGGAAGGACTGTCGATAGCTGTAGAAGATGGGGACTATGCCATTGATATAGCAGGACGTACTACATGGAAGAAGCACTCGTTGATGGCAAAAGCCACAAACGGAATCACCCGTTTCTTGTTGGCTTCGAATACCAATGCCCTCATTGATGGCAACGACGGCAATGTGATTAGCATTAAGCTGACAGCATCCGACAGCTTTACCAGTGGTGATATCTGCTTGGAGAATCAGCTGTTGGTGTCTCCAAACGCAGAAGATATGATGCTTGCCGACTATGTCTACTCTGTAGGCAATACCACTTCTATCAATGCCATCATGGCTGGACAGCCTGTAGATGTCTACACGCTGACTGGCAGTAAGGTGGTTTCAGGAGTAACATCGATCAAAGACCTGCCCAAGGGCATTTACATAATAAAAGGTAAGAAAGCCATCGTAAAATAGCAGTCATGATGAATACAAAGAATATCCGGCATTATATTGCCACATTGATAGTGGCTCTGCTGCCAATGGTAGCAGCAGCCACACCAGCAACGCTGTCCATTGAGGACTTCACCATCAGTGCCGGTGAAACCCAAACGATGCTGATAGACCTGAACAATCCTGACACACAGGTGACCTTGGTGCAGTTTGACTTGCGCCTGCCAACTGGTCTCTCCATTGCTTTAGAGGAGGAAGAGTTGGCAGTAGACATAGTAGGCCGTACGACATGGAAGAAACATTCGCTGAGTACAAGCAGCGTCAATGGCGCTACCCGTTTCCTGTTGGCATCCCAGTCGAATGCTCTCATCAGTGGTACCAGCGGCGCTGTTGTCAGCGTCACGCTGACAGCTGACAACACCTTCAACGGAGGCGACATCATACTGGAGAATCAACTGATAGTGACTCCGACTGAAGAGGCAACACAACCGGCAGACTACACCTATAACATAGCTGGAAGTTCAACGGACCCCACACCAGCTACGCTTTCCATTGAGGACTTCACCATCAGTGCCGGTGAAACCCAGACGATGCTGATAGACCTGAACAATCCTGACACACAGGTAACTTTGGTGCAGTTTGACTTGCGCCTGCCAACGGGACTCTCCATTGCTGTGGAGAATGAAGAGCTGGCTGTTAACATAGCAGGACGCACCACATGGAAGAAGCATTCGCTGAGTACGAGTTCCGTGAATGGAGCCACCCGCTTCCTGTTGGCATCCCAGTCGAATGCCGTCCTTACTGGCACCAGCGGAGCCATTATCAGCATTACATTAACAGCTGCCAGTACCTTCAACGGAGGTGATATCAAGCTGGAAGGTCAGCTAATCGTGACTCCGACTGAAGAGGCGACTAAACCTGCTGATTACACCTACCACCTTGAAGGTTCTTCTGGTGAGAAATGTGCAACACCTACCATTACCATCAATAATGGCAAACTGACGTTCAGTTGTGGAACTGCTGGTGCCGTGTTTCACTATGAGATTACAAGGGCTGGCGATGGCAATAGCGTTACGCTGTCATCCACTGCAGATTATGTCGTTTCTGTATGGGCTACAAAGGCTGGTTATTCGGACTCAGATGTGGCAACAACTACGATTACCATGAAACAGGGCGATGTCAATGCCGATGGCAAGGTGACGATTACTGATGCTGTGAGTGTGGTGAACATCATCTTGAATAGTGGTGGCAGCAGTGCCCCAGCAATGGTGAGTCCTGCTGTTGAGGCTCCAGAGGTTGGGGAGCCGGAGTAACAAGGAGTCGACAGTTTGTTATTTCGCTGCAAAGATAAGCATAATTTCGAAAAAAACAAATAGAAACTGCAAAATATTGAATGATAAAGGCATGAGGTTACACAGGTCACAGGGTTATGTGATACTGCGCTTCTCCAGGAAAGCCTTGAATGCGGGCAGATAGCCATCGGGGATGTGGATGATTTCGTCACCGATGTAGATGCAGTCATTACGGTCTACTTTGCGGATTTTATCGACGGCAATGATGTAGCTGCGATGAACGCGCAGGAACTTGTCAGAAGGTAGCATGCCTTCGACGGATTTCATCGTCAGATGGGATATCAGGGGTTTCCTCTCTCCGTCCAGATAGAACAGGACGTAATCCTTCATGCCGCTGACATAGGTGATCTGACTGATGGAGATGTTGCGCCACTCACCATCGACCCTGATGAACAAGGTGGTGGGGGATGGGTGGTGGGTGTTAGGTGATGGGGGATGGGTGGTGGGTGATGGGGGATGGGCGGTGGGTGATGGGTGATGTTCGAACCACTGGAAGGCTTTTTCTACTGCTGCGAGGAACTTGTTGTAGCGGATGGGCTTCAACAGAAAGTCGAGGGCATTCACTTCGTAGCTCTCAAAGGCATACTCCTTGAAGGCCGTCGTAAAAATGACGCGGGTGTCGGCTGACAAGCTATGCGCCAGCTCCATCCCGTCCATATTCGGCATCTGGATGTCGAGCAGCAGCAGATTCGGCTTCTGCTCTTTCACGGCATTGAGGGCGTTGATAGAATCGGTATACGATGCCAGCAGCGTGAGGCCGGGCGTCTTCTCCACATACGACTCCAGCAGGCGAACGGCCAAGGGCTCGTCATCGACGATGATACAGGACAGGTTCATTTACAATTGAACAATTTACAATTGGATGGTAATCTTAACGTGATAGATGTTATTGGGCGTGATGGACTGTTCCCACTCGTAACGTCCGCCATAGAGCAGATTCAGACGGCGACGGGTGTTTTCCAGTCCGATGCCAGAACCACTGCGGTCCTTGGTGGGCTTGGGGTTATTGGTATTGTCGCAGCAGAACACCAGCGTGTTGCCCTCTTGTGTCAGGCTGATGTCAATAGTGGCAGGGGCATTGCTGTTCGTGCCGTGCTTGAAGGCATTCTCTATCAACGAGATAAACAACAGAGGAGCCACTTCCAACGTTGGACATTGAACGTTAAACGTTGAACTGACTGTCGTCATCTCATTACAGCGCAACTTCATCAGTTCGATGTAGTTACGCATAAACTCCACCTCTCCGCCGATAGGCACCTTCGGTTTGTTAGTCTCGTACATCGCATAGCGCAACAGGTCGCTCAGCTGCATAACGGCATCCTGAGCCTCGTCGGCATCTATTTGTGTCAGACTGGAAATATTGTTCAGCGTATTAAAAAGGAAGTGCGGATTAATCTGATTCTTCAGCCACGCCAGTTCTGCCTCCACCTCCTTCTGCTTGCGTTCCTGCTGTCGCATGAGATAGCGGATGCTCAGGGCAATGCCAATAGCCATAAAATTGATGAGAAAGGCAATGCTGACAAACGAGGAGAAACCCGTGCGATAGACCTCCGGCATCGACGTGACATCGGTTGTCAGAAATCTGAAATTGCATGCCAGCACCAGCAAGATGTTCAGGACAACAAACAGCCACACCTTACGACGGAAACAAACCTTGGGCACCAGCAGATAGAAGTTGACGAAGTAGACAACGACCATCGGCAGCAGCCAATAGACTGATACGGACAGCGCTCCCCACAACAGCGACAGGTTATGCGTCGTGAAATAATTGATGAGTCCTGGCGACAGCACGATGAGCGACAGCAACAGCACTTGCGCCACCAGCAACCAGATATCCTTCGTTTGAATTTTCTTCATTGTGGGCAAAGTTACGAAAAGTCGAGCACAAAACAAAGAAACTCGTTTCTTTTTTTGTCGAGACGGAGTAACTTCGCGCTCGAACGAGCGCAAAGTTACGAATTTATTCTGAAATGACAAAATCTCTCCCGCACAATCTCTATGCAGGAGAGAAGAAAACATTTTATCTATGTGGAACTGTTATCTGGTTGCAGTAGCCTCTTCCATCAGTCGCTCAGCCGTGTTTCTGATGGTCAGGTTCAGCGTCTGCTCATACTTCTGGTACTGCTTCTCGTCAAGAACTTTCTTCATCGTCGACTTGTGGGCTGCCTGAATCCTCTCCCAAGCCTGAGCGGCCTTCGGCGTTTCCTTCACTTGGTTGTAGGCCTCCATCGAAGCACTGAACTGTGCCATTGCCGTCTTAACTGGTTCAATCTGATCGACACGCAGATCCAGATAGCTGCTCAACTTGTCGAACGACAGCTTGCTGTCATTAACACTCTGTGCGTTAGCACTCATTGTCATCACGAACATTGCCACGAGGGCGATCATCATCTTTTTCATACCTTTTCTTTTTTTTATTGTTAATACTCTGTTCTTGTCTTTTTGACTTCGTTTGTGTCTTTTGACAGTGCAAAGGTATGAAAAAACAGCGCCACCATCCAAACCGCCTTCGACGTTTGCCCCCACGTGTTTCGACAAATCAGCCTGCGGCCTTGACAAGGCCTGCGGATGCATTCCATAACCACCAAAGAATTACGGAACAATTTTCACCTTGGACAGTGAAACGGGTATTACCGTCCGAGCCAGCTTTCAGGATTGAGCTTAGCCGTTTCGCGACGGAGTTGGAACTGGAGGATGTTGTCTTGACCAACGCGGCCAAGAGCCTGACGGGTGGAGACTTTCTGACCACGATGGACGTTGACGCTGGCCAGATTGCAATAGACGGAGATATAGCTGCCGTGACGAACCATGACCACCATCGTGCCACCAAAGCTGAATACGGCACTGACCTCGCCGTCGAAGATGCTGCGAGCCTGGGCGCCAGCCTCGCCGCGGATGTTGATGCCCTTGTTGTCGAGGGTGACATGGCTCAGGCCTTCGACGTTATACTGTCCGAAATGACTGACAATGCGATAGGGACCGGTGATAGGCATGGGCAGACGGCCGCGGTTGCTCTCGAAATGTCCGCTGATACGCATATCCTCGGTGGGCATGCGCAAGGCATCGTCGGCCTCCTTTCGGGCACTGGCTACGGCCTTGGCGTGTTCGCGCTCCTCGGCTTCGGCCTTGCGTTCAGCGGCCAGGCGGTTTTGTTCAGCCTCACGGGCACGGCGCTCAGCAGCCTCGCGTTCTTTCTTGTCTCGTGCAGCAGCAGCCTCAGCCCTGGCACGACGCTCCTTTTCCTTGGCCTCAGCAATACGACGGGCATTCTCACGGGCAGCAGCTTCGGCAGCAGCCTTCTTACGAGCCAGCTCGGCAGCACGCTTCTTGGCAGCCTCGGCTTCGGCACGCTTTTTGGCCTCAGCAGCAGCACGGGCTTTCTGACGAGCCACCTCCTCGGCTATCAATCGGTCGATTTGGGCGTTGAGTGCTGCATCCTTCTTCTTCTGCTGGGCAATGATGCCCTGAATCTGTTTCTGTTCCTTCTTCAGGGTGTTCACCACGTTCTGCTGTTCTGCCTGCTTGCCCTCTAACGAGCGTCGTTCCTGCTCTCCCTTGTTCAGCAGCTTGCGCTTGTTGGATTGGGCGACGTTCATCTCCTGAAACTTCAGGTTGACCTCTTCCTGCTTGGCTTTCACCTCTTCGCCCTGAGCACGCTGGTAGGAGGCATACTCACGCATGAAACGCAGGCGGCGGAACACCTGTACCAGATTGTCGGCACTGAAGATAAACATCAGCTGGCTCTGGGCAGAGCGGTTACGGTGCATGTAGCGCATCGACTTGACATAGTTCTTTTTGCGCTCTTCAAGCTGGCTCTGAAGCATGTCGAGCTGGGTACCCAGGCGTTCTATCTCGACATCGAGGTTAGAGATGTCGTGGCGGATGGTATCGATGGTGCGACGCTTGCCCTCAATCTCGGTATTGATAATCATGAGATCTTGCAAGCGCTTACGCACGTCTTTCTTGTTGGTGCTGAGCAGTTGCTCCTGCTCCTTAATCTTCTTCTGAATTTGTTGGCGCTCATTCTGTAAGGCCTTCACAGAGGGCGTGGTAACGGCTGTCTTGGTCTTACCCGTCTTGCCTGCCTTACTTGCCTTACCCGATTTGCCTGCCTTTTTGGTAACGGCAGTTTTCTTTTGCGCTGGCTTCGCCGTGCGCTTTTGTGCATAGGGAGCCAGCGTAAAAGAAAATAGTAAGAGTATGAGTGCCAGGCGCTTCATCTGTAGCGATTACAGGGACATGAAGCGCTGTAGAATCTCTTCGACGGTGACCTGACGGTATTTGCTTGATACCTCAGTGCGGGTCTCCCAGTTCTCTTCGTTACCCATGTAGTTGAGTATCATGCCCAGCTTCACCTCCTTGTCGGGTGTGTTGAAGGAGATCTTATGCTCCATGGGATAGTATTTGCGATTAAAGCCCTGGAAATCCTCATAGTCCCAGTTCAGCTGATAGTTGCCACGATACTTGTCGTTGTACATGATGTTGGCCATCTTGACACGGGCCGTCAGGTTATCAGCCAGCCAACGGTACGACAGCTTGCCATCCTGCATGGCAATGACGGCGTCCTCGGCACCAGGTTCCAAGTTATAGCTGCGCAGCAACTCGTCGGTGACCTTCACCTTGCCGGGCTGGAACAGCTCGTTCCAGAAGAGAGCCTGAATGACATAGAAGTCGATGCCGCTGTTACGCAGGAAGTCGAGCTGGTTGTAGGGTACCTTCAGATAAAGCTTGTTGATACGGTCCATGATGAGCACATATTCCTTGGTGAACTCCAGGCGTCCGGCCTCGACAAAGCCAAAGGCCATCAGCTGCAGACGTACAACGTCATCGCGCTTCATCTTGAGGTTACCGGTGAGTGTCATTTCACGGGCACCGACTTCTACACTGAACTTCACTTTCGACGTAATGAAACGGGCATGCTGTGCATTGTCAGTAACCTTCTGTAGGAAGGCCTGCTGTTTCAATGTGTCAACAGTGGCTACTTTTGGGGTCTCCTTAACAGCTTTGCGCTTGGAGCCACACGATGCGATGACCATGGTCAGCATCATTGCCATTGCGGCAATCGTCAAAAAACGTAATGCTTTCATTCTTTCAGATATTTTTTAAGTTTGATTTTCCGTATGAGAATCTGTCGGCGGTCATCCTTGACTTCCGACTTCTCTGATGCTCTGTCTAAAGCCTGCTGCCACAGGGTGATGGCTTTCTCCTTGTCACCGGTATGGTAGTAGATGTCACCGGCATGTTCCAGCAGCACGGCCGACGTGTCGCTGTCGCATTGCAGGGTCTGGTCGATATACACCTTGGCCTCGCTGTAGCGCTGCTGCATGAAGAGTATCCAGGCGTAGGTGTCGAGGTAGGTGGCATTCTTGGGCTCGGCCTTGATGGTGCGGTACGACATCTGCTCGGCTTTGTCCAGCTGCTGCCCCTTCTCGCTGAGATAGTAGGCGTAGTTATTCAGGCACCCGATGTTGTCGTCCTTCCACACCAGACACGAGTCGTAGGCAGCATAGGCCTCCTGTTCCTTACCCTTCTGGTGCAGGATGTCGCCCATGACCGCATAGAAGTCGGAGACAATCTCAGGATTGCTCTCCTCGGTAATGACACTGATGCCGTTCTGGAAGGCATTCAGGGCGTCGTCAAGTTGCTCTTTCTGATAGTATGCTATACCCTGATAATAATAAAAAGCCATCTCGTCAGGATTGTATTGACGGGCCTCCTGACAAAGGCTGATGACACGGTCTTTGTTGGCTGCCTGCCAGGCATAGCTGACCAGCTGCAGACGAGCCGACGCATTGTCAGGAGCAATCTGCAGGGCCTGCTCCAACACACGGCTGATACTGTCCTGCGGCATCTTCTTCAGATTCATATAGCTGGCACAGAACAGTGCCATGTCGGCATCGGCCTGGGGAGCGTCCAGCAGTCGACGAAACAGCTGTAGCACACGCGTGGAGTCGCCACCCTGTCGCTCGTTGTCGCTGATGACTTGTCGCAGGATGGCCACACGGTCCTGCTGCGTCATGTTCTTGTTGAGCAAGGCACGCTCAGTGAGTTCAGCGGCGTGCACAGAATCGTTCGCATTGATGTAGTGGTCGAGCATCGCCAGCTGCGCATTGCGATTGTCGGGCTCTGCCTGAAGGATGTCCCCATAAAGCGCCACAGCCTTCTTCTGCTGGTCGTTCTGATAGAGGGCATTGGCGTAGAGGCAGCGATAGTTCTGGTCGTAGGGGTATTCGTCAGCCAGCTTCTTCATTTCAGCAATAGCAGCTTGTTTGTTACCCATCGCCGTATATAGCTGACTCTTGGCATACGACAGACGCTCACTCTTGCCCTCGACAACCTCCAAACGTGCCAAAGCATTGATGGCGTTGTCGTAGTCCTGCTGCTGTTCGTAGAGTTGAACCAGCATACCCAACACATCTTCACGGTCACGGTTAGTGGTATAAAGACGCTCCAAAGCCTCAGTGGCTTCGGCATACTGGTGATTGCCGATATACATATTGGCCAATGTTTCCTGATAGGTAGCATTGTCCGGTTCTATTTGTGCAGCACGCGTAGCATGAGCCAGAGCCTTGTCCTTCTGCTTCATGGCCATGTAGTATTTGCCCAGATAGTAGTGAGCTTCCGAACGTGTGGAGTCTATCTCCACGCAGTGTGACAACAGGTCGAAAGCAGCATCAAGATTGCCTTTCTCCTGCTGACAGATGGCATCGAGGAAGAAAGCGTCGTACTTACGCCCGTCTTGGGCATAAGAAATGAGAAATGAGAAATGGGAAATGAGAAGCGCAAGGAGAAAGCGCCTTGCGCCAGTCCCTATCTCTCTGCGATATGTCATTACTTCATTTCTCATTTCTCACTTCTCATTTGGCGTGAATTATTTCACGCCTGTATGTCCATAGCCGCCTTCACCGCGTTCTGTCTCGTCCAGCTCCTCGACAACCACAAAGTCACCCTGCTCATGGCGGGCAATAACCATCTGAGCGATGCGCTCACCGTCATTGATGACAAAATCCTCCTGCGACAGATTGACGAGTACGACACCTATCTCACCACGATAGTCGGCATCGATGGTGCCAGGAGTGTTCAGTACGGTCAAACCATGCTTTAATGCCAGTCCACTGCGGGGACGTACCTGAGCCTCATAGCCTTCAGGCAGAGCAATGTGTAAGCCTGTAGGAATGAGCTTGCGCTCCAGTGGACGCAACGTAATAGGAGCATCCAAATTGGCACGCAAATCCATGCCAGCACTCTGTGGCGTAGCATAGGCCGGCAGCTGCTGATGTCCGCGGTTTACGACTTTAACTTTTATCATTTCGAAACGTTTCGTATTGTTATAAAGTGCAAAGGTAGGGATTTCTTTTTAAAATCCCTACCTTTTGCGTCTTATTTTATACTTATTTCACTTCCCATGTGTCGTTGGTCTCAAGGAGCTCAGTGAAGTTGTGATACTTCTTTTGTGCCGAAACCTCTGCCAACTGGGCATGAACAGCATCGTTGTAGGTGGGAGCTTCAACATCGCGAATGACACCAAGAGCGACGGGGAAGCCATCGCCATTACCCATCAGGGCCAGCTTCAGTTGCAGGGTGTTGTCTTCGCAGTGGGCATCATGTACAAGAACATCATCAAGGGTATAGCCATCCTTGCCGATTTCAACAACTTTCAGGCCAAAGCCCTGCTGTACGAGTCCGAACTCATTATTCTCACCAAAGACGAGCTTCTCGCCATGACGGACGTAGATGGCGTTCTTCTTACGACCCTCGTTGTTATAGACGGCCTCATGACAACCATCGTTAAAGATGACGCAGTTCTGCAATACCTCAGTGACTGAGGCTCCCTTGTGCTGATAGGCAGCCTGAAGAACCTCAACAGTCCCTTTGGCATCGGTAGCCACACAACGGGCAAAGAAGTGTCCACGGGCACCGAAGCAAAGCTCGGCAGGACGGAACGGATCCTCAACCGTACCATAGGGTGACGACTTTGAAACGAAGCCGCGAGGTGAGGTGGGACTATATTGTCCCTTCGTCAAACCATAGATGCGGTTGTTCAACAGAATCATGTTCAGGTCGATATTACGACGGTTAGCATGAATGAAATGGTTACCACCGATAGCCAAGCCATCACCATCACCACTAACCTGCCATACTGTCAAATTGGGATTTGCGACTTTCGCACCGGTAGCGATGGCCGCGGCACGACCATGAATGGTATTCATGCCATACGTGGCCATGTAGTGCGGCAGACGGCTCGAACAACCGATACCACTAATAACTGCAATATTCTCGGGAGCTACGCCAATCTCAGCCATAGCCTTATGCAAGGAAGCCAGGAAGAAGTGGTCACCGCAACCAGGGCACCAACGAGGCTGGCCTTTCTTAAAATCTTGTGCTGTATATGTACTCATTGCTTTACTTCTTTTTTAAAATGTCCTCGAATGCGTTGACTAACTCTTCTACCACAAATGGCTGACCCTTAACCTGGTTGAACTGGAAGGGTACGAAATTGTCGACTTTCATGCGCAAATAGGCAGCAAGCTGACCCATATTCTGTTCTGCCACCACCACCTTCTTATACTTCGAAAGTACCTCAGCGGTATTAGCAGGCAGCGGGTTCAGATACTTGAATTGAGCCTGTGCTACCTTGTAGCCCTTAGCACGCAATTCATCCATAGCCGAGTGCAGGTGTCCATAGGTAGAGCCAAAGCCTACGATGAGCAGGTCAGCATCGTCCTTGTCACCCTCCACTTCGAGGTCGGGAACCTGGATATTGGCAATCTTCTGCTGGCGCAGACGTGTCATCAAATCGTGATTCTCAGGATTTGTAGAGATGGCACCGGTCTGGTTGTCCTTCTCCAGTCCACCAAGGATATGTGTGAAGCCCTCACGTCCAGGAACAGCCCAATAGCGAGTACCATTCTCAGCTCGCATATAAGGTGTCCACTTACCCTTCAGTTCCTCAGGAACATACGGTGGATTGATGGCGTCGAGCTTGGTGATGTCTGGCAGACGGAAGGCACCACTGCCGTTGGCCACATAGGCATCGGTCAGCAGCACGACAGGTGTCATGTGCTCCAAAGCCATCTTAGCAGCCTGATAGACAGCATCGAAGCAGTCCGTAGGACTTAGGGCAGCGATGACAGGCATGGGACTCTCACCATTACGGCCGAAGAGCACCTGCAACAGGTCGGTCTGTTCCGACTTGGTGGGCAGACCTGTAGCAGGACCACCGCGCTGTACGTCGATGACCACCAGGGGCAGCTCCATGATAACGGCCAGGTTCATGGCCTCTGATTTCAAGCAGACACCAGGGCCAGAGGTTGAAGTAGCAGCCAGGGCACCAGCAAACGAAGCACCCAGAGCTGATGCAGCACCACTGATCTCATCCTCACACTGTACGGTGATGACGCCGCATGACTTATGCTTCGACAACTCGTGCAGGATGTCGGTGGCAGGAGTGATGGGGTATGAGCCCAAATAAAGGCGAAGACCGGCCTTCTCGGCAGCGGCAATCAGGCCATAGGCTGTTGCCTTGTTACCCGTAATATCCATATAGCGTCCAGGTACCTTCTCTTTCGACTCGATGCGATAGACGTTCATAGCACTGGAGTGTGTATTATGTCCATAGTCGTAACCAGCCTGGACCACCTTGATGTTGTTCTCAGCAATGGCCGGTTTCTTGGCAAACTTTTCTTTCAGGAAGTTAGATACCAGACTGAGGTCACGGTCAAAGAGCCAGCAGACAAGACCCAGTGCAAACATGTTACGCGACTTCAGCATGGCCTTGTTGTCCATACCAGTATCCTTCAGACAGTCCTTGACCATCGTGGTCAGCGGACACTGAATGACACGATCGGGGTCAATATTCATCTCTCCCAGATAGTCCTCGGTCTTAAACTGTGCCTTCTCCAAATCCTTCGGTCCGAACGAGTCGGTGTCGATGATAATCGTTGCGCCAGGTTTGGCATAGCGGTACTGCGTCTTCAGGGCAGCAGCATTCATAGCCACCAGCACATCGCACTGGTCACCAGGCGTGTAAACCTTGCCTGCACCGATGTGTACCTGGAAACCAGACACACCGGTCAGCGAACCTTGCGGGGCGCGGATATCGGCAGGATAGTCGGGGAATGTAGAGATACCGTTGCCCACTGTGGCACTCACGGTAGAAAAAATGTTTCCAGCCAGCTGCATGCCGTCGCCAGAGTCACCTGAGAAGCGGACAACCACCTGGTCCAGCTCCTTCACTTCTAATTGTTCAGCCATAATATTATAATAATGTATACATATATATTCGAAAATCGCGTGCAAAAGTACTCAAAATTATGCAAACTGCAAAGAAATTCTGCATCTTTTATTCATTTTTGCCCTAAAAATAGCTATATTTATGCCAAAAAGCTCATAAATATGCATCGCCGCCTACATATTTGCATACAAAAAGTCAGGCGGACAGCCTTGATGGAATGTCCGCCTGACAAATAAGTACCTAAGCAGTGGCATAAACATCTGCATAATCCTGCATAACCTACACTTGACGCTGAGTGTCAATGGGTTATGCAGGATTTTCCTGCACCAGATCCGACACTATGCGGGATGGCGTGGACTGAGATAATAGCCGCGGATGCCGTTCTGGGCACCTTCTGGGTAGTGCATGTGCCTGAGGACACGGCCCAGCTTAGCCAGTGTGGGCACGTCGGCTGCCTGCAGGTGCCGGCGCAACTGCTGTTGGATGGCGGTGGTTGTCAGAAAATGTTCCTTGTCGCGTGAAACGGGTTCGTAGAATGCCATGAGAACCTCCTCTATCGACGTATGCAGTTGATAGCGCTGGTTATGCTCGGTGATGGCGCGTTCATCGTCGTCCGAGAACCAGTACTGGACACCATGCTCTATCTCCCATACGGCCTGTGCATACATCTGCTTGTAATTCACCTTCCCAGTCATGTCGGCCACCCCTGTCATCTCCACACACAGGTAACGGCGCGAGCCCGTCGGGTCGCAGAGTGGCTGGCGGTCGTTGGTGGTGGCGATGAACGAGCAGAGGCGTGGCATCATGGTATATTGGTCAGAGCGCATCTTCCTAACCTGTACATCCTTCTCTGTCAGCAGACGTTTTATCTTGGCCTGCTCACGGTCAGTCTTTGCATTGTACTCGTCGATGTTGACCAGCCACATGCGGCTCAGCACGCGCTCCACCTGTTCGGCATTGTCCATCTTGATGTCGTCCATGTAGTATTCGCGCAACTGGTAGGGTAGGATGTTCTTACACCAGGTCGACTTCTTCATGGCCTGCGTACCGATGAGTAGCGGTACCATTGAGTTCCCGTGGTCTCGGCTCTTCTCCATCGCCTGCGCCACCATGGCCAGCAACCAGCGGTGGAAGTAGCGGGGCCAGTCGGCATAGTCGGTCTTCAGACGTCGCGCGTACTCCTCTATATAGTCGTGCTGCCGGTCCCACTGGCCCACGCCACCGAGGAACTCATGGATGGGGTTGTAACGTGGAACGAGCGACGAGCCCACATACAGCTCTATGTCAATCATCCACCCTTGGCCACCCTCCAGCATCTCCTCGAAGGCGATGCGCTTCAGGTCGCGGTCGGTCAGTGGCTGCCACGGTCGGAACTGCTGGTCGTTGGGGCGGAACTCCGTCATCTGTTTCACCATATTGTAGCGCAGCTGGTAGCGGCGTTCGAAGAAGTCACGGATGGTGCGGGCGATGCGCTCCTTCTGATTCATCTGCGAAATGGTCTTTCCCTGATAACTGCGGACGTATGCAGAGCGGAAAATCTTGCGCACCAGGTCTTCCTGTCCTTGGAAACGACACTGCCACAGGGTACGCTTCACACAAGCCTCTTCCTCTAACCGCGCCTTTCGGCAGTAGTCTGCCAGTGCCACCAAAACCTGCTCTTCATCGTTATCATCAGGGTATTCCTCTAAGACACGGTACAGACAGGAGTAATACTCCATGCGCAACTGTTCACGCTCCTCATAGCTGGGATACCATTCGATGCTGCCATCAGTCTCAACCTTTACATCCTGATACTTCGTCAACGGACTGCTGTCCTTGACAATGACAGGAAATGACTGCGCTTCAGCATGATAACCCACATACGGATCGTAGCATAGCGAACAGCCCGAGTCCAGCGACACTTCGCATCGCCGCAACCGACAGCCTGTCAACGACTGATAGACTGGTGCCACCTGCGACTGAGCCTGTTGCAGCAGGCTCAGGTACTCGCCAACCTCCGCCGGCTCATGTCCGTCGGCAAAGGCTACGCGTACCACCACGTTCAGTTCTTTGCTAAACACGTTTCGGAAGGCCAACAACGTATAAGGCACCTGCATCACCGCTTGCTGCCACTCACGGGCCTGCTGCTCCGTGCCGGCCACGGCGGTCATCAGCAGCAGACCTGTCATACTGCGCACCTCGTCAAAGCCACCCCTTCCAAATGTTGCACTGAACAGCAGTCTGGGCTTTTCGCGCATGTCGAGTGTCTTTTTACTTCGCATCTGCTCTACTACAGCACTCAGCTCAGTGCTCACTGGCTTCTGCATGGTGCCATTCTTTTCTTTTACTTTTGTAATCTTCATAAGCTTTGAATCATTAAAAACATGTGCAAAGATACAAAAAAGAATAGCCTTTTGCAAGAGCCGGACGGCTCCCATCAGCCGTCCGAATATCCCGTACATCCCGTTCGAATACCAGGTACTGTCCGTACAAGGTATTCGTACTGGTTGTACGAAGTGTCCGGACATCCCGTACCAAATATTCGGACGATTCTTGGGACTATAGTTAAAGATTCATAAAACCGCCTCCCGGTGTAGGAAATGCTGACTACGACACCATTTTGGTGCCGGAAAACCCCTGTGTGAACAGGCGTTAGTGTAGGATATGCAGGCTTTTAGTGATCAAAGTCATAGACCAGAGTGAAGTGGTCGAAGGTCAGCCCTTCGGTGTATCCATACCGCTGGAACAGCCGGATAATCCATTCCTGCTGTTCGGCGGTCAGCAGTCGTTCTCCATTGTTATAGCGGTAGTAGTTGCTGTGGCCGCCCAGATATTGCTTCATGCTGTCACGCAATTGTCTCTCATGCCTGCTCTTGACATCGGAAAACAGGGTGTTGAACCCCCACGCCATGTTTGTCGGCTTCCCCATCGTGAAGAAACGGCAGCCGTTCTCCTCAATCTTCATTGTAGGATAGATGGCTGGTCCCCAGTCACGGCTTTCAGGCAAATGGCTTGCCGCCAAATGTCGCAGACACTCCTCTTTCTTCGGACACTCACTCAGGAAACACAATTGCCACCCTTTGGGCACGTTCCTGAAATCAAATTTCAATTCTGTTTCTTCCATAATGCCGACAAAGATACGAATAAGTGAGTGAAAATGCAAATAAATTTGCAATTTTCCGAGCGTGAGTATCTACCCCAAGGGTGAAAGATACGAATAAGTGAGTGAAAATGCAAATAAATTTGCAATTTTCCGAAATCAGGCGGACAACCCGATGGAGTGCCCGCCTGAAAACGTAGATTATAAGGTTGTAACAAGGTTTGGGATTCTATTCTACTGTGCAGTAAATCTTGTCAGAAGTCTTGCGGGTAGGATAGAGTTTGATGGTAGAACCAGCAACAGAGATATTGTCGCCATTGGCAACAAGATTGTCCAATGTTGCACCGCCAAGGTTGATAGCCCAGTCGGCATTGACACGGAACTTCCATCCGGCAGCAGTGACACCTGCGCCGGTAACCTCGTAGCAGTAGTCGGTGGCATTCCACGTCATCTCAGTATCGCCACCCCAACTGTTGAAGTCGCCGATAAGGCCCATCTTTTCTACTTTCACAGCATCAAGGCTCATAGTGCCCATATTGAATGTGAAGAAATAGACGCCTTCGCCTTGCTTCAATTCGAAGTTGGTATCGCCATCGTGCAAGCCAACGCCACCAGTCATACCACCAGTCATGTGGCCTGTATTGATTTCCGTATCCCAGTTGCCTGCTTCCTTCTGGAACTTGAAGCAGTTGCCCCATCCGTTAGGATCTGCGCAATAGATGAAACCGGTATAGATGCCATTGGCCTCGTCAGTGAGGGCGAGCTTCTGCTCTGCATTTGCCCAACCATCAGTAGCACCGATGAAGTAGACCAATGGTTCGAAGTTAAGCTCAGCTATCTCGAAGGTCATCTCCAACATGTTGATGGTGATGCGATAATGCTTAGCCTTACCGTCTACCTTAAATGAACCATCATCAGACAGCTTTGTACGAGGTGCGAGTGTACCTGTCAGTCCATTCTCACCATTACCTGCAGTCTGTCCGAGCAGCTTAGTCCAGTCGCCAGCAGCAACAGCGTCGATAGCCTCCTGGTCGCCAATAGCGAACCACATATCGCTACCAGTACCATCAAACATATAGGTAAAGACTGGATCGTCGAAGACGCTCTTATTAGAGTGAGAGAACTTCATGGTCATAGCCGAAGCTGCATTCCACTCACCCGGACCACCGATGAGGTAGTAAGAATCAGAGATATTGATGGTCTCTACCTGGAAGGTCTGCTCCATCATGTCGATAACAACCTTAATCTTCTTTGCACCTGCAGGTACGCAGAATGAATTGTCGCCACCGAGATTATAACGGCGGTCAAGACTACCAGATGATGCAGTATTCTCGCCTCCAACAATACCATACAACTGACTCCAGTCGCCTGTACCAATAGCATCGCATGCCTCGTCGTCACCAATAGCGAACCATGTGTCGCCAGATGCTGCAGCATCGAAAATAACAGTGAAGATAGGATCAACATATACATCCTCAGCGCTATGCTCAAACTTGATGCTACGGTTAGCAGCTGAACCAGCCCAATCGTTAGGACCGCCAACGATGTAATAAGCAGGTGCAATCTTTACACGATCAAGTGGAGTAAGAGTGATTTTTGCAGGAGCAAAGAAATCAGTTGCAGGATTACCAATGCGAGCCACTGCGTCACCCTTTGTAACAGTGTACATAATAGTACGGATATAGAGTTCTGTAGCAGCAGGGTTCTTACTGATGTTGTTGAAGTATGCATTCTCCAAGTCGCTAGGCTGAACGGTAATCTGGTCAGTTTCTGCAAGACTATTGGCCGGAACGATTGTTGACTTGGCAAAATCCTCTGTCTGAGAGATTTCGATTTCTGCCTTCATGACGGTATTGGCTGGCAATGCACCTTCTTTCACGAAGTAAGTGCCCATAGGAATAGGCTTTTCTGCTTCAGTCTCAGCATCAATGTAGTCTGCAATGACGACCGATGTTGCAGAGTTAGTAACACTAACATCGCTCATCTGCACAGGGCTTTCCGGAAGGTAAGTCTGAGGCCCCACCTCGGGGTCATAGTTGTCACTACAACCCACTAAGGCAGCACTCAGGAAAGCCATCATATATAAGCTTAACTTTTTCATATTCTATTTGTTTTAATAAATGACATTTACTAGTTAATCGTAAACTTAACCTTGTTCTGATTCAAATCGACAGTCATTGTGACTGAACCACCTTCAAAGCCAGAGAACAGCCATGTACCTTTAGCCTTATTCGTCAAGATAGTGCCTTCAAACTCACCATTCTCAAATGCGCTCTCAACACCGGCATCATCAACCTGTGGTCCCATAGAGTCAGCATCCCAGCCCGTCAGAGCCTTATAGAAACGGAATTGTGCTCCTGCCGGCAAGTCGAATGTGCCATGGTACACATTGCTGCCAATCTCGTTTTCATTCTCAAAGAGGCGGTAGTTAGCATAGAAATCTGCATTACCGGCATTCGGAGTCTGCCACTCTGTGACATTACCAACAAGATAGATATAAGCAGGACTCTTGACTGCGTTGTAGGCTGCCACGTGTGCAAAGGTCACATAATTTTCAGAAAGGATACCCGAGTTGGGTATTTCCTCATTCATCGAAGTATTGATGCATGCATATACACGAAGTGCAATTTCACGGAAACCCTTATCCACATAGTCATCGGCATACTTAAAGCCATCGATGGAACAGAGAGCCTCTGCAATTTCCTCACCGCTGATGTTGGCATTGCAAACAGTGTAGGTTGTTGCGAGGAACTTGTCCACGCCATCTTTCTGATGCCATGTCACTGCTCCGTTCTCTACTAAACCAACCTGAACTTTGTAGGTTGCAAAAGCATTGTAGCCATAGTCGGGCTGTGTCCAAGTAAGGTTCACCTTGTTTTCTGGTGACAGCTGGATATACTGGTCAGCTAAAGGCGAGGCGTTGATGCTGAATTTTGTGGGCGACTTGATGGTGGGGTTGGAATCGTTGTCTGTGCTGCACGAAGTCAGCATGGCAAAACCACCCAGGAACATCAGCGCCAATGATAATATCTTTTTCATACTCTTATCATCTTTTATTTGTCAGTGTATGTAATTAATTGCTATAGCCGGGATTCTGTTTCAGATTAGAGTTTGTAGCCAACTCAGTCTGAGGAATGGGGAAGATGTTACGATATGCTTCAATCTTACCACCATCTTGGATTCCACCCTTCCACTGCCAAGTGTAAGAGCTGCCACCATAATAGCCATAGCGGATCAGGTCGGTACGACGAACACCTTCGAAGTAGAGCTCACGGGCACGTTCGTCGAGAATCTGACGCAGCGTATAGGTTGTTGGCTGGTCGTCATTGTTTGCACGTTCACGCAATTCATTAATCAGGCGAGTACCCTCAGCCAACGTGATATTGCTGCCTGCTGCACGAGCTTCAGCCTCTGCATAAATCAGATAAGCCTCTGCCAAACGCATCAGGATAATGTCATTATCGTTGTGCGTGGTGTTAGAAACCGCGCCACCATCAGAACGACAGCTCTGATACTTAATGGTTGCTAAACCGTCAGTAAAGGTTGCCAAGTCGTCGTTGGTGTACTTGCGATCTTTGATGCCACCATCGCCCTTCGCGTTGTCGCCATAGAACAGGGCGCGATCGTCACCAGCTGCTTCAACAATTGTTTCTGGCTTCCAGTTGGGAAGACTTTCAAGCTTACTGGTGGAGATGAATTTCTCTACAAGGTCTACGCGTGTTCGGTTGCCACCCCATGCCTGATCGGTCTTTTGCGGATAAGTGCTAACCATATTGCCATCCCAGGATGCAGCAAAGAGGAAGGTAGAAGCACCCCATGAAGCCGACGATGCTCCATCAAGAACAAAGGAGAAGATGGACTCGTTGAAGGCACCACTCTGGTCATTGTCGGCCATAAATAACATCTGATAGGCAGAATACTGTCCGTTGGCACTCTTATGCGTCGTTGCATTGTCGCCCATCCAGATAGAACGGCCAGACTGCTTGATGACTTTGTCAGCATACTCTTTGGCTTTCTCCCACTGAGCTGTGCCCGTGTACTTCTCTGCATTCAGATACAGACGAGCCAACAGCATCCAAGCTGCACTTTGGTCAGCACGACCATAGTTGGCATCACCCTTCTTGCGAACAGAGGGAGCCAGCATCTTGTCCATGTTTTCCTCGACATCCTTGACAATCCATGCGAACAGGTCGGCACTGTTAATCTGGTTAGGCTTCTCGCCTACTGTTTCAGAGAATGATGGGTTGCCGAAGTTGTCAAGCAGGAAGTAGTAGTAGAGAGCACGTACAAAATGTATCTCTGCCGTCATAGTGGCATCGTAGTCGGCACACTCTTTCAGATACTGGTTACAGATGGTTGCGCCAAAGCACAAACGCCAGTACAATCCATACAGGCTCTCGTTAGCAGGGGTAAAGCTGTTGAAATCGTATTCTGCAATACCCTTATCGGTCCAACCACAGATTGCCTCGTCAGTTGTCAATTCATTAGCATTCCACAGCAAACGATAGCATACTGAAAGTCCTGCATCGCCTAAGTCGAGCTCTGACTCACCGGGAGCATAGCCTTCAAACACAAATTCTGCATAGCATTTATTGAAGAGCTTCTGAGCATCGACAACGGTGTTCTTGCGGGGGTCAATAGGATCCACATCCAAATCACCTGTGCAGGAACTCAGTCCCATCGACAGCACTACTGCTGCCATAGGAAGTATATTTTTAAAATATCTCAAGTTCATAAGTCTTTTTGTTTTTTTTATTATCCAATTACACCTTGTTGACTTTAATTCTTAGAAGTTCAGGTTTAGACCGACAAGCAGTGTCAAAGGACGTGGATAGATATTGCCATCAATACCGCCATTCACTTCAGGATCCATTCCCTTGTATTTCGTGATAGTAAACACATTGGTTGCACTGATATAGGCACGTCCGCCAACAGCATTGAAGAGCTTGTCGAACGAATATCCCAATGTGATGTTGTCACACTTCAAGAATGAAGCATTCTCCACAAAGTAGTCTGTCAGAGCGTCATAAATCTTATCACCATTCTTATAATTAACCTCGTAAGCATAAGGCATGGTATTGCTCATGTAACCCGTTCCGGTGCCGATATACTCCAGAGAGCGGTGACCCATCTTGAGCTGGTTGAACACATAATTGCCAACGCTGGCACGAAGACCGAAACCGAAGTCCCAGTTCTTGTACTGAACACGAGAGCTCAGGCCGAACAACCAAGGAGCAATTGACGACTTATAGAAGTAACGGTCATTGATATCAATAACACCATTGGCATCACGATCGACAACAACACCCTGAATGGGCTTACCGTTAGCATCGTACACCTGCTGGTAAACCCAGAAGGAGCCCATAGCCTCACCTTCTTGGTGAGCAAGACCATAGTTACCAGTTCCCAAACCAACATCGCCATATTCAATAGGCTGGCCATCGCCTGCCAGTTCGGCAACCTTATTCTTATTATAGGTCATATTACCAGTAACCTCCCACTGCCAGTCAGCTGTTTGTATTGGACGAACTGTCAAGGCTGCTTCAAAACCAGTATTCTCCATAGAACCGATATTGGTCATAATGCGGTTACCGAAGTTCGACATGGCTGCTACGGGAGCAGACATCAGCATGTCAGTGGTCTTACGATGATAGACATCAATGCTACCTGTGATGCGATTCTTCAGGAAACCGAAGTCCAAACCAAAGTTATAGGTAGTCGTCGTCTCCCATTTTAAGTCTGCATTATATCCTAAGGGAATATACTGATAACCATCGCCTGCAACAGGGTAGAGAGCCTGAGTGCTGGTAGGCTGCTGGTAAGCAGGAATGTAGTCGTAGTCACCAATACCTTCTTGCTGACCTGTCATACCCCAACCCAGACGCAGCTTTAACTCGCTCAGATCCTTCACGTTCTTGAGGAAAGACTCTTCATTGATTTTCCAACCGAAAGCAACAGAGGGGAAATAACCCCATTTGTTACCCTTTCCAAAACGTGAAGATCCGTCAGCACGAAGTGTGGCTGTCAACATATAACGGTCATAGGCAATATAGTTCATACGTCCATAGAAAGACACCAGGAAGTGCTCAGACTTCCACTCGCTTTTCTGCTCATTATACTTCTCACCGGGAGTAGCACTTGTAGAGGGGAACAAACCGTAGTCATTGTAATCGCCCCAGTACTTTTCATGACGCCACTCGTAACCACCCATGACATCAAAGTGCTGATCCTTGTTAAAGTCTTTGTAATACTGCAGATAGGCAGTATAGTTCAGATTGTACTTGTTTTCATGGTCTACCTTGTGATATCCATAGTAGAAATTGTCTGGTCCCCAAGGCTCAACATCTTGCTTCTGCTTACCATTTGCCCAGTCACCGCTGAAATTCATGTGAATGCGCAAATCCTCGAAACCATGGATCTGATAGTCCACTTCGACATTGCCCTGATAGTCAAAAGAGTTGGCGCGGTCATTGTTAGCATTAAGCTGTGCTACGGGGTTCGACTGAGCCAATGCAATCTTTGAATAAGGCCATTCGCTGTCGCCATAAGGTGCATTCTGTGTCCACTGCCAATAGCCATTGAATTTGGCATACTTCTCGTCACTTGACTGAACAGGCTGAGTCGGGTCAAAGCTGACAGCATTACCAATGGCGCCTGCATTATAGTCATTATGTGCATACATGAACTTACCATTGATATTAAACTTCAGATGATCCTCAAGGAACGAGGGGTTCAATGTAACACTGGCCGTAGCACGCTTGAAACCACTGGTCTTCACAATACCCTGTTGGTCTGTGTAACCAGCACTGACACGATAAGGCATATTCTTCAAACCTCCCGATACTGTCAGGTTATGGTCGGTAGAGATGGCTGTACGATATATCTCCTTCTGCCAGTCTGTGTTGGTGTTACCCAACAGCGCATAACGTCCGGAATCCTCACCATACAACTCCTTCACCAGTGTACGATACTGATTGCCGTCAAGCACATCAGTATATTTCTTGATGAGAGATGCCGACACATTTCCATTATAGGAAACCTGGGCTTTCTGGTTCTTACGGCCCTTCTTTGTGGTAATAATGATAACACCGTTAGAACCACGGCTACCATAGATAGCAGTGGCAGAAGCATCCTTCAATACTGTGAATGACTCAATGTCATTAGGATTTACCATTGACAAGGGGTTAGAAAGACCCTTCACACCTTGGTTATCCATTGCCAATCCATCGATTACAACAAGCGGATCGTTACCACTGTCATTGAATGACGAACCACCACGGATACGGATGGTTGCACCTGAACCGGGAGCACCAGAACTTGTTGTGACGTTAACACCGGCAATCTTACCTTGCATCATTTCCTGAGCATTGGTAATTAAACCGTGGTTTTTCTCATCGGGCTTAATGGCCGTCACCGAACCTGTCAGGTCATTTTTACGGGCAACACCGTAACCGATAACCACCACCTCATTCAGCAGTGCTGCATCATCCTGCAGAACGACCTCTAACGAGGCGGCAGCCTTTACCGTTGCTGTCTGATAGCCGATATAGCTGACGCTGATGTCGGCACCCTGATTGGCTTTCAGTGCGAAATTACCGTCGAAGTCCGTCACGGTGGCAACTTGTGTGCCCACTACACGTACGGTGGCTCCGATGATCGGTTCACCCTGAGCATCCTTAACATGACCTTTGACATCTATTTGCGCAAAGGCTCCTACCGATAGGAATAGTCCAAACATGAGGACGAGCATCCTAAACGGAATTTTAATGTTTACCTGCTTCATCAATTCATTTTTTAAAGTTAGTATAATATAATGTTTGTTCTCGAAATTCGAAAGATTTGATTAAAATCAAGTGCAAAGATAGAGATTCTTTTGATTCCTTGATACTTTTTTTCATATAAATACGTTATTAGGTTTGTGCAAACGTTTGCATTAGCGTTTGTTAATAAATAAATAAGGTATGATTCCAACGAATGGAACTTTTCAATAACTTTGCATGCAGAAACGTACGAAATGTTTCCGTTTTGTAAAAAACTAAGAACCGGATGAAAGAGAAAACACCATTGACAATGAAGGACATAGCCCGTGAGCTTGGTATCTCGGTGGCTACTGTTTCACGTGCGCTGAAAGACTCTCCACGCATCTCGGCAGAACGCCGGGCTGCCATCCAGCAATATGCCCGTGAACACAACTTCATCCCTAACGTGCTGGCTGAGTCGCTTCGCCACTCAAGGGTGCAGCCCATCAAGGTGATTGGTGTCATTGTTCCAAACTTCGTACATTACTATTTTGCCTCGGTGCTTGCGGGCATTGAGGAGGAGGCTGCCAGGCGCGGGTATCGTATTATGGTGGCTACAAGCCAGGAGCAATATGAGCGTGAGGCTGCCATTTGTCAGTGGTTCTATGAAAACAAAGTGTGTGGCATCATCGTGTCGCAGGCCAAGGACACGAAGGACTATCAGCATTTTCTGAACCTAATGGAAGCTGGTATACCGGTGGTGTTCTATGATAGAATATGTACGGGCGTGAACGCAAGCCGTGTGGTGGTCGACGACTATATGGGAACCTTCAATGCAGTGACGCACCTGATAGAGACTGGTTGTAACCGTATTGCCTTCTTCGGTTCCGCCATGACATTGGAGATTTCGAAGAACCGTTTTAATGGCTATAAGGATGCACTCCTGAAACATGGTTTGACGTACGACGAGTCCTTGACGCGCATTTGCGACAATCGTGCCGATGCTGAGACCATAGCCCCAGAGTTGTTGCAGATGGAGACGCCACCCAATGGATTCTTTGCCGTCAACGATGATACAGCTATCGGTATCCTCTATACAGCCAAGCGCATGGGTTTCAAAGTGCCTGAGGATATCAGCATTTGTGGCTTTACCAACGGCTATCGTGCCATTGCCTGTGACCCCATGCTGACTACTGTTGAACAGCGTGGTGTCAAGGTGGGCGAAGAAGCTGCCGACATTCTGATTGGTCATGTCGAAGGCCGCATTCCTCTTGAGAAGGCCGAGCGCCGCATTGTAAGAACGCGCTTAGTCATCCGTGGTACTACAAGATGAGATATGAGATAAGAGTTAAAAGATAAGAGATATGAAACAAAGACCTAATTTACCGTTTTGGAGTTTGTGGAACCTCAGTTTTGGGTTCTTTGGCGTACAGATTGCATATGCCCTGCAGTCTGCCAACATTTCGCGTATTTTCCGCACATTGGGTGCTGATCCTCATGACCTGAGTTTCTTCTGGATACTGCCACCGTTGATGGGTATTCTGGTGCAGCCTATTGTAGGTACGCTGAGCGATAAGACGTGGTGTCGTTTTGGGCGCCGCATACCCTATCTGTTCGTTGGTGCTGCTGTTGCCGTAGCAGTGATGTGCCTACTGCCCAATGCCGGCTCATTCGGTATGACGGTGGGTGCTGCACTCATCTTCGGCCTGATTGCTCTCATGCTGCTCGACACCAGCATCAACATGGCTATGCAGCCATTCAAGATGCTTGTCGGTGATGTCGTTAACGAGGAGCAGAAAGCCAAAGCGTATAGCATCCAGTCATTCCTCTGCAATGCCGGCTCCGTAATGGGCTTTTTGTTCCCCTTCATCTTCACGGCCATAGGTCTTAGCAACGTGGCTCCAGAGGGTGTCGTTCCTGATTCTGTGATCTGGTCGTTCTATATCGGTGCACTGATTCTGATACTCTGTGTGTACTACACCACCAGCAAGGTTAAAGAGATGCCACCAAAGGAATATGCTGAATATCACGGCCTTACGGAGAAGGAAGAAGGCTCTGCCAACTGGTTCGTATTGTTGAAGAATGCCCCCTCAACCTTCTGGAAGGTCGGACTGGTGCAGTTTTTCTGCTGGGCCGGTTTCCTCTACATGTGGACCTATGTTGTCGATGCTGTCGCTGAGACTGTCTGGGGTACTACCGACCCCACGTCCGAGGGATATCAGGTGGCAGCCAACTGGACGGGTGTGCTCTATGCCATCCAGGCTGTCGGCTCCGTGGTTTGGGCTACAGTACTGCCTCGCTTTAAGAATATGAAGATGGCCTATGCTGTCAGTCTGCTTATTGGTGCTATCGGCTTTGCCATGATACCTTTCGTACCTAACCAATACGGTCAGATTGTACCATTCCTGCTTATCGGTTGTGGTTGGGCTGCTATGCTGGCTATGCCGTTTACCTTTGTTACTAATGCTCTCGAAGGCTATGGTCATATGGGAGCATATTTGGGCTTGTTCAATGGTACCATCTGCCTGCCTCAGATTGTTGCAGCACTCTGTGGCGGTACAGTTTTCTCACTGGTTGGCGGCCATCAGTCAACCATGATGATTGTCTCTGGTGTCCTGCTCATTGCCGGTGCTTTGAGCGTAGGTGTGATAAAGACTAAAACAAATGCTTGCACAAACAATTAAAACTAATAATATGAAGATACTATTTAATGTGGAATACCGCACCTCGTTCGGCGAGGATCTGGTGCTGAACATCCTGTCAGAAGATGCTACGAAGAGCTCGCAACACAAGATGACCACCCTTGATGGCTACCATTGGTTCGTGGAGCTGACTATAACGCACAAAGGTGCATTCATCGACTATTATTACAGTCTGCTTCGCGGTGACGAAGAAGCTCGTCACGAGTGGCTTGTGGAGCCCCACCGTCTGGAGTTTGCAACCAGCAAGGCCAGTCGTTATACGGTTTACGACCACTGGATTGATATTCCTGAAGACAGCTATATGTACAGCTCTGCCTTCACAGAATGTATCATGGCCCGCAAGCGCGAGTTTAGTACCAAAACAGAATACGTACGAACAGTTCGCCTGAAAGTCCGTGCTCCACAGCTGCGACTTGGCGAGCGTCTGGCCATTATCGGTGAACCAGCATTGTTGGGTGCCTGGGACATCAAGAAGGCCGTTCCCATGACTGAGCACGAATGCCACGAGTGGGTGGTCAGCCTCGATGCTCACAAGCTGCCTGTCGGACAGTTCGAGTTTAAGTTTGTCATCCTTGACACCGAACCCGACTTCACACCCATGTGGGAACAGGGTGCAAACCGCACTATCGACCTTCCCCTGCTGAGTGACAATGACGTGATGGTCTACGAACTGTCCCAAGCCTATTTCCCCATCTATCCGTGGAAGGGAGCAGGCGTTGTCGTACCCATCTTCTCACTGCGTAGCGAGGGCTCGTTCGGTGTAGGCGACTTTGGTGACCTGAAACTCATGATTGACTGGGCTGCCAAGACTAACCAGCGTTTCCTACAGGTGTTGCCCATCAACGATACCAATATGACAGGTACCTGGCAGGACAGCTATCCTTACAACAGCATCAGCATCTACGCTCTACATCCGCAATATACGGACTTCCGTCAGCTTCCTGAGATTAAAGATGAAACATTAAAGATTAAATATGAGGAGCTGAGACAAGAGCTGAATGCCTTGCCACAGATTGACTATGAGCGTATGTTCAAGGCAAAGATGGACTATCTGCGCATTCTGTTTAAGCAGGAGTGGGCCACCATCAGTCGCCGTGCCACCTATAAGGAGTTCTTCGAACAAAACAAGGAATGGCTCGTGCCCTATGCTGCCTTCTGTGTCAACCGCGACAAGTACGGAACCGCCGTATTCTCCGAGTGGCCCAAGGAAGCCAATAGCCAAAAGCTCAAAGCCAATAGCCAACTTAACTTCTGGTACTACGTCCAGTACAACCTCGACGCCCAGATGCACGGTGCCCATGAATATGCCCGTAAGAACCGTGTGGTGCTCAAGGGCGACATCCCCATCGGTATCAGCCGCGATGGTGTGGAAGCCTGGGTAGAACCCAAATACTTCAACCTCAATGGACAGGCTGGTGCGCCCCCCGATCCCTTCTCTGCCGACGGCCAGAACTGGGGCTTCCCCACCTACAACTGGGACGAGATGCTGAAGGACGGCTGTCAGTGGTGGGTACGCCGTTTCCGCAAAATGGCACAATATTTCGATGCCTACCGCATTGACCACGTCCTCGGGTTCTTCCGTATTTGGGAGATTCCTGTGCCTGAGAAGTCTGGCCTGGAGGGTCAGTTCAGTCCTGCCCTGGGCCTGAGCCGTGAAGAGATAGAGGCCTATGGCATTCATGGTCATGACGACCTGTTCCTGGTCGACCACAAACGCTCAGACCGTTGGCATCCGCGTATTGCCGTGCAGTATCAGGCTCCCTACCAGAATCTGGACGAAGGTGAGAAATACAACTTCAATCGCTTGTATAACGACTACTTCTATCGCCGTAACAACCACTTCTGGTATCAGGAGGCCATGAAGAAACTGCCTCGTCTGACGCAGGCCACACGCATGCTGTGTTGTGCTGAAGACTTGGGTATGGTCCCCGACTGTGTACCCTGGGTGATGAACGAGTTACGCATCCTGTCGCTGGAGATTCAGACCATGCCGAAAGATTCGAACATCCGTTTCGGCAAGCTGTCGCACAATCCCTACCGTAGTGTATGCACCTTCTCAACACACGACATGCCAACGCTACGTCAGTGGTGGGACGAAGATGCAGAGCAGACACAGGCCTACTACAATGGTCCGTTGCGTCGTAGCGGTGACGCACCCCATCCGCTACCTGGCTGGTTGGCAAAGGATATTGTCAGTCGTCAGCTGACGTCGCCTTCCATGCTTTGTCTCCTGTCGCTGCAAGACTGGCTGAGCATCGATGAGCGTCTGCGTCTGCCCGATCAGAACGCAGAGCGCATCAATATTCCAGCTAACCCACGGCATTATTGGCGCTATCGCATGCACCTTACTATCGAGCAGCTCCTTGCCGCTGACGACCTCAACTACGAAATAAGCACATTAATCAAACAAAGCGGACGAAAATAATATGAAACGACTATTTCTTTTCATCAATTTCTCATTTCTCATTGCTCATTTCTCATTTGGCACAAGCGTGACGTCGCCCAATGGTAATGTGGTGTTGAATTTCAGCGTTGAGGATGGCAGACCGGTCTATTCTGTAACTTACAAGGGACGCCCTGTGGTGCTACCCTCACACCTTGGACTGGAACTGGCCAAGGACAAACACGCCTCAATGGGACTTGACGAGCGCGACCTCATGGACGGTTTCTTCTTGGAAAAAGAAGAGACGTCGACCTTCGACGAGACGTGGCAACCCGTATGGGGTGAGACACGCGACATCCGAAATCATTACAACGAGTATGTTGCGACTCTGTCGCAACAATGGCGCACAGCACCGCCTAAAAGTCACGGTGGCATGCAGCTACAGCCCCGTCTTCATCGTCGTCACATGCTGATTCGCTTCCGTGTCTTCGACGACGGCATCGGTTTCCGCTATGAGTTTCCACAACAGCCCGAACTCGTCTACTTCCTCATCAAGGACGAACGGTCGGAGTTCAGAATGACTGGTGACCATACCGCCTGGTGGCTGCCTGGCGACTACGACACGCAGGAGCAGGAGACTCAGGAGACCAAGCTCAGCGAGATTCGCGGACGTATGAAGGAAGCTGTCAACTGGGGCAACTCATCGGTGGCCGTATTCTCAGAGACTGGTGTACAGACCTCCTTGCAGATGAAGTCGCAGGACGGCCTATATATCAACATCCATGAAGCAGCCTGTGCCGACTATGCCACTATGCACCTCGAACTGGTAGACGCAGAGACCTCTGCACTCACGACCCAATTGGGTGGTGGCAGCAATGCCTATACACCCAACCCACAGCCCTCAAAGTATTATTCAAATCTCACATCTCAAACCTCAAATCTCAAACCTTTCACGTTTGTCAGCCATCTGACACCAGACGCCACTGGTCTAAAGGGTTGCATGCAGACACCTTGTGAGACACCCTGGCGTACGGTGATGGTTTCTGACGATGCTCGTGACATGCTGTCCAGCAACCTCATCCTCAACCTCAATGAGCCCTGTAAGCTGGAGGACACCAGCTGGATTCACCCCACAAAATACTGTGGTGTGTGGTGGGAGATGATAGTAGGCAAGTCATCATGGCACTACACTGATGAGTTCCCCAGCATCAAGCTCGACCAGATTGACTGGAAGACCGTCAAGCCCAATGGCCGTCATGCTGCCAACAACGAGAAGGTGAAGCGCTACATCGACTTCGCTGCCAAGAATGGTCTCGACCAGGTGCTCGTCGAAGGATGGAACGTGGGATGGGAAGACTGGGCAAACATGTGGAAGCGCGACGTCTTCGACTTCCAGACGCCCTATCCCGACTTCGATATCAAGATGCTCAACGACTATGCCCACTCCAAGGGTGTCAAACTGCTGATGCACCACGAGACGTCGTCGTCGACGCAGAACTACGAGCGCCACATGGAAAAGGCCTTCCAGCTCATGAACAAATATGGCTACGATGCCGTGAAGACGGGCTATGTGGGCGACATCATTCCTCGTGGCGACCACCACTACTCGCAGTCGATGAACAACCACTATCTCTATGTCGTCAAAGAGGCTGCCAAGCATCACATCATGGTCAACGCCCATGAGGCCACGCGTCCTACAGGTCTTTGCCGCACCTATCCCAACCTCGTAGGAAACGAGAGTGCACGAGGTACAGAGTATGAGGCCTTTGGCGGTTCTCGTCCTGATCATACTTGCATTCTGCCCTTTACACGTTTGCAGGGCGGCCCCATGGACTACACCCCGGGCATCTTCGTCACCAAGCTCTCTGAGTGGAGCAACAACACTTCGTGGGCACGTATCACGCTGGCTGGTTCGCTGGCCCTCTATCTGACGATGTATTCGCCCCTGCAGATGGCCGCCGACCTGCCTGAGCACTACGAGAAGTTTGACGATGCCTTCCAGTTCATCCGCGACGTGGCCTGCGACTGGGACGAGAGCATCTACCTTGAGGCCGAACCTGCCGACTACATCACCGTAGCCCGTAAGGCCAAGGGTACCGACAACTGGTTCATTGGAGGCAAGTGCGACGAAAACGGCCACAAGAGCGTCATCAGGCTCGACTTCCTGGACAAAGGCCGCAAGTACGACTGCACCATCTATTCTGATGCCAAGGATGCCCATTATGAGACAAATCCCCAGGCTTATGTCATCAGCAAGCGTGTGGTCAAGAAGGGCGATGTGCTCAAGCTGACTGAAGCTCCTGGTGGTGGCTTTGCTGTATCGCTAATGGCGAAATAAAAAACGAAAGAAAGTGAAGAACCTGGTTATAACGTCATACGGTTCATTGAAAAGGGTGGGCTATTGTGGTAAAAACGGCATAACACATTGATTATCATACCAGTTTCGACTTGTTTCCTTGGGAGAAACAACTTGTTTCTCCCAAGGAAACAAACTGTTTTCAGCATGGGAACAACTTGAAACAAGCGTTGGAACAAGTGCAAACTGACATTCCTTTCCGGCGTAAGGGACACTCAAAATAGAAAGAGAATGGTAAGTTTTTGATTGCTAAGGCAATAAACAGGAGATGTATTACGTTTTATGGACAGAATAGAAAGTAGTCCATGGCCATTAAATATACCCATCGTGAAGAACTCTGGAACTCATGGTCGCACGCAGCAGGCATCGTGCTGGCTGTGGCTGTTGGCGTTGTGTTTCTCGTCATCACCTTTCAGGGCGACAGCTCGTGGGCACGGTGGGGTGTAGGACTCTACCTCTTTGGCATGCTGGGGTCGTATGTATCGTCGACGCTCTATCACGCCATGCCACGAAGGTCACCGTGGAAGGAACGGCTGCGCCGTTGGGATCATGCGGCCATCTACTGGCACATAGCCGGTTCCTATTCGCCACTGACGCTGACGGCTTTGCGTGAACAGGGTTATTGGGGGTGGAGCCTTTTCTCGTTTGTCTGGCTGTGCGCCATTGCCGGTACTATCGTGAGTTTTGTACGCCTGAAGGAACATTCGAACATGGAGACCGCCTGCTTTATAGCTATGGGACTGAGCGTGCTTGTCGCCTTCAAACCGCTCGTCGACTCGGTGTCGACAGCCGCCGTGGTATGGATTATAGCAGAGGGCGTCTGCTATATCACAGGCGCTCTCTTCTATACATTCCACAACAAGCGTTACATGCATTCCGTCTTCCACTTCTTCGTGCTGGCTGGCAGCATCTGCCATATCATTGCCGTTTGGGACGTGCTCATAATGTCGTTGTCAGGCGGGCAATGACAGGATGAAGCGGGCACCCTGCGTGTAAGATGTGTCGAGAATGACATCACCCTTCATGCGACGGGCTATAGAGCGCGCTATCGTCAGTCCGATACCAGTACCATCGTAGTATTCGTCCAATTGGACAAATTCGTCGAAGATGCGCTCAGCATCCTTTTGGGGAATACCAATACCGTCATCCTCGACGACGAAGTCTACCATCTTGCCACGCTTCGTCAATAGCAGGCTGACATGGCCTCGCTTCACCTCCTTAGCCACCTTGTCGTGAAGGAATTTTTGGGCATTGTCAAGCAGCATGACCAGAGCCTGCGTAGCCTCCTGGGCATTGGTATGGAGTACCAGATTTTCCACCTCCGGAGCTATCTGCATCTCGAATTGCAAGTCTGGGTTAACGGCAATATGTGATGCGTCTGTGGCCTGGGCTGCAATCTGGACTGCGGGAACATCATCGTTACACTCAATGACCGTACGGCTGTTGACATCGCTCAGCGCCAGCATCTTGTTCACCAGATTGGTGATGCGGTTGGTGTTCTCGGTGATGCGTGCATTGACATCCTTCTTCATATCTTCGTCGAGCGTCATGTTGGGCGCTGTCACAACCTGTGTGAATCCCGAAAGGATATTCAGCGGTGTACGTATTTCATGCGATATCTGTTGGATGAAATTGGTTTTCATCCTCAACGACTCTTCAGCCTGACGGTTGGCGATTTTCAGCTTCTTGTAGCTCAGCTCCAGCTTCTCGTTACTGGTCACCAGCAGTTGGTGTTCCTTTTCAAGTTTCAGGGATGCGCGATAGCGGCTGATGGTATAAATCAGCAAGCCGACAAAGAGCAGGACACAGATGCCGATGACAAACAGCGACTGCTGCAGCTTGCCTTTGATCTCCAGCTCTTCGACTTTGTAGAGTGTATTCAATTCATCCAGCTGAATACGCATGTCACGGGTGAAGGTCGAGTCCTTACTCAAGTAGAGTCCGCGATAGAGCTGGGCAGCTTCTTCAGTGCGCCCCATCTTTTTCAGGATATCGGCACGCAGAAGTTCTATCTCTCCTCCGGCATGGATGTCAAGGCGTTTCAAGTCGTTGAAATAGGCCATAGCCTGCACGGCGTCACCACTGACTAACGACAGGCGGCTTTTAACCAGCAGTATACGGTATTTAGCCAATGGCGTAGCCTGTTCCTCCATCAGTTTTTCGGCACGCCGGATTTCTCTTGACGCTTCTTCAGTACATTTGAGACCTATCAGTGCCGAGGCTTTGTTGCAGACACATGCGACATAGCTGCCGATAAAGGCTTTGCGTGAAGACGGATGCTTGCGAATCCTTTCCTGTACACATGCCTCATGTTCTTGTGTTATCTTCAGCTCCTCTTGATAGTCCCCCCGTTCGTCGAGCGTCTGACAGAGATAGTCATAGGCATTTGTCAGGACCTCGCTGTCGCGATAGCTGTCTTTCAGCTGTCCCAGACACTGACGAAACACCTCAATGGCATATTCGTACTGTCCGATACTCTCATAGATGATACCCATCAGCTGATAGGCGACAGCACGTCCGAAATTGTTCTGGCGCGAGTTGGCATCATCCAAAATGTTGTGAGCTTCACGAAGAGCTGTCTGTACGCGTTCTCTATAAAGATAGACATTGGCCTTACTATCCCAGGTGTCGTAATAATACTCCCACTCATTATGATGCATAAACCAAGTCATCTGGACAGGCGCCTCCTCCAACAACAGACTGTCAGTGACATAGTTGGTCATCACCACTATCTTGTTCCAGCGAACACGTGCCTCGTTCTTCACGTTACCTTCCTTCTGTTCATGAGCCACCCATTCATTAAGGCATTCCAACATGGGCTCTACCAGTCCTTCTTCGTCAAGGGCGTGATATAGCTGTTCGTAGGCTTCCGACTTCTCTTTCCCCTCCACACGCGAAATGGAGCCCCGCAGGGAATCAATAGACACTGCTGATACCGTTAGCGCAATGACAAGGAATACAGAAAGAAGAGTATACTTCATTGATACTTATTGATAGTTTCGCCTGCAAAGTTACAAAAAACTTTGCAACTTTACAAAGTTTTTTGTAACTTTGCAGCACCTAAAACGAATGATTATGAAAAAAAGACTACTTGTTATCACCTGCGGGTTCACCCTTTGCTTGACCCTCATGGCTCAGGGACCAAACAATACGGGCACCTATTATCAGAGGGCGCACGGAAAATGTGGTGCAGAATTGAAGACGGCGTTGTTCGAGATCATCAAGAATCCATCGGTGGTGGAATATGATGACTTATGGGAAGCCTACAATGTTTCCGATGCCAGAAACATCGATGGCCAGGACGTGATATGGGATATGTATTCAAATATCTCACGCTATCCGCTCTATACCTATCCCCATGGAACGGGCTCAGGCAAGGAGGAAGGTGTAAAAGGCATCCAGCGCGAACATTCAATGCCGAAAAAATGGTTTAATCCTACAGATGCAACTGCCAGCGGTACTAAATCCTATGATGACGTCCGTCCGATGTATTCCGACCTTGTGCATCTGATTCCCACCGATGCCGTCTGCAACAACAACCGCAGCGACCTCTGTTATGGCGAAATAGCCGATGGACAAGTTGACTGGCAGTCAGCAGAAGGGTTCAGCAAGAAGAGCAAGCAGGGGGGCTGTTCTACTCCGGGATGGGCTGAACAGGTAGCCAACCCCACCAAGACCCGAGTTTTCGAACCCAACGACGAATACAAGGGTGACTTGGCGCGCATCTACTTCTACATGGTGACTTGTTATCAGCCAGACTATTTCACATGGCTGCCTACCCGCGATGGTGATAAAAAGAAAACGGGTGAAGTTGCTTCTTTTGCCATCAGTCACTGTGGCACATGGGTCAGCGACATGTTTGACACAGAAAGTGACGACCCCTATCAGCCCTTTGCACCCTGGGCTTTGGACATGCTTATGAGATGGTCCAAGGACGACCCTGTCAGCGACAAGGAACGGGCTCGCAACGAAACCATCTGGCAGTTCCAGGGCAACCGAAACCCCTTTGTCGACTACGAAGGGTTGGAGGAGTATATTTGGGGCGATAACAAGGAAACTCCGTTTGATTATGGTGGTGAGGCTCTCGAGGAGCCTACCTCTGACAACTTTGAGATAGCCCTTAACAAGGCTACGCTCGGTGTCGACTGGAGCGGATCAGACAACCTGCGTTACTATTGGGAACGCACCCCCATCACGTTCGAGCAAGACGGCGTCACCGTCACCTATAGTTATGGTATGGATGGAAAAGTGCAGTATGCCGACGACAATGAGCTCCGACTCTATAATTACAATACGCTGACCCTGACAGCCCACAATAACGAACTGACAAAAGTGGAGCTGACTGTCACCGGACAAAACAACGACAACAAAACACTCGTTGCCTCCGTGGGTGAAATAGATAATAATAATGTATGGACCGGGTCGGCCAAGGAAGTGATTTTCGCATCCAACTATGTCAGTTCAAAGAAGGCCGGCGGAACCACCATTCACTACTATTTAGGCTTGTCAAACCTGAATGTTACAGTTGCCAATCCTTCAGGTATCAACCAGCTGGCTGCTGAACCGGTCTACGACGGATATACGTATACACTAACCGGCGTTCGTGTGGATGACAGTCAACTGCATCCCGGTATCTATATCCGGAACGGTCGCAAGGTTATCATCAAATAATAGAATAGTAATAAGAAAACGATTATGGATTGGATTCACATTATTGCTGTCGTCTTAATTGTTGTGATAGGCGTAGCTATCTATAGGAACAAAAAGAACGGATAATCCTGAACATCAAGGAACGAAGGTTCGTCGGACAGTACCATCGAAGGTTTGCAGTGAGAGAGTGATGGTATCTGGTAACGGCTGTGGCAGCAGGATGCTGACGTAACGGCGGTTGGTATAGTACTGCGGAATACCGTTCTGGCTATGCAACAGACGATAGTAAGCAGTACGGTGCCCATTGGTATGGGTAATGATGGTGTCTTGAGCCAAGCCGACGTTATGCGGCAGTTCCTCATCGTCGATACGACCCGTCTTCATCAGTAATCCTACATTCAGATAACGGCGATTCTTGGCTAACCATGCACTCTCAAAGCCTACGGGGTCTTGAGACTGTTCCTTGAATCGCCAGTGGGCTATGGGCCATAGGGTGACCACCGTGCTGACAGCCTTCATCTCAGCCTGTCCGCTCTCTACCTTATTATAATATATAATAGTACGGTAGGTGGTGTCGGCAGTCTGAATCCACTTCGCTGCATAGGGATTGGTGAGTTGATAGCTGTCGCCGTCATCGGTCACGAAGCCTATCGCACGTTTCTGACCATTGACTGACAGCTCTGCCATATCAGCCTGCATGAGCGAATACTTGCCCTCACCCTTCTCGTAGCTGTCGGTCTCGCAGGCCGCCATGAGCATGGCGGCAATGTAAAAATTTAAAAATGACAAAATGATAAAACGTCTGCGCCTCATAATTTTTACATTGTTAAATTATTACATTTTTACATTGTCCCTATGGCGGCTTGGTAGTTCCGCAACGGATTGGCATACATATTGAGCATAGTCGTACGGAGGAAGTCGTCATCCTTGTCTGCTATCGTGATCTTGGCCAGCTGACCCTGCAGATAGCTGTTGAAACGGTCAACATCCTTCTGTGTGTACTGGTCGACAAAGCGGCTGCCACCTTCCAGTTCGTCGAGGGCAATATAGTTGCAGGGGTACAGCGTGTAGTGGCTGTGCAGCTCGCGATCTATCCGTTGGCTCAGCTCCTCATAATACTCTTTCTTGGGCAATCCGTCCAGCTCCCCAATCCAAGTGTTGACGGGACGTGCACAACAATAATGTACACGGCCCTTATATCCCATAATACCCGTCTGCATATTTTCCAAGTCGTCTTGCTTGCTCTTCTTGAATGCCGGATTGTTATGTTTCTGCAAGAGCTCCTGTGCCTTCAGATAGTCGCAGGGGTCGTACTCATAGCTGATGGTCAGCGGCACGATGTTCAGCTCGGCAATGTCGCCACCCATTGCCAGCATCTTCAGCACGGACTCTTGCGTTCGGTCGTCAGAGTCCTTGGCACGGCCTTCACGCTGTGCAATCCAGATATTTTCACGCTTCTGTGTAACAGCATAGTGGATGTAGCGGCTCATCAGCTGCGAGGAGCGCATCATCTCGTGGGCTGTCAGTCCACGACGGACGGTGAAGGCTTTGTTCATACGTACCAGTCGCTTAATCCAGGGATAGATGAGCAGGTTGTCGCCAATACCAATCTCAACAGTGGTAGGATAGTGGTGCTTATACAGCAAAACGTCAAGGAAAGCCGAATCGAGCACAATGTCGCGGTGGTTCGAGAGGAAGGTGTAGCGGGCTGTCAGCTTTTGGCTTTTAGCTTTTAGCTGAGAGCTGAGGCCTTTGTCGTCGAATGTGCAACCGTCAGTATGCTTGTGGATAATATGCCACACGATAGGTTTCATGAAACGCAGCTGGAAGTCGAGCGGCGTCTTCACACCGATAAAGGCCAGCTTCAGCAGACCATTGCGCACACCTTTGGATAGCCAAGGGACGAAACCCTTGAGCAGCAACGAAAACTGACGGTCGTTAATCAGGTCATTGAAGGCCTGCTTCATTTCCGACGGTTCATATGGTCGTATCTCGTCGAACTCTTTGATGTCCATCTTATAGCTATTTGCTGTTCGCTTTTGGCTTTTTGCTAATGGCTAATGGCTAATCGCCAATAGCCCTTTTAGAACTGGTTTTCCACAATGTCTGTGAGGACATCGGACATAGAGAGGCCAGCAGCACGAACCTGCTGGGGAATAAAGCTCGTAACGGTCATGCCTGGCGTCGTATTCACCTCAAGCATGGTAATCTTACCTTCCTTCGAAATGATATAGTCGATGCGGATGATGCCATTGCAATGCAGGATGTCGTAGATGTGGCTGGTAATCTCACGGACACGGCGAGCAATATCGTCACTGATGCGGGCAGGGGTAATCTCCTGGACCTGACCATTGTATTTGGCATCATAATCAAAGAACTCATTCTGGGTTACCACTTCCGTGATGGGGAAGATGACCGACTTCTCCTGCGTCTTATAGATACCAACCGTAATTTCGGTTCCCTCCAAGAACTGCTCAACCATAATCTCATCGCTCTCCATCATAGCCTTGCGCAGGGCAGGGGCCAGCTGATCCTTGTTCTTCACTTTCGACACGCCAAAGCTGGAGCCATCAGTAGCAGGTTTCACGAAGCAGGGCATACCAATACGCTGTTCTATCTCGTCCTCACTGACCAAATGTTCGAAACCTCTACGAATGAGCAGCGAGTCAGCCACACTGACACCATAGCCACGCAAATACTGGTTGAGAACAAACTTGTCAAACGTCATAGCCTCAACCAATACACCGCTGGTGGAATATGGGATATCGACCAAGTCGAAATAGCCCTGCAGGATACCATTCTCACCTGGTGTGCCATGAATCGTGATGTAAGCATAGTCGAACAGTTTGGCTTTGCCGTTCTCCACAAACGAGAAGTCGTTGCGGTCGATTTGTGCCGTCGTACCATCTGGCAGTTCTACATGCCAGTCCTGACCCTTGATGTCGACAATATAGACATTGTAGCGTTCTTTGTCGAAGAACGAAAAAAGTCCCTGGGCCGAGCGTAGTGATACGTCGTGCTCAGAGGAGTCGCCACCACAGACGATGGCAATGTTGCGTTTCAAATTGTTCATTATCTCTATTTTTTTGTCGTTATTTCAATATTTCGATGTTTCGATGTTTCGTTATTTCGTTATTACGTTATTACGTTATTACGTGATTCCGTTATTACGATGGCTCGCTGTCACGAGTTGATGGCTCGCTGATAGTTCCGCCATTTATCGAGCAGGGCCTCCATATCTGAAGGCAGAGGTGCCGTGAAATCCATCTGCTCATGGGTCACAGGATGTTTGAAGCCCAGCGTACGGGCATGCAGAGCCTGACGGGAACAGAGCTTGAAGCAGTTCTGGATATAAGCTTTGTATGAAGCCGTACGTTCTCCCCGCAGAATCTCTGTGCCACCATAGCGCTCGTCAGCAAACAGCGGATGGCTAATGTGCTTCATGTGGGCACGGATCTGATGGGTACGCCCTGTCTCCAGCCGACACTCCACAAGCGTCGTATAACCATAGCGCTCCAATACTTGATAGTGTGTGATGGCTGTTTTGCCAATATCACCGCCGGCAGGGAATACTGCCATACGCTGACGATCGCGAGGGTCACGACCGATATTGCCCTCTATACGTCCGGTGTCCTCAGTGAAGTTACCCCACACCAGTGCCTGGTAGGAGCGATGTGTGTCGTGATTAAAGAACTGGGCACCTAACTCGGTTTTGGCATCAGGCGTCTTCGCAACCACAAGCAATCCACTGGTATCTTTGTCGATACGGTGTACCAGTCCAACACTGGGATCGTTGGGGTCGTAACTGGGCAGATTTCGCAAATGCCAGGCAACAGCGTTCACTAGTGTACCATGGAAATTGCCCACACCTGGATGGACCACAAGCCCAGCTGGTTTGTTGACCACCATCAACTGGTCGTCCTCATAAACCACGTCGAGAGGAATATCCTCTGGTTCTATCTTTGTATCGTAGTGAGGACGATCGAGCATCAGCTTGATGACATCACCCGGCCGAACCTTGTAGTTGCTCTTGACGGGTTTGTCGTTAACCTGGATGAAACCGGCATCAGCAGCCTTCTGAATGCGGTTGCGTGAAGAGTGCTGTACGTGTTCCGACATATATTTGTCGATACGTACAGGCTCCTGACCGCGATCCACCTCCATGCGCAGATGCTCATAGAGCTGGCCGTCTTCTTCACCGTCAGCGTCAATCAGTTCAATGTCATCCAGTTCGTCCTCTGTCATACCTTCATTATCTATTCGCCTACTGGCGGTTCTGTCACCTCCACAAATTCGTCGACTTCATCAAGAGCGGGAGAATACGACGACTCCACATACTCCACCTCTTCCATTTCACCGATACTGCCATTGCCCACCAACAGTGTAAGAGGGTAGTCAATGGGAATGCGGTCGCCATTCGACACACGGCGTCCTCGACAGACGATGCCATACACCCAGTCCTTCTCACCCGTTACCTTCTGAGCCGGCAATAGCCGGAAGCCCATAGCCATCAACTTGGCTTCAGCCTCACGCAAACTACTGTTGTCAACAATGTCAGGAATGGTAAACGTCGGAGATGACGGTGAGTTGACTGTCACATATACCACGTGGTTGCTCTTCACTTTGGCACCATAACCAGGAGTCTGCGCCAGAATGCAGTCGGGGGGCATCGCTTTGTTATAACCGGAGTCGCTGACCTGGATGATCAGTCCGTCATCGCTGATAAGACGATGCGCTTTATTGTAAGTCATCCCCTTCACGTTGGGCACAATGATGCACTCACCATGGTTGGTATAAAGCTCCAGGCCATATTTGACGCCCAGAAACAATAGCACCAGCACCACTGCCATCGCTATCAGATTGCCCCAAAGATAGCCGCCTCCCAGCTTGCGAAATAATTCCTTTACGTTCATGAAAACCGTTATATGTCTGATTCCAACAGCAAAAGTACAAAGAATTATTGATACAACAAAAAAATTGGGTATATTTCTTAAAAAACATACCCAATTCTTATTCGTGACGTCCAGATTTTACTTTCCGTGGTGCTCGTCAGATACTGTTAACTTCTTACGGCCCTTAGCGCGGCGAGAAGCCAGTACGCGACGACCATTCTTTGTTGCCATACGCTCACGGAAACCATGCTTGTTCACGCGACGACGATTGTGCGGCTGAAATGTTCTTTTCATTGTTCTTATTCTTTATTTTACGTTGTTATTGTCGTTTTGGGCTGCAAAATTACATAATTATTTCTAATTGTGCAAGTTTTGAGCGAAATTTTCTTTGTTATTTATTCATTTTTCACGGAAAAGTTGTACCTTTGCACCCAAATTCAGACATTTCACATACTTATATATAAGATTTATGATTAATTCACAAGACATTAAGAAAGGAACCGCTATCCGCATGGACGGCGCTATTTGGGTTTGCATTGACTTCCAGCATCGTAAGCCAGGTAAGGGTAACACTATCATGAACATCAAGTTGAAGAACGTCACCGACGGTCGTGTGCTAGAGCGCCGTTACAACATCGGTGAGAAACTGGAGGACGTTGTCATCGAGCACCGCGACTATCAGTATCTCTATGAGGATCAGGAAGGACGTATCTTCATGAACCAAGAGACATTCGAGCAGATTCCCATTGCCAACGACTTGGTAATCGGTCACGAGTATATGAAGGAAGGTGACGTTGTATCTGTTGTCAGCGATACCACCGACGGTACTATTCTCTATGCTGAAATGCCCGTTAAGACCATTCTGCGCGTCACTCACTCTGAGCCCGGCATCAAGGGTGACACTGCTACCAACACCCTGAAGCCCGCAACGCTGGAGACCGGTGTGGAGGTTCGTGTTCCCCTGTTCATCAACGAGGGCGACCTGATTCAGGTTGACACTCGTGACGGTTCTTATCTGGCTCGCGCCAAGGAGTAATTCCTTATTGAACGTTAAACATTGAACGTTGAAATATTCAATCATCGTTCCTGTATACAATCGTCCTGACGAAGTGGACGAATTACTTGAGAGTCTGAGCTCTCAGACCCTCAAGGACTTCGAAGTGCTAATTGTTGAGGACGGTTCACAAAAACCCTGCAAGGATGTTTGCGACAAATACGCGGACATCCTTGATTTGCATTATTACCTGAAGGAGAACAGTGGCCCAGGACAGAGCCGCAACTATGGTGTGGAGCGTGCTCAGGGAGAGTATGTCATCATCCTCGATTCGGATGTAGTTTTACCTAACGGATTTTTGAAAGCTGTAGACACAGAGCTAACACCCAACACCCAACACCCAACACCCATCGTTGCCTGGGGCGGTCCTGATGCTGCCCACCCTTCATTCACACCTGTCCAGAAAGCCATCAGCAACTCAATGACCTCCTTCTTTACCACAGGTGGCATCCGTGGCGGCAAGGCTAAACTTGACAAGTTCTATCCCCGTTCGTTCAACATGGGCATCCGGCGTGATGTCTATCAGCAGCTGGGCGGATTCTCAAAGATGCGTTTTGGTGAGGACATCGACTTCTCATACCGTATCGTAGAAGCAGGTTATACGCCTCGTCTGTTTCCTGATGCATGGGTGTGGCACAAGCGCCGTACCGACTTCCGAAAGTTCTTCCGTCAGGTCTACAACAGCGGCATAGCCCGTATCAATTTGGAGAAGCGCCATCCGGGCACCATGAAGCTGGTACATCTGTTGCCGACGGTCTTTACATTGGGCGTTATCATATTGCTATTGGCTGCACCATTCACATGGGGACTATCGCTCCTGCCTCTCCTACTCTACTGCCTGCTCATCTTTGTCGACTCCTCACTGAAAAACAAAAGCTTACGGGTGGGTCTGCTCTCTATTCCTGCTGCCTTTGTACAGCTGATGGGCTATGGATTCGGCTTTATCGAGTCATGGTGGAAGCGCTGCATCCTGAAGCAGGATGAATTTACGGCTTTCGAGAAGAACTTCTATAAATAATGTCGTATCATGAGCGAACGCCTGACTATTGCCCATTGGTCTGAAGACGACCAACCACGTGAGAAATTGCGCGACAAAGGTCCGCAAGCGCTCAGCGATGCAGAACTCCTGGCTATTCTTATCGGTTCTGGTACGCCAGGCATCAGTGCTGTAGACCTCATGCAGGACATTCTTCGTGACTGCAACAACAACCTGAACACATTGGGCAAGATGACCATTCGCCAACTCTGCGACTACAAGGGTATTGGCGAAGCCAAGGCCATCACCATTCTGGCTGCTTGTGAACTGGGCAAACGCCGTCAGCAGGAGTCTGCCGAGGAACGCCCCGATGTTGGCACAGCCACCCGCATCTACAACCACATGCATCCTGTCTTGCAGGATTGTGACGTTGAAGAGTTCTGGCTGTTGCTGATGAACCAGAACCACCGCCTGATTAAAAAGATGCGTATAGCTCGAGGCGGCATCAGCGAGGTGAGTGTCGACGTCCGCATCATCATCCGCGAAGCAGTATTGGCAAACGCCACGATATTAGCCGTTTGCCACAACCACCCCTCGGGGAGTCTGCGGCCCAGCAATATGGATAACGACCTGACCTTCTCTATCCAAAAAGCCTGCAGCTTGATGCGTATTCATTTCCTTGATCACGTCATCGTCACGGATGGCGCCTATTACAGCTATCATGAAACGGGGCGTATATAACACATACTAAGAAATATGAAGAAATTATATATAGAAACGTACGGTTGTCAGATGAACGTTGCCGACTCCGAGGTTGTGGCATCTATCATGCAGATGGCTGGTTACGAAGCAACAGAAACGTTGGACGATGCCGATGCAGTGTTCTTGAACACCTGTTCTGTGCGTGACAATGCCGAGCAGAAAATTTATCACCGTCTGGAGGCATTGGGTGCTATAAAGCGTAAGCGTCCGTTGATTATCGGCGTCTTGGGCTGTATGGCTGAACGTGTTCAGCAAGACCTGTTAGAGAATCATGGTGCTGACCTGGTGGCAGGTCCCGATGCCTACCTGAGCCTGCCCGACCTCATCGCACAGGCTGAGACGGGCCATAAGGCCATGAATATCGAGCTGTCGACGGTAGAAACCTACAAAGACGTTGTGCCGCAGCGCATCGGATTGGGCCATAAACTGGGCGGCTTTGTCAGCATCATGCGTGGCTGCAACAACTTCTGTCACTATTGTATCGTACCCTATACCCGTGGTCGGGAGCGTAGCCGGGATGTGGAAAGCATTCTCCGTGAAGTGCGTGACCTGCGAGACCGTGGTTTCAAGGAGGTGACATTGCTGGGGCAGAACGTGAACAGCTACCAGTGGAACGAGGGGAACTCGTTCCCACAGTTGCTGCGCAGAGTGGCCGAGGAGACTCCTGAGATGCGTATCCGCTTTACCACAAGTCATCCGAAGGACATGAGCGACGAGACGCTACGTGTCATCGCCGAGATGCCCAATGTCTGCAAACACATCCATCTGCCCGTACAGAGTGGTTCTGACCGCATCCTCAAGCTCATGAACCGTAAGTATACCCGTGAATGGTATATGGGACGTGTGGATGCCATCCGCCGTATCATTCCCGACTGCGGGCTGAGCACGGACATCTTCGTTGGCTATCATAGTGAGACGGAAGAGGACCATCAGCTCTCACTGAGTCTGATGCGTGAGGTGGGCTACGACTCTGCCTTCATGTTCAAATACTCCGAACGTCCAGGCACCTATGCCTCAAAACACCTGCCCGACAATGTTCCCGAAGAGGAAAAGATCCGTCGCCTTAACGAGCTTATCGCCCTGCAGACGGAGATTTCTGCCCAGCAGAACAAGAAAGACGAAGGCAAGGAATTCGACGTGCTGGTTGAAGGCTTCAGCAAGCGCAGTCGTGAACAGCTCTGTGGACGTACGGAACAAAACAAGATGGTAGTATTCGACAAGGCTGGCCATCATATCGGCGAGACAGTACGTGTGAAAATCATTGGAAGTACCAGTGCTACACTTTTGGGAGTTCTCCTGTAATCATAAATTTCAAAGTTCAAAGATCAAAGTTCAAAGGATTAGATGAAAGAGTTTCTGAATGTGTTGAGGCGTTTCGTTCCTCCCTATAAGAAGTATCTGGTGATGTCGGTGGTGTTCAACATCCTATCGGCAGTACTGAATATCTTTTCATTTGCTGCACTCATTCCCATTCTGCAGATTCTGTTCCAGACCAGTGATGCAGAGGCAGCCACCAGCTATATGGCTTGGGATTGGGGCAACATCCAGGAGGTGTTGATGAACAATATGAACTGCTATGTTAACGGACTGATTGCCGACTACGGCCAGACCACGACATTGCTGTTTATCGGACTGTTCCTGGGCGTTACCACCTTCCTTAAGACGGGCGCCTACTTCCTGTCGGCAGCCTCCATCATCCCCATCCGAACTGGTGTGGTACGCGATATCCGCAACCAGCTCTACCAGAAAATCACATCTCTCCCCCTTGGCTTCTTCTCTGAGGAGCGCAAGGGCGACATCATTGCCCGAATGAGTGGCGACGTGCAGGAGATAGAAAACAGTATCATGTCGAGTCTCGAGATGCTGTTCAAGAATCCCATCCTTATCATCAGCTACTTTGCCGCCCTTATCTTCATCTCGTGGCAACTGACGCTGTTTACGCTTATCATCGTCCCCGTCATGGGATGGTTTATGGGCTATGTCGGACGTAAGCTGAAGGCACAGAGCATGAAGGCGCAGTCGCTGTGGAGCGACACCATGAGTCAGGTAGAGGAGACTTTGGGCGGTCTGCGCATCGTCAAGGCCTTTTGTGCCGAGGGCAAGATGAACCGCCGCTTCGACAAAATCAACTCCGCCTATCGTGATGACATCATGCGGGTAAACATCCGCCAATCGTCTGCCCACCCCATGTCGGAATTTCTGGGCACCATCCTCATTATCGTCGTATTGTGGTTTGGTGGTGTGTTGGTGTTGAACTATCAGGCACTCTCCGGTCCTATCTTCATTTATTATATGGTGATGCTCTACTCCATCATCAACCCACTGAAGGACTTCTCGAAAGCAGGCTATAACATTCCGAAGGGCTTGGCGTCTATGGAGCGTGTCGACAAAATCCTGTTGGCTGAGAACAGCATCAAGGAGGTGGCACAGCCCAAGCACATCGCCTCGTTCGAACACCAGATAGAGTTCCGCAACGTGTCCTTCAGGTATGCCGACCAATGGATACTGAAAGACATCAACCTCACCATTCCAAAGGGAAAGACTATAGCCATCGTGGGACAGTCTGGTTCCGGCAAGTCAACGCTCGTCGACCTTATTCCGCGCTATTACGATGTACAGGAAGGCGAGGTACTCATCGACGGCATCAATGTCAAGGAACTCTGCATCAAGGACTTGCGCCAGCTCATCGGCAACGTCAATCAGGAGGCTATCCTCTTTAATGATTCCTTCAGGAATAATATCTCCTTTGGGGTTGCTAACGCTTCCGACGAGCAGATTGCCGAAGCAGCCAAGATTGCCAATGCCTACGACTTCATCATGCAGAGCGAACAGCAGTTTGACACCAATATCGGTGACCGTGGCGGACGCCTTTCCGGTGGCCAGCGCCAGCGCATCTCTATTGCCCGTGCCATTCTGAAGAACCCACCCATCCTGATTCTCGACGAGGCGACATCAGCCCTCGATACTGAGAGCGAACGACTGGTACAGGATGCTTTGGAACGACTGATGAAGACACGTACGACAGTGGCTATCGCCCATCGTCTGTCGACCATCAAGAATGCCAACGAGATTTGTGTGCTCCATGAGGGGCGTATTGTAGAGCGCGGCACCCATGAGGAACTGCTTAATATCGATGGCTACTACAAGAAGCTCAACGACATGCAAAGCCTGTAAAGGGACTCTTAGAATTCTACGTATGGCTTGAGACGCTCGATGACTTCCGGCGGAAAATCGCTGGAGAAGCGGAGGTCGTCAAGACTCGTAAGCGGGCCGTGTAGCCTGCGATAGTCGGTGATGGCCTTGGCCATATAGTAGTTGATATAGGGATGGCGACGCAACTGTGCCAGCGACAGCTTGTTAACGTTCAACTTCTTGGGGTGCGCATTCTGAATGACAAAATACTTCTTGGCATCCTTGGGAAAGTCCTCTATCTCGTCTAACTGATTGACACTGACATAGCCACCCAGCCATTGTCCATGTCGCACAATCTCCTTGGCATAGTATGAGCCGATGCCAGGCACCTTCCTAAGCTGTGCCGTGTCGGCAGTATTCAGTACGATATGCTCGTTTTCCTGAATCTTGACGGGATAGCGTAGCGTGTCCCTTTCGTAATGCTCCCGTTCCGGCCGTTCCTTGCGCTCCACCAACGTTGAGGCAGGCAGATAGTCGCTGGAGATACGGATATAAGGTTCTAACTCCCGATATTGTTTGACGGTAAGTCCATAAAGCCGGGCAAAGTCTTCCTTCTTCCGGTAGATGCCCCCTTTGCTTCTATATTTATAGATGTTACGAACTTGCCACGGCTGAAGACCCAACCGTAGGAGCTGGGTACTGTCTGCTGTGTTTGGATCAAAAGGAAACCGTTCAGGTTTGGGCGACTCAGCTACTGCATAATAAGAACCAGACTGACTTGTATTTCTTGATGGACCTGATTTCCTGGATATATTGGAACGACCAGACTGTTGAGAGTCGTCAGCCTCTTCACCCGTCAGGAAGATGCCCACGAGAGCCAACACTCCTACAATCAATGCGGCAAGGGCAATACGACGGTCGTTACGGTTCATATAATACCAAGTTGATGGAGAAACACCAAGAGGATGCAGAGCGGACAGACATAGCGTACAGCAAACAGATAGACGTTGAAGAAACGGCCGTTCTTCACGCCACCATTGGTAAACTCGCCCTGTGCCACCTGCCGTGGAATATACCAGCCCACAAACAGACAAGTGAGCATACCGCCTAACGGCAGCATGACATTGGCTGTCAGACCATCGCAGAAGTCCATCAGGGCCATCCCCATGACCTTGATGTCATAGGCACCTACCGACAAGGCACAGAACAGACAGAGCAGAGAAGCCACCACGGTGATAATCCATGCCGACTTGCGACGCGACAGATTCAGTTCTTCAGTAAAGAACGCCGTACCAATCTCATGCATCGAAATGGTACTGGTCAGAGCCGCAAACACCAGCAATGCATAGAACATCACGCCTATGACATACCCCACCACAGGCATGGCCGAAAAGGCTTGCTGGAACACGTTGGGCAAGGTGATGAAGATGAGCGACGGACCACTGTCGGGACTGACACCCACACTGGCTGCTGCAGGAAATATCATGAGACCGGCAAGGATGGCTATCATGGTGTCGAGAATAGCAATCTGTCCGGCAGAATACAGTAGGTTGGTGTCTTTCGAGAAATAGCTGGCATAGGTACAGAGACATGCCGTACCCAACGACAGCGAGAAGAAGGCCTGTCCCAAGGCTTCGAGCATGACGCTACTGGTCAGTTTCGTGAAGTCAGGCTTAAACAGAAAACGGACTCCTTCCATAGCTCCCGGTAGCATACAGGATGCAATGACAATAATCACCAACAGTATCAACAAGATGGGCATGAGCAGCTTTGAAGTCCGCTCAATGCCTCCCTTCACGCCACGCACCACCACCAGGTGGGTTAATAATACAAAGCCGACACCCCATAATACGGGTTTCAACGGATCGGATGAGAAAGTGACGAAGTAGTTCTTAACATATTCTGCATCACCATTGATGTGTCCAGCGATGGAGGCAAACAAATATTGCAGGCACCAGCCCGCCACAACGGCATAGAAGCCGAGGATGATGGTCGAGGTAAGAATGCCCAAAAAACCTACCAGCTTCCAAGGGCGCCCATTCGACAGTTTATCGTAAGCCCTGGCGGCATTAGCCTGAGCATGCCGTCCCACAATAAACTCACTGATCATACCTGGCAAACCAAGTATGAGGATACATCCTAAGTATATAAGGATAAAGGCCGCACCGCCATTCTCGCCTGTCATATAGGGAAAACGCCATACGTTTCCCAGTCCTACGGCAGACCCTGCCGTTGCCAGCACAATGCCGACCTTACTTCCGAAATTACCTCTCTCCTTCATTTCAGTAGTCCTAATTGGTGTAGGAAGATAAACAGGATGGCCAGCGGACAGATATACTTCACGAGGAAGATGTAAAGATGGAAGAAACGTCCGCGCAATGTTCCCCAGTTGGTAAACTCGTCGTGTACCACCTTATGCGGCACAAACCAACCGATAAAAATACATGTCAGGAAGCCCACAATGGGCAGGAAGATTTGTCCGGTAACAAAGTCAAACCAGTCGAATAGCGTTTTCCCAAAGAATGTCATACTATCACCCACAGCACCCAGCGACAACGAGCAGAAGGCTCCGATGACGGCGGTAGCGATAGTGACGATGAGTGCTGCCTTCTTACGGGTAATCATCAATTCTTCCTGGAAGAATGCCGTCGACACCTCATGCAGTGACATCAGCGAGGTCAGAGCTGCCAATGACAGCAGTACAAAGAACAGCAGTGAGATGACATAACCCAGCATCGGGATTGCCGAGAAGGCCTGCTGGAACACGTTAGGCAGTGTGATGAAGATCAGCGACGGTCCGCTGTCAGGGCTGACACCCACCGAAAAGGCTGCAGGGAATATCATGAAACCGGCCAGGATGGCCACCAGACAATCAATGACACCAATCTGTGCGGCAGAATTGGTCAGGTTGGTCTGTTTCGAAAAATAGCTGGCGTAGGTACACAGGCACCCCATGGCGATGCTCAGCGAATAGAACGACTGTCCCAGGGCTGCTAGGAATACGTCGCTGTTGATTTTTGTGAAGTCTGGCTTCAGCATAAACTCAATACCTTTCTCTGCATTAGGCAGCATACAGGCCGCACCAACGATGATGAGCAGCAGGATAAACAGCGTAGGCATCATCAGCTTTGACGCCTTCTCGATGCCGTCGCGGACACCATGCTCTATGATAAGATAGGTAAGGCCGAGAATGATGACCGTCCACAGCACGGGTTTCACGGGGTCGCTGGACAATTCTGCAAAGTAAGTCTGGAAATACTCCGGCGACCCTTGCATGTGACCTATCAGCGAGGCCCAGATATATTGCAGACACCAACCGGCCACCACAGCATAATAACCCGTGATAAGGAATCCTGTCAGCACGCCCATATAGCCGATGACCGACCATCCGTTGCCACCCGACATCTTACGGAAAGCCCGTGCTGTGTTCGACTGCCCATGACGTCCCACGATGAATTCGCTGACCATGCAGGGAATGCCCAACAACAGCACACAAGCCACATAGATGATAATGAAGACGGCACCGCCGTTCTCACCCGTCATATACGGAAAGCGCCACACGTTGCCCAAGCCTACGGCTGAGCCTGCTGTCGCCAGGATAACCCCCAGACGGCTGCCAAAGTTAGCCCTTTCCAGTTTTGCCATTTCCTTATTTTCCATATTCGTTTGCAAAAATACAAAAAAGTTTAGAGTTTAGTGTTTAGTGTATAGAGTTTTTTGTAATTTTGCAGGCAAAATATTAATAAATATGCAAAAAGCCATTCAAATTATCAAGAAATATCCACTTTCCGTGTTCTGTATCGCCCTCATCTGGGTGTTGTCCCTCGCTCCCTTCTTCCCCGAGACGCCCCTTGACGGCATCGAGTTTATCGACAAGTGGACCCACCTCGTTATGTATGGCGGCACAGCGATGGTCATCTGGTGGGAATACCTGCGCAACCACCTGAAACCCGACTTCGAGAAGCTCTTCTTCTACGCCTGGCTTTGTCTCATCCTAATGAGCGGCCTGCTGGAACTGCTGCAGGCTTACTGCACCTTCGGTCACCGCAATGGTGACTGGCTTGACTTGGCTGCCAACGCCATCGGCGCCACCATCGGCAACGCTATTGGGCTGTTGTTTTACCGATGGTTACGTTAGTATTACCCGTCACCTCTGCTTTATTACCACCGCCATAGACGTTGCCTACGATATTGGCACCCTTGACGGTCTTGGTTTGATTATCCGACACCATCTCCACCTCGCTTAGTGTGCCGATATTGACGTTAGTATTGCCAACAACCTTGGCCGCGTTGCCGCCGCCATAGACATTGTTGATACCGCCGATTTCCCCAGAGGTAAATGGAGGTAAGTAGACTGGGACTTCTTGGTTGTCGACGATTCTGTTACCATCATCGTCTGTCTCAAATCCACCATCGTCTGTCCTTCTGAATTCACTGAAGGAGATTGTCTGGTCACCTGTATGCTGATTGGCTTTAGTAACTTCTGCATCTTGGCCGTCGTCGAAATTCTTACCATCACAAACATTGATATTCACATAGGTATCACCTGTCACCGTAGCGGTCTTACCATAGCCACCACCATAGATGTCGCCAATGCTGGAGAACGACTTAACATTCAGCGTGGGGCCTTGGCGCTCAGTAGTAGAACCACTCTTCAATGGTCCCGTATAGGCTGCCTGATTACCTCCGCCATAGAGCTGGCCGATGGTGATAAGGTGGCAGCCTGTCTCTTCGATGTTTACCGTGATGGTGCCGCTGATGGTGCCACTGACGTTATTGCCGCCAAACACGCGGTCAAAGTTTCCGTTGGTGATGGTCAGCGTCACATCACTCTCAATGTTGGCTGCCTCAGCACCACCGTATGCATTCTTCAATCCCGGGATGCACGCCATTTCTAACCTTGACTGACCGTCCATCTGGGCACTCTTGCCACCACCGTAAGCCTCATCAACCTTAAAGTCACAGCCAGTGACATCTTCAAGCATGGTGACGGCAACAGCCTTCACATTACCCTTGGTATTGGAGCCACCATAGACGCGGTGAGTTCTACCACCATGAATATTCACATGCGCCTCACCAGTGCCATAGACATAGTTGGTAATAAACTCGGAAGCTTGTCGCTTATCCTTCGTATTATATGCCTCCATGTCTTCTTTTTTCTCATAATCCCAATAGTCCTTGAAGCCCACATTAGCACCAGGATTATCAATCATGGTCGTTCCACCATCGTGTGAGATGTCGTCCTTACCATTACCACCGCCGAACACTTCCTCAATCTCGTAGGTACCATAGACGTCCACCTGTGTAGCTGGTGTCGAGGCAGCATTACCGCCACCATACACCTGACGGATACTGGTGTCACCACAGCCATAGATGTTCACCTGTGTATGCTTGTTATCAGCATCGTTGGGTACGTATGCAGCAAGGTTACCACCACCATAGACCGCCTTCACCTCATATGAGTGATGGCTGTCGTCGATATCATCCAAAGCAGCCTCTCTGGCTGCAGCGGTTTCAGCATTATATCCAGTCCTCATGTGACCAGTATAGCCTTCCGTCTTATAGATGTTCACCGTCACATCGCCCTTCGGCGTACCATTCAGGTTGTTGCAGCCAAAAATGTCACCCTTTACCACACAGCCTTTGATGGGCTTATTGTTGGCATCCTTAGTCTTTAAAGTATAGTATTGTATGTCCTCGCCAGTAGCATTTTCCGGATAAGCTTCAAGTAATGCACTATGATCAGCAGCCACATAGTCGGCCTTTTCTATACCATTCAAGTTCACATGCGCACTGCCAACCAAAGCAGCTACTTCGGGGAGATCATTACCTTTTTCATCCTTTGTCCCTGGCAAACGTCCTTGACCGCCTCCATAGACATCTCCTTCGATGGTGCCGCCTAACAGGTTTACCTTCGCGTTACCGCTCGCCTCCATGCTGGCCAGTGCTCCGCCACCATAGACATCACCCGTAACAACGGTAGAACCCTTGATGGTGAGATTTGAGTTTTTTACTTGTCCGAGAGTATTCAAGTCTTCGTCCGTATAGAGGATATGATTTTCGTTATCCACCCATGTGGTAGTATTGGGTTGTTTCTCCCAAGTATAGGTGGTGGTGGCACCCTTTACGCCCTTACGATAAGTACCGAGAGCTTCGTAATAATAAGGCTCGACTCTAAAGCCGATACTGTCAACTTCAACTGTGGGCAAATTACCAGAGAAACCAGCACCGAACACACTACCATTAACCATACAATTTTCAAGGGTAGAAGTGACCGGCCCATCAACCTTACCCAAACTACCACCACCATAGAAATTGCCGGTGATTTTGCAACCAGTCAGAGTTGAGGTGACATTGCGGCAGGTAGCCAGCGAGAACTTGACAAAGTCGACCAAGATACGGGCACAATTGGTCTTGTTGTCCGACATGGGGAGAAACTGATAACTGAACTGGGTGGAGACACCGCCATAATCAGATTTATATTCCCGTTTGTATTGCCCATTAACCCAGTTGTTCCAGTTGATGTTGGTTACATTATTTTGGTTTGACGGTGCATAGCGGCTGTAGGAGTTGCCGCCGTAGCCGGCACCGAAGAAGGTGCCAAAGGTGCAGCCTGTAGCATTGGTGGTGACGGTTTTGTCAGCGCTCATGTCGCCGAACTTGGGGCCACCACAGAAGATGTCCACGTGGCTGTCAATGATGGTGGTGGAGAGGTTGCCTGTTACAGGTTTAGCTGCGTTGAGGCCGCCGGCATAGAACTCGTGGATGTCGGCGTTCTGGATGAGCCAGGTGATGTTGCCGGTGTCGTTGGCACCATTGGCATTGCCGATGCCCTCCATGGCGGCACCGCAGACGGTGCCGAAGTGACCGCCATTGATGTAGCACTCGGCGTTGTCTGCATAATTGTCGAGATTGGCATTGGCTACATAAAGTCCCGTGAGGTAGAACTCATCGAAATCGCCACCAGTAACCGATATGGGTGAGTGTTTAGTTGGCTGGAATCGATTATTTCCACTTGATTGGTTTTTATCTTGGTGACAGCCTGTGTGGAACTCCTTGAACCACACATTACCTCCTACATGGATGTAAGGTATCTTGTTTGATCTGCCTTTTTGGTTGTAACTCACCCATTGCTCCATCACACCGCCCTGCACGATGAGGGCATCGGTTGTGCTTCTGGCGGAATTCTCATACTCGAACTGGGTGAACCGGAAAAGCGAGGTGTTGGTACCCTCGAACCATCCTTTGGGAATCAGGATACCGAAGTTGTACGAACCCGTGCCGCCAGTGGATTTCTGTGCCATACCGAGGCCGGGGATATTGATAAAGTCAGCCCTCACAGGGTGGCATTCGGTACGACTATTGAAGCGCAGGATATAAGAGTAGTCGGGCTCATTGTCGCCATCAAGGTCAATAGAGGTAACCGTATAGGGTTTGGCTTTACTTGCTTCAATGTTGTTAAAATGATGATAATTGCCCACAAGCACCACGGCATAGTCATAAACGGAATGATCGTTCGCGTCCCCCACAATGTCCACATAAAGTCCCGTAGTATTCGTACTTGAGATAGCGTTGCCCATCGAGGTGTAAACCACTTGGTTTTCTCCAGCAATAGAATAGCTGTTGCCGTTGGTGTATATCTGTCCGCCACCGACCCTGGGCACATCGTATCCGGTTTCCATCGCCGTATTATACACCTTGTCGGCGTTGGGGTCTGCCAAATAGACGCATTTTGCCCAGTAGGGCTCGATGGTGATGGAAGTCACCCCTTCGGGCACGTCCCAATAGGCTCCTTGGTTGAAAATGCGGTTGCTACCACCTGTACCGTAGAGATCCTTGTTGGTGCAGTTTCGGTCGGCGAAGTTATATCCGCCCCAGGTGTCGGAAGGGGTGTAGGTACCTGGCGTGCCGCCTTCAATGTTGACAATCTTCCAGCCCGTCACTACGCGGTTGCCGTTATAATTCTTCGTGCCTACATCGTTATAGTAAGGTAACTGCACCTTATAGTAGTTGAAGTTGAAGTGGTCAGGGTCTTTGTCGGTGATGTTGAGGGAGAGCTGCTGGGTAGTAATTGTAGCTCCCGATGGTCGCTCGTACACTGCTCCGTCACCCATTTGTATTTTGACGGTCAGAGTGCCAAACTTGCCGCCTTTATTGCGATCTTCTTCGCTTGGCTTGCCATTCACTAAGGTCAATGTGGGTGCATGTTCTGCATCGTAGTTGATGATGGAAGGATACTTGCCCTGAGCTTTCAGTACGGGGTAAGGCTTGGGATTGTTGATGGTGCGGTCGGCAGTTTCAAGTACCCATTTTAGCATACCACTACTGCTAAAGGTGCCAGTAGCCCACCAGCCCGCCAGTTCACGGTGGCCGTTAAGAAGGAGGCGGTAGAACTCGAAACGCTGCAGGAAACGGTCTTCAGCACCAAGGGCACAGTTATAGGTGATGCCCGTTGGCTGCACGTATGGTGCTTCCAGACGGAAATAGTTGTAATTGCCCACACCTTTGTTGCCCGCATTAGAGATGATTTTGCCGCCATAGATGGGGGATATTGTGGTGCCACCTGTGATGTCGCCGTAGAACATGCAGTTCATCACCATGGTTTTGAGGTTGGCTGCGTCGGAATTCGTAGTGACATTGTTGTAACCCACAATACCTCCAACGTTGGTGCCGCCAGTGATATTGGCAAAACTATAGCAGTTGATGACGCGGGCTGTGCCGTCAAGCAAACCTACAAGGCCACCGGTGTAGCCTGTGCCGCCCACTGAGCCGCTCAGGATACCGACATTATAGATACGGGCTGCACCATTGGCCGTGCAGGCGATAGCACCGGTATTGCCATCATGACCACTGATAGAAACGCTTTCTATCACCAAGTTCTTTACCGTACCCGTAAGCGTTGTAAACAGAGGAGCACCGAGATTCTTAATGCGATAGGGCATGTGAGTCGATGGGTCAATGGCAGCCTCCAACGTGCCGCTGAAAGAGGCAATGCTTGACGTAAAACCAGATGCATCAATGTCGGCATTGATGATGTATTCACCTGTTGAACCGATATCGCTGAGTGAAGTTATCGTTGTCTGTCCCCATGCCTTGTAGATGCCCGAAAGTAGCATCAGAAAGACAAGAGATAAGGTCTTTATTTGTTTGGCGATGTTATTTCTCATATCATGCTGCATTTATTTTACTGCTATCTTCTTTACATAGTGGCCGCCGGCGGCGCGGATGATGTAGACACCGCTGGAGCGGACAGGCGTTTCGATGCTTTCACCGGGCTGGATATCGAAGGCGGCAATGGTCTGTCCATTGACATTGACGATGCGGACATCGGCCGCCTTGCGCAACGACGAGGTGACGACGATGGCATGGTTGCGGACGCTAAACAGCAGACCGCCCTGTCCGATGCCCTCATCCGGGTCTTCATCACCAATGGCGAACGACGAGTTGTCGTCGTCGAAGACGATATGCTGGATGCCTCTGCGAACCGGTGCCGGACTGGAGCCTCCACTTGCCACGAAGTATGGACGGAACGGAACTGCTGCCGTTGCTGCTGTCGTTGCCGTAAAGTCATTGCCGACCGCATTGAGCAGATAACCCTCTATGGCCTTACTGCTATAGTTCGGTTTGAAGGTATAACTACCCTTTGTTGTACCAGACTCATCATCACTGATACCAATGCTGACGACGGAGAATCCATCTGTGTTACTTGGATACGATGCGAAAGTTATGATCTGCTTGTTCAGTTGTGCCGGAGCAGTACCCGCCGTATTCTTTGCCGTCCACTCACCACTGAGGTCGAACTCATAGAACGTCTTGCCAGGGAATCCGATGATGTACGGTGTTGCATTTGCCAGCAACGGGTAGGCAGACAGTTCTCGGGCCGTCTGATAGTAGGTCTGGTAAATGTCCGTATTCGCGTCGTGGCGATCATTTGCACTGTAATAGTAATCCCATAGGAAGGAATTCTCGACGGTCTTGGTCTTGTCCGTAGAGGCAGACTCCGGATAGTTGAATATAGCGACAACGGTTTCTGTCTCATTGATGACAGCCTTCTTGTCCTTAAATTCGCGGAGCCAGTATTCGTGACCAACCTTCGTACCGTTTTCGTCTACCGAACGGCTACCGCTATAGAAGTGTGTTATCTCACCCTTCTGGTGCGTCGTCACCAGTTCGGCAGTAAACGGTAAGCTGACAGCCTCCCAACCCTGGTTGGTGTTGACATAACGGTCTGGTGTCCGCTGGTACCACATACGATAGCCGTCGGCAAAGCTGTAGGCGATAGGACAATTGAAGTCGCGCTTGTCAACCAGCAGATGGTCATTGGTGGCCTTCAGATTGCTCTGAACCACATGGCCGTGGACGGACGAGGTGGGTGCCGTCGCTACCTGACGATACTTGTCATTACTATAGTAATCGTCAAACTTCGGTTCTTCAAATTTTTCTGCCAACGCATTATCCGTCTTGTCATTACCCTTCACCGGTGCATAAACCAAGAGGTTGGGCGTCTCGTAGTTGTTATCGATACCCAGCAAGCCATCATCGTCATCAAGCAGTGGCGGATAGAAGGCCCCAGCGGGAAAACCGCTGGAAATGCCAAGAGCCCAGGTATTGTCGTTATGACCGAAGAAGTCGATGGCCGTCATATTGGGATACACCGGTTTCATCGTATCATCCGTCGGTGACTTCGGCTTAGAGTGAGCAGCAATATTAGCCCAGAGATTGAAGTGGGCAAAGCCCATGTCCTTGCTCTGGTAGTATGCCGGAGCACGATAGACACGGTTACTGCTGTTGCTAATGGGCAGTCGTCCGCTTTCCTTCACCACATGAGTCGGCATATCGTTATGGGGACGTGTCGAGTTGTAGTCGTAAGTCAGTATCTGTCCGAAGAAGATGTAGTCGTCAGGCCAGATGGGCGAATGGGTCACTGTTGTCGTCGTGCCATCGTCCAACACCCTCATGCGATCGTCGATGACTTCAGGAATAGTGCCTTCTGAATAGATGAAGTCACCGTCGTTATAGCGGCTCTCCACATAGCCCACATCACCATACTGAGCATCAGGCTCGGCGGGATAGTAGCCTGTCAGCGGCGTCTCCGACAAGGTGCCGTTTTCATTCTTCAGGTAGCGATACTCAACGGGGGAACCACTGGGCACATTGTGGTCGTAGTAGCGCTTGTTCAGATAGAAGCCGTTCAGGTTGAAGGCTACAGTACCATTGTAGAATTGCGTTTCCGTCATCGGATGAGCATCACCGGCAGCATAAGTCTTTGTATTGGGATAATAGCAATTCACCACCTGTTTACTGCTGGCGTCGCTTGGATTTCCGAAGACGGCCTTTACGCCAGCGGGGAAACCGCTGGACGCACTGGTATTGATCCAACAGTTCTCAACGTAGCCAGCACCAGTGTCGGCCACACCAGCGGATGTGAACGAACCCGTGACGCCGAGGTTATAGACTTTACCACAGAGATTTCCAAACAGCGAGTGGTCCAGACCGCTGACAGTATAGCCGTCACCGTGGAAGTTACCTGCGAAGCAGTTGGTGGCATCGCCGATGGGTGTCCATCCGGTGAGAGAACCACCGGACACCGTATAGGCCTTCGGGCTGACGTCGCTATTGAGGATGAATTCGAGGTCGGCACCAGCCTTGACATGTGAGTCAAGCAGAGCGTGACCGGCGAGCGTTGTGCCCTCAGCGGGGAGACTGCTGAGCACACTAAGGTCGAAGAAGTCCTTCAGCAGGTCGAGTTCGCTCTTCGTGGCATCGCTCTCGCAATCACGGTTGTCGATGTATATTTTCGAGTTGCGATCCACATCCGGATGGTCTACATAGAGGTGGTGCTCCTTATCCTTCATGATGGCATCGATGTCGTGGTAGTTGGCCACAGTCAGCGGCACATAATTTGAATAGGTCTTGCCCAGATAGGTCTTCGAGTAGAACGCCAAGAATACCTTTCGGTTCTGATACCAATAGAGAGGTGTTGACAGCATGGTGAAAGGTTTTCCATTACGATGCAGCATAGCATCCTCCTCTGACTCGAAGATCTCCCAGCCGTTGACAATCGGTTCATAGAGACCCGGATTCAGTGATGGCGCCTTCATGCCCAGCGTCTTACCTGGTAATACGGCAGGCGGTTCGTTCAGCGGACCAATTTCCGGTGCACCGCTCTCCAGCTGCAAGTGGATGTTAACCACGTGCAACTCATTCACCAAGCTGACACCGTCGCCCTCTTCGTCTGCCTCATAATAGGTGTACTGATAGACGACGCTAATCACCTTCTCGCTGGTCACATCCTTTGGATTCGACTCTCGTGAGACATACAGTGTCGTGGTCTCCGTAGGCTCCGAACCCTGGATCGTGAACTGCTTCTGATAGTTGGGGATATCAGTAGAATATGTATCCTCCGATATCACAGAGCCCTTTTCACCTGCCGTTCCGCTCTGAACAGTAAACGTTGATGTTGGTGTATAGCTCTCGTAACAATAGTACACTATAGTGGCTTTGTCACCCTTGGGGAATGTGAGGACATCCACCTTCTGCTTGTTCAATGCCGTCAGTGCCTTATAGTCCTTTTCACTGATGTCCTGACCCTTGGCATACGGCGTGCCGTTATTGATGATATTATCAGTGACGACATAGATGGTCTGCGTGTCAGAAGTATCGGCACCCTTCTTGTCTATCGACAGTCTTGTGTAATGGAGCTGTTCGTTCTTGACCTTCTCGTATTTCTCCCTGTTGATAGTGCCACCATTGCTAATGGTATGCATCGTGTTGTCATTGTCATAATAGGTCAAAGTTCCCTCTCCCATGTAGGCAGCATCATATTCTACCGACTTGATCTCATCATAAGGATGAGCATATACGTCGATATGTCCCTCTCCGGGATACGTCGGGTCTACCAGCACATCGAGGGCATCGTAGTTGTAGCCGAAATTATTACGGGCATCCGGCAATGCGCACCACGACTTAATGGCACTGTAGTTCTCACCCTTTTGGTAATACTGTCCACCATAGTAGCCATCGCTGGTGATATAGTAAGCCGGCGACAGGTGAGATGTCACGTATGCCAATGCTTGTTCATCGGTAACCTCATCGAGGTTGGTGCTTTCCTCACAGAACTTCTTGTACCTCGCAGCCAGCGTACTGAGATTTGTTTCAGACACCAGTTCACCCATGAGCACATAGTCCTCCTTACCCAGCTGAATGGTATTGATACAGAGCAGGGCCGCGGCATAGTTGGACTTATCAGACAAGCCGTTATAAACCGTCTCGGAGATAGCACCGCCAGCCTGCATGTTACCTTCATCTGCCAATGCCACATAGGCAGGCTCTGCAGTGGCCTGACCCTCTGTAGGTCGTGGATTCATCAGACTGACCGTTGACTCGTAGTCGTCATACACCTCCTTGGAAATGACATCACCTGCGGTGTATTCCCGTTGTCCGTAAAGACCTGTTGAGCCCGTCAGCACATAGGTCGGTCCTTCTCGATATTTAGCCTTGTCCGCTGTCGACTTTTCACCATAGGTCTCCTTCGGAATCTTAGTGCCGTCAGCAGTCTTGATAGGACTATACCAGTCATCCCAGTCTTTCGGACTGTTCATATCCAGCGTCAGCACATAGCCCGTGTCGTGGCCGATGTTGTTCGACGGATGGAACAAAGTGTTGACATTGGTAATCTCTTTCTTGTTCTTGTCATAAATGGCAGGCGGATTGGCGATGAAGGTCTTATAGGCCGTCGCTTCTGCATTGCCACCATGTACTGACGGGTCGTTCTCCAGCACATAGGTACCTGCCGGATAAAGAACATCACCGACATAGCAAGTGTCCACATTGACGTAGGTCTCCTTTACGAAGTATTTCTGTTCGTTGTCCGAGAGCTGGTTCCAATCCCACCAGGTGATGACATCGTTCAGGTGGTAGGTCATACTCTCGTTGTCTACCTTCACACCATCCTTCGTCATCCTGATGTTCTGCTGTTCGTCAGAGAAATAAGCATAGCGGCTGGGCTGTATGTTGAGCAGCTTCAGCTGACCATACGAGCCTGCCGAAATGGTCAATGGAATCTTCACTTCCCTAGAATAGGCAGCAGCTGAACCGGCGTATGCCGACACCACCTGATCATAGATATACACCTCACCCTTGATGAACCAATAGTGGGCTGGCGACTTCACATAGCTGTCGTTATAGACACCATTGTTAGGATAACAGTCGTCGACGATACGCTTTGACTTATGGATGAAGTTTCCAGAGGTCTGATATGGCTTAAGGTCTGTAGAACTATATCTATAAATCTTCTTGGTCAGTGCCTCGTTACCGTCTTTCATATTATAAGGCGAGAGAAGTGTGTTTTCATGAGAAACCTCTTCCCACGACCCATGCTCGTTACGGGCATAGACGTAGCCACCACCTTCGATATCCTTCTTCACATTAATCAGATCGAGCTCAACCACACCCGTGATGTCACCATAAATCTTATTAGATGTCGTACTGTTTTCTGAGGTCAGTTCCAAATAGACACCCGAAGCCAATGCCACCTGATTATAGGAGGTACCATTATTACGATCACGTTTTGCCAAGTGCTCCTCTTTCCAGTCGTGGTAGGTCTGGTTACTCGTATAGGTCTTACCCTTATCCACATACCTGCGGTTGTCAGAATAAAACCTAACGTCGCTGGTCAGGTTGCCCAGATAGTTCACAATACTATAAATACCGAAGTAGTTACCGTGGATCTCGTCGTCAGAGTCCTTAATAAAACGCTGCTGGTTCAACGACACCTCTCCCACACGGTTGATGGTATACTCTGTAGCATCACCCACGTCGGCTACACGGTCCTTGGCACCCTGTAGCACCAGACGACTGCCAAACACACCGCAGAAGTCGGCACGCTGGATGGTGTTCAGCAGACGACCAGCATAGATAGAACAGAATCCATATTGTATCCAGTAATAGGTCGTCTTATACTGACTTGGAAGGGCATCATACTCATCCTCACTGATACGGTCATTCTTTTTGTAGGTTGTCCCGTTGATTTCCAACTCCTCCAGCTGGAACTGGTATTCCAGCTTGAAGTAGGCACGTTCACGGTTGGTCAGCGTCTGATATTTCGCCAGCGAGATCTGATCGTCCATGCCATAATAGTCAGTGCCGTAGTTGGTGATGTTCAATTCACGATAGCCGTTGACCATCGACAGGTTGCCACCGCCATACAGTCCACCAGTATGCTCCGTTCCCACGGTGATGAAGTCACGGTGGAAGACATCATACAGCGTTGCCGTAGAATTGCCGAATACCGTCGTGGCATTATTATAGCTCTCACTGTTCGACGACACGTTACCACCTGCAAACACAGCATTGCGGATATGGACACCACGCTCTACCGGATCATCTTCATAGATATTACCGTTCGGCTTTTTGTCGCCGGTAAATAAGGCTCTCCAGCGAGAATCAGTCTTGTCAGCAGGCAGCGTATTCAGATATTCTGTGGGAACGTAGTCGTAAGCATTGTAAGTCTTACTGTCAAAGGTAACGGTGTTTCCTGGCTTCAGCTGCAGCATCGGAGCGATAACCACCTTACAGTCTTCTGTCAGATGACCGTCATCGTCCTTATAATAAATATGGTTAGGCGAACCCGTATTCTCCTTAGCCAAAGTTCCAGCACTTTTGACGCCCGGACCATAGACATAACCGATATCACCACCGCCAAACACGTTGCCGTCACCATTTGCAAGGCCCTCCTCGGTGCCAATCTCACCACCATGGACATGTACCTCCGTCTGTCCGAAGACATAGCCGTCAGTATAGAAGCCATGAACACCACCGTAACCCAGGATGTTGTAGCCCTTACCGCCACCGAAGATGTTACGCTTCACATGGCCGTTAAACATTTCAATATGTGTCTTACCAGACTTGTAGATGGCTTCCAGTTCACGGTCCTTGTTGTCCTCACCGCTCTCCTTGGTCTTACCACGTCCGATGGTGGCAATCTCACCGCCACCGAAGACGCTGTTACGGACCAAACCGCCCCATACCACAACGTTGGTCGAGTCGACGCTACTGTTGTCATCATAGCCACCGCCAAAGAGGTTACCGCAGTCTGACAGACGATCCTTACCCACGTGGTCGCTCCAGGTCTCATCATGGAGCTTCTCTTCATATTCACCTGTTTCGCTGTTATGGGTAAAGCCGATGTATCCGTTGTTGAGGGTCAGATTGGTGTTGCCAAAGACGGCACCACCCTCACCACCACCATAGGCGTTGCGCTGAATGGCAGGAACACCCTTCAGGTAGCCGTAGCCCTCAGGCAATGAAGCCTGGTCCTGACGGATACCAATGACGACATTGGTCTTGCCAGGAATATCCTCTTTTATCACACCATTCTCCATTTTGGTGTAGCCCACATTGCCTTCCCAGCCACCGCCATAGACGTTACGTGCTGTTCCGCCTTCGATATAGGCATTGGTGGTAGCTGTAAAGGTTTTCAGTTTGAACAAGTCCATCACGGCACCACTGGTACCACCTGCATACAGGTCCTTGAATACTGAGCCGCCATGCAGCCCGATGTAGGTGGAGCCGCTCACCGTGGCCCCTTTACCATAACCACCGGCATAGCAATAGCCACCGCTGATACTACCTTTATAGAGATAGCCGCTGATGTCAGCACCCTCGTTGATATTGACATTAGTGTTACACTTGATGCCCAGCTTGTTCGTTTTCACCAGCGGATCGTTAAGATATAAGTTCTCATAACCTGCACCTAACGTCTTATCAATCGTCTTTGTGACTGTCTGCTTGTCATCACCTTCACCTGTTTCGTAAGAATAGCTATTGAAAGCCTTGACCGACTGCTCGTTGAGCACCATACCGCCATAGCCGCCACCATAGGCCTCATACAGTCGGGCGGTGTTGTTCAGGTTGACTTGTGTATACTCCGACCAAGTATTTTCACCATAGCCGCCACCGAAGACCGTTGCCACATAGTCGTTCTCCTTGTCGTAGAATACCGGTGAGTTGATGTTCACAAAGCTATAGAGCGTACGACGGTAGTTGTTGTTTCCGCCAAAGATACCTGTGCGATAGCCACCGACCAGCGCCACATCGCTGTCGAAATTGATATTCGACTCAATAACGTCGCAGGGTTTTTCGTTGCTCACACCATAAGCACCGCCGAAGATGCGGTTTGACTGAATAGTAGAGCCCGCAGGGACATTGATGATGGTACGACGGGTGACACCCTCCTTATAACTGGCACCGAAGACATCCTTCACCTGACCACGCAAGAGGTCGATGACAGCAGCTCCTGTCACACCGTCGGCATTGGCTCTCGTGATATCTTTATTGAGTGCAGATACCGTTATTCCTGATATGGTCTTTTCGGCCTCGTTACGCATACCGACACCACTATAGTCGCCGGCACCGAACACTTCCATATTCTGGAATTTCGTGATGTTCTGCGGAATGTCTATCAAGATATAGCTACGGTCCTGCATGATGTCGCGGTCGGAGTCGCCGGAATAGCCCTGTCCTGCTCCATAGATCTTCTCCACCTCATTGCGGGTGTTGTTAACAGGACGGAAATTGACGAAGGCATTGTCCATGCGTGGCTTGACGAAATTGCCAGTCGCAATACCATTTTCATTCGTATAATCCTTATAGTGCCTGTCCTTATAATTATAGTAACCGTAGCAGCCTCCGAAGATGTATACCAGACGGCCCTGCTGGTACTCGATATAGGCAGAGGCACTGGTGACGTCGGGCTGTGTTTTCTTCTTGGGGTTATACACCTTGTTCCTGATGTCGGCATTGACGCGGCTGATAAAGTTCTTCTTGCCAAGAATATGTCCACCGAGGTCGTTACCGCCGTAGATGTGGTCACGAATCCATGGGAAGCCACCAGCATCAACATACGTATAGGTGCCATCGGTACTCAACACCTTCTGACGACCCACATAGGTCTCGGTATGTCCTAAGATATCGGCATTACACGAACCGGCGAAGCTGTTGAAGATACGACCGTTACCCAGGTTAATGACGACATCACCGGCAATCGGTGCCTCGAAGGAACCACCATAGATAAACTCTACCTCGGCCATGTCGTCTTTGTCATCAGCATGTCCGCGATAGACACCCTCGTCGGCACCTCTCAGATTGACATAACAACTATATTTGGGGTCGTAGGTATTGTATTCCAGTTTCTTTGTCGTTGTATTATAGGTTCCACGCCCAATGGCACCCTTCTCACCGCCTCCGAAGACCTGGAAGGTATAACCGGCATTAAGGTTGATAGTGGAGCTGCCCCATATCTCTGATTCTGTACCATAGCCGCCGCCAAACACGTTCAGTCCTCGACCCAACGGGTCCATACCTTGCTCGTCAAGGATCACGCCGGAATGGCGCTTGGTAAATGTATAGGTCTCATTATTATACAGGATGGCCTCACCCTCATTGATCTCGATTTCGTCGAACACAGAATCGTCACCCTTTCGGTCAACCAGCGAGGCATTGATGTTCAACACCACATTACCATTCACATGGCCGGTATTGTAACAGCCACCATAGATATTTCCGCCCTTGAATCGGCGATTACGGTCATCAGCCGTTGCATTGCCAAGTGGTGCGTTTGCGGTGATATTGTCCTTGTCGTCACCAATAAATGTGTTCCACTCCAATATGCGGTTGCCGTATTGGTCTCTGGCATAATCATCACCATCATCGTTCATCTTCCATCGCATGGGCTGTATCTTCAGACCACCGAAGTTCAGTATCAGCTTGTCGCCGTTGGAGGCGGGATTACCCAGCAGGCCACCTAAGTATTCTGTATTATAGTCTGATGCATAAACGTTGGCATCATTACTGCCACCCACCAGCTTCTCAAAGATAATCACCTTATCGTTGAAGTTAATGGTACTGGCACCATCAATCTTCATACTTCCTACGTTACCACCGCAGAAGAATGAGCCGAACTTCGTGGAGTAGGCCTCATAACCGGACGGGTCGAAGACCACACGCGGCTTGACGTTCATCGTCACACCGTCCATATAGATCTCGAACTGGGTCTTACCATTGATTTTTTCCGTAGAAGCCAAGTTCATCTGGCTGTAGTCTTCACCGCCGCTGTCGACCACATTGCCATCCTCATCCACATTCTTAGCATATTGCTTCAGTACAGCCTCCTTGATCATGTTTTCACCGTTATTGCCAAGGAACACCTTGTCGGCAATGACGTGCGAACCAATCTTCAGCTCTGCTGCTGCATCCTTGTCAGGTTGGTCGTTACGCAGCGTGGCACTGTTACCACCGCAGTAAATGGCACCGCCGATGATGGTAGGATGATCGGCATCATCTCCTGTTACGCGGATAGATACAGACTCCGCATTGGGACGGAAGTCGTTCAGGGCCTCAACAGAAGACTTTCCGTTAGGAACCTCATAGTAATAGTCGCCAAAGAGCAGACTGTTCTTTAAGTTGGGGTTGTCTGTATAGGCATACGAGCCGTTACCACCGCCATAGACATCGCCACGGATACTGCTACGGATACCTACGGCATTACCGCCATAGACTTTTCCTGCAATATCGTTACCGCCATAGACATTGTTGATATCTCCCTTATACACAATGACACGGGCAGACAGACCGGCAGGGAATGCATATCTCGCATCCACATTACCGTTGGCATCGTGAATCTGTATCTCGTCGTCTTCAGCGTCCACGCCGTTTCCTTCTTCAATGCTTCCTGACCTCAGCGGATGCACATCAGCCTTACGACAGCCGCCATAGACGTTATTGATCATCAGGTCGTCGCTATTTGTCGGCTGAATCTCCAACAGCAAACCCTCCTTCCAGGTCATAGGACCCTCGTTTCCACCACTATAGAGGTTGTCTATATTGCCTTTCTCCAGTTTCCACGTTGGACGAATAGCCATCTCAGCCTTGTTGTTACCGCCGAAGACACGCGAGAAATGATAGGTGTCTCGGGTGGCATTATCCCCTAAGGCAGCAATACCCATCTGAGCGAGCAGATTCTTGTCAGCCAGCATATTGTTTCCTTTGGCATCCTTGATTTCTGTCGTCACCTCACTGCCATTGTTGATATAGATAAAGGTGGTGTTCTTCACCGTCACACTGTTACCACCACCATAGAGGTAGGCAATGGTACCACCCTTGATTTCGAGGTAGGTCTTGTCGATTTCCGGCTTGTCGACACTCTCAGTGGTTTCACCATTGACGTCGACATCGTATTTACCATCATTTCTCTTGGTATATTCATAAGCACCATTACTGCCACCATATAGGCTTCCGATAAAGATGTGGTGCAACTGGGTTGTTACAGCCTGTTCGCCTTCTCCTGTTGTTTCCGTTCGCTCCGGACTGATACGGACAAAGGCATTATAGGTCTTGTCAATGCCGTTGGCACTTGCATCAGTCATGGCTGTCGGCAACGTCTCAGACGTACCGATGGTACCTGCGATATCGTTGCCGCCATAGACAGTATTGATGAGGACGTCGAAGTTATCGGCACCGATATTGACCAGTGCTGAGCCTTTAACATCAGCTTGTCGGGCACCGCCATAGACGTTACCGCTAATGACTATCTGCGCCTCCACTGTCACCGCAGCGAGGAGCATCATCAAGCTTATTATAGTCGCCTTAACTTTCACCTCTTATCTATTATCTTTTATCTATTCACTAACATTCACTGTGGGGTCATCCAAATCGGGATCAGACAACTGGTACAGGTAGGTGGGCTCGATGGTCAGCGAGAGCGTTACACGCTGACCACGGGTGGCACTCAGCGCTGGCAGCTTATTCGTGGCCGTACGTTCGCTGATTTTATTACCTTTTCTGTCGTACACATCGTAGGTGGTAACCAGTGTCAGACTATTGTTTAAATCGGGTACGAAGCAACAGGTGGCTTCTGTCAGTGTCGTTGCATCCAACTCTACACCATCGGTGCTGTCGAAGAAGGTAGCCGACGACTGTGTGCCTGTCAAATTGCTATAGGTAGCTGACTGCACCGGTGAATTGCCTGCAGGTTGAGACACCAGCTTCACAGTTGCTGTGGCCGTGGCCTTGGTTGTCTGCAGCTCCAACTTCCTAATCTTGATGCTACGCAGCTGTGCATATTCAGCACCTATCGACATCTGCAGACAAACCGCAGCATAGACGTGGTCCATCAGCAGATTGACGAAGTTCTCATTCTGGGGTTTACCGGTAAAAGTAAACTGTCCTAACGGGATGTCCTTCGCGTCTGATACCGTTGTCAACTGCTGAACACCCACGACAAAGCAGATGTCCTGACTGCTGACAGCTGGCAGGTTGCTGAAGGTGAGCGTAGCCCCCGTGAGCGATTCGTTGGAAATGGTCGCTGTAACAGCATCAGCAGGAGCATAGCCATAGATGGCATAGTTGTGAGTAGCTGTTACCTCGATACTGGAACGCCAGATAGGAGGCACTTCGTTTGCCTTATAGATAAAGCGTCCCTTTTGCGTTGGAGATGTTCCATCACCATCCACCAAGAATACGCCGACAGGTGAATAGTCATCTGTCACCGTGAATGGTGTGTCACCACGGGTGAACGATACCATACCGAGTGCATTTTCCGGCTCTTTGATTTCTTCCGAATCATTGGAGCAGGATATCAGCAGAGCTGAAATGAGAAGCAGAATAAAAAATGTCATTTCTTTCATTTCATTCATTTCTTTCATTTCTTTCATTTACCAATTATATACTGTATGGTCACCACCACGCTCCACCCAAGGTGTTACGTCGACTGTGACAACCTGCATGCCGGAGAGTCCCTCGGAATAGGCATAGACAATCCACGAATGGTTGCGCTTGAAGTCGCCGGCCTCCCTCATACGGAAAGTTGCCGGTGTCTGTGCCGCTCCATTGACCGAGTAACTGATGGTACCCTCTAACTGTTTGTCTGACTCACGCAGATAGTAGGGGCCTACCTGAGTCAGCGCTGCACTATTGATATATGTTTCATATTCCTGTGCCGTCTTCTGTCCGTCATAGACGTAGTCGGCAGGATTGTCCTTCTCAGCTACCTCTGTTAATGTCGATGGCAGGAGGGAGGCTTCGATCGTATTATAGATGGCCGACTGACCCTGTGGGAACAGGTATTCTTCGTTTGGAATCATGCCTGCTTTCAGCGTGATATCTGTAATACTCAACCCACTACCCTCCGTCGTGGCAAAGACGAAGCGCAGCTTCGATACGGCACGTGTCAGCGACACAGTGGCAATATGGCTCTGGTCACCGATACGCAGCACGGGGGCATCACCGATGACTTTCTGGTCCTTCAGAATACCGGCCATGGGCAGGCCATCGTCAGAAACGGTTGTCGTGAGTGGCAACGATAGTCCGAAATGGTCTGTTGTTATCTTACCTTTGTTCTGCAGGTCAGTCAGGTTGGATTCCACCGTAAACTCATTGGCAACACCGCAAGTAGCGGGTTTGATATTGGCCAGCACATAGACGTCCACATTGGGCTTGTTCTTCGCAAAGTCGTCATCCACGGGAATCTGGTAGACGGCACCCTCGCCACCATTCAGCGTAGCAGTCTCGGTGGTGCTGAGGGCTCCCACCTTCTTACCGTTCTTGTCGAAGACCCATATCTGCAATAGCGTCACCTTGCTCTCCGCAGCCGTTGCATCAACGGGGCCGACGTCAGCACGCGTCAGCAAGGGATTCTCGGGCGAATACACATAGATGGTCAGCACGGTGGGCTTCTGCTGTCCAGGCTGTGGCTCTTCCGTCGTGTCGGACGAGCTGCAGGCTGTCAGCGCCATCATCATTGCCAATATGTATATCAATGCCTTATGCATCTCTTAATTTCTAATTTCTAATTCCTAATTTATAGAATGACCGTCGTCGTTGTCGGCTGAATCCATGTCGTCACCACCTCTATGCCCAACTCCAAACGGGGCGACAGCAGGTCGGGCATACACGAATAGGCATTGGCCAGCGAGGTGACTTTCATCGTCATCGTCGTGGTATGATCTTGCGTGAAGACACGCCCTTCTGCTTCGGCATTATCACTCTCGCCTTTGGTGGGGTCTATCTGCGCAATGAGGTAGAACTTTGTGTCAGGATAAATGATACCGTCCTTACCTGCAAAGGCCTGATTTGTCTTGTTCTCAAATTCCAGCACGACAGGCACTTTTTCGCCATCGTAGGTCTGGAGCACCAGCGTGTTCACCGTATAGACGCCATCGGCATCGGCACTTCCCACGATAGGGTCGTAGATGAAGCGGGCATCGACATCGCTCTGCTCGCCCATCGGCTTGAAGTCAAAGCCTACCGTATGCTGGGCACCGATGATGACAGACCGTAGGGGCAAATTAGCAGCAAGCTGATAATTGACTGTTTCATCTTTGGCATCCTTCAGCTCACCGGTGATTTTATTCAAGGTAATATGCAGGCGACCGACGCCATACTGCAACGGTTCTTTGACTGCCACCGACTGGGTATAGCCGCCTACGGACTGTCCTGCATCGTATTTATACGTCAGCAGGTCGTTCCAGTTCCATACTGCCGTTTCGTAGTCACTGATACCGACCTTCTCGTCGGAGGTGCGAATCGGGCTGTCAACATAATACCAAAGTTCGGCAGGATAGGTGTAACGGGTGAGGCTATTGATATTATCGAGAGTGGTAGCCTGTGTGCGAACGGTAAAGGCACCATTTGTCCATCGAAGGGCAGCAGCACCATCGGGAAGTCCTAACGACGAGGCGTCTGAGGGATAGCCGTTACTGAGACATGACTGGGCATCAGCCAAAATATTGTTGATAATGGCTTGGCTGAGGTCTCCGCCAATCAATTCCAACTGTCTCTGTAACTCTTTGACATACGCTTTGACATGGGCTGCAGAACCAGCCATGAGTCCTGATCCTTGGGCATCGGCATGGATGAAGTTCAGGTAAAGCCTCTTCAATTGGTCATTGTCCGTGGTGCTCCAGCCTGTTGTATTGGCAATAGCTGTCATATAGTCGGCCAAGTCCTGTGCTTTCTGGTCTACGTCGTTTGTCTCTCGAATCGACTGGAGACTGAACGTGATGTCTTTCAGCAACATACGCCCATTCAGCGTGGTGTTCAGCTGACCGTTCTGGCTTGCTGACCCTGCAACAGGGTTGGACTCTCCCCAAACCAATACACGGTCGGTGCCTCGCATCATCCGGCACTTGTCCCAGTAAAAGTAATTCTTTTCAGCAACCATTTGGGCACCTTCGCTCGTCGTGGTAGGCACCTTCGGGTCGTTGTCGACAGTGACCGTATTGCCATTGGTGACAAAGGGAACCACCAACAAACGGTTTAGTCCTCGGAACGTCTGACCTTCTTGCATCACTTCAATACCCTGACGGGTCACTGTCTTCGACTTGCCAATGCTCAGCACCAGGTTCATCTGCTCCTGACTGCCACCAACGTCGGACACATCGTCTACTGCCGTACACGACAGCATCATCGTGCACAGCATCAAGTAGAAGAATATGTTCCGAACGTTCACCATCATGGCTTAATTCCTAATTCCTAATTTAATTATAGTTCCGGCTCGTAATTGCCACCCGGATTCCAGTTGAGCGACACGCTGACGCTCACCGTCTGATCTTCGGTCTTGACAGAACTGTCATCCGATACCCAGCCCGTGAGGATCTTCAGCTGTCCGGCACGGAGGGGTTCCTTCAGGGTCAGGTCGGTTCTGACTTTCGTACCATCTTTCTTGGTAATGATGGCGATGAACGACCAGAGGTCCTCATTGCCTGGCTCACCCAAAAAGTCTTCCGTCTCGATGATGCTTCGCGTTCCCTTATTATAAATAGGTTCGCGCGAGGGGAGATTGACTGAACAATAACATACCCTGTTGTCGTCGGCCGATGTCACCAGCTGTGTTCTGACGATAGGATCATGGGGGGCAAACACATAGCTGCTGTCGCAGATATTGAACCGTGAGGCAAAACCTGTGGTGTACACCTGAATGCTGCTGATGTCGTGACCACGGGGGTCGATGACCAGGGCTGCGGCACAGTTGGCCATATAGAGGTGGACATTGAACGTCTGGTCGACGCCCTCCAACACCTTCATGGGCTGACGGGCTGTAAACAGACCCGTGGTGTGCGAGTTGATGGTGTCGGCAGGAGAACTGCCGACCACTGTTTCAGGGGAACTGCCGACCACGGTATTGAGGCGTGACTGGTGGCAGCGGTCGCCGCCCTCAAGACCGACTACCGCATTATTCACCACATTGGCCACAGCCAAGTGCATATACTGACGCATGGGCAGATAGAGCGTATAGCTCTGCTGGTTGGCGTCCATGATATGCTGGTCGTGCTGCAGTCGCAGGGAGTCGCCGACGGTATCATAGAACGACAGGTCGACATCGTGGGCATAGTCCGTAAAGATGCCGCTGAGATGCTGACGAAGGGCATGAGCCAGACCAACCTCTAACTGGGTGGACAACTGCGTCTTGATCTCGGTGGTCATATTGGTCACCAGGCGCAACTCGTAGTCCAGCTTGTAGTCGGTAGTCTTCTTCTCGCCCAACTCGTCGTCAATCAGCGAACAGGCTGACAACAATACCGTTGCCAGTATTGTTGTCAGCATCATGCGCAAGATGTCACGACACCTGTTGTTCATCGCTGCTGATTATTCTTTACCCAGGATCACATTATCGAAGTTGAGACCCGTCTGCCACTTCAGGTCAACAGAGAGACCCAGCGACAGCTGACCAGAACGCAGGTCAGGTACAGCAACGAGGGCTTCCTGCAATGACTGCGGACCAATCACGAAGGTGGCTGTTGTCATGTAGTCCTGGATGAACACACGACGCTGCTTGATGGTGTTGCCGTTTTCATCATAAGGAGGCAAGGCGTACTTGGTTGGCCATGTTATACCCTTTGCCAAATAATCGGCAGTTGATTCACCGTCTTCCTGGGTTACCAGAGCATCCGGATCCAGCTTACCTACGATGTAGAACGTAGCACCCTCACGGATGAAGTTGTTCTTACCCCAGAAGCCCTTACTGTTGTTCTTGAATTCCAAAGCGACATAGACCGTACGCTGCTTGCCGTCGTTGCTCTTCTGCCAGTTGTCCCATAGCAGGGTATAGACGGCATTTGACGGGTTACCACCATTTTCTGCCTCAGCCTTCGGAATATTTACCGTACCGCAGTTGTCATAGACCATTGATCCGAAACCGGGAGTTGTAGCTTTTGCCAGATAGTTCCAGCCTACCTTAGCTTCCTGACCTCCGACCAAGATGCCTGTCAAGACGAAATGCGTATCGTTGTGTTTGACTTCAATCGTGTTGTTAGCTTCGTTGGCTCCTGTCCTATTCTGTTGTATCTTTTTGTTGTTATCCTCCAACACCTGAGCACCATAGCGTACCTGTGTCTTCAGAAGTGCCGTACCATAGTTGATGTTATACTGCATGGCTACGCTTCGCGTCGACGACAGCACATGGCTACTTGGTGCCCACTGGTTGCTTGTCCAACTGGCATCGGCATCCCATTCTGCCACACCATCAGGATAGTCCTTGGTAGCGACGGTCTGGTCGGTAACGCGAATGGGGCTGTTGCCGAAATAGCAGAGCTCAGCAGGATAGGTGTAGTTCAACGGGTCGAAAGCATCAGTGGCCGATCCACCCATGGCGTAGGTCTCAACGGTGCCCTTATAAGCATAAGTGAACGTAAATCCATTGGTTTTGTCGCCACCAATGACGAACTGTAGGATAACAGAACCCAACGGCAACTTGAAATCTGTTGGGAACACATTCAGGTCACTTGTTCCGCTGACATAGTTCTTATCATTATCCAAAACGCCCGTCATCGTCGACTTCACCATAGCTGCCGACTTCCATTTATAGTCATTATCCTTATCGAAATACTTCTCGATATTCTCCTTAATGGCCTGACCTACCTTTACGGCAGCTTCTTCTTGAACTGAAGTTGCAGTAGAATTAGCCACAGAATTTATAGCTGCCATCAGGTCTTTCATCATATAGGCAATGGCCTCACCACTACCTGCACGCAACTCACCACTATAGATGGTGTTCAGCGTCACAAATTCCTTTGAAAGGATTTCGCCCAAGGCACTCATGGAAACATTAGAACCAACAGGATCCTTGTCATTGACGGCCATTGTCTTGGTATCGTCACCGGTCACCTTAACATAGTCACCCCATGACAAGGACTTGGAAAGCGTCACACTTTGAGCATTGTTACCTGTTCCGAATGTAATTGTTTGTGCTGGTATATTACTTCTGACTATCTCGGTCAGCACATGAGCTATCAGGTTCTCATATTGCAAGAGGGCTGTCTTATGCTGAATAGAGTTTTCCTCGTAGGGCTGGTCAGGCACTATTCGGCAAAGTGAGGCTTCGTCGTTAGCAAGGTCACCATCAGCCGCCGGCTTCCAGTCGACCTTACCCTGAGCATTATCAGTACCCGTCTTAGGAGCCTTGCCGTAGAAAATCAAGGCATTGGTCTCAGTGGGCAGACTGAGCTCAACCACACGGTGTGATTTGGGAGTGGAGCTGCCATCACCATTAGGATCCAATGCACCAGGATTCAATATGGTACCAAAACTGTAGACCTTGTCAGCCTGTGCTGCGGTAGAAACATGCTTGCCATCATTACTTGTTCCAAGCTTGAAAGTAAACAGCTGGGCATTGGTAATACCACGGAAGCCTGATGCAGAAGTTACGTCAGCCTGCGTATCGAAAGCAGACATACGAGTCGTTGGCGTGTTGCTTGTAGCCACGTTTAACACAAACTGTGTTGTCACTTCTCCCGTTTCGGGGTTGTAGTTCGGATTGGTCTCTGCCACGACATTGTCGTCTGAGCAGGCTGAGAACCCGATTGCACTTACGAATGCTATCGCACCCAGAAAGGCTTTGTTAATTAACTGTTTCATCATAAAAACGTTTTTATTGATTAATATTTTGTTGTTTCGTTAATCCATAACGTCTGTTTTCTTTCGATTTCAACGGGATGTGGTAGACAATGTTCAGGCCTAACTGGGGCAGGACAAAAACACTCTTGTCGTCGCCGATGGGATCCCAGTCGTCACCCTGACTGTTCATCACAAAGCGGTCGTACCAGGCATAGCCCACGGCCAGACCACCAAAGGCCTCCAGCGTCCAGCGTTTTCCCAAACGCCAGGAGTAGCCGTAGAAAGCACCAAGACCCACAAGGTCGCCCTGACGACGCTCGTCCTTGACACCCTTGTAGATCACAAAATCCGAATAGCCGGCATTGAAGTGGCTGTACATGGCATTCATACCAAAGAAATGACCAATCTGCAGCGAGTCCGTCCAATGACGTACCTCCGGTGCAATCAGCAGATGGCGCCATTTGGTCTTGGTCAGGTTGCCGATAGGCCAGTGGCGGAAGCCGCCCGTCACGCCTACAGACCACTTCGGAGATACCTGAACACCCATATTGAGGTTGGGCGTCAGGGTGGCATCATACAGCAAATTGTTGCTGATGGTGAGTTCCTGCGCTTTTGCCCCTGACACTGCGAAAAGTACCAGGAGTATTGTAATTATTGATAACCTGCCTATGAATGTTCTCTTCATATATACGTACGCGAGCATTTGTAATACAAAGAGCAAATTTAGAAAAAAAATGTAAAAACCAAGAATTGCCCCCCCCCTAAAATGTCAGAAAATGGTCAATTTCTTGATTTAAATCAAGAGTAGGGGACTGTTTTATTGGAAAAACAGCCGTTTAATTATAATGACGTGAAGGTCTTGGGCTACCTCAGATAAAGTCAGGAAAGACAGCTTCAAAACAATTCTTCTTTTTAAATAGGACAAAAACTATACATCTATACACAAACCTTTACTAACACTCTGATTAATAACGGCTTAGCACAATGTATAGTTGTCGCATCTATACACACACTCTACATCGGCAAAGGAATGCCTGTTTCGTGTTGTTCCCTTGGGAGAAACAACTTGTTTCCATAGGAGAAACACTTTGTTTCCAGCATGGGAACAACTCGAAACTGCCATCGGAACAACCGGTGGCAGCTATCGGAACGGGCGTAAAGTGCCTATTCCTTCCAGAGACGGTAGGGATGGCGACGCAACTGAGAATTATAGTAACGGCGGTCACCCGTGACTTCTTTGCCGATGAAATGGGGAATTTCTGGTGATTCGTGGACGCTGTGCAGCTCCACTTCAGCCATCACCAAGCCTGCGTTGTCGCCGTGGAATTCGTCGACCTCGAAGGTGTGGTCGCCACTTGTCACGAGCCAGCGTGTCTTGTCGATGACACCCTCGTCGCAGAGCGTCATCAGCTTCTCGGCATCATCCAAAGGTATTGACTGCTCAAACTCATAGCGGGAGAGCCCGCCATCGAGCGACGGCCCCTTGATGGTGAGAAAGGCCTCATTGTCGCGGATGCGGATGCGGACGGTACGTCCCCGCTCGCTGCAGATATATCCCTGTCGGATGTGATAAGACTTAAAAGCCTCGTGCTTGTACGAGTCGTCAAGCACGAGGAATTTGCGTTCAATCTCTAATGCCATAGCTGTGAGTTACGCAATAATGGAGAAGGTCCAGACAAGATAGACGATGGCGAGGATGATCAGCACGCCGAAAATCCACTTCATCACGTTCTTACCCTTTGCTTCCTGCTTCTTTTGCCATGCTTCACGCTTGGCGCTGCTTTTCTTGCTCATAGTTCTTTTAGTTTTAAATGAGAAGTGAGAAATGAGAAATGAGAAATGCAAATGAAAAATGAGAAATGCCTTCCCTTTCTCCATAACTCACAACCCGTGGTTATTACTTATTGTTAAATATTAATGTCATTTCTTTCATTTCTTATTCTGTGTTTCTTGTTTTATATCTACTCTTCTGCGCAGCCCCATTTCTCATTTTTCATTTAGGACCGAAAGTCCGTCATTACTCATTTCTCATTACTCATTTCTCATTTGGAATTTCATTCCTCGTCAGAGGAAGGAAATTCCATGAGGTACGCCTTGATGAAATCGTCGATTTTACCGTCCATGACACCATCGACGTCAGAGGTCTGGTAGTTGGTACGGTGGTCCTTGACACGACGGTCGTCGAAGACGTAGGAGCGTATCTGACTGCCCCACTCGATCTTCTTCTTGCCAGCCTCGATTTTGGCCTGAGCCTCGAGGCGCTTCTGCATGGCGCGGTCGTAGAGTTGGGAGCGCAACAGGGCCATCGCACGCTCCTTGTTCTTGGGCTGGTCACGCGTCTCCGTGTTCTCGATGAGGATTTCCTCCTCCTCGCCCGTATCGGGATCGGTATACCAATAGCGCAGACGGACACCCGACTCCACCTTGTTGACGTTCTGTCCACCGGCACCGCTGGAGCGGAAGGTATCCCACGAGAGCTTGGCGGGGTCGACATACACCTCGATGGTGTCGTCGACGAGGGGACTGACAAAGACGCTGGCAAAGGATGTCATGCGCTTGCCTTGAGCATTATAGGGACTGACGCGCACCAGACGGTGCACACCATTCTCGCTCTTCAGGTAGCCATAGGCAAACTCACCACCCTCTATCTGCATGGTGACACTCTTGATGCCAGCCTCGTCGCCATCCTGCAGGTTGGCAATGCTGACCTTATAGCCGTGAGCCTCAGCCCAACGCTGGTACATGCGCATCAGCATCTGCGCCCAGTCCTGCGCCTCGGTGCCTCCGGCACCGGAGTTGATCTTCAGCACAGCATCCATCGGGTCCTCCTTCTGGCGCAGCATGTTCTTGAGCTCCAGGTCCTCTATCAAACCGAGAGCGGTTTGATAGTTGTGGTCCACCTCCTCTTCCGTCACCATCTCTTCCTTGTAGAAGTCGAAGGCGAGCTGCAGCTCATCAGCAGCAGTACGCACGGCCTGGTAGCCGTCGAGCCACTTCTTGATGCCCTTCACCTTCTTCATCTGCTCCTCCGCCCGCTTCTGGTCCTCCCAGAAGTCAGGGGCCTGAGTACGAAGATCCTCCTCCTCGTACTCTATCTTCTTCTCGTCTATCTTCAAGTACCTGTACAGTGCGTCCGCACGGTCAAGTACATCCTTTAATTGGTCCTGTGTTATCATCTTATCTTAAATGAGAAATGAGAAATGAGTAATGAGAAATGTAAATGAAAAATGAGAAATGTCTCTTCCCAATGTCCACTGCCTGCTCTCACAGTTTTCCATCATTCCTTAGATTCCCTTTTGTTGTTTTGGTTATTACTGTTAATATACTGATGATTTCTTCGCAATCTTTAATAATAGATATAAACTCATTTTCACTTAAAGAGCCATATGCATAGAGTCGTTTGAGCCAAAAGCGAGTTTCATTTGCCTCTTTTAAGGCAATTGACATTTTTGTAAGAAAGTCCGCCTTCGGCTGAGCATATTGCCCTTCAGAAACGTTAGCTCCTATGCTAGTTCCGCTTCGCACTATCTGTTTCAGCATGTCCTTATCGCCAGATCGTTTCTCAGAAAGATATTTGTACATCTTCGTAATTCTGTCGGCAAACCTTTCAGACTTTTCTACTATGATGTTTTGTTGCGAATCGGCCATTTCTCATTTTTCATTTAGGGCGAAGCCCGTCATTACTCATTTCTCACTTCTCATTACTCATTTGGCACTAATCGACGTACATCGCGTCGATTTGTGCCTTATAGTTTTCGTTGAGAACGCGACGGCGGATCTTGAGCGTATTGGTCAGTTCGCCCTTTTCCATCGACAGGTGGTGGGGTAGCAGGGTGAAGCGCTTCACCTGCTCGTAGTGAGCCAGCTGCTGCTGGAGGGTGTCGATGCGCTCCTTCATCATCTCGATGATGCGCGGGTCGGCACAAAGCTGCTCACGGTCTGCGAAGTCGATGCCGTGCTCACGGGCATACTCCTCCAAGAGTGAGTAGACGGGTACGATGAGAGCCGACACGAACTTACGCTGATCGGCAATGATGGCTATCTGGTCGATGAACTTGTCGACGAGCAGCTTCGACTCTATCATCTGCGGGGCGATATACTTGCCATTCGAGGTCTTGAAGAGGTCCTTGATGCGCTCCTTCAGGAACAGCTCGCCATCCTTCAGGTAGCCAGCATCACCCGTCTTGAAGTAGCCGTCAGGAGTGAACGACTGCTTGGTGAGGTCCTCGCGCTTGTAGTAGCCGACGGTAATCGTCGGACCCTTCAGCAGCACCTCGTCGTTCTCGCCGATCTTGATATCGATGCCTTCGATGGGAATACCCACGCTACCTACCGTCCAGGGCTTGCCTAAGTGGTTGCACGAAACAGTAGCCAGCGACTCTGTCAGACCATAGCCTACCACCATGTTGATACCGATGGAATGGACGAATTCTTCTACATGGGCCGATACAGCAGCACCTGCCGTGGGGAAGAAATGGGCATTCTCGAGTCCCAGCTCCTTGCGGATGAGTGAGAAAATGGTTTTGTTGATGACCTCATACTCCAGATGTAAGGCCACAGGGGAACGCTTGCCACGACTGAGGTATTCGATGTTATGCCTACGACCTACGTTCAAGGCATGGAGGAAGAGCTTACGCTTGGCGACGTTGGCCTTGTCAATCTGTTCCTGAACACCCATATACACCTTCTCCCAGAAACGGGGAACGGCGGACATACAGGTGGGGTGTGTCTCACGCATGGACTGCTGCACCTGCAGGGGATAGGTGTTGACGATCATCGTCGCTCCGGCATAGAGGCACAGGATAGCCCAGCCGCGCTCGAAGATGTGCGTATAGGGCAGGAAGTTCATGATGCGGTCGTTCTCGTTGACAGGCACACACTTGCTGTTAGCCACCATCGCGGCATTGAACTGTCCGTGGGTGAGGATGACACCCTTCGAGTCGCCTGTGGTGCCACTGGTATAGAGGATATTGGCGATATCGTCGAACGTAGCCTCCTTCTGTAGCTTTTCCACCTCCGTCTGGCGCGGCAAGTTCTCGCCGAGCTTCAGGAAGTCGCTGAAATAGATAGCGTTAGGATCGTGGGAAGAGATATGCACCAAGGGGTCAAAGACGATGATTCGCTCCAGAGAAGGACATAGCGAGACAATGCGGCGTGCCTTGTCATACTGCTCCTGTTCACCCACAAAGAGGAAACGGATCTTGGCATCGTTGACCATAAACTGTATCTGCTGCTCCGAACTGGTAGCATAGAACGGAATGGTGACAGCACGGATACCCCAAGCACCGAAGTCGCACGCGATATACTGTGCGGAATTCTGCGAGAAGATACCGATGTTCTCCTGCACCTTCACACCGAGGTTCAGCATGGCGTTCGACACCTGCTTGACTGTCTGCGACACCTCGTTCCACGACAATGTCTTCCACTCATTGCCACTGAAGTCCTTATAGATGAGCATTTCGCGGTCACCATACTTCTTGGCCTGTTCGTGCACCAGCACCGACATGTGATAATTCGTCTGCATAAACTACTTTCTCTATTAAATTAGGTGCAAAGGTACAAAAAAAATTAGAAATGAGAAATTAGAAATGAGAAATTATTCGTATCTTTGCAACAATTATGGAGATACATCAAGTTACACTAGAAGCCGTTGAGCTGCTGAAACAGCTCATCGCCACCCCTTCCATCAGTCGCGAAGAAGAGGCCGCAAGCGTCGTTTTGGTCGATTTCATCGAGAAAAGCGGCCTCCCCTGCCGGCGTATCGGCAACAATGTCCTGATACAGGAAGACCTGAACCCCGAAAAACCGACGCTGTTGCTCAATGCACACATCGACACGGTGAAACCGGTAGCCACCTGGACGCGCGACCCCTTTATGCCCACCATCGAGGGCGACCGTCTCTATGGCCTGGGCAGTAACGACTGCGGTGGCGGTCTGGTGAGCCTGTTGGCGGCATACCGTTTGCTGCGCGAGAGAACCGCGCAGAACCCGTACAACCTGGTGTTCCTGGCGTCGTGCGAAGAGGAGGTGAGCGGTGAGAACGGCTTCCGCCTGGCACTGCCGGAACTGCCGAAGATTGATGTGGCCATCGTGGGAGAACCCACGGGCATGCAGCCCGCCATTGCCGAAAAGGGGCTGATGGTCATCGATGGCGTCGCTCATGGCAAGAGTGGCCATGCCGCCCGTAACGAGGGCGTCAATGCCATCTATGAAGCCCTTGACGACCTGTTATGGCTTCGCGACTACAAGTTCAGGAAGAGCAGTCCGCTGTTAGGTTCCACGAAGATGTCAGTAACGGTGGTGAACAGCGGTACCCAGCATAATGTGGTACCTGACGAGTGCCGTTTCGTTATCGATGTGCGTACCAACGAATACTACCAGAACGAATACCTCTTTGCCTTCCTGCAGAAGCACATGAAGAAGTGTACGCTCACGGCCCGCTCCTTCCGCTTGTCATCGTCACACATCCCTGTCGGCCATCCGTTGGTGATGCGTTGCATCCAGATGGGCATGAACCCCTTCGGCTCACCCACCCTCAGCGACCAAGCTCTGATGCCCTTCCACTCCCTGAAGCTGGGTCCTGGCGATTCTGCCCGCAGTCATAGTGCCGATGAATTCATCTGTTTCAGTGAGATAGAGTCGGCCATCGACACCTATATCCAGCTGCTCAGCTGAGCAGTTCACTTATCATTAACAAAGAGGACAGGCCAAACAACCTGTCCTCTTTGTTTTTCCTTGACCTCCGTGAGGTCTGTTAGAACGATGGAATGCCTAATAGTTGCTCAGGAGTCAGCATGCCGGGGGCATCAGAGCCACCTGGCGGTGTCGTTGGTTCCTCATCGCCACGAATGGGTATCGACCCTGCCATCAGTTGCTGATGTGCTTTCAGCTCGATAGTCTCCATAGAAGGAGCAAAATATTGTTTTTTCATATTTCACCTGTTTCTTACTTCATAACTACCTTACGACCATTCACAATATACAGACCCTTGGCTGGCTGAGCTACACGCTGACCAGAGAGGTTATAGAATGCCTCAGAACCCTGAACCTTGAATCCCGAATCCTGAACCTCACTGATGCCTGTAGTACCTTCGATGCTGATGGTAAGCGCAGCAGCATTCGAGGGCAGGCTCTCCAGATGCAGGTAGGCCTTTCCCTTGTCGACAGTACCTTCTGCTGCACGACGGAACTCACCGTCTTTCAGTACGTAGTCGTAGCGACTGCTGCCACCAATAACGGTGGTGCCGTCACCGGCCTTCAGCAAATTCACCTGTGGAGCTGTTGCCGAAGAGCTTGCAGGAATGGTATAGGCCTGGCCTGTCGTCTCAGCTATCAGAAGCAGCGGCGTTCCTGAGGGTACTGCACCCACCTCCTGCATAGCCACAGAGGTTGTCGTTGTGCTAGTGGCCACATAGGCCTTCAGGCCACTGACATTCGAGAAGTCGAGGGCTGCTGTCGTCACATAGGTCGTGTACTGCTTGGCAGGAGTAATAATCGATGCCGTTACTTCCACAGGCTCAGAGGCCAGACTCAGTCCGCCCATCTCGTTGGCTGCACGAATGGTATAGGAGCCGGCTTCCGTTGCCGTATAGGTAGGCTCATCGGTAAAATCGATGATATTACCGTCCTTGCAGACTGCCCAGAGCAGGGCATAGTTGCTATCGTCCCATGTCAGCACGGCACCACTTGCAGCCACATTGGCAGGAACAGGAGCCTGCTCGGTAGCCAGCGTCGGCTGCCAGTCGCCAAACATTGCACCCATATCACTGTAAGCAGCAGCTTCCTCAGCGGTCAGCACGGGATTATTCTCATGCGTGTCGGCAAAGATGGTCTTACGGCTGCTGAGGTCAATGGCTACGCCGGAAGCATTGGTAGAGTTGTATTCGGCAAAGCGCTTCGGCCATCCGCCACTCATCTCGTTCCAGCCTTCGGCCTTTGGTGTGACGTTCATCTTCGTATCGATGAATACTGCTACGGGAGTACCCTTACCCCAAGGACGTCCGAGGGTGTAGGTTCCGTTGACGCCATCACCGCTGGCACTGAACGTACAGTCTTTGAAGACCCAACCGATACTCTTGGGTACAGAGGGCACAGCAGCATATCCGCTGGCTACCTGGAGCAGCTCCAAGCCCTTGAAATAGGCATCGCCGGAACCACAGAGGTAGTCAGTACGTCCACGCACCTGTCCGTCTTCGAAGTAGTAGAGACCATTCTGGTTATTCGAAGTCCATGTGTCCTGATAGCCATAGAGCAAAGAGTTCTTATAGATGGTCTTCGATGAATTGTCGAGAATGGCGAGGTTGCGTCCCAGTGCATCGTTGATACCACTCTTGATGGTGATGTCCTGGAAGTAAGTACCTGTAGCGGCACTCTCTAACTGCAGCACGGCACTGTTCTTGATCTCCTCATACTTATGAGCCGTTCCAAACTGACCTGTGAACAGCATGTCGGCGTCGTTCGTGATATCCTGCGTGATGATGGTGGCATCGCGGTCTTCACCGATAAACGAGATATTGGCTGCCTTGATGTAGGTGATAGGATCGGGCAGGTCGCCTTCCCAGTATACAGTAGAACCATCGCTGTTGGTGTGCTTGTAGTGCTTGGTAGCACCAGTAGGCAGCTTATAGGTACCCTTCTTGACGAAAATACGATAGCGGGTATTCTTGTCGCTACGGCTGTTAGCCTCAGCAATAGCAGCAGACAACTCTGCGGTGGTAGACACCACAGCATCATAAGCTCCCTTGCTGATGGTCGGACGATCCATAACGGTGAATACTATCCGATGCTCCTGGGCGTCCTTGTTGCCCGACTTGTCCTGCACGTAGTTGGCAGGCAGCACGAAGGTGTATTGCTTGCCGTATTCCAGACCACTGTAGTCGAAGCTTACCGAGCGGGTGCTCCAGGCGGGGGTCATGTTGGCGGGGAAACCGCCAGCCACAGTCAGGGTAGCAGCAGCAGTAGCGGTGGTACCTTCGGCGGCCTCAATCTTCTCGTTATAGGAAATGGTAATTTTTCCGCTGGCACTGACACCTGTAGCGCCATCGGCAGGTACGGTAGAGGTCACGACAGGAGCCGTCTCGTCCTTTTCAACAACGGCTTCACCAAGCACATAGACATTACCCACCTGACTCTCGGAATGATCAGTATAAGCCAGTCCTTCAGCCGATGTTCCCTTGTCGAAGGCGTAAGTGGTGGACAGCAGGTCACTGCCAGTACCCATGATACGGACATACACCGTCTCCTTGCCAATAGCGGTAGTAGGTAGCTCAAAGCTCAACGGTGTCGACACATTGGCTGTCACCTCCCAGGCACTGCCTAAGTCGGCGAATGTGGTGCCATCGGTAGAAATCTGTGCCTTCCAGCTCTTGGTGGCCGCATTCTTGGCAGCCATATCGGCTGTGAAGGTAGCAGCTATGAAGCCTACTGTCGAGAACTGATACTGCCAGGCAATCTCAGCCGTGTTGTAACCATTCTGGAACACACCGCTCAGGGTTGTCAGCACACCGCTGTTAGCACGGTTGCGAACCACGGGAGTGGCATTGGTGCCTGTTACCTGTGAACCGTCGCTTTGCTTCACCACAGAGACCTTGGCGTTACGGTTGGCATCCCACGTCACATCAGCAGCGAAAGGATAGGAGCCCTGGGTGGCATAGGCCGATGTCGTACTGGCATCGAACACAGCAATGAAGTCCTGTACCTCGTAGTTGGCAGTAATCGTCATATCCTTGTCGACAGTAATCTCGCGAGTGGCTACTGTACTGTTGTCCTCCCAGTTTGTAAACTTCAGGATCTTAGTCTCGTTGGCCACAGCCGTCACCTTCGTGCCAGCCTCATACTTGCCACTATGGTCGTTGGGCGTCAGCGTGATGCTACCCAGATCGCGATCGGCATCGTTGGTCACCTTGGTAGTAATGGTATAGACGGGAACGGCCTCGAAGACAGCAATCATCGTCTTGGCAGCGTCCATCGTTACGGTGGTCTGTGCGTCAGTAGAGACCACAGCACCTGTGGCATCCTGCCACTCCTTAAACTGGTATCCGAAGTTCTTGGTAGCCTTCAACGTCACCTGCGTACCTTCTTTATATTGTTCCATGTCTGGGTCGCGAGTAATGCTGCCGGCCTCAGCAGAGGGCAGCACCTGCGTGGTCAGCGCATACTTGGTCGTCTGTGCAGCAGCACCGACCAGCGTTCCCTCGATAACGAGGTTCGAGAGTCCCATCTGCTTGTTATTACCCAAACCGAGGAAGGAGAAGTTAAGTTTCAAGGGTTTGTCAGCAGTAGCCGTCACACCGTTTACTTCCTCGGAGAATGCAGCAATAGTCAGACTCTTACCGCCACGGTTGACGGAAGCGTTCTTCACCAGTTCCTGCGAAGCTTCACCTGCCTCTACAGAAAGATTGATATTACCACTGTCAGTACCATAGCGGGCAGCCTGGAAGCTGACCTTGGTGGGAACGAACGAGAAGCCGTCCTCGGGGGTCAGCGTCAGTGTCATCGTGTTGTCAGCACCTGCTGTTGTCGGCAGAGAACTGCCAGAAACATTTTGGATGGCTGTCGTGGTTATATTCGCCTCACCAGTAGCACCCTGATAGGGCAGCGTACCATCGACTTTCAGACTGTTGCCTGCCGTCCACTTTTTAGCAGCAAAGCCTGCACTCAGTTCATTGGGACTCATGACGGCATCATCGCCCTGATTCAGTCCACCCTTGTCGAGCGTATAGGTAATGGTTCCTGAGATATTCACGCCTGCAGCATCTTTCGACTGGCCACTGACTACGACGTCAGAGATACAAATCCAGCGACCATTGTCAACAGCACCTGACCAAGGATAGACACGGATCTGAAGCTGGTCACCCTCGTCAACTTGGGCAACAGCATCAGCATTGATTTCGTTCCATGTGCTGGTGAGCACACCAGAGGAGAAAATGGTTTTGCGTGTTACGAAACCATCCGTAGAGTAGTAGACGTGACACTGCAGCGAACCGCCACCCTGTGCCTTGATCTTCATGGCAATGTTGTTGATGTCGAGTTTCTTGCCCTCAGGAGCAGTCACTGTGAATTGCACATACTGATTGGGGGAGTCGTCAATGCCGGCAGTAGCCCATGCACCCGTACTTCCGGTAGGTGCTATCAGTGCGCCAAAGCCATTAACATAGCCGTAAGTCTCCAGTCCTTCGTATTTTACTGCTGCTGCTGTAGCATTGCCGTTGACGGTAGCCTTCGCTTTATCGGTATTATTCAGTGTCCATGTAGCCGTAAAAGGGTCGCCACCGCCCAGCTCAATGCCATTGACGGTGACAGCAGCGTCTACAGACTTAGAGCCTATCGTAGCAGTAATCGTACCGTTGAAGGCACCAGCAGCCGTAATGGCCACTTTAGCATAGAACGTCTTGATGAGTGTGCCGTTCTCGTAGTTGACAGAGAGTGACGACTGCCAGTTTTGCTTGTCAGTAGAGAGTTGAATGCCATCAGTAGCGGTGACTGTCACCGTACCCGTAGCAGGATCCAGACCCAGTCCGCTCAGCGTCAGTTCCTTGGTTGCCGACTGTCCCACGTAGACGTCGCCCATATCTGCTGTAGAGGGATTGAACGAAAGGTCAGTGGGGATGACGATATTGTCAGCAAGGATACCCTGCTGCTTCATCAGTTGTGCACACAGACGGGCTGCTGTCAGGGCACCCGTCAGGTTGTAGTGGGTGTTGTCAGTCTCTGCACCCTTGTCGAACAGGGCTGCATAGCACTTATCGTACGTACCATAGCTCTCATAGAGATCCTTCGTGGCAGTGGTCATATCGATGAAAGATACGCCTAACTCAGTGGCCAGCTGCTTCATCTGATAGCTGTAGTCCATCGAGTGGTCGTCAGTAGTCAGCTTCTGACCAGTCTTGAGGACGCCATCGACAATGGCATCGTACTTGTCAGCCAGATTGTGCTGACCTGCTTTCGTGATGGTACCGCCATTGAAGTAACAACGACAGACGGCCGATACGAGAATGGGGGTAGCGCCCTTTTCCTTGACAGCGTCAACAATCTGCTTCAGACAAGCCTTGTAGGTTGTAGAGGGTGTCGTACCACGTCCGTCGCTCTTCACAGCAGCGGCATTGGTGGCATCGCCCTGAGCCGTGTAATAGGCTTGCAACTCCAGGTTATCGACACCATTGTACTTACCGTCATTGTGGGCAAACTGGATGAGCACATAGTCTCCAGCCTCCACGTTGTTCTTGGCATTCTGCCACAACTCATTGTAACCACCACGCGAGTCGCGTCCGCCCTTGGCGTAGTTGACACTCGTCCATCCGTTGGTGAGGAAGTTACCAAAGTACATTCCCCAACCACGTGTGTTGGTGGCCGATTCATCATACGGTGCCATCGTGGAGTCACCCAGCGTATGCACCTTCTTTGCCTGTAGGTTCAGGTTGCCCGTCATAAGGACAGCCAGCACCATCAGCATCATTCGAATTAGTTTTAGTTTCATCATTTGTTTTGTAAATTAGGGTTTGAAAACTTTTCCGCAAAAGTACTGCAAACCACTGATGAAACGGTGGCAAATTCGCGTCAAGGGGGATAAAAAATGCACCATGATGCATTTTTACACCCACTTTGACGCATGAGTACCCCCACTTTAAGAGGCACTCTTATACTCAGTAGGCGACATTCCTGTGCTCTGCTTGAAGCTTCGGCTGAAGTATTTGGGGTCACTGAAGCCACAGGCATAGGCCACCTCGCTGACGTTTTTGTCTGTCTGACGAAGCAGCTGGCAGGCACGCTTGATACGGGCCTCGCGCAACAGATCCTGTGGCGTAATACCCATGGCCTGTTTCAGCTTACGTTGTAGTCCACTCCTACTGGTGGCTGCTGCCGATGCCATATCGCCCACGCTGGCATCGCTGTTCGAGATGTTGTCCTCAATAAACTGCATCACCCGCTGTAGTGTCGGATCTAACTCTTGAGTGGTAGATGATGGGCGGAGGGTGTTAGGAGATAGGTGGTGGGTGATGGATGTCTGCTCCTTGTTCGCCTCTATCAGTGCCAGATATTTTTCCAGTGTCTCGTGCTGTTGACGCTTGATGCGGCGTATATATAAATAGGTATAGGCGATGGCAGCCAGTATGGCAACCAGCAGGAGCACGATAAGCAGCCGTCCTATCGTCGACTCCCAAAAGGTCGGCTTGACGATGATGGTCAGCTGACGCTGGTTGTCGAGCCATTCACCATCCGCATTGGTCGAGCGCACCTCTAACAGGTATTCGCCAGGCTCCAAATCGAGCAGCGTCACTGAACGGTTACGCCCAATGTAGTTCCACTGTATGGTGTCACGTTGTGAGTCGCCCATCAGTCGGAAGGCATAGCTGATGCGCTCAGCAGACTTGTAGTCGAGGGCAGCAAAGTGAAGCGTAAAACTACGTTCGTCAGGGCGTAGCATGAGGGTATCAGCGACGACGGCCCAGTTGTCGCTGGCTCCCTGTATGGAGATGCCTGTCAGCACCATACGTGGACTATAGGCCCGCAGGTTCATTTGCTGCGTGGTCGTGACAAAGGCACCATCGGTGAGTCCGAACAGCCATCGTCCATCCCTCAGTGCCAAGGGATGAGCCTCGCTGAAGCGGTAGTCGGCATTGAGGTCACCAGCATCCAGCACACGTCCCTGCAACGTGCTGTCGAGCAGTGTTATCAGATGACTGCCTACAGCCGTCAGTCCTCCTTCATCATTGACTGTCAGCGACTGTACGATGTCGTTGGGTTGTACGTGGAACTGCTCCCTGAGATGCCGGAAGGTCAGGACGGAGTCCTGCAGGTTGGCATTCTTTATCTGGTTGACGCCGCCACTCTCGGTACTGACGAAAAAGCGTCCCTGATGGTCTTGCACCACATCCATCGTAGCACTGCAGCTCAGACTCTCCTTACGGTCTGGCTCTCGTTGATGCAGCAGGAAGTGCATATCGTCGGCCTGCACCTTGAGCTGCGATACCAACAAACCGTTTGAGGTGGCTACCAACAGCGTGTTGTCTGGGGTTATCAACAGATAACGGGCACGCTGGCCTGCCTCAGGATAATGACGTGGTACTATAAAGCGTGGGTGCTCTTCCTTTGGGCTGCTACTATAGAAAATACCACCGCCCAAACTGGCAATCCATAACCGCCCTTGTTGGTCTTCCGCAATATGGTAGATATCCTTATGGGGTATGTCGGTGAAATGGTCGATTTTGAACGATGCCGAAGTGTTGGGACGCAAGCGGAATAGTCCCTGGGGCTTGGTACCCAGCCACAGCGTACCGTCTTTAGCCTCGTACATACAGTAGACAGCGGCACCAAAACAGGTGTAGCCTGAATGGATGCTACCATCTGCACCCAAATAGCCTAAGAGAAGGTCGTCGCTGCTACGATAGATGCGTACTGCTACGTCGTCCTTGGTAGTCACCCAATAGCGGCCCTGCGAGTCGGCAAACAGGCATTTCACCTCAGCATGCGGTTCTATCGGCAGACGTTGGGTGCGCTGTGCATCGGTGATGAAATGGTAGATGCTGCCATAGTCCAGTGCCCAGAGATTTCCCCTGTTGTCGGCCATTGCAAAGGTCAGCGTGCGGAAGTTCATCGCCAAGGGATAATCGACTTGCTGCCCCGAGTGCCTGTCAAGATACGACAGATGGCCGTTGCCATCCAGAGTCCACTGCGTCTGGTAGGCATCTTTCCATGTGAAAGGCTTGCGCTGCAGCGAACGGCTCTGCAGGTGTTTGCCCTTCAGTGCCCCAGCCTGTTGCTGCTCCTCCTCTGTCAAGTCCCGGAAACGGTAGCTGCCCATGTCGAACATAAAATAGTCTTCGTCAACCTGACAAAGCATCTGTTTGTTGGGCAACAGCGTGATGTTGCGGATGCGATCGGTCTTCATGTGGCAGCCATCACCCACAGCAGGCTTAAATGTACGAAACTCATAGCCATCATAACGGCACAAACCATTCCATGTGGCAAACCACATGAATCCCTGCTCGTCCTGTAACAGTTGGGTGACATGGCTCGAGGGAACCCCGTCGGACTCGTCATATTTCTGAACCGTACAAAGTGGCTGAGCCGACAGGGAAAGTCCCACCAGCCAGCATAGCACCAACAGCATTATGTGTCGTTTTCGCGTCATTTCGGTGCAAATATACACATTTTGGTTGAATAATCCTCGCTTTTATCGCAAAAATCCATATTGTCTCGTATTTATTTTGTACCTTTGCGACTAAAACGGCAAAAGCATGAAACGACCGGAATTGGATTATTACGACATGGGGGCTGGTGTTGTGGCCTTCAGTAGCACTCGGCATGGAGGGTGCAGCAAGGGCAACTATGCGGCATTCAACATCAACCACTATTGTGGCGACAACGAAGAAGATATCTGCAGCAACCGTCAGGCATTGTGCGGGGTGCTGGGCATCACGGACGACCGGCTCATCATGCCTCATCAGGTACACGACACAAAGGTGGTAAAGATTGACGAGACGTTCATTGCGCTGAACGACGCAGAACGGAAAGAGATGCTGGAGGGTTACGACGCTTTGATGACAGACTTGCGTGGGGTGTGCATTGGCGTATCTACTGCTGACTGCATTCCCGTGTTGCTCTACGACGAAGCACATCATGCCATTTGTGCTGTTCACGCGGGATGGCGAGGTACTGTAGCCCGCATTACAGAAAAAGCTATTGCCGAAATGATTGCGGCCTACGGCACAAAGCCACAGCAACTCCTGGCACAAATAGGTCCTGGCATTCATCTTGACAGCTTTGAGGTGGGCGACGAGGTCTATGAGACCTTTGCCCAAGAAGGTTTCGACATGAAAGCTATTAGCAGCAAGAGAGAAAAGTGGCACATCGACTTGCCTGAATGTAATCGTCGTCAACTCATCACTGCCGGCCTGCAGCCTCAGCATATCAAGGTTTCACCCGTCTGCACCTATACACAAGCCGACGACTATTTCTCTGCCCGTCGCTTAGGCATCAAGTCCGGACGGATTTTTACAGGCATTATACGCAAGAACCCATGACATCCTATCTGAACACAGAGAATATCGCTCGCAACACTGACGGCGTGGAGTACCATCCGCTGGTGCCATTCCTGCCAGAGCAGGCCAAGGTGCTGTTTCTGGGCAGCTTTCCACCTCAGCGGAAAAGGTGGTGCATGGACTTCTACTACCCCAACTTCATCAATGACCATTGGCGCATAGAGGGAGCCATCTTCTTTGGCAACCGCAACCATTTCGTCGATGAGAAGGCCAAGCAGTTTAAGCTGGATGAAATAGTGGCCTTCTGCCAAGAGAAAGGCCTCGCCTTCTTCGACACCTCCACAGCTATCCGTCGCTTGCAGGACAATGCCTCCGACAAGTTTCTGGAGGTTGTGGAGCCTACCAATATCCCTGCACTGCTGACTCACCTGCCCCACCTGCGAGCTATTGTCACTACAGGCGAGAAGGCAACAGACACCATCTGTGCATCGCTCAGCATTCCTACAATGCCGAAGGTCAACACCTTTGTGCCTATTCCCAATGTCTACAATCAGGATGGCCAACAACTCATACTCTATCGACTGCCTTCGTCATCGCGTGCCTATCCGCTGGCTTTCGACAAGAAGGTAGAGGCCTACCGAAGGATGTTCCTGACCGTGTCCATCAACTGACTGGTTGATGGGTGATGGGTGTTTGGTGTTGGTGAAGTGGCATCTCCCTTGACAGGCAACAGATACCAACGCACCGTCCAGTTGAGCGCTTCATGGGGCTTGAGGGTGGTATAGGCACCCTGACTCTCCAACTCGATGAAGGATTTCCCGCGATTCACATAAACCTGTATCTCTGCCTCACCAGGAGCAGGCTCAGCTGGCTTCAGGTCGTCGAAGACCTTCAGCAACAGCAGACCATGATTGTAATAGGCGTACCAGCCCTTTCCATCCGCATTGATCTTGCGGTTCTGGCCAGCTTCATCAGGCTGATACCACACAGCACCATGGGTGGCCTGGAAGGGCAAGAGGCCTGATGGCGTAATACTATCGAGGGGTGCATCGAAGAATATCACACCACCATCATTGGCCACACGGGTAATCTCCCAAGGAGCCACCTGCCGCGTTTCGTCGCTCTCATTAATAATGGAATAAGTGACAACAATGGCATGATCCTTCTTGTCGACAGAGAATGCCTTGCGGATGCGGTATTTCAGCTTCGGCGACACCTCGCTAACGAGGGTGATGGATGATGGGTGATGGGTGATGGCGTCTTCCACCTGATAGACGCCTTTGTCGAATTCCTGAACAGGCGGCCAGTTCCACTCTTTCTGCGGACTGGTCCAGAAGGTGCTACCAAAAGATTCCGGTGCTGTCTGTTGCGAGATAACCTCCTGGTCCTTGTATTTCAGCGACATGATTTTAGCACCCTTTGTGGGATAGATGGTCATGGTAACGTCGCCCGCCTTGAGTTGGCGACTGCTTTGCTTGGCAAGGGAATCATCGGGTTGCAGAAAACTTCGAGTACCGTTTTGGGCAAACAGACCCGTACTCATCGCGAATACTAACGTTAAGGCTGTAAATAGTTTCTTGTTCATAAATAAGTTAGCTGTTTTATTGATTGATAGTTATTACTATGATGTCAATTATTCAGTAAAAGTAATCGTTGTTCCGTCTGGTCTGACATTCAGGATGACCCTGCAGCCCTCTACCATCGGATAATTCAAGCCGCTATGATGACCGACGGGGAAGTCGTAGCAGACGGGAATGTCATAGTGTTGCAGGTATTCGTGGAGCATGTCGTACATATCGGCAAAGTCACAATCTGGACTCTTGTACTTCGAGAAATGGCCCACGATGATGCCTTTCAGTTTTGGAAGGACACCTCGGATTTCCATCTGGTGGAGCATGCGGTCGACCTTGGATATTCCTTCGCCAGTATCTTCGAAGAAGAGTATTAGGCCCTCGTCAGCACGGTTGAGGAAGTCATAGTCAGAACCAGCGAGACCACAGAACACGGAGAGGTTGCCACCCATAAGGATACCCTCTGCCACACCCTGCTGATTCAGTGGGTGTGCCGGCACCTGATAGCTGGGCAACTCGCCCTGCAACAGCCTCTGGAGAATGGCATTCACAGAGTCGCGCCCACCACGCATCGAGATGCCATCGCACATCGAACTGTGGATGCTCATCACACCCGCCGAGACCTCTGCACTATGCAGGGCTGTGGCGTCGCTGAAGCCCATCACCCATTTCGGATGGTCGTGAAACTCTTGCAGGGGAATACGCTGCAACACCTGTACGGCACCATCGCCTCCACGACTGCATAGGATGGCCTTGATGGTAGAATCGCGCAGCGCCCACAGCAGGTCTGACGCCCGTTCATCAGCCGTACCGGCAAAACCGTGCCAGCTGTTCATGGCATGCGGCCCTACTACAGGCACGTAACCCCACTCACTGAGTGTCTCGCAACCTTTGGCAACGGTCAGTGTATCGGGCATGCTTGATGGCGACACAATAGCTATTGTATCACCTGCCTTTAGGGCAGCAGGCATCACCAGCCGTTGCTGAGCCGTGGCATGTCGAGCCAGCGGCATCAGCATTAGCAAAAGAATTATGGATGTCAAGGGACTGGTACTTGACATTTGACAAATCGGATGCACGGCCCAATCACCAGTATTCCTGCGACATGTCGTTGTAGACAATCTTGCCAGAATAGACCTCTAGGGTCTTTTTGTCGGTACTAAACAGGGAGTCGAACCATCCGGAGATGACAGAAGCCAGCGGATTCGAGAGTTGCTCACCCGTCATAGTGGTGAAGTCGGTTTTGATGAAGCCCAGACCGTCGCAGTCGCAGATGACACGACCAGCTTTGTTCTTCACCACTATGATGATTTTCGAGATGCATCCCACCTCGTACTTCGCATCGTGTTCCAGTTCAAGGTCTGATTTCTGAGTCGACCACACGCGCAACTCAAACTTTGCGGGGATTTCCGTTGCCTTCAGCGAGCGCTTCATCGTCCACTCGTTGCCGGTCATCTGCATGATCTGTTCCTTACCGCTTGCATCGAGATAGAGCACCTCCACATTCGACATCTGGAGCTGGTCCTTACCCAGGCGCACCTGATAAGTCACTTCCGCAGAAGCCAGCACGTTATCGTCTACCACTTCTTCCCTCTGCTGTCCGTTGTCGTCATCACCACCGCAAGCCGACAGGCTTCCACACACCAGCACGCCGCAGCAAATGGCTGCTATGCCGTTTAAAATCTTGTTCTTTGTCATTTTTACAATCATCCGTTTTCGTTTCACTTACACAAATGGTCAGAGTGTATCACGCGTACCCTTGTGATATTTTGCGTGCAAAAATACGAATAATAAATGAATTGACCAAATTTTTAGCAGGGAACTGTTAATTAAACTTATTCTTTCTTCATTCGTTCCCTGATATGTTCAGAGTGCACATAAAAGGCTCTCCGCTGTTATCTGACAACCCACTTACTGCCTTTGCTGACATAGAGACCAGGCTTTAACTTTGTTCGCAACGACACACTCTCAGAGAGGGAACTTTCTATGCGGCGGCCTTGCAGATCGTAAATCGGCTGTTCTCCCACCTGAAGGTAGGAGTGTGGCACGCGAGGGGTGGTGAGTGATGGGTGAAGGGTGGTGGCATCGATGCCTGACGTGCCGTTGACGATAGCACGATGGCGCAGGGCGGAGCGTACGGCATACCAGGCGGGCTTGCAGCCCAGACCGGAATCGTAGAGCAGCGGATTGGACGAGGAGCGCCACGAGTCGTTGTCCTTGATACCCCAGATGAGCATTGACGGACAGTTGTCGTTGTTGAGCACGATGTCGGTAATCATACGATACATGCGGGCCTGCTCCTCCAGATTCGCTGAAGAGGTGGAGGGGACACCCATGTCAAGCTCAGTGATGATGCACTTCAGACCGGCCTCGGCGAAACGCTGGATGGTACGGTTCAGCTTCACACCGTCGACCTCACCAATCGAGAAGTGGCACTGCAGGCCGACACCATGGATGGGGACACCTTTCGCCTTCAGACTGACGGCCAGATTGTAAAAGGCCAGCGACTTCGTCTTACCCTGCAACTCGACGCCATAGTCGTTGAGGTAGAGTTCGGCATCAGGGTCTGCCTCATGGGCATACTGGAAGGCCAGCTCGATGTAGTCGTCGCCTATGGCACGCTGCCAGACGCTCTGCTGACGCAGGGTGTAGCCATCGGGGTTGCTGCGTACGATGCTCTGGTCGTCGTCCAGACACTCGTTGACGACATCCCACTCACGTACCTTACCCTTGTAGTGCTGCATAACCTTGGTGATGTGGTTCTTCATAATGGCCATTGCCTCTTCACGCGTCCAGTTCTTGTCGTTCTTCTTGCCATCGGACGATACCCACGTGGGCAACTGTGAATGCCATACCAGACAGTGGCCGCGAATGGCCATCTTGTTCTGTTGGGCAAGGTTCACCAGGTTGTCGGCATCGTCAAAGTTGAAGCCGTTCTGAGAAGGTTCGAGGGCATCGAACTTCATCTCGTTTTCGCACACCATCATATTGAACTGACGGGCAGCTTCCGTACGGTCGCTCGAAAGACCCTTATAGGTACACAAGGCCACGCCGAGATACTTGTCGTTCTTCTGGGCATAGTGGCTCAGTGTGTTCTTGTCGGTTGCATCGTCGATGCCGTCATCATAGAAGGCGCCCATGGTGTAGATGGGGTCGTTGGCCTCGTCAGGATTGTCAGGGTCGTCAGTGACCTCCATATCGTTGTAGGACTCCAGGCGCACGACGAAGACGATCTGTCCACCCTCTTGGCGTTCCTCGACGGTCCAGGTGTATTTATTGGCACGCACATCGAAATGCCAGTTGCCAGCCTGTCTGCTATTGACAGTCAGCACACGGAACTCCGTACCGATGGCAAGGTTGGCCGTCTGGTCGACAACCATCTCGATGACGGGCATCTTATCGCTCGTCGAGAAGTCTTCCATGATGTTGTTATAACCTACGCTGCCATCAACTAGAAGCTGGTCGTAATGGTCGTCAGCAGAAACCTTGAAACGCAGACGTGACGATGGATGCACCACGAGGTTGGCTGACAAGTCGGCGGCATAGTTCTTCAAGGTCAGTACGCCAATGTCGTCAGCACCCGGTTCGATGGTACCATAGTTATCTACTGTACCGCCAATGCTGCCCGTACCACCCAGGATGCCCTTGCTGAACACGTAGGCGACGGGCTTGGTGACGTCAGACATGGCACCAAGGGCACCACGAAGTCCGCCACTCTCGGCTGCGCTGCGGTCGTTCATCACATGCACCCTGCCGTCCAGGATGCGGAGCGCTCCGCTCAGGAAGTTGTCGTTGCCAGTGATGGTGAGCGTTCCCGTACCCTCCTTGACAATGCTCAGCATGGTGGCTTCGTCATAACTGGTGGGGGCAATGGTGCCTGCCAGTGTGGCATCTGTATTCAGGCCGCCTAACAGGTAATAGTAGAACTGAAATAGCAGTAACGGGCCATCTTCACATTCACCGTCTTCCCTGCAGGGAGGCTGATGGGTGTGTTATAGGACTTATAGGTCGATGACGTATTGTTACCACTGATGTCAATGGTCTCTTCATCCTGTGCATGGACTGCCGTCATGAGACAAAGACCCAGCATCATCAAAAATATCTTTTTCATCTTTTCTTTATTATTATGCATTAGAGTCCTCTGGCCTTGAGCAGGCTGGCAGCATCAGGCTGCTGCATGCCTGTGAAATCGGTGAACATCTGCATGAGGTCTCCCGTATTGCCACGACTCAGAATCTTGTCGCACATGGCCTGACCTGTCTCGGGTTTCAAGGCACCACGCTGTGCAAAGACATCGGCAATGTTGACTGCCAGCACCTCGGTCCACAGATAGCTGTAGTAACCAGCGGCATAGCCACCGCCCCAGACGTGGTTGAAATAACTGGTATAGTAGCGGGGAGTAATCGGAATAAAAGGATTCAGAAGTCCCACCTTACGCAACGACTCTGTCTCGAACTCCATCGCCTTGTCAGCCGTTGGGATATCCTTCGAAGCAAGCATGTGCCAGGCCAGGTCTACACAGGTGGCTGCGAGGTTCTCACCCAATGCATAGCATGGTTGGAAATTGATGCTCTTCAGCATGCGCTCCTTCAGCTCAGCAGGCATCGGTTCGCCTGTCTCACAATGACGGGCATAGTGGTCGAAGACCTCGGGAATGGAAGCAAACGACTCGTTGAACTGTGATGGCATCTCAACGAAGTCACGAGCAACACTGGTTCCGCTGAGCTTATTGTACTGACAGTCGGAAAGGATGCCGTGCAGGGCATGACCAAACTCGTGGAACATCGTAGTGACCTCATCCCAAGTGAGCAGCGAGGGCTGTCCCTCGGGGGCCTTGACCTCCGGTCGACCCTGCTCACGCTCGGCAGAGCTGATGTGAGCATCGCTCTGCTCTTGCTTACTCGCAGCGTTGGCATAGTTACAGACATTATAGATGATTGGCAGCTGCTGGCGCTGGCGACTCTGTTTCTGGAAGCCATCCATCCAGGCACCACCGCGCTTGGTGGGACGGCGGAAGTAGTCGCAATAGAAGAGTGCCTTCGACTTGCCATCCTTGTCGAAAACCTCGAAGACCTTCATGTCAGAATGGTAGGTAGGAATATCGGTACGCTCCTTGAATGTCAGGCCGTAGGCACGGTTGGCAGCATAGAACACGCCATTGTGCAGCACGCTGTCGACATTGAAATAGGGCTTCACCTCGTCGTCGGAGACGTTGAGCAGCTCCTTCTTCATCTTGGCGGAATAATAGAAATAGTCGTAGGGCTGGAGCTGGAATTCTCCGACGGGTGAACCTTCGGACACACTCTTGCGGGCAAAGTTCTCGATGGCCTTGGTCTCGGCATCAGCCTTGGGCACATAGGCCTTAATCAGGTTCATCAGGAAATCATAGACATTCGTTGTGGTCTTGGCCATCGTATTCTCCAACGAATAAGAGGCATAATTAGGATAGCCCATGATCTCGGCCTGCTCGGCACGCAACTTGGCAATCTCGACAACCAATGGGAAGGTATTGTACTTGCCTGTTCCATCGGCACGATGGATAGAGGCTTCGTAAACCTTCTTGCGCAACTCACGGTTATCGAGGCTGGCCAGCAGAGGCTGCTGGGTGGTATTCACGATGACGATGGCATAGGGTGCCTTTCCTCCCCTACTCTCGGCATCCTTGGCACACTGGGCAATATCGGCTTCGCTGAGTCCGGCAAGGTCTTCTTTCTTCTCAACCCACACCACAGCATCGTTGGTGGCAGCTGGCAACTCGTCGCCCCACTTGGTCTGCAACTCTGAGATGCGCAGGTTGATTTCCTTCATGCGGGCCATCTTGTCGTCAGGCAGCAAGGCTCCTTTACGCACAAAGTCCTTATAGATTTCCTCCAGCAGTTTCTGGTCTTCGCCCTGTAACGTGTCATGCTCACGGTCATAGACCTGACGGATGCGCTCAAACAGCGGCTTGTTGAACGAAATCTCGTTCTCGAGGTCGGTCAGCATGGGCTGCACCTTCTTCTCTATCTCGCCAATCTCATCGGTCTTGTCGGCCTCAACGATGGCAAAGAACACACGGCTGACACGGTCGAGCGTCTTGCCACTCTCCTCGAAGGCAAGGATGGTGTTATCGAAGGTCGCCGAATCCTTGTTTTCTACGATTCTTGCGATTTCGTCGCGTTGCTCTTGGACAGCCGCCTCGAAGGCAGGCAGATAGTCCGTGACCTGAATCTTACTGAAGTCGGGGGCTCCAAAAGGCAGGGTGCTCTCCTGCAACAACGGATTTTCACGCTGGGTTTCCGTGCAGCTTGTCAACTGCACCACTGATGTCGACAGCATGGCTGCCGAAATGCCGAGGGTCATCAATTTCTTATTCATAATATAAGTATCGGTTTTTTCGTGTTCGACTGCAAAGGTACGAAAAACTTCAAGATAATTCATCTTTTATCCTATAAAAATAATAATAAAACAAAAAAGCGGCGATAAAAGAAAATAAATGACTATATTTGCAGCCAGCTAACTATCAAGACAATGGAAAGAACTAAAGAAGAGTTTGGAGCCTACGAGGCCAACGAACAGCGTTACGAGAATGGAATGGTATATGAGCGTTGTGGACGCTCAGGTGTCCTGCTGCCTAAGGTCAGCCTGGGCTTTTGGCATAACTTCGGTAGCGTAGATCCCTACGAGCGCAGTCGCGATATTATACGCTATGCCTTTGACCACGGCATCACCCATTTCGACCTGGCCAACAACTACGGACCTGCCTACGGAACGGCTGAAGAGACACTGGGACGTGTGATGGATGATGACCTGCGCCCTTATCGTGACGAACTCTTCATCTCGACCAAAGCAGGCTATGACATGTGGCCTGGTCCCTATGGCAACTGGGGTTCCAGGAAGTATCTGATGGCCTCGCTGGACCAGAGCCTCAAGCGGATGCGACTGGACTATGTCGACCTCTTCTACAGTCATCGCTACGACCCCGATACGCCCTTGGAGGAAACACTGCAGGCACTGGTAGACGTCGTCAGGGCTGGCAAGGCGTTGTATATGGGTATCTCGCGGTGGCCATTGGAAGCAACGAAGTTTGCCATCCAATACCTGAAAGAGCACGACACCCCCCTGCTCATCTATCAGGGTAAGCTGAACATGCTGGACAGGGAACCCATTGACGAAGGCATCCTGCAGTGTTGTCAGGAGGCCGGTGTAGGGTTCATCGCCTTCTCTCCCCTTGCCCAAGGGTTGCTGACAGACCGTTATCTGAACGGCATTCCAAAGGATTCCCGCATGTCGAAGGGCCAATTTTTGCGCAAGGACATGCTGACACCCGAACTGCTACAGCAGCTGCGCCAATGGAATGACGAGGCACAGCAGCGAGGGCAGAGTCTGGCAGAGAAGGCTCTCTCCTGGATTCTCCAACAGCAGGGTGTCACCTCCGTCATCGTAGGTGCCAGTTCTACGAAACAGCTGTCGCAGAACCTTCGTTGCCTTCAACAACCGATAAGCCCCAATAGGTCATAGAAAAAAAAATGAGAGTATCGTGTAGTTTTTAATATCTTTGCTGCGTCTAATGGGTAAAAATGATTCAAAAACAGAAAGACAATGACAGCATTAGAACAACAGTTTTCGAAAACCGTAGCAGAACACAAGAGCACCATCTACACCGTGTGCTACATGTTCTCGCAAGATGCCGACGAGGTGAACGACCTGTTCCAGGAGGTACTAGTCAATCTTTGGAAAGGCTTCGACAGCTTTGAGCATCGCTCCGACATCCGGACGTGGATCTACCGTGTCGCCCTCAACACCTGCATATCGATTGACAGGAAGAAGAAGAGGCGTTCATCTGAAGTCCGGCTGACCATGGACATCAACCTCTTTGAAGACCGCGACGAGGACACCCGCCAGGTGGACATGCTCCACAAGCGCATCTCCAAGTTGCAACCCTTCGACAGGGCTATTGTCCTGCTATGGCTCGAAAACCTCTCGTACGACGAGATTGGTCAGATAGTAGGTATCACTGCTAAGAACGTCAGCGTCCGCCTGTTCAGAATCCGCGAACAATTAAAAAACATGTCTAACGATTAAAAACAACACCCATTATGAATAACGATTTCGAATTAGAGAATATGCGTCAGCAGATGACCATGCTCAAGAATAAGCTCAACCAGCAGGAGATAGTGAACGACCGACTCATCCGCCACTCAATGAAGAATACGGCCAGCAACATCAACCGTACGTATATCTGGCTTATTGTCCTGTCCGTACTGATGGTTCCCTATGGCTATTGGGCCTTCGTGGTACTGAGCCACTTCTCCATCGCCTTCTGGATTGGCACGAGTATTTTTATGCTGGTATGCGGTGCAGCTACCTATTATAATAAAAGGAACGTGAGCGATACCAACCTGATGACTAACAACCTCGTTGATGTAGGTCGCCATATGGCACGCGGCAAGAAGTTCGATGCCGACTGGCTGTTCTATGGCATACCGGGAAGCATCCTATGGCTGGCCTGGTTCTTCTACGAGGTCTACAAGCAGAACCACGACCTGTTCTCTCACCCCATGTTCTGGGCCGGCTGCGTAGGCGGCACCATCGGAGCCTTCGTTGGCTTCTCCATCCACTTCAAGACCCAGCGCCAGTATCAGGACATCATCGACCAGATAGAGGACCTCACACAGGAATAACAGAAAGGGACTATAAAAAATCGGATCAAGGGTTCGTACCTTGATCCGAAATACTTTATCTGAAGCGGAAGTCGAGAACCTTACCCTCCAAGGTGAACTTTTCGAGCTGATATTTGTCAGAAGTCTTCACGTCAAACATCTTGTCGGTCTCAACGCTAATGTGGCGCAGCGTGATATTATTACAACGCGACAGTGGCATGTCGTCGCGCTTTTCAGGTTTGAAAAACTGCGTCCAAGGGTGAATGAAGAGAAACGAGTCACACCGTCAGCGGATGTCCTCCACCGTGATAAACTCATAGTGCTGCGGCGTGTCAGGACGCATCTTAAGCCACAGCACGCGGTTGGCCTGGTCGACAGTACAGTCACGAAGTACGACGTTACGATCATGAAGCGACTCCGACCCCAGCGTCAGACAGCCATGCACCTTGCCATAACGGCAGTTTCGTATCAGAATGCGCTGGTTGTCGCCATTGTTAGGGTCCTTGTCTGCCCAAGTCCCCTTGCCGCCTTTCAGCACCACAGCATCGTCGTTGACATAAACCAGCCATCCATCAGCGTGCCGTCAGGCCACTTGTCTGTGCTGGGATGTTTCCCTGTCTGCTGGGCAGCAGCTGTCGTCACAGCCAACATCATCAGTATGTTAACGATGACGGTCCTTCCCATCATGGTTTTCTTGTGTTTAAGCCGTCCCATGATCCTTTGCCATTCTGACCTTCAATTCACTGGCATCCGAGAGCAGGTTCCAAATGCCGTCCTCAGAAAGCACCCCTCGCTTCAGATCGGCAGGCAAAAATCCTGCCTCATCGTCAGCATAGTCCCGCTTCCACTCCTCACTGCCATAATACCTTTCAAGCTCTGCGATATCCTCCTGCACAGCCTCAAAATTCTCTAATGCTGCAGATAGTTCCATCACAGCCTTCGCAGCCCGCTCCATCCGCAGTTCCATCTGCTTGATTCTTTCTATCTGTTCCATTTTTATGTATGCAGATCTCAAAAATAATTTAGATTCCCAAATCTTTTGTCAACTTTATGCCACTCATCTGTCCCCTGGCATCTGCAAAGATACGAACTTTTCCAATTAATTCCAAATCTATAAGCAATTTCTTTGCGCAAAGGTCTCAAAGGAACCAGGCATATATACTTTATCTGAAGCGGATCAGAGTCCCGTAATCCTTCAGAGGTATCATTCACCTGTCCCTATGGTATCCTAGCAATTATTTGTTCAGTCAAAGCGAACGAATAAAGAAATTACTAAGATTACTTATTTATGACCTCCAATATCAATCCTAAATGATATTCTACGACACCATTATTATATGTGATATCCTTCACCTGTACCAAAGCACTTTCTCTGTCTTTATGATAGCCAACAAATAGTCGCAGGGCATCGTAACGACGCAGATAACGTTTGCCGTCTGTCTCGTCTAGATAGGTATATCTATTGAGTGTAGTTTGTTTCAACTCTCTATACTCTATTTTTTTCGTTCCGCTCATAATCTCATCGAAATAAATCTTCTTGATGTTGAGCGTCAGCACTTTCATGCCTGTAGTGTCAAACGTTGATTTCTCCTTAACAATACGTTTCTCCAGACATTCTAATTGCGGATTGTAGGTGTATCCAACAATACTGCCATCCATTATTTTCTGAATAATTACATCTACAACTGGCAATGGTACCACAAACCACTCTTGTGGCTGATGTTCAACACCCTTCTCGTCAAATACTGACACTTGGAATTGAACTGGCTTTAGCAATTGGTGAATCAGGTCCTCAAATTTCTGTGAGTTCATATTCACGACCTTATAGCTGGCTTGTATCTTTACCGGTGCCATCAAGTAAGTAGGTTCGTTTTCCGCATTTGCTATACGCTGTTCAACGCTATTGGTTGAGAATCCAATCTTATAGAGATGTTTGACATCTTTGATAGCAGGATCTTGCGATAATGAACTTAGGACATAGATGTATCCAGTTATTTTGTCATTGGCTATAACATCCGAATTATCAAAGAACCGGCCGTTAGCATCATCCTGCAATTCTGTAACAGCATATCCATCACCCACTACGTTCTTACGTAGGGTCTGCAATAAAATATCAGACTCTGTTCCATTTTCGTATATGCATCGTGTTCTTGCATCTGGAAGGAAGTTACTGCTCTTTTTAAGCTCGCCAATCTTCTCCAATAAGAGTATCTGCCCACTCACAATATAAAAACGTCCTTCAACTAGTGTCGCTGTCTTATTGATTTTTACCAATGAGCGTCGTCCTTGTTTCAATTCACGATGCACCTTTGCGAAAAGATGCTTATAGTCATCAAAGTTTTCACACAACTTGTGTTGAGCGACATAGTCAGCCTTTTTCTTAGCAATAACTCTTCTCATGTCCTGTGGAATGTCAAAGAGGTCTTGTTCTTCTCCATCTATATTCAACAGAGGGTCATCAAAAATGGCTTTTAACTCTTTATCTATGTCCATAATCCTTTTTCTTTTAATGTTGTCAATGATGCATACATAAGCTTTTCTTTTAGATTACCATCCTTTTGTGGTTCACGTCCATTCCTGACAATCCATTCTTTAACCTCAGCAATCTTCTGCGAAATCCTATCATCAGCAGTAGGGGCTTTAGCAAAAGGGCGCGCACCTTCTAACAAAGGGTCATTCAGGAGCTCTAACAATTCTTTCTTAACATCCATAACTCTATTCTCCTATTTCAAGTCCACTCAACTGACGACGTTTCTGATTCCATATCTTTGCATAGGCAACACCCAACTCTCGTACTTTAGGGTCTGGATCATCAACGGAAGGAATCTTTCCATTATGCTCAGCCACATAGGTCTTTAATGGCCCTTTGAATAAGATAATAGCCTGTTCCAGCGTCATTTCGTATTTCTGCTCAGCTATAGTGTCCTGAATAAGTTTCAGGGTCTTTGCATCTACCGATTTCGAGATGACTTCATAGGCACGCTGGAAGGGATTGATGGTGTCAATCAGATTTATGCTCAACTTGTCGATATTGATAAACCTATTGGCAATCTTGATGAGTCTGTTACCCTCACTGGGTTTGTCATCATCGTCTGTGATGGTTGATATGGGGTTCCCCTTTTCGTCCACAATATCATTGCCTTTTATTATCGTATCAAGAAGCAAACGCTGGCGTACCTCTTCAACCTCTTCATCTGTCAAATCATAACGCTCACGGATAATCTTTGGTATGATTTGCTGTGTAATAGTCTCTGCAGTTGTTGATCCGCTTAAAGCCTTTACCATCATATCGTCTTGCAAGATTGCAGCTTTTAAGTCGTCGAGTTGACTTTCTACAATGGTCTTAGTTTTTTCACTCGATAGAGGCTTCAATCCTTCCACCACAATTGTGCGTGTCAAGTCACTATTGTCATCATCTTCATCTTTTATCGACTTGAACTTCCAACTTGGAGCCATTACTTGTTCCATCAGCAATGAAGCAGTAATTGCTTTTAAAAAGTCGTTTACTGCCACTTTGACTTCAGCCTGTTCTGCTTCAGGCATGGCTATCATATTCACGAAGCGGGCCGTTTCCTTGCCTTCACAGTCGCGCGTACATCTTCCTATAATTTGTATCACCTCTGTCAGCGACCCACGAACACCAACTGTCAAGCACATCTCACACCATTGCCAGTCGAAACCTTCTTTTGCAGTTCCCAATGCAATGATGGTATCCACATCGTCCCTATCCTTGATGTTTTGCAGATAGCCCTGAACCATGTTGCGCTCTTTCTGCTCATCCTCAACAAGGTCGGCAACTTTTAGCATTCGGCCATCTTCAGTCTTAACGTAGTAGATACCTGTATTGTAATCTTTATGGTCAAAAGTGCCTATCACTTTCATGATATCAGCAGTTTCCTGATATTTGCCCAAGCCAGTAGAAGCTCTTTGGTTGACGCTGGGAATATGGATGATTGTCTTCTTATGTGTGTCAAGTACCTCGCCAATATGGTCCAAATAAGAACCATGATAGAAGTGGTAGCCCAAGATGAGATTCTTCAGATACTTATAACCATTTAATTGCTGATAGTAATTATAGGTAATAGGATAGAACTTAGCTTCATCCTCAGCTCTCAATACTGGTATACCATCGCCACGAAAATACGAACCCGTCATGGCCACAATATGTCCAGTGGAGTTATTCATTACCCTGCGAACCACGTCGCCCAGGTTCGAATTGGCATCTGCACTAGTATGGTGGAACTCGTCGATAGCCAACAACACGTCATTAAAGGCATCGTCGTTCAGTTCCTTCATGCCATTACGTAGAGTGGCATGAGCACATACCAGAATCTGCGCCTTGGCATGTTGGAAAAACTCCAAGAAGCGTCCTTTTTTGTCCTGCTCGTTTTTGACATCCGTCAGGTTAAAATAGGTAGGAACTTCCCAGTTGGCAAAGAAACCGCCATTCATCAGGTTCGTATTCTTAAAGGAACGCCCGATGCTCTTTTCTGGTACTGCAACCACTACCTTCTTAATGCCCTGATTCACTAATTTATCAAGTGCGATATACATCAGTGCACGACTCTTGCCAGATGCTGGTGGGGCCTTAATCAGTAAGAAACGTTTATTGCGAGCCTCGTAGGCCAATGCCTGCATCTCACGCATTCCTAAAGGGTTCACGGCAGTAGCCGCACCCGTCTGTTGATAGTGGATATCAACAATGCTGTTGCTAAATTGTTGACTTTGTCTTACTCCTTCTCGTTCGGCAGAGTCCATGCAAGCATGGCTCTGCTCTCTCTTGTTCGTCGTTTCCATAAGAATATCTTCTTTATCAGCGCTTTCTCAAAAGATATTCTTGACGTTTGTCTGTCTGCGGCCAAGCTTAAGAGACGTTTCGAATTCCTAGTATTATTGCGCTATCTTATTCTCCGTTTCAGTTTTAATGGGTTCATTCGCATGTCCCAAATATCCACGATACGAACTGTATTGGAAGATGGTATATAAAAGTGAACTATTTTAAACCTTTGCATGATGGAGGCGGAACGATAGATATGGCTTTTAACTATCAGAGGTTCTGGAGTGTACGACTCTGGATAGTTACGTAATCTGTCCTCAATTATGTTTAATTGCCGATACCAGCGCAAAGCTGTTTCTTCGCCAAATTCTGTCCGAGCATAGATAATGTGTTCGCGAAATAAACGCCTTGCCTTTTTATTCCACCTTATCGTAGCCATGGGAACTCCCTCTTCAGCTCTATATCAAACTCTTCAGCAGTTATCCAGTCACTTTCGTCACCCTGTTCGGCACGTTCCAAATCAGCCTCTATTTCTGCAATTCGTGCCTCAAACTCATCGGGGTCTTCCGTGTAGAAGCCAAGTCTCCCAATAGGAATTGATTGCACATTTATTGCAGAATCGCCCCAAGTATTGGCATACCCGCTACCCGTTGCAGCATAGCCTGTTTCTGGCTCACAGCACATGCCGATGCCTTCCTCTTCTTCTATCTCTGGATATCTCTTTTCTTCCATATCTTTTGCTTTTATGCTGCAAAAATAGGCAATAATATTGATATTTCCAAATATTTTGCTACTTTTTCGCTGCCGTCAGATGACTGGTGCTCGCCGTCATCTTTTCGTAGAGCTTAAACAGGCACTCCAAACGGGCTTCGTCTGAAGCGAAGGGATAACCAGGATAGCAGCTCTCTACGATGTCATCGAGTTTGGCATGAGCCTCGCGCAAGTCCTGTGGCATCTTGTCTGGATCATAAAGTTCTGCCAAAGTCTTCTCTGGATAATACTCACGAGTAATCAGCACTTCCTCTGCCGCCGCCTCGATTTCCGCTTTCTTTTCAGCGGAGATTTGGGGAAAGGGGAAGGTGTTGTAGCAGAGCGTATTCGAATATCTTATGCTTGTTCCTAGGTATCCGCCAAACATCTTTGTCCATACCATATGCATTAAACTAGTAACAACTCCAAACAACCATACAGGAGCATTATAGATTGCAAATGAGGAGTCTGCGACAACACTATTTTCTGGTAAGTAACCAAATGGTATATATCGCCTATCTGTAGCTGTATGTCTTGGAATGATGATACATTCTGTATCCTCAAATCTGCATTCTGCAAAACGATAAGGACATCCTGCGTCTTCTTGCGTTGCTTTTTTCTTACTATTCTTACGCATTTCATAGACTTTACGGACTCTTTCCTTTATGCTTGGGATACTGAGTGCCTCATTTTGCATATTGTCTGAAATCCATAAACAATAGCGTTTCTTTCCGTTAATATAATCTTCAGCACCTACATAATTATATATGAACCTCTCTGTCCTTTTGTCCTTGCTGATTAGTTCTTCTTTCTCATAAGCATCAAGTATCAAATTTCCACCATCAGCGGGCTTACTACCATAATCCATCGAAGGTAAGTTTGAAATACTTTTCCTCTCTTTCTTGACAATAACATTATTATCGGATAATTGTAAATAAGGAGTTATTCTCTTTCCTATTTTTATTTCTGTCTCAGTATATAATTTAGCTTGTTCTGTCTCACTTTCATTAGCAATTCCAATAATTACACAAAAAACATGAGCTTTGTTCTTTGCATTATTATTCCATCTAAACCCTGAATATGCAAAATTCAAACATATTTGTTTATTTATCAATACTTCCCATAACAGAGCGACCTGCTCTCCTTGACAAATTGATTTTGTAGAAACAAATGCACACTTAGCTTTTGTTCCTTTTATATAGGAGCTCCCAAGGTAAAACCAACATGCAATGTAGTCAAGATTTGGCCAGCCTTTTATATTCCTAAAAACATTCTCCATATCACCTTTCTGTTTTTCATCTTGTAATGAACTTCCCAAATACGGTGGATTACCAAAGATAAAGACCTCTTCATCTGGAGTGTGAGGACAAACTACATTCCAGTCGAGGCGGCAGGCATTGCCACAGACGATTTGGGTGATGTTCTTCAGAGGAAGGGCCTTGGTGTTGACACCAAAATTCTCGTTTAGTTTGGTGTTCATCTGATGCTCTGCCAACCACAGCGACAGCATAGCAACTTCATGGGGAAAGTCGAGCAACTCAATGCCATAGAACTGGCTCAGCGAGATAACGCTGTTATCAACAAACATCGACTGGGTATCTGCCAGACATTTCTGCTGCAAGGCAAGGATGTCCATTTCGAGGAATCGTAAGCACTTGTAGGTGATAATCAGGAAGTTGCCGCTACCGCAGGCAGGGTCGAAGAACTTCATCTTGCTCATACGTCGCAACAGGTCATCACACTTTCTGGAGATAGGACGGCACTCGGCATAAAAGTCCTTCTCTTTCTTCGCACCAATCTTCTTCAGCTGCAACAGTTGCTCGTACTGTTCATTCAGCTTGTTATACTCACCACGCAGCTCATCCAAGAACAGCGGATTGATGACCTTCATGATGTTAGGCACCGAAGTATAGTGCATACCCTGATTGGCTCGTTCCTCGGGATTAACTACAGCCTGAATCATGCTTCCGAAGATGTCCGGGTTGATGTCTTTCCAGTCCAGCTCGCCACACTCGATGATGATGCGACGGGCCTTTGCACCCATCCGTGGTATCTGTATGTGTTTGGAGAACAGGCCACCATTGACGTAGGGGAACTGCTTGATGATGCTCAGCGTTTCACGACTACGCAGCGAGACATCCATAATATTAAAGGTATGCACGAGGTAATCCGTCAAGTCGCTTCCATCCTCTTTGGTATATCGCTGAATGGATGAAGTAAAAAGGTTTTCCTCGAAGATGCCTGTATCCTCGGCAAAGAAGCAGAAGAGCAGACGAGTGATAAAGATGTTCAAGTCGTGCAGGTCGTCGTTACTACGGAACTCATTGTATGCTCTAAGCTCGTCGTGCAACTTGGCGAGCTTTTCAGCGGCCTTGATGTCGGCAGGACTCTCCTCTACATAGTGTACACGCTCTACATCCATCAGCGGATAGAAGAAAGCAAAGTCAGAGGGCAGTCGCTCCAACTGGTTCTCGTAAGTGTCCTTCTCGCGCAGGTCGTAGGCCAATATCGACTTGCCGTCACTAACAGCAATAATCTTCGGAGCAGCCTTCAATACCTGTTGGTCATGCTTCAGCCGTTCCAATACGTTCGTCAGCTGCATCGTCGATGCAGACCGATAGCAGAACAGCCCTTTGATGAGTAGTCCGTCAAAGGTCTTGAGTACACCTTTACCCTCTTTGTAACGCTCGATGTCGCGTTCGCTTTTGCCAAAGGCATAAAGGAGATTGTAACCAACAGCCTCACCCCCGGCCCCTCTCCAAGGGGAGAGGGGAGTTATTAGTCTTGCTTCAATCTCCCTATAGCCAAGTTGCAGTTTCTTTGCCATAGTTATTGTAATTGAAGAAAGCGAACGTGATTCGTTCAGAAACGTGAGACACCAGCCAAGCGCATAAAAAGAACGTGGACAGTTTATACTTATCCAACGTCTCAGGCGCTTGGCCGGTGCCCTCACCAAAAGATAAGATAAACGCCCACGCCTATTGCGTGAGCATCCACTTTTATCATTTTGGTGATCGTCTTTATGCGGCCAAGCTTAAGAGACGTTTTGAATAAAAAGCGTACGCTTCATTTGTTATATTTCCAACTAAAGTCATATCGCCACCCTGCTCTCAGGGATCCGTCTCGACTGGCGCCGTTTACGACGCATCGGCGATACTTGATTGCAAAGATAGTGAAAGTTTTCCACTTTAAATGGTTTTTCTTCGTTTTTTTGAAAAATAACTCAAAAAAATTGGAATATTCGGAAATAGTTCGTACATTTGCAGCAGAAAAAAGTGTTTGCTTAGGGTAAGAGCCCCGTTTGTATCGGCAAGCGACTTGCTAAAGCAAATACTTTATACGACATCTCCATTCCCCTCAGCCCGAACTGCCGAGAAAACCTCGGTAGTTGCACTCAAAAATCGCAGCATCGGTGTGAATCGGATTTTTCTTTCAACATGTAATTACCATGTAATGACCATATAATTTACCATATAATTATCCATTAACTCAACTTTCGCAAGTTCCGAATAATGAAAGCAAAAACAGAGAAAACTATTTTCAGTGCGCAGCCATTGTTTTTTTAGTG
>JBGUQW010000206.1:0-9304 GCA_045131435.1 Prevotella sp.
CCTCGTTCACCTATCACGTTCATACGGTGTGGATGTTCGGTTTCATGTCAGAGATTATCAAGCATAAGCTATCGCCAAAGGAGATAGAAAATGCCATAGAAGACTATATTCACTTTGAATATACTGGATGGAGAGCAATTATGAGGAAATAGTTAAATAACGATTAATTAATGAAAATTGAAAGAATCAACGAGTGGTTCGGCAGATATGCCGAGCGACTGCTGAGAGTGCGTTGGTGGACTCTCGGTGCATTTGTACTGCTGATGATATTATCGGTGGTGGGTATGAAACGCATGGTGAAGGAAACTTCATTTGATGACTATTTCATCGAGGATGACCCCATGCTTGTGAAGACGGAGGAATTCAAGTCGCATTTCGGAAACGACTACTACGTGGGCGTACTGACACATTGCGATAACCATTTCACCAAGAAGAACCTAACAACGCTCCGTGCCTTGTCGGATGAACTTCTTGACAGTCTGTCGTATGCAGATAAGGTGACATCGCTGACCGACATTGAGTTCATGGTGGGAAGTGACGATGGCATGACAATCGAGCAGATTGTGCCGGATGAGATTCCTGATGAAGGGACAGCTGCAATGGATAGCATCAAGGCAAGGGCTTACAGCAAGCCTCATGTGGCTCGCAAGCTGATATCCCCGAAAGGCGACCTCTCATGGATTATGATTAAACTGAGGGCATTCCCAAAGGATAGCGTATGGAAGAAGACGAGCAACGTGGCACCTGATATCATCACGGGCGAAGAGGTGGAGCGCATCATAAACAAACCGGAATACGCATCGCTGCACCCGAAAGGCACGGGTATGCCCTACGTAACACATTGCAAGACCGTATATATAGGCAAGGAAATGGGGCGACTGATGATGATTGCAACGGTGATCTGCATGGTGGTGATGCTCTTCATGACTCGCTCGCTACGTGGTATCATCGCTCCAATCATCTCCGTAGTAGGCGGCCTCTTCACCACCTATGGCATTGCAGGCTTTACGCAGATGTATGTGGATTCCACGGTACTGATGATTCCTACGATTCTTGCATTTGCCGTAGCCATTGCCTACAACATCCATATCTTCTCATACTTTAGCGGTCGTATGCGCATACACGGAGAGCGTCGCAAGGCTATCGTGGAGACTATCAGGGAGATAGGGTGGTCAGTGTTCTTCTGCGGTTTCACCACATTGGTGTCACTACTGTCATTCCTCGTCATTCCGATCCGTCCAATGCATTGCGTGGGCATCATCAGTTCTATGAGTGTGTTCTTCGTGCTCATTACATCTCTTGTCGTTACGCCTATATTGCTGTCGTTTGGGAGGCCCAAAGAGAGGCCTCTCCCCCCGCCCTCTCCCGTAGAGAGGGAGCCGGAGCGCGAAAGGAAGTCTCTCTTCAATAGAATTTTCAATTTTCAATTTTCAATTTTCAATTGCGAAAGCCTCATGGTCATGCTTAGCGACAAGGTGTTGCGCAATCCTAAGAAGATAGGATACTCATTCCTTGCCGTCTGCATACTGCTTTGCATAGGACTCTGGAAAATAGAGGCAGCCTTCGACATTGAGCGCACTATGGGACTGAAAGTGGATTATGTGAAAGAGGTGATGGAAGTAGGGCATTCTGAACTGGGTTCGCTCTATTCCTACGACCTGATTGTGGAACTTCCGGAAAACGACATGGCTAAGGAGCCTGAGAATTTGAAGCGTCTTGACGAGTTGCAGGCAAAGGTGAATGGCTACGACCTTACCAAGCGTTCTACTTCCATTCTCGACATTCTGAAAGACCTTAACCAGACACTGAACAATGGCGATACAGCCTTCTATCGCATTCCTGACACCGAGGAGGAAGTAGCACAGATGTTCCTGCTCTATGAGAATGCCGGAGGTACGGAATCGGAGTATTGGATGGACTACGACTACCGTCGTATGCGCCTCATGGTGGAGATATCGGAATTCAACTCAGCTCGTGTAGAGCGTGAGCTAAGCCGGATTCAGAACGATGCAGAGAAACTTTTCCCTGGCGCCAAAATCACCACTGTGGGTAATATTCCGCAGTATGTAACTATGATGCAGTATCTCGTAAGAGGTCAGATGCTATCTTTCGTTATTTCAATATTAATAATTGGAGTGATACTTATGATAGCGTTCCAGAGCATCCGCGTAGGACTTATCGGATTGATTCCAAACATGATGCCAGCCATCTTCGTAGGCGGATATATGGGTTGGGCAGGCATACCGCTCGACATGATGACCGCCACGCTTCTGCCGATGATGCTCGGCATGGCGGTGGATGACACCATTCACTTCATCAACCACTCTAAACTGGAATATGACCGCACGCTGCATTATCAGACAGCTATCCGTCGCACATTCCGCGTAGTGGGCATTGCCATCGTCATCACGTCTGTTATCACATCGGCAGTATTTGCAAGTTTCTGTTCATCAGCCTGCAATATGTGCCTCAATTTCGGACTTATGGCTATCATCGGTATTCTCTCTGCCCTTGCCGCCGATCTGTTCGTAACTCCGATACTTGTAAGCAAGTGCAAGGTGTTTGGGAAAGAAAAAAAATAATGGCATTTACTATTTACAATTTATGTACTATTGGATTTGATGTACTATTTTTCGAAAATCAATAGCCGAATGGTAAATAGTCAATATAAAAAGGAATAGTAAATAAATAGTAAATAGTACATAGCTAAATAGTAAATAACAATTAATAATTAATAATACAAAATTAACAATTAACATGACTACAGCGAAAATACTATCAAACATCCTTCCCTTTGGGAAGGCTTGGTTAGGCTTTGGGAAGGCTTGGTTAGGCTTTATTTTAATTTTCAACTTCCAGTTTTCAATTTGCCAAGCCCAGAAACTTACAGGGCGTGACATAATCCAGAAAGTAAAGGACCGACCTGACGGCAACACCCGCTATGCAGAGATGGAACTGACATTGTGTAAGAAAAACGGTAATACCCGACAGCGTAAGGTGGCTTCATGGGCAATGGACGAGGGCAAGGACACGAAGAAGATGATGTTCTTCACATATCCTGGTGATGTGAAGGGAACAGGTTTCCTCACATGGGACTATGACCAGATAGGGAAAGAAGATGCTAAATGGCTCTATCTTCCGGCAATGAAGAAGACACGACGCATAAGCGGTTCTTCATCCAAGACAGACTATTTCATGGGAACAGATTTCACCTACGACGACATGGGTTCGCGTCATGTGGATGAGGACAAGCACAAATTGCTGCGCGAGGAGATGAAGGACGGACACAAATGCTGGGTTATCGAATCCACGCCTGTTGACAAACACGAAATATACAGTCGTAAAGTGTCATGGATTCGTCAGGATTGCCTTATGGCTATCCACGTGGAATACTACGATAAACTTAACAAACTGCATCGTGTTCTTACCATTTCTGATATCAAGAAGGTACAAAACTTCTGGACTATCTGCAAAATGGAGATGAAGAACGTGCAGACGGAGCACAGAACCGTCATCGTAGTCAAAAGTCCGAAATACGACGTGAAGATTGACAAATCACTCTTCACGGTGGCAAAACTTGAGAAAAAATAATAACGGCCGTATGCTTTTGCGATATATACTATCAATAATACTCCCCCTTGGGGGGCTGGGAGGCTTCACCTCTGCCATTGCGCAGGATGAGGATTCGCTCCAAGTAAGCATCAGGGGATTCGTTGATACCTACCATGCCGTGCGACTACAGAAGCCTAACGACTGGATGTCATCGCGTAGTAGGGCACGTGGCGAGGTTACGATAGAAAAGGGCAATGCAGGTGCTTTCGTCTCTGCCAATCTGGTGCATAATGCCATTCTGAAAGACAAAACAGCACTACAACTGCGTGAGGCGTATGGATATTATTCTGACGAGCATTGGGATCTGCGTGCAGGCCGGCAGATAATCGTATGGGGCGTAGCTGATGGTCTCAGGCTTACCGACATAATATCGCCAATGGACTATACCGAGTTCCTTGCACAGGACTACGACGACATCCGCATTCCCGTCGGTGCGCTGCGTATTCAGTTCTCCCGAGAGAAATGGCGACTTGAGGCTGTTGCCGTGCCTGTAAGCTCATTCTTCGAATTACCCACCGATACAGAAAATCCGTGGTCGATGGGACAGTTCACTATCAACGCCCCCCCCAAACACCGTCTCTACAATATGGAATACGGCAGTCGCCTGTCATTCTTCCTTAGTGGCATTGATTTCTCATTCTCTGCTCTGCATACATGGAACAAGATGCCTGTGCTGTATAATGGCGAGGGCGAATACCGCCGTATGACTATGTTAGGGGCTGATGCGTCTGTTCCCCTTGGGCAGTTCGTTATCAGAGGTGAATTGGCTTGGTACATAGACGAGGCTCAGACTACAACGGGAATGGAGGAGCTGACAAGAGCAAACTCCACCAATGCGCTCCTCGGCATCGACTGGTATGCGGGCAGCGATTGGTCGGTTGCCGCCCAGTATTCCCATAAATACGTGGCATGGGGAAATCATCGCAACACAGGCCTTGCCACCCTCCGCGTGTCAAAAGACCTGCTGCACAATGCCTTGTCACTCCAGTCATTTGCATACATCGACGTTACCAACGGCGGCATCTTCAACCGCCTTAGTGCCGACTATGCCCTCAACGACCAGTTGCATGCCACTCTCGGCTACGACTATTTCCATGCCAATCGAGGCATGTTCATGGTATATGACCGTAATTCGGAGGTGTTCATGAAATTGAAATATAGTTTTTAATTAACGTGAGAAGAAAATAATAATGGATAAGAAAGAAAAACTACTTCCGCAACTTCTTGCCTATGCTGGAAAAAGGAAGGTGCTGACCTACCTCTCCATGGGCATCGTTGGGATTAGCCAGCTACTGGCTCTAACCCCATTTCTGTATATCTGGGCCATTCTCCGAGATGTGATTGCTGGTGACAACAGTCGCATTGCCCATTATGGTTGGATGGCTGTGGCATTCGCCGTGGCATCTATCATAGTGTACTTTTGTGGACTTATGTGTTCACACCTTGCGGCATTCCGCATCGCTGCCAATATGCGAAAGGCACTTATGCGCCATATCATGAGCCTTCCAATCGGCTTCCTTGACACCTTAGGCAGTGGCAAGGTTCGCAAATGGGTGCAGGAATCCACACAGTCAACGGAGACTTATCTGGCTCACCAACTTCCCGATAAGGCGGGTATGTACGCCACCATGCTGGGACTGGCTGTTCTGATGTTCCTCTTTGATTGGCGCATGGGACTGTTGTGCCTCGGCACCGTGGCGCTGTCGCTCATCGTGATGGTGAGTATGATGATAGGGCCTACCCTCAAAACAAAGATGGGAGAATACAACAAGGCTCTGGACTGTATGTCGAACGAAGCCGTGGAATATGTACGTGGCATTCCTGTCGTGAAGACCTTCGGACAGTCAGTTTTCTCATTCAAGCGTTTCAAGGCCTCCATTGACCAATACCAGAAATGGGTGATTGCCTACACGCTTGACTTGCGTTTGCCAATGGTGCTCTACACCACGCTGGTCAACTCCTGCTTCTCCGTTCTCATTGGTATGACTCTCTTCGTGGCAAAGGATGGCGAAGTGGATGGTCACTTCCTTCTTAACCTGCTATACTACATCATCGTCACGCCTGCTATTGCCGTCACGCTCAACCGTCTTATGTTTGCCAGCGAGAATGAGATGATTGTGGCAGAAGCGCTCAGTAAGACCAACAGGATTCTTGCGATTGCTCCTTTGTCAGTCCCATCTGATGCCAAGCGTCCTGAGAATAACGAACTGGTTCTCCACAACGTCCGCTTCCGTTACCCGGATGCATCAAGATTCGCAGTTGACGGTGTTTCTCTCTCTGTCAAGCCGGGACAGAAAATCGCCCTTGTTGGTCCTTCGGGAGGAGGAAAGACCACGACGGCGAGCCTGATGGCACGTTTCTTCGATGTCACGGATGGGGCTATCACCCTCGGCAATGTGGACATCCGCAATATCCGCAAGCATGATCTCATGAACCGCATTTCCTTCGTTTTCCAGGATAGCCGCCTGCTGAAGACGAGCATCTTTGAGAATGTGCGTCTCGGTCGGCCGGAAGCTACGCGCGAAGAAGTGCTGAAAGCCCTGCACCGGGCACAGTGCGACGATATCCTCACTAAGTTGCCACAGGGCAGTGACACGGTCATCGGAACGAAGGGAACATACCTCTCAGGCGGTGAGCAACAGCGCATAGCCATAGCCCGAGTGATGCTGAAGGACACACCCATCGTCATTCTGGATGAGGCTACCGCCTTTGCCGATCCCGACAACGAAACCCGTGTGCAGAAGGCTTTTTCAGAGATGGCTGCAATGGGAAAGACACTCATCATGATTGCGCACCGCCTGTCATCCGTGACGGGTGCCGACTGCATCTACGTGATGGAGGACGGACGCATCTCGGAGAGTGGTACGCACAGTGAACTTCTTGAACGAGGCGGTAAATACGCCGCCATGTGGCAACAATATGTAGAATCTGTTAAATGGAATATAAAATGAGTATCATTAACATCATACGTCATAAATATGCCGCCTCTGAACAAGGTGCAAGGGATCTGGTGAAATCCTGTATCGCATGCGCTGTAATGGACGTGGCACTTATGCTCCCCGTCGGTCTTATGTACTTCCTCGTAAAGGACATAATGGAAAACTCACCGCTCGATGTGTGGGGATATGTCTGGAAAATCGGCTTCTGCCTGATGGCTATCGCCGCGATGGAGTACGTGAAGTATAAATATCAGTTCATCACGGTATATAAGGAAAGCGGTCGCCGCAGAATATCGTTGGCTGAGAAACTGCGCCGTCTGCCTCTGTCATACTTTGGCAAGAAAGACCTGGCTGACCTTACCAGCACCATCATGGCAGATGCGGCAACCATCGAAACGGGTACATCACACTGGGTGCCTGAGCTTATCGGTTCCATGATTTCCACCACGCTTATCGGCATCAGCCTCTTCCTGTTCGACTGGAGAATGGCTCTTGCCGCCGTCTGGGTGATACCAATAGCGATATCTATAGTCCTGTTTTCTGCTAAGGTGCAGAACCGCTACAACCGAAACAATGTGCGGGCAAAGGTGGATCTGGCTGAGCACATACAGGAAGGCTTGGAGGTTTTTCAGGATATCAGGGCTAACGAGGCAGAAGGAAAATACCTGAATGACCTTGAACAGAGGATTGACATCGTGGAGAAACGTGCCGTTGAAGCGGAACTCGGTGTGGCTTGTTTTGTGGTCAGCGGACAGATGATTCTGAAGCTTGGCATTGCCACGGTAGCCCTCGTCGGTGCATGGTTGCTTTCTCAGGGAAGTCTGGATGTCCTGACCTTTTTCATGTTCCTGCTTGTAGCATCACGACTCTACGATCCAATGTCAGGCTCGCTTATCAATCTTGGTGCAGCCGTTTCGCTGGGCATACAGTGTGAACGAATGGACGAGATTCTGTGCCACGAAGAACAGCGCGGAACTGAAATGCTGACCAACAAGGGGTACGATGTGGAATTCAAGGATGTCCATTTCGCCTACGACACGTCAGAGACCGTGCTTAATGGCGTAACATTCACAGCCCGACAGGGCGAGGTAACGGCACTCATTGGTCCTTCTGGCTCAGGAAAGACAACCATTTCCCGACTGGCATCCCGTTTCTGGGATATCCCGTCAGGCACCATCACGGTGGGAGGGATGGATATCTCCAAGATTGATCCCGAAACGCTGATGAACCTATATTCCATCGTATTTCAGGATGTGACATTGTTCGACAATACCGTGCTGGAAAATATCCGTATAGGTAGGAAAGATGCCACCGATGAAGAAGTTATTGCAGCAGCACGCCTGGCTCATGTGGATGTCTTTGCCGAGAAACTGCCCAGCGGATGGAACAGCCTCATTGGCGAGAACGGCAGCGAACTCTCAGGCGGAGAGCGTCAGCGCATATCCATTGCCCGCGCTTTCCTGAAAGATGCCCCCATAATCCTTCTCGACGAAGCCACCGCATCTCTTGATGTGGAGAACGAGACATTCATCCAAGAGTCGCTGTCGCGTTTGGTCAAGCACAAGACCGTCATCATCATAGCCCATCGAATGCGTACCGTGGCAGGAGCCGATAAAATCGTCATTCTCAACGATGGCAAGGTTGAAGAGAGCGGTACACCTTCCCAACTCACAGCCTCAGGTGGTTTCTATAAGAGGATGCAGGATCTCCAGAACAATGCACTGGAGTGGAATATTTAGATTATTGGTGTTCGGTAAACAATTTTAAACATGTCCGAAGTGCTTGAAATACAGCATTTCGGATATCCTGTTTCTTATGCCCCCTAATTTCATAATCCCACTAGATATCAACGATTTTCTCTCGTTCGCTACATTTTTCAATTCTGTAGCAAAGTTATATATACATTTTTTTCACGAAAAACGTGTAGAATGTGCTTCATTATATAATTTGTCCCATCGGATTGAGTATGATTCTAATAGTTTGAGGGATATTTGTAGTTCAGTAGCGGTTTTGCGCCAGTCTCTGATGTGGCATGAATATCCTCAATAATCTCAGATTCTTCTTGGTTGGGCAAGCATGTAGCTCACGCTTGCAGAGAGTAGAATATTGATATCCGATTCTTCTGTGTATGAGTCTATGACCAAGCAGTGATGTGACTTTGCTCCAGGATTGATGTCGTATGCAGGAGAGAGTGTCCAACCTTTCGGGGTAAGTAGGAAACCGTGATTGCGGAAGTGGCCATCGGTGTTGCCATACATGATGTTGAATGCCACTCTGCGATAAAGCTCACGGAGATTTTGCCGTACATCGGTACACCCACGAAGGATGAAATCAACGATGTCAAGATAGCTGTTACCTGTGCTGCTGCCAGCTCCATCGTCAAAAACAAGCAACGACATAGCGGAAGTAAAACGAATGCGACGGTCTTCTGTAGTTCTATGTTGAACTTCGCCTTACACATAGAAATGTGAAATAGATTTCAAATAGAAATTAGAAAAAAGTTTGCATATATCAAGAAAAATAACTAATTTTGCACTCGAAATTTTTGTTTATGATAGCCTGTGAAGTAATAAAATTGATTTTATTAAGTTCATGATATTATGAATCAAAAAAAGGGTGTCATTTCAAAATGTTCCACCAATGTTCCACCAATTTGGGGCTTGGAAAACGACTAAAAATTGCTAATCTGCTGATTTGCAAGGGAAATAGCGGGGTGTAGCGCAGTTGGTAGCGCACTACGTTCGGGACGTAGG
>JBGUQW010000207.1:0-8998 GCA_045131435.1 Prevotella sp.
GCTGTTGCTTTTTACTGAAAGCTGCTACTAACGACTCATAAATCTACCCTTAATCGTGTATTGGATGATAGTTGCGGATTTTAGGGAGGGAATAATTCGTGTCGGCATCATCGGCACTGGATGGATAGCAGAGAAAGCAGAAATGCTTGATGTGGCGAGCTGATGTTACCTTGGCATCGTAGATGACGGTCAATTTTAATCACGATGCAAAGGCATGTGTCCAGATTAAAATTTACACGTTACCTAAATACACATGCTTGATACCCTCTTCAATGGCAATAGCCTTGGCTTCCTCCAGCGTATGGATGGGAGTCGGAGGAATGTCCTGCATCTTATATCTTGGGAAGAAACGGCTGAAGTGCAGGGGATTGTTTGCAAGGCCGTTATCCACTATCCAGCGGCACATCTGGCGAATCATCGCCATGTCATCGTTCACACCAGGGATGATGAGATTCGTCAGTTCAATCCACACACCTGCTTTCTGCATAGCCAAGATGGTATCGAGGACTGGCTGCAAGTGGCCACCGCTGACCTTCTGATAGATATTATCGCTAAACGACTTTAGGTCGATATTGGCTGCATCGAGATACGGTAGCAGGTTTTCCAATGGCTCCTGACACACGTAGCCTGCTGTTACGAGAATGTTCCAAAGACCGTTTTCGTGTGCCAACCGAGCCGTGTCCACAATATACTCCAGATACGTCAGAGGCTCTGTATAGGTGTAGGCGATACCAGGGCAGTGGTGCTCCAAGCACAGATCTACAACTTGTTGTGGAGAAAGGTCATAATGGCCAACATCCCCAGGCGACACCTGCGAAATCTCATGATTCTGACAGTTCAGACACCTGAAGTTGCAGCCAGTACAGGCAATGGAGAGGCACTTGGTGCCAGGATGGAAGTGGTACAGCGGTTTCTTCTCAATGGGGTCTATGGCCAGCGAACAGGGTTTGCCATAGACTTCGCTCACAAGCACACCGTCCTTATTGCGACGGCTCCGACAGACACCCGTCTTACCGTTAGCAATCTTGCAATGATGCGGACAGAGCTGACACTCCACCCTACCCTCGCCTAACCGCTGATAATAACTGCACTCCATCTACAAAATTCCGTTTAATCCGTGCAATCCGTGGTCGTTAGAATACTATCGCTTCGTAAACATATAGCTCCGCATCCCGCCAGCCATCCCATCCGATGCCTGCTTTGTCCTGAGCACAGTGGCCCACAAACTCCTCCTTCGTCCAGTTCACCTCGTCGGCAACCTGAGGCAGAAATGTACCACTGCGATATCCTTTCTTGATATAGATGCCATGCTTATGCAACTGGAATTCATCCAAGCTCTGTATGCGACGCATAGGCGTGAGCACAGAGATTTCGATGTCAATATCGTCCAGTTCGTCCTTGGTTACAGGCATGAACCGAGGATCTTCAAAGGCTGCAGCACGAGCCATTTCTGCTACTATTTCGTGCAATGGCACGTCTTCGCCAAAGTGTCCGATGCAGCCACGCAAGCGTCCCTGTTTGTGCAACGACACAAATGCACCGCATTTCTGCTTCAGAGTTTCTGTCAACGTTGTTGGCTCGACAATCCGTTTTCTGTCTAACGAGTCCTTGATACTTGTCAGAGCTATGTCCTTCAGCATCTGTTTTTCTTCATCCGTCAGGGCAAAGTCCCCCCTCTCTTCGGAGGGGGTTAGGGGGAGGCTTCTGATAACCGCAAACGCATGATACCCCACCACCCTACTATGGTCGTGATTGTCGATGTCGCCAGAGTTCTGATACAGCAGGTGTTTCACTTCGTAGCTGCCATCCTGCATCATCAGCATCAGTGTAGCAATGGCCAGCTCTCCGCAGGCACTCGTAGCCAGATTCCTCACACCACTTCTGGCATTTTCCTCCAACTGAGCGATAAAGCGTTCCACATCACCGCTCTCCACAGCCTTACCTGTCCGAGCATCCACCTCACGGGCATCCTCATATTTCGGATAGTGCGAGAAGTCGCTGCTCACCACAAAAAGATTCTCCTCTGTCAAATACGGCTTCAATGTCTCTGCTATCCTTTGCAACTTCCTGAAGTCGTTGGTCGATATAATAATAGGTACTATGGGAGGTACTTCGCCAAATCTTCTCTGCAGGAACGGCAGCTGCACCTCCAGGCAATGTTCCCTGTCGTGAGCCTTGGGATTATAAAAGAACACAGAATCCGTTTTATCCGTGCCATCCGTGTTCGTTAATAATCTTGCCGTCTCGACATCCACCTTCACATTGCCCAATGGCGTACTGTAATAGTCGAACTCCGTATTCACCGAAGCCCCATCAAGCCACTCATGATGGCTTGGACCCAATAGGAATATCCTCTTATAAACTTTGCCTTCAGGTATCGACTGATACGCTGCTGCAGCCACATTGCCAGAGAAATAATATCCAGCATGAGGCACTATCACCGCAGCTACTTGCTCGTACTTCCTATCTTTGGCATGTAGCGCCAGGAAGCTATCCACCTCCTCGCTCAGTTCCTTGGCATCACCCGTATAGAAACGATTTGCCTGAGTTGCAGGTCTTACTATCGCCTCCTTCGCCACGTTCCCGTTATGTGTATTCATCATCATTACTGCTATGATTATTGTCAACAACTTCATGATACTTGATAAACAATGCTAATTCTTGGTGCAAATATAGCGATAATTCAGCAATAATTGCTAATTTTGCAAATAAATTTGCGAAAACAGGCTGTACCTCGGCAGAAAGCAAGCTTTTTGCACTCGGTTTGCACTGTCTTTGTAGTCTGATTTAAGTGTATTTAGAATATGACTTTGCAGAGCGTGAACGTCATCGAACGAAGTTCAATGGCGTTTATGCTTAGGAGCCATAACGGAGTTCACTGCTGCATAATTGCATCATCGTAGAAACTTTTGCTAAACTTGTACGATTTCTTAATCTTGTCTGCCATATCAATTCTTTTATTGTTTGACGCTGCAAAGGTACTGCAAGAGAGTCGCAACCTGGTTGCAAACTAAGGATTCACACCAATAATAGTGGCATATGAGGGTTTCATGCGATGAATCTCTGTGTTCACGAAGCCTGCATCATCGAGGAATTGCTTCAGCATAGCCTGTCCCATCCTTCCTTGTGGATGAGCGCATTGTGAGAATAGTTTTTTTAATAAGCTCATAATATCATTCTTTATTATTGGAAATAGGGTGCTAACCTCACGGCAAACACCCCTTTACTAAACTAAACAAATACTCTTTATGAATTCCTTCTTTTGCATCTTTCGCAGTAACGCTCACACTGGGCACAGATGTCGTAGCCAAGCATGGCTCCAAGGATGAAGTCCTCTTCTGGAGTGAGTTCATTCAGCGGACGGGTAACAAACAGACGGATGGCATCGAGACACTCCTTGCGACCAAAGTAAACGTTGACATTCTCCTTGCCTGCGGGCTGCACCACATAGTCGATGGACTGACGGCACAACCGATTGGTGGCAAACGCCTCGAAACGGCGGTTGCAGGTGAAGAGTATCATCCTGCGCACACCTTTCTTATATTCATAGATGTGATTCATCAACACCTTGGCCTCTGGAGGCAATACCTGTACTGTACTTTGTCTTACTACCGTCTGCTGCATACGTCCGAATGATTTAAAGGTTTGGAGAAATCTCAGCTACCCACGCATCAATGCGAGCATCCGTCTTGTCATCCTCGTTCACATCGTCGAGAGGAAGTCCCACGAACTTACCATCCACGACAGCCTCTGAGTCATCGAACGTGTAGCCGTCGGTACTGACAGCACCTACGAAATGGGCACCGCTTTCCTTGATACCATTATACAACTCGCCGATGCCACCCACAAAAGTGTCACCATACGACTCGCAGTCGCCACAGCCGAAGAGGGCTATAGTCTTGTCAGCAAGGTTTGCACCCTGCAGAACTCGCAGTCCGTCGTACCAGTCATCCTGCAACTCACCAGCACCCCAAGTCGAAGTGCCGAGAATCAGGTTCTGGTTGCTTTCTACAATATCAGCAGTCAAGTCCTGTACATTGATGGCCTCGCAGCCAAGCTTCTGGGCTATCTTCTCTGCGATAGCCTCGCATGTTCCAGTAGAGGAACCGTAAATTACAATTGTTGCGTTCATTTCTATCTTATCTTAATGGCTAAAAAAATCTTCGCTGTTTTCGACGGCAAAGGTACGGCGATTCCACAAACTGTGCAATACTCAAAAGTTGGGCTTTTGTCTGTCACATCCTCAGAATAACTATCAAAGCAGGTTAATCATAAATAGGTATCATTTGGTTGTTATTCAAATTTTAATTTTGATTATCTCTGACCAGCGTGTGGTATAACATGGACTCTTGTAATCATGCTTGATGGCATTGGCAAAGACATCGGCACGTCCTTTGCCGTTAGGCTTTGTGTATTGCTGTGAGCCAAGAACTATCGTCTCACTGCCATGAAGTCTGTTGATGCGGTCAACGACCTCGTCGAGACGACGCATCTTTTGGAACTGCTCGGCATTGATGTCGAAGAGATTCTGCTGGATGGGTGAGTCGGGGCCGATGCCCATCACAATGACTCCCGCCTTCTTGTATTGATAGCCGGGACGGTAGATTCGCTGGAGAACATCGTTGGCCGCCTTAATGATGGTAATAGTTGAATTAGATGGTGTCAAAAGTCGGGTCTCCTGAAAGTTCCAATACTGTGCTAAATCTTCACGAAACATATTGGTATTCAGGAAAACGCCCACGATGGTAGCCACCGTATTCTGCTGACGAAGCTTCTCTGCACAGCGGGCTGCGTAGTTCGAGACATGTGTTTTCAAGTCGTCGATATTGGAAATCATACCATTGAAAGAGCGGCTGGTGCAGATAGATTTCTTCTTGGCCAACTCCTCATTGGGCACGGCATCCTCACTGTTTAGTTCCTGCCATGTGCGAACGATATTGATATTATTGAACGTCAAGCGTACCCAGTCCTTATGGTGCTTGGCAAAGTCCAATGCTGTCTTGCAACCGAGAGCCTGAAGCTTGGCGGCATAACGGCGGCCAATGCCCCAGACATCCTCGATGGGACACCACTCGAGAGCCTTCTCGCGCTTGTAGTCCGTGTCAATCATGCAGCAGTGCTTATACACCTCGTACTTCTTCGCCAGTTTCGAGGCTATCTTGGCGAGGGTCTTGTTGGGAGCCAGACCAATACTGATGGGCATTCCAACCTCGTGCTTTATCCGCTTGTGGAGGTTCTCGCCCCACTGCTGGAGGTGGTCATACTCTATGCCGTCGAGGTACATAAAACATTCGTCAATACTATATCTGAAGTAAGCGGGTGTCTCTTTGCTGATAATACTGACCACTCGTCCTGTCAGTTCACCATAGAGTTCGTAGTTCGAGGAAAAGACTGCTATTTTCTGATTCGGGAACAACTGGGCCAACTGGAAATAGGGTGTCCCTTCCTTGATACCCATCGCTTTGGCCTCATTGGAACGGGCTACAACACAGCCGTCATTGTTCGAGAGGACCACCACGGGAACACCAGTCAGATCAGGTCTGAAAACCCTCTCACAACTCACGTAGCAATTGTCCAAATCGGCTATTCCATACATGGCGGTAGCAATTTCTCATTTCTCACTTCACATTTCTCATTTCTTATCAGAACGTTTCAAACGTTCTGATAAGATGTACCACCGTTCCCCAAACCTGGAAATTATCAGGATCGTCAATCTTGAAGACAGGGAAATCGTCATTGGCAGGGCGAAGCTCAATATATCCTTCGTCCCGATGGGTCAGGTCGAGATACTTCATCGTGAAGTCACCATTCCACCACGCCAGTACGATAGAGCCGTCATGGGGTTCTACAGCCCTGTCGATAATCACTCTGTCGCCATCGAAGATACCAGCATCCTTCATCGAGTTACCGCTCACATCCCCATAGAACGAAGCCTCCGGGTGCTTGATGTAATCCCGATTAAAGTCAAGTGTCTCGTGCCGGTAATCGTCAGCAGGAGACGGGAATCCTGCCACAACACTGGCATGCTCGAGCTCCAGTTTGGTCTCAAAAACACCTCTTATGATCTTAATGTTACCCATCTTAAATCCTAATTTTTCCCAAAACTTTTTGCAAATATAGTGATTTTAAGCTGATTATTGGTAATTTTGCGGGTATATTTAAGTGTATTTGGCAAATGGATATAGAAGAGAATGAAGTAAAAGGCCGCAAAGTGGCCATCGATATTGTAAAGGCAAACATATTCGCTGTAGCCATCATGGTGGTGGCAGCTATCGTGTTCCTCGTGCCGTTCTTTTGGATATGGGCAGGTAAGAAACCTATTGGCGAACTCCTTGGAGGCATAGGTAACTGGGGCACAGCTTTCATCCTCATGTTTGTGGGTATTGTGGTTCATGAACTGATCCATGGCCTGACTTGGGCCTGCTACGCCAAGAGTGGCTGGAAGAGCATCAGCTTCGGTGTGATGTGGAAGTTGCTGACTCCCTATTGCCACTGTGATGAGCCGATGCACATCCCCGGCTACATGATGGGAGCCATGATGCCCTGCATTATCTTGGGTGTTATCCCTGCCATTGTAGCCCTCTTTATCGGCAGTCTGCCCATGCTGGCATGGGGAATCTTCTTCATAGCTGCAGCTGCAGGAGACATTTGGATGACGTGGCTGCTGACCAAGGAGAATCCTAAGAGTATGGTCCTCGACCATCCTTCAGAAGCAGGTTTCTATATTATCGATTAAGATAGATGGAGCACCTAACAAATATTCAAGATATTGAGCAGACACTGGCACACAACCGCTTGTGTCTCTTCTACATCAAGGCTCCCGATTGCGGAGTCTGCAATGTCATGCTTGATAAAGTGGAGCACCTTGCAGACTGTCATTCGTCACTCTGTTCCTTCTACACAGACATCCGTGAAGAGCCTTTGATTGCTGGAAGGTTCTTGGTCTATTCAGGTCCAACGGTGCTGTTGTTGATGGATGGAAAGGAAATCTATCGTGCCTCTCAGTTCATCAATTTGGAGGAACTGGAGCAAACTATCATCAAATATCAGGAGTTATAGACGATGCCAAAAGAGCGAAACAAAGCAGACGATTACCGCGAAAAGGCTTATGCGGGTGATACCAAGGCGATGAACAACCTGGGTGTCTGCTATGAGCGTGGTACTGGTGTGAAGGTCAATCTGGAGATGGCCTTTGACTGGTACATGAAGGCTGCTCAGCTCGATGATGTCTATGGTTGCTTCAACGTGGGTGAGTGCTACTATCACGGCAAAGGCGTGGAAGCTGACCCCGTACTGGCCTTTGAATGGTATATGAAAGCCGCAGATAAAGGGGATATGCAATCACAGGTCAATGTGGCCAACGCCTATTATCTCGGTAATGGTATTGAAATGAATCACCACAAGGCTTTCCTTTGGTATCGCGAAGCTGCTTTCCAAGGACATGTCCTATCACAGAAGAACTGTGGTGCAGCCTACTGGAATGGTGACGGCGTGGAGAAGAACCTCGAAGAGTGTGTCTTCTGGTATGAATTAGCTGCCAATGGCGGCGATGCTCAGGCACAATTCGCTACCGGCTGGTTCCTGATGACTGGCACAGGCGTTCCAAAGGATGAACGCAAGGGGTTAAAGTGGATTCACAAGTCCACGTTCCAAGGCTATCAGCCAGCAATCGACTATTGCAAGGAGCACGGATACAAATGGTATTGAGCGTATGACACAAACAATTGTATATTATCTTATTGCCCTTAACATCGTGACCTTCTTCGTCTATGGCATTGACAAGTGGAAGGCTGTGAGTCAGCGAGGGCAGAGCCAAACTCGTTTGAGCTATGCCGAGCGAAAACAGGCTCGGACGAAGTCCAAGGCGAAACGAGCAAAGTGGCGTATCAGAGAAGCTGCACTTCTAGGACTGGCTGTCCTTGGAGGTAGTATCGGTGCATTATTGGGCATGAAAGTCTGGCATCACAAGACGATGCACAAGGGAGGGACCTGCGATGTTGATAACATCGTGGGAGGGTACCAGTTCAAGTATGGTCTGCCGCTGATTCTGCTAGCTCAAATAGTCCTCATTTATTTGATAATCCAAAAATAGAGATTCAATGAAGAATATTTTATTAGCATTTACAATGTTGCTGGCAATGGTAGCATGCACAAATAAGCCAGCAACGACAGTTGAAGACAAGGAAGAAAGCAGTGAAGTGGCCTTTGAAGTAGCCAAGAACTACTTCTTTAGGAACGACCAGGTGATTCCTGAATACCCGAAAATCACCACAGAAGAAGAGTTTAACAAGTTCTTCGGTATGGCTACTACGATGGGTAAAGACGGCAAGCCAACGGCCATCGATTTCACCAAGCAGTTTGTGTTGGCCATCGTTCTGCCAGAAACAGACTTCGCAACGGAAATCAATCCTGAGAGGGTGGAAGAAAAGGGCGATTCACTCCTCTATACCTACGATGTGAAGACAGGCGAGAAACAGTCATTCACCATTCAGCCCGTTTCCATCATCATCCTCAACAAGCAATACGAGAGCAAAAGAGTTGTGCTTGTCAATGAGCGGGAGACAAACTATTTCCCAGCCATTGACCGTTATCTGACAGATTCTATAGGCAGCCAGTATGCCAAGGGGGAACATTGCGTACCCATCCACAGCATAGTGAGGGTTGACGAGCGTGATGCCGAGGATATCAAGGTATGGGGCGATTTCTGGGTATTCAACTACAATCAGGTGGGCGACACGCTGAAATGCGTCTCTGGCGGCAGCCATCCTGGACTATTGCACATCCGACAAACAGAAAAGGGCTTTGAAGTGACAGCCTTCGACCAGGTAGAGGATGGCTCCAGATACTTGCCGACGGCCAAGAAGATTTTTGGCGATAAGTACGATGCCTTCCAAGCCATCAACAGCGATGAGAAGAATCGTGAAAGACTGAGAGCAGAAGTGTTGGCGACTTATGCCAAGAAGAATGGTCTCGCAGTGACTCTGTATCAGGACTATGG
>JBGUQW010000208.1:0-1593 GCA_045131435.1 Prevotella sp.
CCCGTGGGCAATGGTTCTTCTTTCTACGGCAACTTTGATGGCCAGGGCCACACCATCAGCGGCATCAGCGTCAATGCCAATGGGATGGATTACATCGGTGTTTTCGGAAGAAATGACGGTACTGTGAAGAACCTGACGGTCAGCGGCTGCCTGTTTGCTGGTAATAGTAAAGTCGGCGCTATTGCCGGATTGAACAGAGGTACCGTTGAGAACTGCCATGTGGCGGCCGGCGTCAGCATCACTGGTAATAACACTGTCGGTGGCATTGTCGGCGAGAATGATGGCACTTTCAATAGGGGCTTTGTCTTAGGCTGCACCAGTGCTGCTACACTCAGCGCCAAAGAGTACGCACGCTACTTCGGCGGCATTGCCGGAAATAATGTTGGTACACTGACTGACAACCTCTTTACGGGAACCATCGACAAAATGCCTGACGGCTCTAGGCGCATTGGTGCCATTACCGGTTATAACGATACGGAATTAGGTAGCACGCTGACCAACAACTTCCATACCTGCAGCGGCATGGGCGGCGTAGGAAATTTGGACGATGCCACCAACACCGACCAAGACGGCGCACAGATTGCCGTGGCCCGCAGCACCCAGCCTGATGCCAGCATCATCGGTGAAGAGAAAAAGACATACGGCGGCACGGAATACACCGGCATCACCGCCTATGAGCACGGCCTCTACTACAATGGTAAGTATTATTATTTCAGCCTCTGGGGCGGTAGCGGCACGGAGGCAGACCCGTACGTTATCTACAACACCCAGGGAATGGACAAGCTCGCCACCGACGTCAACGGCGGCAACGACTACCAGGATACCTACTTTGTGCTGGGCAACGACATTGTCTATGCCCCAGACGTCCTCACCCTCGACCTCGACGGTGACGGCAACAACGACAGCAACTACATGCCCGTGGGCAATGGTTCTTCTTTCTACGGCAACTTTGACGGCCAGGGCCACACCATCAGCGGCATCCGCGTCAATGCCAATGAGATGTATCGCATCGGTGTTTTCGGAGTCAATGCAAGTACAGGTACAGTGAAGAACCTGACGGTCAGCGACTGCCTGTTTGCTGGTGATGGTTATGTCGGCGCTATTGCCGGAATGAACAGAGGCACCGTTGAGAACTGCCATGTGGCGGCCGACGTCAGCGTCACTGGTAATAACGGAGTCGGTGGCGTTGTAGGCAACAATGAGGGCACTACCCATAGGGGCTTTGTCTTAGGCTGCACCAGTGCTGCTACACTCAGCGCCAAAGAATCCGCAGGCTACTTCGGCGGCATTGCCGGAAGTAATGCTGGTACACTAACTGACAACCTCTTTACGGGAACCATCGACAAAATGCCTGACGGCTCATGGAGCATTGGTGTCATTACCGGTAATAACGATACAGAGCGCGGCATGCTGACCAACAACTTCCATACCTGCAGCGGCATGGGCGGCGTAGGAAATGATAACGATGCCACCAACACCGACCAAGACGGCGCACAGATTGCCGTGAGCAGCACCACCAAGCCCGCCGCCATCACCGGCGACCCCACCACCACCTACGCTGAAGGTGAGACTTACGAGGGCATCACCGCCTAC
>JBGUQW010000209.1:0-21189 GCA_045131435.1 Prevotella sp.
CTGACTATCGCCGTCAAAGAGATTCTGGAGGACGAAGAGGACTTTATACAATAAAAAGAGTAATTGCAGTTGCCAGTTGAATCTGCGTTTTGTTAATGACCGTTACCCCCCTTAAATAGTGTTAAACGCAGAAAAGAATTACGGCGTTACTTTCCATTGATTTGCCGGTTGATGAGTTTCATGTAATAGTCGAGGCCGAAGATGCTGGCGACGAGCAGGAAGGCCTGGGCGATATACACCAGCAGTCCGTTCGAGACGTCGTCGATTATGACGACCTGATACGCCACCAGTGCAATGCTGCTCACGATGAGCAGCACCGCACAGGCGTACTGAGAGATTTTAAAGCCTTTGTTTTCCATGGTATTTGAGTATTAATGATACTACAAAGATACGAAAAAATAGCGAGAAAACCAAATAATATGATGGATTTCTTTTGGAAAACCGATAAGTTTTGCTAACTTTGCAGAGATGAATGAAATGAAACATATGGGATGGCGTGGTAGCAGGAAGAATTACTGCTGGCCGGGAATATATCACATCACCATCAGTGTCATGGATCGCAAGCGACAGCCTTTTGGACATATCGAGGGGGATGTGAACAAGCCCGACGGCGATCCGCTTGCCCCGAGCGTTCATCTCTCGGAAATAGGCAAAATGGTGGAACGGGAGCTGCTGACCGGCATCCAAGCCCATTATCCCATGGTAGAGGTACAAGACTATGTCGTCATGCCTGACCATCTGCATTTTATTGTGGTGGTGCATCGCAACATTCTTAGCAGCAGTGGACGGGAGACACATCTGGGGCAAGTCATTGCCGGCTTCAAGAAAGGCTGCAACCGTCGCTATTGGGCACTTACCGGCCAGACGGCCCTGAATTGGCAGGGCGAACCTGCCCCGGCGAGTCTATCAGGCGTCCCGCTTCTTGCGGTTCACCCGCAAGGCTCCAGGCCCCCATCCACCGGCAGCTCCGGGCGTCCGCCGCTCTTCGACTATGGCTATGTTGACGTCATGCCACTGAAGGAAGGGCAGCTGGAACGCCAGCGCGAATACATCCGCAACAATCCGCGCTACCGTCTGATGCGCCTGCTTATCCCCCAATGGCTACAGCCGCAACGTGCCTCCGTGGCTACCGCGCTGACACTACCTGCCTTAAATGGCTATCTGCAGCGCGAATGTAGTGCCGCACAATTCAATGGCGAAATCTGGGGAATGCTCAGACAGCGTTTTCTCGTCGACAACAACAACATTGTTTGCGATAGCTATGGTAATATCCAATTGCTGAACGGCCACCTACTACCTGTGGTCTGCCATAGAAAGGATGCCAGCCAGTTTGAAGTCCAAAAGTCCCGTTCTCTTTCCGCTGCGGCTTCTGGTGCCATTCTCGTTTCTGCGCGAATAGCCAAAGGGGAACAGAACATCATCGATAGTGCCATCAGTCAAGGTTTTCCCGTAGTAACAGTCGAAGACAATAGCTTCCCTAGTCTCTATCATCCGTCGGAGGCTCGTATGGACCTCTGTAGTGCTAACAAGCTACTGATTGTCAGCCCATGGAAATATGTGTATCGGCGTGTAACCGATGCCATTTCCGTTGCCGAATGTAAAGCCATGAACTGTATTGCTCAGGCTATTTGCCGAACCAAGGATTCTTGGTGGAAGTGCGTATGAATCTTGTAATTAAAGTGCGATTAACATTTTTTTCTATGTAATATTTGGAAGTGTAGTTTAAATTGCTTCCTTTGCAAACAAATCCGGATGGGAGAGCGCTTCCTGAGAAAACGGATGATACGAGACCCAAGAGGCAAAGTATCAGTTTTTCTTGGATGAGACGACAGTAATGTCGTAGCACAAGAATGACTACTTTGGCTTTTGGGTTTTCTTTTTTGGAGATTATACCCTGCCAGTGAGCTCCATAAAGGCATCGATTAATGCTTCGAGAAACAGAAGACCCGTCAAAAGCGAAAGTCTGTTTCTCGGAGCATTTTTTTGTGCGGATTTTAAACACGTTACGGGGAATCAACCTAAGCGTACGACAGTTACTACATTCATTTCGAGTAACCTTGGTAGTTCTCTTTATGAAGTTGATGGTATGATTCAAGCATCACCAGACATGGCGCTTGCTTTCTGACCCGCGACAAGGTTTTTTGTTCAATTGTTCAATCCACCTATATATATGGTGGATTGAACGGTTGAACGAAGAGCCGCCACAAAAATCATTAAATAAACAATAAAAACGACACGATTATGAATACAGATTATCGATATCAGTTAGAGAGCAAGCGCCTGACGGGCCATCAGCCCCGTCTGCTCCGAGCTCCTGCCTCGCCTGAAGGCACATCCCGCCCCGTCTGCTCCGAGCTCCTGCCTCGCCTGAAGGCACATCCTGCCCCGCCTGCTCCGTGCGGACGGCCCGGGAAGTGCTTTCGGACGGGGAGGGAAGAAGGTCATGACCGACGAGCACGACAAGACGTACTACGAGCTGACGCCCATCTCGAAGTTCCTGTCGGATCTGAGGGAGCCGGAACCCTAAGGGCCTTCGGTCCAAATGAGAAATGAGGAATGAGAAGTGAGAAATGGAAATTGAGCTGGCTCGAAGTGGACGGGTCGGCTCTTTTTGTACTTACGCTCTCAGAAAAACTCAAATAAATTTGGAAATGTCATTTCTATTGCTTACCTTTGCATACAATAGTGAGTGAAGACATGCAATATGAATAATATGAAGAAAATACTGACCATTGTGGCTGTGGCACTGTTGGCAGCGCCAGCCACCATCAAAGCACAAAATGACGTGAATATTGGAAAAAGCAACATTAAACTGAACAGCCGCATGATGACTCCCGAGGCACTATGGGCCATGGGACGCATCGGTACTGTGGAGGCTTCGCCGGACGGCAAGAGGGTGGTCTACCAGGTAGGTTACTACAGCGTGAAGGCCAACAAGAGCCGTCAAGTCATCTGCGTGATGAACAGCGACGGCAGCGATAATAAGCAGCTGAGTGTCAGCCAGAAGAGCGAGACGGACCCTACATGGCTGGACAACGAGACCATCGCCTTCATCTGCGGTGGTGAGATATGGGCGATGAAGGCTGACGGCTCTGACCGCAGGCAGCTGTCGAAGACCGACGGTCAGGTGGAAGGCTTTAAATTCTCTCCCGACCGCAAAAAGGTCATCATCCTGAAGAGCATTCCCTTCCACGAGGTCATCAAGGAGAATCCCAGCGACCTGCCGAAGGCTACCGGTCGCCGTGTGACCGACCTGATGTACCGCCACTGGGACCACTACGTGGAAAGTATTCAGCACCCATTTGTCGCTGATGTAGAAATCTCAAATCTCAAATCTCAAATCTCAAATCTTAGAGATATCCTGGAGGGTGAGCCCTACGAGTGTCCCATGGAGCCCTTTGGCGGCATCGAACAATTAGCCTGGAGTCCCGACTCGAAGACTGTTGCCTACACCTGCCGCAAGAAGACAGGTCTGGAGTACTCTATCTCTACCGATTCCGACATCTACCTATATGATATTAGTACGCGCGAGACAAAGAACCTCTGCAAGCCTGCCGGCTATGTGGCTCCGAAGGTTGACCCCACGGTGACGCTGAGGGTGCAGGCCGTCAACGCCCCTGAGAACCTGAAGAACAACGTGGGCTACGATCAGAATCCGCAGTTCTCGCCCGACGGACAGTATGTGGCCTGGCTCTCGATGGAGCGCGACGGCTATGAGGCCGACCTCAACCGTCTGTGTATCTATCACTTAGCTACAGGTACCAAGCGCTATATCAACTGGAAGAGCGATGTCGATGCCTTCTGTTGGGCACCCGTCAACGGCAAGAAGGTGAAGGCTTCTGATCCGCAGCTCTACTTCCTGAGCGTCTGGCACGGCTGCTGCAATATGTACTGTGCCAGCCAGAAGGGTGAGGTGACCCAGCTGACGGAAGACTGGGCCGACTGGACGAGTCTGCAGATGGCCAACAACGGACAGCAGATTCTGGCCACCCGCCAGAGCCTCAGTGCCCCGACGGACATCTATATGGTAACCCCCGCCAGCGCCAAGAAAAAGGCGGGAAGCGGTTCTCCCGCTACCATTACCCAGATCTCGTTTGAGAACAAGCACATCCTTGACCAGCTGACATTCGGCAAGATGCAACAGCGCTGGGTGAAGACCACCGACGGAAAGGAGGAGCTGGTATGGGTGATGCTGCCTGCCAACTACGAGGAAGGCAAGAAATATCCCACGCTGCTGTTCTGCGAGGGTGGTCCACAGAGTCCTGTGAGCCAGTTCTGGAGCTATCGCTGGAACTTCCAGATTATGGCCGCCAACGGCTATGTGGTCATAGCCCCCAACCGCCACGGACTGCCCGGCTTCGGACAGGAATGGAAGGAAGAAATCAGCGGCGACTGGACAGGCCAGTGTATGCAGGACTATCTGGCGGCTATTGACGATGCTGCCGAGAATCTGCCTTTCGTCGACAAGGACCGTCTGGCAGCCGTCGGTGCCTCGTTTGGCGGCTTCAGCGTCTATTATCTGGCAGGTATCCACGAGAAGCGCTTCAAGGCCTTCATCGCCCACGACGGTGCCTTCAACCTCGCTGCGATGTATCTGGAGACGGAAGAGAACTGGTTCTCGAACTGGGAGTACGACGAGGCCTACTGGCACCGTCCGCAGATGCCCAACGCCAAGAAGACCTACCACGACTCTCCGCACAAGATGGTGGAGAAATGGGATACGCCCATTCTCTGCATCCACGGCGAGAAGGACTACCGCATCAACTATACGCAGGGTATGGCAGCCTTCAATGCTGCTCGCATGAAGGGCATTCCCGCCGAGTTCCTGGTGTTCCCCGATGAGAACCACTGGGTATTGAAACCACAGAACGGTATCCTGTGGCAGCGTACCTTCTTCGGCTGGCTCGACCGCTGGCTGAAGGACTAAAGCTTCGAATGACAGATAGAGAAGAACTAAAGCTTCGAACGACAGATACAGAAAGAATAAGGGCTGTGGAATTTTCCGCAGCCCCTCTTGTTGTCATTTTATAATCAACGAACCTTACATGTTCATACCACCATCGACCTGGATGACCTGACCGCTGACGTAGCTCGACATGTCGCTGGCCAGGAACGTAGCCACATTGGCGATGTCCTCGACCTGACCACCACGGCGCAGGGGAATCTTGTTCTTCCACTCGTTGCGAACCTCCTCGGGCAGGGCAGCCGTCATAGCCGTCTCGATGAAGCCCGGAGCAATGGCGTTGGCACGGATACCCTTCGGACCCATCTCCTGACCGATACTCTTGGCAAGGGCAATCAGACCAGCCTTGGAAGCAGCATAGTTGGCCTGTCCGGCATTACCGTGAACACCGACGACAGAAGCCATATTGATGATGGAACCGCCACGCTGACGCATCATCACGGGCACGCAGGCATGGATGAAGTTGAATGCCGACTTCAGGTTCACGGCAATCACGGCATCCCACTGCTGCTCGGTCATACGAAGCATCAGACCATCCTTCGTGATACCGGCGTTGTTCACCAGGATGTCAATGCTGCCAAACTCTTCCTTGACAGCCTTCACCACCTCTTCGGTCTGAGCAAAGTCAGCCGCGTTGGATGCATAGCTCTTGGCCTTGACGCCCAAGGCAGCAATCTCCTGCTCTGTCTCCTGGTTCACCTCCAGATCGGTGAATGCGATGTTAGCACCTTCAGCAGCAAACTTCAATGCGATAGCCTTTCCGATACCGCGTGCAGCACCAGTAATCAGTGCTGTCTTTCCTTCTAATAATCCCATAATGTTTTGTGTTTGATGTTTTATTGTGTTATTTGTTTGTTGTTTGACGTTTTCCCCAGCGCACTATACACAATCTTTGCCACCTGGGGTTTGGTGTCCTCCTCTTTCATGCCGTGGGCGATACGACCATAGATGTACGGCACTTCCAGACCCTTGATACAATAGTGTGTGATGTCAGCCACCAGATCGACGTTGTCAATATCGAACTCACCGTCATCCTTGCCCTCGCGGAACACCTTTCGGAACAGTTCAATCTCGGCATCGTCGAAGTGCTTGCGAACCTTCTCCACCATCCAGATGTTACGGAAGAATTCTGCACGCAGGTTTCCGTTGCGCACCACCGTCTCACGAATCATGCTCAGGTGCATGTAGATGAGTTCGATGATTTTCTCCTGAGGCGGAATACGCTTGGCAGCCACCTCGTCCAACTTGTCGGACAGGCGCTCCAACTCACTTTCAATCACCGCATAGTAGATGTCTTCCTTGCATTTGAAATAGGTGTACAGCGTGCGACGACCCTTACCTGACGACGTTGCGATGTCGTTCATCGTGGTGTTCTCCAGACCATTCTTGGCGAACAGCTGACGAGCAACATCTACCAGCTTTTGTCTTGTCTTTACTATTGACATAAATATGCCCTCCCAAATCTTTCAAGTGTTGCACATTATGATAATTGTGTGCAAATTTAGGGAAAACTTCTTAAACCTCCAAATATTTTTTGCACAAAATGACGCAAAAGCGCAATTTTATGCGATTTTTCTCAAAAACATTTGGTGGTTTCGGAAAAAAGTAGTACCTTTGCAGCCGATTTCAGAAAAACATCGCGGAGTGGAGCAGTTGGTAGCTCGCCAGGCTCATAACCTGGAGGTCGCATGTTCGAGTCCTGCCTCCGCAACTAAGAAGAACGCTTCGGCGTTCTTTTTTTTGTTGCGGCAGGGCTCGACATGCTCCCGGTCGCAGTTCTTTGACCAAGGTCAAAGCTTCAGGAATGCTTCAGCACGCTGCAAATCCTCTGGCGTATCGATGCCTACTGTCTCTACATCGGTAATGCCGACACGGATACGGTAGCCGTTCTCCAGCCATCGCAACTGTTCAAGGCTCTCGGCAATTTCCAGGGGCGACTGTGGCAGACGGGTAATCTGGCGCAACACCTCACGCTGGTAAGCGTAGATTCCCAGGTGTTTCAGGAATGGGAAATGCTGCAGCCAGTTTTGTTGTTCTTCACCACGGACAAAGGGTATGATGCTGCGGCTGAAGTAGAGGGCAAAGCCTCGCTGGTCGGTGACAATCTTGGGTGAGTTCGGATTCTTGGCGGCCTCTATGCTATCGAAAGGCTTTCCGAGTGTACCTATCTGTGTTTCAGTATATTTGAACAATTCCTTCAAGGTCTCCAGCTGACTCTTCTGGATGAAAGGTTCGTCGCCTTGAACGTTGATGATGACGTCGGCCATAGTACCGATTTTCTCGGCAGCCTCTTCAATACGGTCGGTGCCGCTCTTGTGGTCGGCACGGGTCATGACAGCCTTTCCGCCGAACGATTCCACATGCTGGAAGATGCGTTCGTCGTCGGTAGCCACATAGGCCTCCTCGAGTACGGAAGCAGCTTGTTCATACACTCGCTGGATGACGGTTTTACCACCCAACAAGGCTAACGGTTTGCCCGGAAAACGCGTAGAAGCATAGCGGGCAGGGATGATGGCAATGAATTTCATTTGTTGTCTTAGAATGATTACGCCTGCAAAATTAATCATTTAAATCTTAAAAAACGCCAACTTTACCGTAAAAAGTTTGGAATTCCCGTTTTTTTGCTTACCTTTGTAAAAAATTAAAGAGAATACGACAACAATGACACTACGATATATACTGACTACTGTGACGGCTCTGGCCACTATGACGGTGTCGGCACAGAAGATAACACTGGGTTCATGCACCTTGAAGGATGGTGGACAATACCGTGGAGAGATGCAGTCTGGAAAGCCTCATGGCAAGGGTAAGACGACTTGGAAGGACGGTGACATCTTTGAGGGTGAATATGTGCGCGGCAAGCGTCAGGGTTTTGGTACCTACACCTTTTCGGACGGTGAGAAATACGAGGGTGAATGGATGCAGGACCACCAGCACGGCATGGGTACCTATTATTATAATAACAACAACCGCTATGAGGGTCTTTGGTATCGTGATGACCGCGAGGGCCACGGCGTGATGTACTATTATAATGGCGACAAGTACGATGGTGGGTGGAAGGCAGACCTGCGTCACGGCAAGGGCCGTTACACATTCAGCAGCGGTGCCTACTACGACGGCGATTGGAAAGAGGACAAGAAGAACGGCCGTGGCAAGTTCGACTGGGGCGACGGTTCCAGCTACGACGGTCAGTGGGTGAACGACCACCAGCAGGGCAAGGGCACCTACCAGAACGCCAACGGCGATGTCTATGTCGGACAGTTCCAGAACGACCTGCAACATGGCAAGGGTATCTATAAGTTCCAGAACGGCGATGTCTACGAAGGTGACTATGTAGAGGGTGCACGCACCGGTCAGGGTGTGTGCCGCTATGCCAACGGCGACAAGTATACCGGTCAGTTCCTGAATGGCGACAAGTCGGGACAGGGCATGCTGATATGGAATTCGGGCGACACCTACCAGGGTGAGTGGAAACAGGACAAACCTAATGGTCGCGGTAAGCTGACGTGCAAGAATGGTGACGTCTTTGAAGGACAGTTCCGTAACGGAAAGATTCATGGCGAAGGTATTGCCCGCTACAGTGACGGTTCGAAGTTCAAGGGGCATTTCCGCAATGGCCTGCGCAACGGTCCTGCCATTGAGGAGGATAAGGACGGTAAGCGTTTCGAGGGTACTTATGTTGACGACAAGCGTGACGGTGCCTTTGTGGAGAAAGACCGTAACGGCAATGTGACGGCTCGTGGCTCTTATGTGCGTGGCCGTCGTCAGTTGGAGTAAGACATTTACTTAAAACATACTATTATGATTATTGACAAATTGGAAAACCTGAAGCTGTATGCTTCACTGAATCCCCTGTTTCCCAAGGTGTTGGAGTTTCTGCAGCAGCACGACCTCAACACGCTGGAGGAGGGAAAGCACGAGATTGTAGGTAAGGATGTTTTCGTCAACATCCAGGTGGCTAAGGGCAAGACTCCCGAGGCAGCAGTCATTGAGCACCATGACAAGATGATTGACATCCAGATTCCCATTACGGCTACTGAAACCTTTGGCTATACCCAGCGTGACCAGTTGCCGAAGGCAGAATACAATGCCGAGAAGGACATCACGAAGATTCCAGACCTGGCTGCCGACAGCTATGTGACCTGCACGCCCGACATGTTTGCCATCTTCTTTCCGCAGGATGGTCATGCCCCCTGCATCGCCGGTGTTCCAGCATTCAAAAAAGCAATATTTAAAGTTAAGGCATAAAACATATTTATAAGTCTATGGCAACAACAAAGAAAACAACTGCACCGGCTAAGAAGGCCCCTGCAAAGAAAGCAACCGCCAAGAAGGCTGCCCCTAAGAAAAAGGTAGAAGAACCGCAACACATTGGTTTGGTGAGAAATGACGGCTGGCTGGAGCCCTTTGAGCAGGCTATTCGCGGACGTCATGACCACGCCCTTTGGAAGATTGGGCAGTTGACGAAGAACGGTAAGCAGACACTGTCGCAGTTTGCCTCTGGTCACCTCTATTTCGGACTCCATAAGCTGGCTAAGGGCTGGGTGTTCCGTGAGTGGGCCCCCAATGCCACTGATATTTACCTCATTGGCGACTTCAATAACTGGCAGGAAAACGAGAAATACAAGTGCAAGCGCATTGAGGGCACTGGCAACTGGGAACTGAAGCTCAGTGAGAAGGCCATTAAGCACGGCGACCTTTATAAGATGAAGGTCAAGTGGAATGGGGGAGAAGGTGAGCGTATTCCCGCCTGGTGCCGTCGTGTGGTTCAGGACGACCAGACAAAGATTTTCTCGGCTCAGGTATGGAATCCTGCGAAGCCCTACGAGTGGAAGAAGAAGACGTTCAAGCCCAACAAGTCTCCGCTGCTTATTTACGAATGCCATGTTGGTATGGGTCAGGATGCCGAGAAGGTCGGTACGTATAAGGAGTTCACGGAAAATGTGCTGCCTCGTGTCAAGAAGGACGGCTACAACTGCATTCAGGTGATGGCCATCCAGGAGCATCCCTATTATGGAAGCTTCGGCTATCATGTCAGCTCGTTCTTTGCTCCCAGCAGCCGTTTCGGTACCCCTGAGGACCTGAAAGAAATGATTGACACCGCCCACAAGATGGGTATCGCCGTCATTATGGATATCGTCCATTCACATGCCGTGAAGAACGAGGTCGAGGGCTTGGGCAATCTCTGTGGCGACCCCAACCAGTTCTTCTATGCCGGTGATCGCCACGAGCATCCCGCATGGGACTCGCTGTGTTTTGACTACGGTAAGGACGATGTGCTGCACTTCCTGCTCTCCAACTGCAAATACTGGCTCGAGGAGTTCCACTTCGACGGTTTCCGCTTCGATGGTGTGACGTCGATGCTGTATTACAGCCACGGACTCGGTGAGGCCTTCGGAGGCTATGGCGACTACTTCAACGGTCATGAGGACGACAATGCCATCTGCTATCTGACCTTGGCCAACTGCCTGATCCATGAGGTCAACAAGAATGCCATCACCATTGCCGAGGAGGTATCAGGTATGCCCGGTCTGGCAGCTAAGTTTGAGGATGGCGGCTATGGCTTTGATTACCGTATGGCCATGAACATTCCCGACTACTGGATTAAGACCATCAAGGAGGTGCGCGACGAGGACATCAACGTCTGCTCCATCTTCTGGGAGGTCAAGAACCGTCGTCCCGACGAGAAGACCATTTCTTATTGCGAGAGCCACGACCAGGCACTGGTGGGCGACAAGACCATCATCTTCCGTCTGATTGATGCCGACATGTACTGGCATTTCGCCAAGAAGGACGTCAACGACCTGGCTCAGCGTGGTATCGCCCTGCACAAGATGATCCGTCTGGTGACAGCAGGTGCCATCAACGGTGGCTACCTGAACTTCATGGGTAATGAGTTCGGTCATCCCGAATGGATTGACTTCCCGCGTGATGGTAACGGCTGGTCGTACAAATATGCCCGTCGCCAATGGAACCTCGTTGACAACAAGGACCTGTGCTACCACTGGTTGGGTGATTTCGACCAGAAGATGCTCGAGGTCATCAAGTCGCAGAAGAACTTCCAGGATACTCCCGTACAGGAGATCTGGCACGACGATGGCGACCAGGTGCTCTGCTACATGCGTGGCGACCTCGTCTTCGTATTTAACTTCTCGCCGACACGCTCGTATACCGACTATGGATTCCTGGTGCCTACAGGCTCGTACGAGGTGGTGCTCAATACCGATGCCAAGGAGTTTGGTGGTAACGGCTTTGCTGACGACACCATCACTCATCTGACCAACTACGATCCGCTGTACGTTCAGGACCATAAGGAGTGGCTCAAGCTGTACATTCCTGCCCGTTCGGCAGTGGTACTGAAGAAACAGTGAACATTGAACGTTGTCATCGACGAAGTCGCTTTGACCTTGGTCAAAGAACATTAAACATTGAACATTAAACATTGACAATTGAAAATTAATTTCCGCCGTGTTTGGCAAATAACACTCCCGATGGCTGTGCTGATGTTTATCATCGGCATAGCCATTGATACTACGGATGTCCGGCGCTATGCCAGCCGCATGGAACGGCTGATGGAGCAGGGCGACTATCAGCAGGCTCTTGAGGTGGGTGAGCGGTCTGACAAGACCAACCAGCACCTGATGCAGTTGCGTATCAAGGCTCTGGGCCATGAACACCAGCTGGGCGACAGGCTCTTCCTCTATCCGTTGACGGGCAAGAGCGGGAAGATGGCTGAACAGGGTGGTGACTATGAGCTTTGCGCCTACCTCATCGACAAGAATCTCGACCGTTTTGTCGAGGTGCTCCCCAAGTATTACAAGATTGATGATAACCTGCCTCGCTATTATCGTGAGGCCTTGGTGCAATACTGTCACCTGCGTTCCAATCCCCGCATAGTCTATCACAACACCGTGATGGATACCGACTACAGCGATATGCAGCAGCTGGAGCGCCAATATGCTGACAAACGGGCACGCCAGATGGCCGTTTTCAGTCAGTATGAGGGTACCTATTGGTACTATTATGCTTACCTGAATTGATAAATTTGTATCATATTTATCATTTTGTGTGGCATGACGCATATTTTTTTTGCAAAATGCTACCAATTTCCAATAATATTTAGTAATTTTGCACACAATTAGGTAAGTATACTTTTATTTTATGGTACATAATATCTTTAAAGGGCTGGGTATTGCACTGGTAACACCTTTCAACGAAGACGGTTCGGTTGACTACAAGTCGCTCATCCGTCTGGTGGAATATCAGCTGGCCAACGGGGCCGACTTCCTCTGTATCCTGGCTACTACAGGCGAGACACCGACGCTGACTGATGAGGAAAAACAAACGATCAAGGAGACTATTGTCAGTCTGGTAAACGGACGTATTCCCATTCTGATGGGGTGTGGAGGCAACAATACCGCTTCTATCGTCCACGAACTCCAGACGCGTGACTTCAAGGGCATCGATGGTATCCTGAGCGTCTGTCCCTATTACAACAAGCCTTCACAGGAAGGCCTTTTCCAACATTTCAAGACGATTGCCGATGCCACCAAGTTGCCAGTAGTGCTTTATAATGTTCCTGGCCGTACGGGCGTCAATATGACTGCTGCCACTACGGTTCGCCTGGCTCACAGTTGTGAGAATATCGTGGCTATCAAGGAAGCTTCAGGCAATCTGGAACAGGTGGATGAAATCATCAAGAACAAACCCTCCAAGTTTGATGTCATTTCCGGCGACGATGCCTTGACGTTCCCGATGGTCTCCTGTGGTGCCGTAGGTGTCATCAGCGTTATCGGCAATGCACTGCCTAAGGAGTTCTCGAAGATGATTCGTCTGCAGATGAAGGGCGAGTACGATCCTGCCCGCATCATTCACCACCGCTTTATCGACCTCTTCTCGCTGCTCTTTGTCGATGGCAATCCTGCCGGTGTCAAAGCTATGCTCCACGAGATGGGCTTCATCGAGAATGTGCTGCGCCTGCCTTTGGTGCCTATGCGCATCAAGAACATGCAGCGCATGGCTGAAATTCTGAAGGAACTGAAGATTTAAGAGATTTGAGGTTTGAGATTTGAGGTTTGATGGAAGAGAGTAGGGTCATACACGAGATTACGCCGTTGATGGGCAAGGATTCCCTCTATATTGCCGACCGCAGGAAGAAGGAGTTCACTTACCCCATCCACAACCACGAGGTGTTCGAACTCAATTTCGTCGAACATGCCAAGGGTGTGCGCCGTATCGTTGGTGACTCCAACGAGGTCATCGACGACTTCGACCTGGTGCTCATTACCAGCTCCGATTTGGAACATGTATGGGAACAGAATACTTGCACCAGCGAGAATATCCGTGAGGTGACCGTACAGTTCTTTTTCGACCTCTCCGACGACTCCTTCCTTTCTCGCAATCCCTTCTTCTCTCTCCGCAAGATGCTGCTCGAAGCCCGAAAGGGTCTGGCCTTCCCGATGGATGCCATCATGCGTGTCTATTCTATGATTGATACGCTGAGCAGTATCAAGGACGGCTTCTATGCTGTCATGCAGTTCATGACCATCCTCTACGAGCTGTCCAAGTGTCAGGGTGCCCGTACGCTGTCCTCAAGCAGTTTTGCCAAGATTGGTGTCGAGAGCGACTCGCGCCGTGTGCTGAAGGTAAAGAACTATATCTCCAAGAATTACGGCAGCGAGATACGTCTGGCCACCCTGGCCGACATTGCCGGTATGAGTCCGTCGGCCTTCAGCCGTTTCTTCAAGCTCCATACGGGTCGCAATCTCAGCGATTATATCATCGACATGCGGTTGGGTTATGCCAGCAGGATGCTTGTCGACACCTCTAAGAGCGTTTCTGAAATCTGCTTCAGCAGTGGCTTCAACAATCTGAGCAATTTCAACCGCATCTTTAAGAAGAAGAAAAACTGCTCACCCACTGAGTTCCGCGAGAATTATCATAAAACCCGAATCATCGTCTGACTTTTACATATATATAGCAACCATGTATAGAAAAGCATTCCTGATCATCCTCTGTCTCCTGGGCGGCATCAGCATGACTGTTCAGGCTGACGACAATGATGCTATCAGGAATCTGTTGCATGATAAAGAGAAACTGGGCAATCCCGACTCTTTGGCTCCTGTACTGGCTGCTCGCGATGCCACTTTCTACAACTATGGCATGAGCGACTCGGTGCTCTACTATGCCCCCCTGGACATGGAGAGGCTGAAGTCGATGAAGAAGTGGAAGCAGTATTACGAGGTATGGATGTACCGCATCAATACCTATATCTATTATAACAGCCAGAAGACGATGGCCCTGCGCGATGTGCAGGCCATGTACGAAGATGCCAAGAAGCGCGATGATGCCTACGGCATGGGTATTGCCTACTATACGATGGGTAACGTCTATATGTGCATGGGTAGTCTGGAAGAGTGTGCCGAGTCTTACGAGAAGGGTTTGGCCATCCTCTCTGACATAGACCCTCTGCCTCCCGTCATTCCTGAGCTCTTTTCCAACTATGGTGACGTGCTCAACGACCAGAAAGAATATGGCAAGCTCAAGGAACTGACCAACCGGTGGAGAAAGTTCCTCGACGTATTCATCGAACAGCATAAGTATCAGCATGTCGACAAGGACGGCAGGAAAGTCGGAAAAGTAAAGAACCGCCTGACCAATGTCGAGCAGCACATCATGTGGTTCTACTATAACATCGCCTGTACGCAGGCCGCTCTTGGCATGGGAGAGACCAACGATGCCGAGCGTCTGTTGCAGGAGGCTTGGAAACATATTCCGGACAATATGCCGTTCCTCGAGAAATCGTGGTTTTCGCACATGTCTCTGCTGCGCATGAAGCAGGGCCGTTATGTCGAGGCCTTCTCCCTCAGCAATCGCCGTATGGCACTGGTACAGCCCGATGAGGATAGGTCTACCTATATTGGCGACATCGTCCAGCGTGCTGAGATTCTGGGTGGTCTTGGCCGCTATCAGGAGTCAGCGGCCCTTTATAAGGACCTCTACCATATCATTGACTCCATCAACCGTGCCGATACCAAGAGTCAGTTAACGGAGATGAATACCATCTTCGAGGTCGACGACCTGAAGATGAAGCAGGAGCGGGCACAGTTCCGGCTGATGATGGTCATCGTAGGCATCATCATTCTGGCACTGGCCATCTTCACGTTCTTCCGCATCCGTTCGGCACGTCGCCTGAAGAAGGCCCACGAGAAGTTACAGGCTACCCACGAAGAGCTGCAGACGGCCTACGAGCAACTGGAGGAGACGACCATTGCCAAGGAGCGTATTGAGAGCGACCTGCGTATTGCCCGGAATATCCAGATGGGCATGGTGCCCCACAACTTCCCCGAGCGTCCTGACCTCGACCTCTATGCCTCGATGACACCTGCCAAGGAAGTCGGTGGCGACCTCTACTGCTATCTGCTCCTGGGCGATAAGCTGTATTTCTGTCTCGGCGACGTCAGCGGAAAGGGTGTTCCTGCCTCGCTGTTCATGGCCCAGGCTACCCGTCTGTTCCGTACCTTGGCTGCCCAGCAGCTGATGCCTGACCAGATTGTTACCCAGATTAACGATGCCCTCTCTGGCGAGGACAACCAGACGAATATGTTCGTGACCCTGTTCGTAGGACTTGCCGACCTGACCACCGGTCGCCTCGACTTCTGCAATGCCGGCCATAATCCGCCTGTGCTGATGAATGACGGCAAGGCCGAGTTTATCGAGATGATTCCCAATGTACCTATCGGCATCTTCCCAGGCATGTCTTTCAAGGGTGAGGTGATTGACGACATCTCCAACCGTCTGCTCTTCGTCTATACCGACGGACTCAACGAGGCCGAAAATCGTCAGAAAGAACAGTTTACCGACGAGCGTCTGTTAAAGATGATGGAAACGACATCCTTCGAGAGCTGTCAGCAGACCGTCGAACTGCTGAAGGAAGCTGTCGAAAACCATCGTGACGGTGCTGAACCTAACGACGACCTCACGATGATATGTGTGAAGGTTATCAAGAGCTAGCGAAGTTAAAGAAGAAAGAAGAAGCAACTATCATAAAAACCAATGCTTATGAGAAAGGAACTGATATTAAAGAACCAGGTGGATGAGCTCCAGCGCGTCAACCAGTTCGTCGAAGAAATCGGCGAAGAGCTGGGTCTTGACATGGAGCTTCAGATGAACCTTAATCTGGTCATGGAAGAGATGGTCTCTAACGTCATCTTCTATGCATATCCCAAAGACAAGGAGTCCAGCATCGAACTGGTGGCCGAAAGCAACGGGAAAGAGCTGACCTTTGTCTTGAGTGATCAGGGCAAGGAGTTTGACCCTACTGCCAAGGAGGATGCCGACCCCAATGTGAATCCTATGGACAGGGACATTGGCGGCATGGGCATCTACATTGTCAAGAACATTATGAACGAAGTTACCTATCAGCGTCTGGAGGGCAAGAATCTGCTCACTATGACGAAGACGATAGATCATAGTTAAGAGATAATAGTTAAAAGTTAAAAGTTAATAGTTAATAGATAACATCAAACAAATAAAAAATTATACAATTATGACACAGATTATCAAAGAAGGTGGTAAGACCATCATTAAGACCGGTGAGCGTATTGACACAATGAATGCACCTCAGTTCGAACAGGACATCCAGCCCGCTCTGGCTGACGGTGGAGTAGAAATCGAGATGGACTGCACTGACCTCAACTACATGGCATCGTCAGGTCTCCGTATCATCCAGAAGACCATGCGTACCGTCATGCAGCAGAAGGGCCAGTTCAAGATGACTAATGTTAGCCCAGAAATCTATAAGGTGCTGGCAATGACTGGTTTCACTAAGTTCATGAAAGTAGAGAAAAAGGCATAACCACTTAAAGAGTTTGTCCTATGCTTTATTTGTTTATCATTGCACTCATCGTTGCCGTCGTGCTGGGATTTGCACTCTATTCCCAGCGTCAGGCCGGCCAGCGTCAGGCTCAGGAACAGCAGCAGCTGTTGGCTGACTATCAGCGCCGTGTAGACGAGCAGCAGAAACTGCTGGACGACTACCGTGCTCTTGAAAAGAATTTTGACAATATTGGTGAAGGCTACGAGCAGGCTCTGCTCGCCTTTGATAAGATGGAGGAAGACCAGCAGAAGGTGAAGACAGCCAACGAGGCTCTCGAGAAGCGCAATGCTGCTCTGCAGCAGGCTCACGACGAGCTGTCGCAGTCGGCACAGAAGAAGGGCGATGCCCTGAAGGAAGTCATCAGCGAAATGGTTGCTGCTGTCAAGGCCAGTGGCGATACGAAGATGGCTGCCCTCGTAGGCCGTCTCTCCGATCTCGACGATCTGCAGGCCGATCTGCCTCCCTTCGAGCCCACTGACAATATCATGGTCAGCCAGATTGCTGACGAGGCCGTCCGTTTGACTGGCATTGCTGCTGTCGACTACATCAAGTTCGAACAGGTTGTCGACCCCAGTGCCGCTGCCACCATGATCCATACCAACCTCAACAAGGCCGCACGTGCATTGACCCATCTGCTGGACAATGCCCTGAAGTTCACCACCGAGGGCAGTGTGACGCTGAATGTCGATGTGGATATGGAGAAGATGCAGGCCCTGTTCAAGGTCACTGACACCGGTACCGGCATTGCTGCCGAGGATGCCGAGAAGGTCTTTGAGCCCTATGTCAAGCTCAACCAGTTCTTTGGCGGACAGGGCATCGGTCTCACCGTGGCCCGCAACATTGCCCGCCGTCTGGGTGGCGACCTCTTGCTCGACACCGCTTTCGAGGGTCCTGGTGCACGTTTTGTGCTGACATTGCCCCTCTAACACTACATGTTTCATTCCACGATGGGGGAGCTGTTCTTTCCCGTCGTGGAGTGAACGTTTTTAAATAGAACACAGATTATGGCAGCTGACTACATATTGAACGAACACAACAAGGAGGAGTTTCCCCCTGCGCATACGGCTGAGCACTTGCTCAACCAGATCATGATCCGTCTCTTTGGCTGTGAGCGTTCGTTCAATGCCCACATCGAACGTAAGAAGAGCAAGATGAGCTTCCATCTTGACCACAAGCCCACACGGCAGGAAGAGAAGGAGATTGAGCGCGAGATGCTGCGGTTGATTGACGAAGACCTGCCTGTGACCTTCGAATTCGTCAGTCGCGACGAGTTGCCCGAGGGTGTCAGTGGCGACCGTCTGCCTGCTGATGCCTCCGACACCATCCGCCTGGTGCGCATCGGTGATTATGACGTCTGTCCGTGCATAGGGCGCCATGTACGTTCAACGTCCCAGATAGGCCGTTTCGAGATGTTAGGCACTAACTGGGACGAGCACGAGCGTTCGTTTCGCGTACGCTTCAAAATCTATTGATTCTTAACTTCTTTAACTTCTTAACTTCTTTAACTTCTAAAGATTAAAGTTTCATCTTCCACACCCGTCCGCTACGGGCTGCAATTTCCATGCGCACACCTCGGTCCTTGTGCAGGGCCATAGCCAGCCGTTCACGGGTCAGCAGGTCGGTGGCGATGACCATCTTTTCCTTCATGCCCAGGTAGTCGAAGGCATGGGCAGGGATGTGTATGTCAGCAACGACATCGCGGTCATCGAAGTTGACAGCCACCAGCAGCAGTTCACCCTCAACATAGCGCAGGAAGGCATACTGGCGCTCCATGTGCTGGTTGACGTACATCAGGTCGAAGAAGATGCCCTCGCTGACGGCTTTCTCCTTGCGGGCCAGCAGCATGGTCTTCTTGTGGATGTCGAACAACTGCTGTTCGTCGTCCGTCAGCTTGTTCTGGGCAGCACGGCACAGCGTGTCCACCGACCAGTAGTCGAAGATGGTGGTGCGTCCGTCGTTGCCCGAGAAGCCTTCACGGTCCATGCCGCGTTCACCGTATTCCTCGCCGGCATACAGCATAAACGGGTTCTGCTGCATCAGCACCGAGGCTATCATGGCTGGCACACCCTTCTTGGCATCAGCAGCAAAGAAGTCGCTGGCAATGCGCTGTTCGTCGTGGTTCTCCAGGAAGTACAGCATGTGGTCGCGGATGTCGTCGGTATACTGCCAGGCGTTGGTGATGGCACTGGTCGGTGCCTGACGACAGATGACGGCACGCATGGTGTCATACATGCCTACCTTGTCGTACAGCCAGTCAAAACCCGATGCCAGATAGTGGCGGTATTCGCTGGGGTTGTACACCTCACCGATGAACATGATGTCTTTGTATTTCTTCTTGACGATGGCTGTGGCGTAGGCCCAGAATTCGGCAGGCACCATCTCAGCCATGTCGCAACGGAATCCGTCGATGCCCTTCTTCGCCCAGAACAGCAGGATGTCCGTCATCTTCTTCCACGTGTCGGGTAGGGGGTCGAAGTAGCCCACACCGCCGGCATAGTAGTCGACACCGTAGTTCAGCTTCACCGTCTCGTACCAGTCGTTCTTGCCCGGGGCATTGTCGAAGTGGTCGTTGCCGGTAGCCTTGGCGGGTTCTTCCAGATACGGCTCCTTCTCGCCCTGATACAGGTCGAAATAGGGGTCGAAGCGCTGTCCGGGACAGTAGTAGAAGTTGTTCTGGGGGTCGAAGCCCATCGCCGGGTTGTCCGTCTCGCCCAGGTCCTTCACCTTCTTGGGCTTGCAGACGGACCGGTACTGACGGGCCACGTGGTTGGGCACGAAGTCGATGATGACCTTCAGGCCAGCCTCATGGCTGCGTGCCACCAGCTGTTCAAACTCCTGCATGCGCTGTTTCACGTCGACAGCCAGGTCGGGGTCAATGTCGTAGTAGTCGGTGATGGCATACGGCGAACCGGCCTTGCCCTTCACCACGGCAGGATGCTGGCGGGGAATGCCATAGGCTGTGTAGTCGGTCTGCGTGGCATGGCGGATAATGCCGGTATACCACACGTGGGTGATGCCCATGGCAGCGATGTCCTTCAGCACCTTCGGTGTGAAGTCGTTCAGCTTGCCACAGCCGTTCTCAGCAATCGTTCCGTTCGCCACGCGGTTGACGTTACGATTGCCGAAAAGACGTGTGAATACCTGATAAATCAGAACTTTATTCGATGCCATGAGCGCTGACTTCGCTGTTGATTTTTGCTATCATGCCGCGAAGTGCCTTGCCAGGACCACACTCGGTGAAGTCGTCGGCACCGTCGGCAATCATCGACTGAACACACTGTGTCCAGCGGACAGAACTGGTCAGCTGGGCAATCAGGTTCTGCTTGATCTCAGCGGGATCGGTATGGGGCCTGCCGTCCACGTTCTGGTAAACGGGACACTTCGGAGTCTTGAACTCGGTAGCCTCGATGGCGGCCTGCAACTCGTCCTTGGCAGGCTGCATCAGCGGAGAGTGGAAGGCACCACCCACCTTCAGAGGCAGCGCACGCTTGGCACCGGCAGCCTTCAGCTGCTCGCAGGCCTCGTTGATGGCATCGATGTCACCGCTGATCACCAGCTGGCCGGGGTTGTTATAGTTGGCACATACACAGACGTTACCCTCGCGGTTGATGGCAGCGCAGATCTCCTCCACCTTCTCGTCGGGCAGACCAATGATGGCAGCCATCGTTGAGGGCTGCTGCTCACAGGCCTTCTGCATGGCCATGGCACGGGCGTACACCAGCTTCAGACCATCCTCGAACGACAGGGCACCGGCTGCTACCAGTGCTGAGAACTCACCCAATGAGTGGCCGGCAGTCATCTGCGGGTCGGCCTCTCCCCCTTCGGGGGAGGTGGAGGGGGCCTTCATGCAGATGGCGCTGATGACGCTGTGCAGGAATACGGCAGGCTGAGTCACCTTCGTCTGCTTCAGGTCCTCGTCGGTACCCTCGAACATGATGTCCGTGATGCGGTATCCGAGAATCTCGTTAGCCTTTTCAAACAAATCTTTTGCAGTCTCGTTGTTGTCGTACAGGTCCTTGCCCATACCTACAAACTGTGCTCCCTGACCGGGAAAAACAAATGCTTTCATTTCCTTACTATATTATAATAATGATTCCTTACTTCTTAAAACGCGTGCAAAGGTACGAATAATCGAACGATATACCAAACAAAACCACGCTTTTCTTCCTAAAACGTTAAATAATCATAATAACCAATCATAAAGTTCAAAGTTCAAAGTTCAAAGTTCAAAGTATTTTGTACCTTTGCACCCGCAATTTCAAGGAAGGTTGGCAGAGTGATCGATCGCGCTGGACTCGAAATCCGGTATACCCCTTTCGGGTATCGGGGGTTTGAATCCCTCACCTTC
>JBGUQW010000210.1:0-3562 GCA_045131435.1 Prevotella sp.
GCCATAATCATATCTGGGAAGGTCATCACGGCCAGCGTGACGTAAGGCACATAATACAGGAAGCTGCGCACAAAGCGGTTGTGTAACTCCCCTCTGATCAGTACCATTGGTGTCACACGAATCAGATTGGTGATGACAATGGCCAGAAGGATATATATGAGAATACTATGCTGTTCCATCGTCTTCTGTCTTTATAGGTTTAAGCCATGCAGCCACAGCCGAAATGACTATCGTCAGCACAACTGTTCGCATTCCACTGCTCCACTCGCCGATAACAGGAGCCACTGCACACAGACCACTCAACGCGAAACTGGCTATCAGCGCATAGAGCACGTTACGGTCTTTGTGGGCAGGCGGAATGATAATCGCCAGAAACATACCGTAAAGCGACATACTCAGGGCTGTCACCATCGGCTGGGGCAACAGACTGCCAGCCACGATGCCCACAGCACACCCCGAAGCCCAGAACAATGTAGATATCAGGGCTGCCGAGTAAGTATAGGCAGGTGGTGTATAGCCGGGATGGGCAACGGAGATGCCAAACACCTCATCGGTCACGCAACAGGCCATCAGTATGCGGTGAAACCATGATGTACCAGGGGCTAGCTTCTGCGACAGAGCCGCACTCATCAGCATATAACGCAGGTTGGCCACCAGGCACATCGCTATCACCTCCACGTAGGCTGCCTGTACCGCTACCAGCGTGTAAGTGCCATATTCGCCAGCCGAAGCACGGGTGAAGAAGCTGCTCAGAAATCCCAAAGGTGCTGTCAGTCCAGCCCTCGCAGCAATGATGCCAAGCGAGAACGTCACGGCAAAATAGCCCATCGCAATGGGTATGCCGTCACGCAAGCCGTGTATGATATGTTGTTTTCTCCCTACCATAATTTCTGAAGCAAGAAATACATGGGCTTATCAAGTTGCTTTGCCTTTTCTCTGATTTTATTGTTTCGTTTTCCATTCCCTCGCTCTGACAGCAATGTTCCTGGCCAGACACTCGCTGTAGAGCCACGGCTCGCAGCTGTGGATGTCGCCCACGTTCAGGAAACCGCGGAAGGGAGGATATTCCGATGCGCTGTAGTTAGTGGCCACGAGAACGTGGTATTCTGGCGAGACGGTGATGGTGATGGTGTCGTGTAACGTAGCAGGCGTGGCATCGGTGCGCCAGTTCACGGGATTGATGCAGATGTCGGAACCTGAAATCAGGGGCAGCACGTACTTTACGTCTTTTACGGTGTTGTAACAGATGGTGACGCCCGTGTCGGTCTCGCCCTCGGCTGGACGGATGTGACTGCACTCGCGCATGTTCTGTTCCGTCACCTTATAGCCCAGCACGTAAGCGGCAGCTAGTTGACTGTAGGTTTCGTCATCGATATATTTCAGCAGTTCCACCACGGCCAGACCGCCCTGACTGAAGCCTGCGATGATGAGCGGACGAGTCTTGTCACGCTGCGACTGGAAGCGGTTGAAGGCCTCACAGACATCGCCCATCGACAGGCGGGTGCGCTGATAGACGGTGTCCTCGCTGTTGGTCATGAACGCCTGAATGGTTGTGTGCCGGTAGAAGGGGGCGAAGAACCGGTTGCCGGGCGACATATAGGCCGCCACCTTGTTCATCTCCAGGTCGGCCATGTGAGCACGGTGCTCGGCATTCCACACATCGGCATAGTGGCACACCTTGCCGTCCGCTGTCGTCCAGTCGTCCTCCCACGTCGATACCACGTAAAAGATGTCGGCTCCTGTACCGTCCGTGTCGCCGTCGGCAGTCACCCACATCGTCGGGTCGCTATAGTCGGGCGCCTTCGGTATGTACCCAGCCGTCTGCTCCGACGGATTATCATTGCTACTGCAACAGGTGATAAAGCATGCACCACATAGTATCAGGATGGCGGCAAGAACACATACATACGATTTTTTCATTGTCTTTGTTATATTATATTACGTTTACGTGAAACACTCCTCAGTGGGAACGAGTCGAAATCATGTCTTCCCCGGTCTGTGTAGGTGGTGCCGGGGAAGAGGGCGGCGAGTTCCTGATGGATGGCGATGGCCAGACGGTCGCTCTTGAACGACTGCACGAGCCTCATGCGGATGATGCTCTTATATTCGCAGGCCACAATCCACAGCGGATAGGAATAGGAGCCGGCACTGACGCCCACTGCCTGCACCTGCTGCGCCGCGGCTTCGCCGAAATCGAGATGCCCAGCAATGGATATGCCGTCACGCAAGCCGTGGATGATATGTTGTCTATTGCCTGCCATTCAGTATCTTTTTCACGCTCCAACTGCGCATCGTCTTCCCGCAGCCCTTATTCAGTCTTTATCCACCAGTTCCTGCATCCTGGCAAGCACCTCGGTGGCGAGGGCGGGGATGGCGTGCTGTCGCTCGAACTGCTGCAGGTAGTCGTAGGAGAGTTTTACCTTGTTGTCCCGTTTCACCTTCAGACCTTCTGTTCCTACAGCTACAGTCTTGGGCTGGTAGGCCACGTGGCTGATGACCACGGTCTTGGCTCCCCCGATGTCGGCAATCGTGCCGTCCATGCCCGTGACACCGACAAGCGTCGCGTCGGCAGTCATCACACTGGCGTAAGGCACGGCATTGCCGTCCTTGTCTACAATCTCAAGTTTCTGAGCGCTTGCCACCATCGTCCACATCAGCGTGACGGCCAATAATAGAAGCTTTTTCATCATTGTTTTGTTTATCGTTTAATCGTTATCTTATTATATTTATACATCGTACCCTGCCTCCCTCAACTTCTCCACCACTTCAGGGTAGTACTCATTTAGCCATCTACTGGCTACATATACCTTGCTTTGTTTCATATCGACTGCAAATATACAACTATTTTGTGAAATAAATACTTGTTTATTTGTTTTTTCCTCTTTTTTGCTTACCTTTGCTGAGCAAATGCAGAGCTACCTTCATTGCGTGGATGACCTGCAGCCTGATTTTCTTAACTCATTAAACCTCGTTCAAAGCAATCGACACACCGGATTACGTCCCTTGACCCTCTTGCTTGCCTCCTGCTGTCTGGAAAGAAGGGGGGGACAATTTGTCCCCACCCTTTGGAGAGCTCATTTTTATGATCCATTGAGTTTTACAGTTGCATTTACAGTTGCATTTACAGTTGCATTTACAGAATGATTGCATTGGCAAAAGCTTCTCGCACTGCTTTCATCTGCGGTGTGTCTTCCTCGCCTTTCAGCAGCAATTTCTTTATTTCTTCTTCATTCATGTTTATATAACGTTTTATTTCTTGTTCTATTGCTCAGTTAAAAACGGATTAGAGTCTCTGCGATCCTTTGCGTCATCTTCTGCCGCCAACGGCATCTGCATATCTTCTTCATCCTGTTTCGGATATGGGATGGTTTTTGTCACATGATCATGTAGCCAGATGTGATTCAGAGTAAAAGCGATAGAGTCAAGTGTCTCTTCACGCTTTGCAGGTTTCAGTTCGCATTCCCAAACAGTGATACAGTGCCAGCCCATTTGCGCCAACTGACGCTGTTCCTCCTTGTCCCGCTCCTTATTCCTGCGAATCTTCGCCACCCAGAACTCCCTG
>JBGUQW010000211.1:0-2824 GCA_045131435.1 Prevotella sp.
TTGTCCAAACAACCATTTGGCATTTTGGTAGAGTATCATCTTGCGCAGAGGTGCCAGATCGGGCTCTTTCGAGAGATAGTCCTTCATTCTTGCCAGACTCTGTGTGAGCACCTGTGGGGCCACGTAGGGATAGTCGGAACCATAGAGCAGGTGGTCGGGCGTGGTGATGGTGAGCAGCATGTGGATGACCTCTGGAGAGTGTGCCCCCGCAAGGTCGTAATAGAGGGTGCGGAGGTTGGCCTCGTAGTCAATCTCACCTACCATTTTGTTGGTCTGCATCACGGGCGTCAGCGACTTCATGCGTGGGATGGCAAGTGGTAGATAGGCACCGCAATGGGGCACTATTACCTTTATATTATTATAACGAGCCAATACGTTGCGACTGATCATGTTCGATACGGCGCGAGTGGTCTCCGAGAGATATTCCTGCATAGCCAGCGGTGTCTGCTGCATCACCTGCTTATTTACCGGTTCTGGGCGATGGGGATGTAGGATTACCACTGCCTTACGCTCGTTCAAGACCGAGAAAAGTGTATCGAGTTCTGGTGCGCCAAGATACTGTCCGTCAACATTCGTTGCCAGTTTAATGCCATCAGCCTTCAGCACATCGAGCGCATATTTCGCCTCCTCAATAGCTTTCGATACATCGGGCAGGGGTAGGGCAGCACAGAACATGAATCGTTCAGGGTGCTCCTTCTTGATGCGGGCGGCAGCCTCGTTGGTTTGTCTGACTGTTTGGGCAGATGTCGGCTGTGGAGCTGCCAGCGTCAGCACGGAAGTCTCAACGCCGGCTTCATCCATCCATTTCAGATGATTGTACACATCGTATTTCGGCAGAGGGAATCCCTCGTCCATCAATCGTCCTTCTTTTTCAAGTGATGACGCAAACTCAGGCGTGATGAGGTGGCTATGCACATCCATCACACCCTGAGCAATTGCTGTTGTAGCTAAAGTCATTGAGATAATCGTTATCTTCAATCTCTTCATTTCAGATTCTCTTTAAAGAAATCAGCCAACTTGTCCCAAGGAATCAGATTCTTCGGCTCGCCCTTGCCCACAAGCTCCGTATAGCCGCCGTCGTAGAGGTCGCAGTGCGAGGCACCGGGGATGATGAGCAGCTGCTTGTTCTCAGGATTAGGATTAGGTTTGCCGACGGTGTTGTAACCTTCGGCCTTCCCTTCGACCATATATTTGTAGGCAGCTTCGCCGAAATAGCGCGAGTGAGCCTTCTCACCATGCATCACAAGGACTGCCGAACGAATCTCGTTGATATAATAAAGGAAACGGACGTTGGCATAAGCCTGAGTGCCGATGACGCGCCAACCGTCGTTCGAATTGCCGCTGCGGGCATGATATCCGCGCTCGGTCTTGTAATAATCGTAGTAGTCCTTCACGAACTGAGGAGCCTCGTCGGGCAGAGGATCGACGACGCCACCGGCCATCGCCATCGGGTCGGCCAGGCGCTGCTTGGCAAGTGCCTCACGGGCAGCATGGCGCGACTCTTCCTTGTCCTCGCTGTCGAAATAGCCGTTGCCACTGACGCGGGTCATGTCGTACATCGTCGAGACAACAGTAGCCTTGATGCGTGTGTCGGTAGCGGCAGCATTCAGTGCGATGCCACCCCAACCGCAAATGCCGATGATGCCAATACGTTCGGCATCCACATTGTCCTGCTTTGAGAGGAAATCGACAGCAGCCATAAAGTCCTCGGTATTGATATCGGGTGAAGCTGTGCGACGAGGCTCTCCACTGCTCTCGCCAGTAAATGACGGGTCGAAAGCCAATGCTACAAAGCCGCGCTCGGCCATCTGCATGGCATAGAGGCCGCTCGACTGCTCCTTGGTGGCGCCGAATGGGCCACTCACGGCAATGGCGGCCATCTTGCCCTTGGCATCCTTTGGCGTATAGAGGTCAGCTGCCAGCGTCAAGCCGTACTGTGTTTCGAACGTCACCTTGCAGTGGTTCACTTTCTCGCTCAGCGGGAACACCTTGTCCCACTCCTGTGTCAGATTCAATGTTGTCATATTCTCTTCTTTTTTATTTTGTTCTTGGTTTGTGCAGGCTGTGAGCAATCCGCCCATCAGTACTGCGGCTAAAATTACTTTCATATTATTTTTGACTATTGGCCTTGATGAGATCAGCTAAGCTGACATTCGGATTACGATATCGTGCATTCCTGTTTGCCTCTTCGGGTTCAGGAGGCGTGGGAATGATTGAAATTGCTTTCTTCGGGCAGTTGTGAACACATGCCAGACAATTTTCGCATTTCCCATTGGCAACCGAATGACCATCAATCACTTTCCAGGAGCCATGCGGACAAACCGAAGTACAAACTCCACATCCGATGCAGTCATCCGTGGCAAAGACAATCTTCTCCGATCTTGTCACAGTCGGGCGCTGGCGGTCGCGTCCCGACATGCGGTAATATCCGTCACATATCATCCTGTCCTGCTCTGTAACCTCCTGAATATAGTTTTCGCGATTGTTGATAGAAGCAAGAACTGTGGCAACTCTTTCGGGAATACGCTGAAGCTTGGGGTCGGCCAATTCCCTTTCCATGTCGAAATACGGCAGGTAAGTATCGACCATCTGGATGGTGGAGATATAATTCATCTGAAAACCGTGCTTCTTGGCAAGGTCATCAACGAACTCTGGGAATATCGTGCTATGGGCTCCATAAGTGCCCACTGTAAAGAAATAATCGGCCTTGAAAGATGAACGAGCAATGAAATCCTGGACAATGGCAGGAGGAATGAAACAGTAGACGGGACACACGAATCCTATTTCTTCTGCCTCATAATCAGGATGCTCGTTGTGAATTTCC
>JBGUQW010000212.1:0-53550 GCA_045131435.1 Prevotella sp.
CGATGCTTCGTGGTCAGAAGATTGCCGACCTGATTGCTACCTGTGCTGCTATTGACGTTGTAATTCCTGATATCGACCGTTAGTCGAAAAGTAAAAAGGTAAAAAAGTAAAAAGATAATAATATGTTCGACTTTTCTATCATAACACAATGGTTCGACCAGTTGCTCAGGATTACAATAGGATGTCCTGACTGGTTAGCGATATTGATTGAGTGCGTGCTGGTGGGTGCTGGTATCCTTGTAGGATATGCCCTCATCGCTATCGTACTGATTTTTATGGAGCGTAAAGTGTGTGCCTACTTCCAGTGCCGTCTTGGCCCGATGCGAGTAGGTTACTGGGGCTTGTTGCAGGTGTTTGCCGACGTGCTGAAGATGCTCATCAAGGAGATCTTCATCGTCGACCGTGCTGACAAGCTACTCTATCTCGTTGCTCCGCTCTTGGTGATTATCGGCTCCGTGGGTGCCTTCTCGTTCCTGCCTTGGAATAACGGTGCTACGGTGCTCGACTTCAACGTAGGTGTGTTCCTGCTCACCGCCGTTTCTTCTATTGGCGTGGTAGGTATCTTCCTCGCAGGTTGGGGTTCTAACAATAAGTATTCTGTGGTATCGGCCATGCGTGGTGCTGTGCAGATGATTTCTTACGAGATGTCGCTCTGCCTCTGTCTGATTACTGCTGTGATCCTGACAGGAACCATGCAGATGAGCGGTATCGTAGAGGCTCAGACAGGCCCTTGGAAGTGGCTGATTTTCCAAGGTCATATTCCTGCCATCATTGCCTTCTTCGTATTCCTCATCGCTGGTAATGCTGAGGCAAACCGTGGCCCGTTCGATATGGCAGAGGCTGAGAGTGAGTTGACAGCCGGTCATCATACTGAGTACAGTGGTATGGGCTTCGGCTTCTTCTATCTCGCCGAGTTCTTGAACCTCTTTATCATCGCAGGTATCGCTGCTACCGTATTCCTCGGTGGTTGGGCGCCTGTCAACATCGGCATTGCCGCTTTCGATCAGGTGATGAACTACATCCCTGGCATCGTTTGGTTCATGGGTAAGGCCTTCTTCCTGGTATGGATTCTGATGTGGATTAAGTGGACGTTCCCCCGTCTGCGTATCGACCAGATTCTGAAGCTGGAGTGGAAGTACCTGATGCCGCTGGCACTGCTCAACCTCGTTATTATGACAGTTGTAGTAGCTTTAGGCTTATATATTAAATAAGGTATAGCAATGGAAGATAACAAAACATATTTCGGAGAAATCGGGCACGGCTTGAAGACGTTGGCTGTGGGTATGAAGACCTCTTGGAAGGAATATTTCAAGGACTTCTTCACCAACAAGTCGACAGAGCAGTATCCCGAGAACCGCAAGACGACGCTGCATGTGGCCGCACGTCACCGTGGTCGCCTGATATTCAAGCGCAACGAGGACGGCAGCTACAAGTGTACCGCTTGCACACTATGTGAAAAGTCTTGCCCCAACGGAACCATCAAGATTGTAAGCCACATGGCTGAGGATCCTGAGACAGGCAAGAAAAAGAAGGTGCTCGACGATTATCAGTACGACCTGGGCGACTGCATGTTCTGCCAGCTCTGTACCAACGCCTGCAACTTCGACGCTATCGAGTTTACAAATGATTTTGAGAACGCCGTATTCGACCGTTCTAAGCTGGTGCTCCACCTCGACAAGGAAGTCTATAAGGGTGGTTCACTGCCCAACCTCCTTAAAGGTGGTGCTGAGTGGGAAGTCGGCAAGTTTAACACTAAAACGAAGTAACGCGTTATGGGCAATACAATTATGTTTATCATTCTCGCGGTGTTCATCATCGGCTCAGCGCTGATGTGTGTCACTACCACGAGGATTATGCGAGCCGCAACATTCATGTTGTTCGTGCTCTTTGGTGTGGCAGGCATCTATTTCCTGCTCGACTACACCTTCCTGGGTGCTGCTCAGATTTCCGTATATGCCGGAGGCGTTACGATGATCTATGTGTTCGCCATCCAACTGGTGAGCAAGCGCACCCTTCAGGGTTTGGAGGAGCGTGTTAAGTCCAGTAAGATGATTGCTGGTGGTCTGGCAGCCTTTGCCGGACTGGTTGTTGTCAGTCTGATTCTGCTGAAGACAGGCTTCTACACCATTGCTCCTGGCAATGTGGAGGTTCCTATGAAAGAGATTGGTACGGCCCTCGTTGGTGCTGGCAAGTATCAGTATGTGCTCGCTTTTGAGTTCATCTCGCTGTTCCTGCTGGCTTGCATCATCGGTGGTCTGGTTGTTGCACGTAAAGATAATAAGGAGGAGTAAGCTATGATACCTGTAGAATGTTATTTCGCGCTGAGTGCGCTGCTTTTCTTCATTGGCGTCTATGGCTTTGTTACCCGTCGCAACCTCATCGCCATGCTCATCTCTGTCGAGCTGGTGCTGAACGCCGTCGATATCAATTTTGCCGCCATCAACCGCCTGCTCTATCCCAATGGTATGGAGGGTATGTTTATGACACTCTTTGTGATTGGTGTTGCAGCTGCTGAGTCGGCTGTGGCTATTGCTATTATCATCAATGTCTACCGCAACTTCCACAGCGATAGCGTTGACAGTATTAAGAACATGAAATGGTAATACGTTATGGAAACAATTTATAGTTATTCATTCCTGATTCTTCTGCTGCCTGCGCTGTCATTCGTGATTCTTGCGCTGGCTGGCATGAAGATGTCGCATAAGACTGCCGGTCTGATTGGTACGACATCGCTGGGACTGGTGACCGTCCTGTCGTATGTGACGGCCTTCGCCTATTTTGGTGGTGACCGTCTGGCCGATGGTACATTCCCCACATTGGTTCCTTACAATTTCACCTGGCTGCCCTTGGGCAATCTGCACTTCGACATGGGTATCCTGCTCGATCCCATCTCGGTGATGATGCTCATTGTCATCAGCACGGTGTCGTTCATGGTACATATCTATTCGTTCGGCTACATGCACGGCGAGAAGGGCTTCCAGCGCTACTATGCGTTCCTGAGTCTCTTCACCATGTCGATGCTGGGTCTGGTACTGGCCACCAACATCTTCCAGATGTACACCTTCTGGGAACTCGTGGGTGTCAGCTCCTATCTGCTGATTGGTTTCTATTATCCGTTGAAGCCCGCCATCGCTGCCTCTAAGAAGGCCTTCATCGTGACGCGCTTCGCTGATATGTTCTTCCTCATCGGTATCCTGATGTTCGGCTACTACACCGATTCGTTCAGCTTCTCGTTTGCAGGCAATATCGTGATGGATGAGGGTGCTACACCGTTCATTGCAGGGAATGCTGCCAAGGCCGTTGCTGCTGCAGGTTTCATTCTGCCGACGGCCTTAGTGCTGATGTTTATCGGTGGTGCCGGTAAGAGTGCCATGTTCCCGTTGCACATCTGGCTGCCCGATGCTATGGAGGGCCCGACGCCAGTCTCTGCACTCATCCACGCTGCTACGATGGTGGTAGCTGGTGTGTTCCAGATTGCCCGTATGTTCCCCCTCTGGGTTGAGTATGCTCAGCCTCAGATGAGCATCGTGGTCTGGGTTGGTGTCTTCACCGCTTTCTATGCCGCTGCCGTGGCTTGTGCCCAGAGCGACATCAAGCGTGTGCTGGCCTTCTCGACGATCTCACAGATTGCCTTCATGATGGTGGCACTGGGTGTTTCGCTGCCTGGTCATCATGGTGTGCTCGACAATCATGCTCAGCTGGGCTTCATGGCTGGTATGTTCCATTTGTTCACCCACGCTATGTTCAAGGCTTGCCTGTTCCTTGGTGCCGGTTGTATCATCCATGCCGTACACTCCAACGAGATGGCTATGATGGGTGGCTTGCGCAAGTACATGCCGATTACGAACATCACGTTCCTTATCAGCTGTTTCGCCATCGCAGGTATTCCTTTCTTCTCGGGCTTCAGCTCAAAGGATGAGATTATCACCGCCTGCTTTGCCTACAGTCCTGTGGTGGGATGGATTATGACAGGTATTGCTGCCATGACCGCTTTCTACATGTTCCGTTTGTACTACGGTATCTTCTGGGGAACAGAGAATGTGGAAGCCCACGAGCACCATACGCCTCATGAGGCTCCAGCTACGATGACGATTCCTCTGATTGTGCTTTGTGTGATTACAATGGGTGTGGGTATCTACTCTACCATTGCAGGCTTTGCAGGGTGGGGTGGCAGCTTCGGCCAGTTTGTCAGTGCCGAGGGTACCAACTACACCATCCACTTCGACACGCAGATTGCTGCTACCTCTACGATTATTGCCATCCTGAGCATCTGTCTCGCTACCTATATATATAAAGGTGAGAGCCAGCCCATTGCCGACCGTCTGTACAAGACGTTCCCCAAGTTGCATCAGGCTGCTTATAAGCGTTTCTATCAGGACGAGATATGGCAGTATGTCACGCACCGCATCATCTTCCGCTGCATCTCTAAGCCTGTGGCATGGTTTGACCGTCACGTCGTTGACGGCACGTTCAACTTCCTGGCATGGGGTGCCAACGAGGCTGGTGAGTCTTTGCGTCCATGGCAGAGTGGCGATGTCCGTCAGTATGCCGTGTGGTTCTTGACAGGTACTGTGGCATTAACATTAATCCTGCTTGCAATTTAATCGTGATAACGAAATAACGTAATAACGTCATAACGAAAAATCGAAAATGAGTATATTAACATTATTCGTAGTAATCCCCGCCCTGATGCTCCTCGGTCTTTGGCTGGCCAAGAGCCTCAATCAGGTGCGTGGCGTGATGGTGGCTGGCGCTTCGTGTCTGCTGGCTCTGTCCGTATGGCTGACCATCTACTTTGTTCAGCAGCGTGCAGCAGGTAATACCGACGTGATGCTGTTGACCTATAGTACTCCTTGGTTCAAGCCACTTAATATCGCCTATTCTGTCGGTGTTGACGGTATCTCTGTGGTCATGCTGCTCTTGTCGAGCATCATCGTCTTCACAGGAACTTTTGCCTCATGGCAGCTGAAGCCCCTCACCAAGGAGTATTTCCTTTGGTTCACTCTCTTGTCGACGGGTGTGTATGGCTTCTTCATTTGCACCGACATGTTCACCATGTTTATGTTCTACGAGGTAGCGCTGATTCCCATGTACCTGCTGATTGGTGTCTGGGGTTCGGGCAACAAGGAGTATGCTGCCATGAAGCTGACGCTGATGCTGATGGGAGGTTCGGCTCTCTTGATTATTGGTATCCTGGGCATCTACTACTTCAGCGGTGCTACTACGATGAACGTCAACGAGATTGCCGCCATGCACAATATCCCCGTAGCCACTCAGAAGGTGTTCTTCCCCTTCATCTTCATCGGTTTCGGTGTGCTGGGTGCTCTGTTCCCCTTCCACACATGGTCACCCGACGGTCATGCTTCAGCCCCCACGGCTGTATCCATGCTGCACGCCGGTGTGCTGATGAAACTGGGAGGCTATGGCTGTTTCCGCGTAGCTATGTATCTGTTGCCCGATGCCGCCAATGAGCTGGCTTGGATCTTCCTGATTCTTACCACTATCTCTGTAGTTTATGGCGCCTTCTCTGCTTGTGTGCAGACAGACCTGAAATACATCAACGCCTATTCATCGGTGTCTCACTGTGGACTGGTACTCTTCGCCCTGCTGATGATGACCAAGACATCCTGCACCGGTGCTATCCTGCAGATGTTGTCGCACGGTCTGATGACGGCCCTTTTCTTTGCCTTGATTGGTATGATTTACGGCCGTACCCATACCCGCGACATCCGCTATCTGGATGGCTTGATGAAGATTATGCCGTTCCTTGCTGTGGGTTACGTCATTGCCGGTTTGGCCAACCTCGGTCTGCCTGGCTTCTCGGGCTTCATTGCTGAGATGAGCATCTTCGTGGGTTCGTTCGAGAATCCTGATACGTTCCACCGCGTGGCAACCATTATCGCTTGTACCTCAATCGTAGTAACCGCAGTCTATATTCTGCGTGTTGTTGGTAAGATTCTGTATGGCGAGGTCAAGAATCCTCACTATCTGGAACTCACTGATGCTACGTGGGATGAGCGCGTCGCCGTCATCTGCCTCATTGCTTGTGTGGCCGGTCTCGGTTTGTTCCCACTTTGGGCAAGCAATGTTATCAGCGATGCTGTAGGACCAATCTTGGCGAATATCATTTAATTAAGAGTTAAGAATTAAGAATTAAGAAGAAATGAACTATTCTCAATTTTTAAATATGATGCCAGAGGCTATTCTGGTTTTGATGTTGCTTGTTGTGTTCTTTACAGACTTCTGCCTGCACAAGAGCGAGCGCAAGCTTGAGATGGTGGGCAGGATGACAATGACCCTGCTAATCTGTCAGACCGTCATGCTGACCACAACCGGTCCCGCTGAGGCTTTCGGTGGTATGTATGTCGCTACGCAGGCCGCTCAGGTCATGAAGCTCATCCTCACCTTTGGTGCCTTTATCGTCGTCATGATGGCCCAGCCTTGGTTGGAAAACGAAGCCCATAAGTATGCCGGTGAGTTCCACCTGCTGGTGCTCTCTACCTTGCTGGGTATGTATGTCATGATGTCCAGCGGCTCGTTCCTGCTGTTCTTCCTTGGACTGGAGACCGCCTCTGTGCCTATGGCCTGTCTGGTGGCTATGGACAAGTGGAAGAAGAAGTCGGCAGAGGCCGCAGCTAAATATGTGTTGGTAGCTACGTTCTCGAGCGGTGTCATGCTCTATGGCATCTCGTTTATCTATGCTGCTACCGGTACGCTGTACTTCGACGATGTGGCTGCCGTGCTCGGTCGCGACTATTATGCATCACCGCTGAGCATTATGGGCCTTGTGTTCTTCTTCAGCGGTCTGGCCTTCAAGCTGTCGTTGGTACCTTTCCACTTCTGGACAGCCGACACCTACGAGGGTGCTCCTACGCCCATCACCGGTTATCTCTCCGTCTGTTCGAAGGGTGCCGCCGCCTTTGCTGCGCTGGTCATCCTGGCTAAGGCCTTTGGTCCGATGATGGAATACTGGGAGTACCTGCTCTACGTGGTTATCGTGCTTAGCATCACCATCGCCAACCTCTTCGCCATCCGTCAGTCGGAACTGAAGCGCTTCATGGCCTTCAGCTCTATCTCTCAGGCCGGCTACATCATGTTGGCTGTGATTGGTGGCTCGCAGATGGGTATGACATCGCTGATGTACTACGTGCTGGTTTACATTGTGGCCAACATGGCTGTCTTTACCGTTATCTCTGCCGTTGAACAGAACTGTGGTACGACGATGATGTCATCGTACGACGGCCTCTATCAGACCAATCCCAAGCTCAGTTTCCTCATGACACTGGCTTTGTTCTCGCTGGCTGGTATTCCGCCGTTCGCAGGTATGTTCTCGAAATTCTTCGTGTTCATGGCTGCTGCCGAGCAGGGATCGTTCTGGGCCTACTTTGTAGTTTTTGTTGCTTTGGTCAACACCGTGGTGAGCTTGTACTACTATCTGCTCATCGTCAAGGCTATGTACATCAAGCCCAGCGATCATCCGCTGCCCACGTTCAAGAGCGACGAAGCCACTAAGATTGCCCTGGGCATCTGCACTGCAGGTATCGTGCTCTTCGGCATCTGCTCGTGTCTCTATGACTGGCTCTTTGCAGCGTCAGCTATGTAAGATTATAGACAGAACATTATAAAAAGATAAAAATATGAAACCGACATTATTTCTTTTAGCAGCTGGCATGGGTAGCCGTTATGGTGGCCTGAAGCAGCTCGACGGGCTGGGACCCAATGGTGAGACCATCATGGACTATTCTATCTACGATGCCATTCAGGCAGGTTTTGGCAAGATAGTATGGGTCATCCGTAAGGACTTTGAGGAGCAGTTCCGCACACAGATACTCTCTAAATACGAGGGCAAGGTAAAGTGTGAACTGTGCTTCCAGGCACTCGATGCGCTGCCCGAAGGCTTCACCGTTCCCGAAGGCCGTCAGAAGCCATGGGGTACCAATCATGCCGTGCTGATGGGTAAGGACGTCATCAAGGAGCCGTTCTGTGTCATCAACTGCGACGACTTCTACAACCGCGATGCCTTCATGGTGATTGGCAAGTATCTGTCTGAACTGCCGGAAGGAGCCAAAAACCAGTATGCCATGGTGGGTTTCCGCGTTGGCAATACGTTGAGTGAGAATGGTACCGTGGCCCGTGGCATTTGTTCCAAGGATGCTCAGGACAACCTGACAACCGTCGTTGAGCGTACTGAGATTGTACGTTGTGCCGCTGACGGCTCTAATGCAGGTGCAGCCTCTGAACCTATCCGTTACAAGGATGAGGAAGGCAAGTGGGTTGTTGTTGACGATAACACCCCTGTCTCGATGAATATGTGGGGATTCACCCCCGACTATTTCGATTACTCTGAGGCCTACTTCAAGGAGTTCCTCGCCGACCCGAAGAACATGGAGAACCTCAAGGCAGAGTTCTTTATTCCGCTGATGGTCAATAAGCTCATCAACGAGAAGACTGCTACGGTTCGTGTACTTGACACGACCTCCAAGTGGTTTGGCGTCACCTATGCCGCTGACCGTGACGACACCGTCAAACGTATCAAGCAGTTGGTGGATGACGGTGTTTATCCGAACAAATTGTTCTAAACATGTTAAATGATCTATTGTCGCAGGAGCAGTTAAAGCTCCTGCGCACTTTAATAGCTGATGCCAATACTATCGTGCTGTGTTGTCATCAGAATGCCGACGGTGATGCCATGGGTTCCATGCTGGCATGGGGTGAGGTGTTACACTTCCTGGGCAAGGAGCCGTTGTTGGTAGTCCCTGACCAGTATCCCGACTATCTGCATTGGTTGCCCAATACAGAGAAGGTTGTGCGCTACGACAAGCGTAAGGAGTTTGTTGACACCGTTCTGAAGATTGCCGACCTGGTGTTCTGCCTGGACTTCAATACCCTCTCGCGAACGAACGAAATGGAGGAGGCTCTGCGGAATACCGAGGCTAAGAAGGTGTTGATAGACCATCATCTGGATCCCGACGTTGATGCCGTGCTTACCATTTCCTATCCCGAGATGTCGTCAACTAGTGAACTGGTATTCCGCATCGTTTGGCAGATGGGGCTTTTCGACCAGTTGGGCAAGCATTTTGCCGTGCCTCTCTATACGGGAATGATGACCGACACCGGTGGCTTCACCTACAATTCCAACGATCCTGAGATATTCTTTATTATCAGTCAGCTGCTGACCAAGCATATCAACAAGGACAAGATTTACCGTAACGTCTATCACAACTATTCCGAACACCGGCTGCGCATGGTGGGCCATGTGCTCTGCAACCGTCTGGTGGTCGACGAACGGCGGCATGCCGCCTATTACACCTTGCCGCGGGAAGACCAGCGAAAGTTCCATTTCGTGAAGGGCGATGCCGAGGGATTGGTGAACATGCCACTTCAGATCAAGGGGCTGAAACTGAGTATATCGTTGCGTGAGGATACCGAGCGTGACCGCCTGATATGGGTGAGTCTGCGGTCTGTTGACAGCTTTCCATGCAATGAGGTGGCAGCACGGTTCTTCAACGGCGGCGGCCATCTGAATGCTGCCGGCGGTCGCATCAATGGTACCATGGACGATGCCGTCCAGGCCGTTCAGGCCGCCTTTGTTGCTTACGAAGACGAACTGAAGAGTTGAAGGTCAGGGACAATGTAAAAATGTAATAATGTAAAAATGTAAAAAGGTGAAAGGTAAAAAGGTTAAAAAGTCAAAAGGCGGCAGCAAATTCTTTAATCTTTAATCTTTAATCTTTAATTTTTCTTTGTACCTTTGTGGGCAAATTAGAAAACGACAAAGATGAACAGACTTATTTTATCCCTGCTGACATTCGTGATGGCTGTGGTCTTGACCAGCTGTCAGGATTACGAGACCTATGGTGACATGAAGGCTCAGGAGCGTGATGCCATCGACCGCTATATTACGACGAATAACATCCGCGTCATCAGTGAGACGCAGTTTACGGCACAGGGGCAGACCACCAATGTGGCTGACAACGAATATGTACGCCTCGACCGTTCGGGCGTCTATATGCAGATTGTCCGTAAGGGTTGTGGCACTCCGTTGGAAAACAATAAACTGGTAAACGTGCTCTGCCGTTTCAGCGAATACAATATCAAGGCTGATACCTTACTGATATTCAATGACCATCAGGCATTTTTCTACCTTAGCACACTGGGTCAGTCCATTGATGTCTCACAGTATGTCGACAAGATGAGCGTCACCCGTTCCGGTACGTCCTTTACGGCGTCCTTTGTTTCGGGCATGATGATGAGGTACCACAACTCCACCTCAGTGCCTGCCGGTTGGCTCGTTCCGCTCAACTATATTAACCTCGGTCGACCGGAGTCTGCTGAGGATGAAGTTGCCAAGGTGCGCCTCATTGTTCCCCATTCGCAGGGTACTGCCGACGCTTCGTCGAGCGTTTATCCTTGTTATTACGAGATTACTTACGTTCGTGAGAAGTAGTCGGAATTGTAAAATGTAAATCGTTAAATTGTAAATACACATGACACTGATAAAATCCATTTCCGGCATCCGCGGCACTATTGGCGGACGCACCGGTGATACCCTCAATCCGCTGGATATCGTCAAGTTTACTACAGCTTATGCTATGTTTATTGGCAGAAGCCTCCCCAACCCCTCCGAAGGAGGGGCTACTGAGGCAGCAGGCACTTCCCTCCCTCGGAAGGGCAGGGGGAAGATTGTTGTTGGTCGTGACGGCCGCATCTCTGGCCCGATGGTTCGTGATATCGTGTGTGGCACACTGGTGGGCATGGGCTTTGACGTTATTGACATCGGCTATGCCTCGACGCCTACCACCGAGCTGGCTGTCCGTATGAGTGGTGCCGACGGAGGCATCATCATCACAGCCTCCCACAATCCGCGCCAGTGGAATGCCCTGAAGCTGCTGAACAGCGAAGGCGAGTTCCTGAATGCTGCCGAGGGTCAGCAGGTGCTCGACATGGCAGCGAAGGAAGACTTCAACTATGCCGACGTCGACCATCTGGGACATATCACCCTCGACGACTCCTTCGACGACCGTCATGTGCAGTCGGTGCTCGACCTGAAGCTGGTCGATGTCGACGCCATCCGTCAGGCACGCTTCACCGTCTGTGTCGACAGCATCAACAGTGTGGGCGGCCGCATCCTTCCTAAACTACTGGAACGTCTGGGGGTAGGGTATAAGTTCCTGAATGGCGAGGTGACGGGCGACTTCGCCCATAACCCCGAGCCCTTAGAGAAGAACCTGCAGGGCATCATGAACGAGATGAAGACTGGTCATTATGACCTCGGCATCGTTGTCGACCCCGACGTTGACCGTCTGGCCTTCATCTGTGAGGACGGCAAGATGTTTGGCGAGGAGTATACGCTGGTCAGCGTCGCCGACTATGTGCTGTCGCAAATGAGAAATGAGAAAGGAGAAATGAGAAATGAAGGGCTGACGCCACTCACCACCGTATCTAATCTCTCCAGCACCCGCGCTCTGCGTGATGTCACACAGAAGTATGGTGGTAGCTATGCTGCTGCTGCTGTCGGTGAGGTCAACGTCACCACGAAGATGAAGGAGGTGGGGGCCGTCATTGGCGGTGAAGGCAATGGCGGCGTCATCTATCCCGAGAGTCACTATGGCCGTGATGCCCTCGTGGGCATCGCCCTCTTCCTGACCTCTCTGGCCAAGAAGGAGTGCAAGGTCTGCGAGCTGCGCCGTCAGTTCCCCGACTATCAGATTGCCAAGAACCGCATCGACCTGACGCCCGACACCGATGTCGACGCCATCCTCGTGAAGGTCAAGGAGATGTTTGCCCAGGATCCCACGGCACAGGTCAACGACATCGACGGCGTGAAGATTGACTTCCCCGACCGCTGGGTACATCTGCGCAAGTCGAACACCGAACCCATCATCCGCGTCTATAGCGAGGCTGCCACGATGGAGTCGGCTGACGAGATTGGCAAGAAGCTCATGCAGGTGGTCTATGATATGCAAACGAACAATTGAATAATCAATTGTAAATTGTAAATGGTCAAATTGTAAATTACCCCATGCACATCGCTGTAGCAGGAAATATCGGGAGCGGCAAGTCAACACTGACACAGATGCTTGCCAAGCACTACGGCTGGGAGCCACGCTTCGAGGCCGTAGAGCATAACCCGTATCTTGAAGACTACTACCGCGACATCCACCGGTGGTCGTTCAACCTTGAGGTCTATTTCCTCAAGGAACGCTTCCGCGACCTGCTGGCCATTGCACAGGCCGACCATACCATCATTCAGGACCGCACCATCTACGAGGGCGTCTACGTCTTCATGGAGAACAACAAAGCCATGGGCAACCTCTCGGAGCGTGACTACGAGACCTATATGGAGCTCTTCGAGCAGATGATGGCGATGGTGCGCGTCCCTGACCTTATGATTTATCTGCATGCTTCCGTGCCCCATCTGGTGGGCAACATCCAGAAGCGTGGACGCGACTACGAGCAGACCATCCAGCTCGAATATCTGCAGAACCTCAACAAGCGCTACAACGACTTCATCTATCAACGCTACAGGGGACGTGTCATGACTATCGAGAAGGACGACCTCGACTTCCAGCACAACCCCAAGGACTTCGCACAGATTGTTGACCGCATCGACAGCATTCTCTTCGGACTCTTTGCCACCGACGAAGTCGCTTTGACCTAGGTAAAAGAACTTTAAACTCTAAACTCTAAACTTTAAATATGCACATCGCAATAGCTGGAAACATAGGCAGTGGCAAGACCACACTGACCAAACTGCTGGCCCACCGCTACGGATGGACGCCACGCTTCGAACCCGTCGACAACAATCCCTATCTGGCCGACTTCTATGCCGACATGCCGCGGTGGTCGTTCAATCTCCAGATCTACTTCCTCAACAAACGCTTCAAGGAGGTCGTCGAGATTGCACAGTCCAAGGAGGTCATCATTCAGGACCGTACCATCTTCGAGGATGCTCGCATCTTTGCCCCCAACCTGCACGGACAGGGCATGATGAGCGACCGCGACTTCGAGAACTATACCGACCTCTTCGACCTCATGATGTCGCTCGTCAAGCTGCCCGACCTCATGATCTATATCCGTTCCAGCATTCCAACCCTCGTGGCACAGATTCAGAAGCGCGGCCGTGAGTACGAGCAGACCATGCGCCTCGACTATCTGCAGGGTCTTGAGAAACGCTACGAAGACTGGATAGCCACCTACAAGGGCCCCCTCATCATCGTCGATGGCGACCACTGCAAGTTTGGCGACAACCCCGAAGACCTCAAGCAGGTCACCGACATGATCGACGCCAAGCTCTTCGGCCTCTTCCCCATGGAGTGATTATCTGATCCGCAGGCTTACGTTTTTCAGTTCTTGACGAATCTCAGGGGTGACCCTCAGGTTCAGTTTCAGCTGCTTAATCATTGATTGGCAGTCGACGTCATCCCAGTCGTCGACGGTGATGCCGTCGGCACTGACAGATAGCGTGCCAAGCTCAGGAATCACAATGGTGTGTCCCAACAGAGCCAGTTCGGTAATCTGTCTGACAATGGCACTGATGACATATTTCACCTCTGACCGTTCTACATGCGAGTCGTTGGCAGCCAGCTGACAGAGATCGTCTGTACTGATAGTGCTGTAATGGTCAACCTTGGGATACCACAAACCCTCACTGGATGGGTTTGAACCCTTAAACTGATAGGTTTTCAACTGTATCATTCCCATTACTTGTCCTCCTTATCTGTTATTAGTAATGCTCCGTGTTCATCAAATCGCTTGTCCTTGCCATCTTCCGGTTTTACAAGCGTCATTTCTACCCGTGACATTTTCTCCTTCAGTAATGCTGAAGGGCGGAACGTGAACTTCAGCCCCTTGACATTTTTCTTTACTGTGACGTCCTTCTGCCGCTCACTGCCTGTACCCTGACACGTCAGACCGATGACACCCAAATCACCTAACTCCACCTTATGGCCGTTGAGTACCATCTCCTTCACCTGTTTGACGACCGATGCCATGATGTATTCCACCCTGGCATGGTCTATGCCCGAGTCCATCTCAACATGCATGGCCAGTTCGCGGCCGTCAATGGTCGTAAGTCGTTGCGGACGTAGCGAATACCCTTTCTTGATGGCTGTAGAACGCTGGTCGTTGACGGCATAAAAACCAATGCTTCCATTTCTGTTCTCCATAATCCTATTTCAATTAATCCTTGTTTACACCTGCAAATATACACCAAAAGAATCAAATTGAGATGCCTAAGCCACCAAAAACATATTGATTTAAGTTAAATTAACCCGAGACAACTTTCTATTCTCCCGAGATTGCTTTTTCTTTTTCCCGAGATTATCTCTAACAATCTCGGGAAAATTAGTTTTGAATCTCGGGATAAATATGTTATATCTCGGAAAAACTTGAAACTCTCGCGCCTATTATAAACTTCTTCCCAGCATCCTTTTCAGGTATTCCTCTGCCCCTTTTTATCGACCAAAGTGATAATAATTAGCGCAAAAGTGTTTATATATGGAAAATATTTAGTATCTTTGCACTATGGAACAGAACATGGATTTCAGCCAGGGAGTACTTGAGGAGTGTTATGTGGTTCATAACAACAAGGCTGTGGTAGTCATGGCAGAGGCTTTTTTTTTGTGGAAAACCTTTTCGTTTTCAAATCTTTTTCCTATCTTTGCCAACATGAAATGCTATCTGAAAACCATAATTCTTGCCCTGTTGACGGTTCCCGTTGCCAGTAGAGCACAATATAATATGTATATCCAGAAGGCTGATTCGTTGTTTTATCGTGGCGAATATGCCCAGTCCAGCACGATGTTCGAAAAGGCTTTCCAGACGGGACAGAATATTGACGGGAAGGATTTGTATAACGCAGCATGTGTGGCGGCATTGACTGGCAAAAACGATGTTGCATTTAGGTACCTTTGGGCACGGATGGAGAAAGAGCCAGACTGGTACTCCAGAGGTGGTGACGAGGACCTGGTATCGCTGCACGGAGACCCCCGCTGGCAGACGTTTACAGACAGCATGACCACGAGGCGAAACCGTGTAGAAGGCCGTTATTCCGACCAGACACTGCGCCAGCAGCTTCAGCGTATTGGCGAGGCAGATCAGAACATCCGTCGTGAATGGTTTCTGGCTAACAAAGCGAAGCCGAGAGACAAGGCAAAAATAGACTCCATATTGCACCAGATGCAGCTGATTGACAGTCAGAATCAAGCCGAGATATGCGACATTCTCGATAAGCGAGGTTTCGTTGGGAGCGATGCCATCGGTGAAGTTTGCGAGGTGTTTTGGACTATCATCCAGCATGCACCTGTCGAGACAGAACGGAAGTATTTGCCCTTGTTCCAAAGGGCTGCAGCCAGAGGTGATATTGCACAATGGCAGGTGGCCACGATGGAAGATCGTATTGCCATGTTTGAAGGAAGGCCGCAGAAGTATGGCACACAATTGGACGTAGCGGCAGACGGCACACAGGCTGTCTATAAACTGCTGAATCCGAAGAAAGTAGACGAATGGCGCAGGGAGAAGGGTATGGGATCTTTGACAGAATACCTGAAGTCGATGGGTGCCAAAATGCCGAAACAGGCCAAAGAAAAGCGTGTGAAGAATCATGATTTGCTGAGGCGATTAATAGCACAAGGCGATAGCTGTATACAGTCGTACAATACGTTTGATGCCTTAGGGTTTTATCAGGAAGCATACGAAAAGGAGGCAACCATAGAGGTACAAGTAAAGCTGGCCGACTGCTATTACAAACGAGGCAACTATCGAAAGACCTCCGACCTGCTGAAGCTAGTTCCTGAGGACAGTCTCTCACACGATGCCTTCCGTCAGCTGGCATTCAGTTACCAGAAACAAGGAGACACTGATTCCTATATCTATTGGGCCAGTCAGCTGATAGGGCGCTATCCCACGGATGGCGAGGTTGTGGCAGGATTGACAGCGGCATTTTCACAGAAAGAGCAACCGCAAAAGGCACTGCAATATGGCTTGGATTATTGCTCACAATATGATGACACCAACATGATGGTAAACCGTGCTGTAGCTGATGCCTTCTTCTTGGAAAGAGATTTCAAGGCTGCAGCCTTGTGGTATAAGAAACTACTGGAGCAAGGCGATTCCACGTTCAATACGCTCTATTCAGCAGGAATGTGCTACGCACAGCTTCAAGATTTGGAGACAGCCTACGAGCACCTGAAGAGCGCACTCTTCCTGTCGCAGATGCAGCATTATGGCGCAGCCTACCGTCTTGGTGTGGTGTGCATCGATACCAAGCGCTATGAAGAGGGTCTGCGCTACCTCAACATTGCCAAGGAACTGATGAAACCTGATCCCGCAGTCATGAAAGCAATTACACTCTCTGAGGGCGAAGGCTACTATCTGACCCAGCATTACCGGGAGGCAGTCACTGCGTGGAAGGAGCACTTGACCTGGAATCCCACCTCCATTACCACCTATTATAATTTGGCCAATGCCTACGCCTATTTGCTCAAGGATAGCGAACAGGCCAAGGTCTATTACCAGCAGTTCCTCGACCTCGCCCAAAAAGAGGAAACCCCATCCCTTCAACTGTTAGAGATGATGAAGACTGCTGAAGAGATGCTGAAGTAATCACCATGACCCTCGAGATAATGGTGTCATTCGCTCTTCGTCCCCCTTCAGAGTGACATTAGCCAAGTCCGCCGCAAAATCATTCAGATTGAGGCATTGTGCTCTTGTTATCCGTTTCGCTGCCGTCTCTGTACTATAATCTGCATAAGGAGCTAACACCAGCATAAAACCCTCCGAGCACCCCGTCAAGTCCCTACCCGATGGATATACGAACTTCCCGTCCAGCCCTTTATTGACAATATGTATCATCGGTAGTCTCTCCTTGTAACAGACATCATATACCGCCTTCTCCGCTGTCGAGATAAAAGGTGAAATCAATACCGTTCCCCGTCGTGCCTCTTTCAAATACGTTACCACCTCCTCCTGTATCTGCTCCTCCGTCAAATTCCTATGGCAGCGAACCTGGAGACGTTCAGGATATGTAACCAAAAACGTATTCCCTACGGCAGTATATTGATGCCCCTCTTTCCCAGCCTTGAAATCATAGACCTTACGAAGGCGGTCAGGGAAATGCATTTTGAGCCAAAGCCGACGGGGATTATCGTCAAGATACTTTATCCACGTTTGCAGTTGCTCTTTGCGGAATAAAATGCGGTCGTTAAACTTTCGTGCAAAAAGCGAAGGTTTCTCCGAACTAAAGTACTGAGCACAGAACGAAGAATCATTCCAGAACGCATGCGTACAATCGCTCTTCCATGCTGCAATAATCTTTCCCAATGAATAATCCTTCGGAAGCGTATCACGGACATAAATAATGCCATGAAAATGGTCTGGCATGATGGTGTAATGCAGCACCTGAACGCGACAGCCAGTCTTCTTTGTTGTAGTTGCAGCAATCTTTCGGAATGCCTCTGCCACGTATCTGCCCAAAGCAGTTGGCTCAATCGTAGCTGTATTAGCACTATCGCCCACAAGCGAACCCAAAACACGCTTGCGGTCTTCCGTCGTCACCGTAATAAGATAGATGCATGATGAAGCATAATCGTGCTTCTCCATGCGACGCAGTCTGTTATGTTTGACCTGAGCCCTTTCCATTCTTCTTCTTATTGTTCTTCGTCCCGTTCAGCGCACTTCAGTGCGCTGTCCTCCTGCTTTCATAGCTGCAAACTTACACAAAAAGTTCGACATTTCCAAATCTCAGGTCGATTTATTCATCAACTTCTTCTTTCCTGCCATATTAGAAGAAACTATTCATCTATTCAGATGCCACAGGGACAGATGAGTGACATCTAAAGACCTATGCCTGAAAAAGATTAGTAAATCCGGCATAACTGAATGGTTATGCTTGGTTTTGCAACGTTTAATCACTGATGCTATTTCCCCAGAAATTTTGTGTCGAGGTAGGCTTGGAAGGCTTCCTTGTACATGTCGCCGATGGGCAGATAGGTGTCGGCGTCCATGATGACGCGGTTTTTGTTGACCTCCTGTATCTTCTTGAGGTTGACGATGTATGAGCGGTGAATGCGCATGAAGTAGTCGGGCAGGTGTTCCTCCATCTTCTTCATCGACAGCAGGGTGACGATAGGCTTGGGCTCACCGTCGAGCCATACCTTCAGATATTCGCTCATGGCCTCGACATAGCGGATGTCGCTGATGGTGACCTTGACGATGCGGTAGTCGGTCTTGAGGAAGAACGTGTCGGAAGGAGTGTCGGCGGGTGAACCAGCGGGTGAACCGCCGGGAGAACCGGCGGTCACGCTATTCTCTCTCCTCTCTCCTCTTTCCTCTTTCCTCTCGCGGAGGCGGTTGGCGGCACGCTGGAAGTCCTGCAGGCCGAAGGGCTTGAGCAGGTAGTCGACGGCATTGACGCGGAAGCCTTCGACAGCATATTCCGCGTATGCCGTGGTGAAGACGACCAGTGGCGGTACAGTGAGCGACTTGACGAAGTCCATGCCGTTGAGGTCGGGCATGTTGATGTCGCAGAAGATGGCATCCACCGTGTCGTGTTCCAGAAACTGTCGTGCCTCGATGGCACTCTGACACTGGGTGGCCAATTCCAGGAAAGGCACTTTGCCGATATACGCTACAATCTGTTGCAGCGCCAGCGGTTCGTCGTCAATAGCCATACATCTTATCATAGCTTTATTCCTTTTTTAAAATTTTGAATGTTGAGTATTCTCATTTTATCACTACTTTGCACCCTCGGTGGATGTAGATGCCCTTGGCACTCGGCTTTTGGCCCTTGGCTATACGGCGCCCGTCGAGGGTGTACCACGCGTCAGCATTTCTTTCATTTCTCATTTCCCTCATTTCTTTCATTTCAACGATGCCTGAGGCTTCGTTGACAACGTGGCTGGTCAGGAAGTCGTACATCTGCTGCAGGTCGGCTTCGCTTTGCGGGACGGCATGGCCGGTGCTGTAGCCGGTCAACGTCTGCGTCTCCACACCGAGGGCGTCGAGCTTCGACTTCATGGTTGCGGCCTGTGTGGCATAGAGCCCCTTGGGGTCTTTGTTCTGGTCGGCATAGAAGTCGTCGGTATTGTGGAAGAAGAGCGTAGGTGCAGAGTTGCTGCCGGTGATGGTGGCCAGCGCACCTTGTTGTTCCCAAGTGGTGCCGGCAGTGGCATCGGCATAGGTTTTGATGCGTTTGTATTCGTTGGAGGAGGTGAGGGCACTCTGGTAGTCGAACATGCCGGAGCCCAGCAGGGCACACTGCACCAGACTGCTCTCCTCGGGGAATCGTCCGCGTGAGGCATCCTCGAAACTGTCAATCCATCCGTCACCGACAGCCAGCGCTGCTGCCGTGGAGCCTCGTGAGAAACCTGTCACCGCCACGTCGCCGCTGATGCCGAGTTCACGGCCTACGGCACGAACGGTACGGACGGCCGACTTCACCTTACGGGCGGCATCGGGGTTGACCTCGACGGCTCCAAGGCTTTTGTTGGCACCACCCGTGTATTTGCCCTGCCCCCAGTCGCAGTATTTGGGATGGTCGCAGACGGCCCAGGCAAAGCCGACAGCGGAAGCACCCTCGACGAAGCTGTCGTTGAAGCCACCCCAGAAGTAGGGCAGATACATGCGCTTGTGTTTGTTGGCCGTTGCATAGCTGCTGCTGTATGAGAAGGTCAGCAGAACGGGTACGGCCTGCTTGGGATTGGCGGGATAGACGATGTCCATGTAGAGGGAGTCGCCCTCGGTGGTCTTATAGGCGTCAGGGTAGTTGTAGACGGTAGGGTCGTCCTTGTAGTAGGACACGTCGCGACAGATGCGATAGCCCTCCATGAGGATATAGGAGCGCATGGGTGAACAGGTCTGTCCGCAGAACTTTCCCTCCTTCAGGCTGCTGTTGATGGCGATGATGTCCTTGTTGAGTGTGGGGGCCTTGGCTTTCGCATGATTGGCATAGTCAATCTCAATGACCTGCCAGCCATGACTGCGCAGCCATGCCACGTCGTCGGCATTGCTGTTCTGTCCGACCTTCTGGACGGCGAGGTTCTCAAGATAGACCACCGTCATGGGTTTCCCATTGGCATCTTTCGCTGCTGTGGTGGCTGCTGAAGCGGTATAGTTAAGTGGAGTGCCCGTGACGGCACTTTTCCATGTGCCTGTCGCAGCCATCGACGCAGTGGCCCATAGCGATAACAGGAGGAAGGTGGAATAGCGCATTATTTAGTAGATTTGTCTTATTTGCGTGCAAAGGTACAAAATAATTTGTTATTCTCCAAATCGCTGCATCAATAATCTTTAATGTTCAATATTCAAAGGAATCGTCAGTTCTACGCTGTAGACGTCTGTTCCGTCCTGGATGTTCAGGGTGTAGTTGTCGTCATAGAGCAGCTTAAGGCGTTGCCGGACGTTGGCAAGACCTACGCCGCCTTTCTCCTCGTTGGGCTTTTCAGCAATAGAGTTGCGACAGGTGAAGTGCAGCTGCTGGGTGATGGGTGTTGGGTGTTGGATGATAGTAACGCGGATATCAATGAATGAATCCTTTTGATACGAGATGCCGTGCTTGAAGGCGTTCTCGATAAAGGTGATGAGCATCAACGGGGGGATGAGTGCATCTGGTGCTTCCGTAGGCAGGTCGACGCTGATGCTTACCTTGTCGGTATAGCGCAACCGCATGAGGGTGATGTAGTGACGGATAAAGTCGAACTCACGGCTCAGGGGAACATCGTGCTTGTCGCCTTCGTAGAGCACAAAGCGCATCATCTTCGACAGTTCGAGGATGGTGTCCTTGGCACGTTCAGGGTCGATGTCGACAAGGGCATGGATGTTGTTGAGCGTGTTCATGAAGAAGTGCGGGTTGATCTGATAACGCAGATACGCCAGTTGCTGCTCCAGGTTTTGCTTCTCCAGCTCAACGAGTTTTTTCTGGTCGTTGCGGCTCCTGAAGTAGAACTTGACGCCAAGGTTCATGCCGCACATAAGGATAAGAATGACGATGGCAATGATGTCGTGCTCACCGATGAAGGTGGGAGGGGTGTGGTGCTCACGCGGTCTGAAGTCGTCTTCAAACTCAGGGGGAGCGGGTGGCTCAGGATGGTCTGGGCGCATGTGTTCGTGACGAACCATCTCGCGTGGCTCGTGGTGCATGGCGTCAGGACGCATATCATCATGCCGCATGTCGTCAGGACGGCTGTTGCACTGGTAAACGGTAAAGGCACCGAGCATGCAGGCTGTCAGCAGGATATAGAGCCAGCGCTTCCGTCCGTGGACGAGTAGGGGTGCGAGGAGGAAGTTGTGGATGAGGAAGAGGACGAGGTAGACGGCAAAGAGGCGCCATACCATCCATATCTCGTGCCAGTTGAAGGTCTGCGTCGAGTCGTGCATCGTACGGACCCAGAGGCTTAGCAGGGGTGCTGCGAAGAGTAGCCCCCACAGCACCGCATAAGCCGCATTTTCGTACTTTGACTGTTGCTTCATCCACTTCATATAACGTGGAATCTCTATGATTTATTATTCAATCTTTAATCTTTCATTTTTCATCTTTCATCTTTCTACCATCCACCAGGGCCGCCGCTGCTGGTGTAGTTGCTGAGCGTGACGTCAGTGCCGCCAGTGACTGTACCGCCGATGTTGGCTTTGCCACCGAAATACGTTGTGCCATCGCTGACGGCAATGCCTGAGGAGAGAGTTGGTGTGGACGACGTGTAGACGATAAGCTTCTGGCTGCCGTTGTTGCCACCTCCACCACCGCCAGGACCAGGTGCATTCCAACCGCCACCACCAGACGACTTGGTAGGAGTCTGGAAGGCTGCCACCAGTGTGCCGCCATTGTAGAGGGCATACCAGCTGTTGCCAGTCCATGATGTGGTGTACTTGCAGGTGCCGCCGCTGATGCTGGAGCCGTTCTCCAAATCGCCTACGGCAATGATGGTGCCACCGGTGATGTAGAGCTTTTTCTGTTCCTCGGTATTGGCATCGATAGATTTCTCGGCACCGCCTGAGCCGATGGCATAGACCAGTCCCCCTTTTATATATAGGTTGCCGTTGGCATCAATACCGTCGTTGCCGGAAGAGTTAGCATAGACATAACCGCCCTCGATGGTCATGTTGCCCGAGCCCGAGACTTTCTGCTTGTTGTCGTCCTTCAGGTAGGCGGCATTGATGGCATCGTCGCTGGCGTTGACGATGACTTCACCACCTTTGATGATCATCTCATCCTTGCTCTCGATACCTTCGCCACCGGCTCCAGTCGTGGTAACGCTGGTCTTGCCACCGCTGATGGTGATGACACCGTCGACCTTGATACCCTTGGGCGATGACTTATAGCTGGTGGTATAGTTGTCGAGCTGCTGTGAGTTGGTGATGGTGGTGAGCACACCGCTCTTGGAGGCTGCAACGGCATTGCCTGATGTGCTGACGGTAATCGTACCACCACTGATGGTGAGGTTGCTGTCGACATTGATACCCTTGCCACCGGCACCGGTACTGGTCAGGTTGAGCGTGCCGCCGCTGATGGTCATATTGCCGTCGGCCCCCAGACAGGCAGAGGCCTTGGTCTTCACTTTGTCGCTGTCCCATACGCCGCCGCCAGTGGTTTTGACGGTAATGGTGCCATCGCTGATCATCATGTCGCCCTCGCCCTTGATGCCCTTGGCAGCGTCGGCTGTGACAGTGACGTTGATAGTACCGCCCTGGAGGTAGATATTCCCGGAGTCTTCGTCCTCGTGGTCTTCCAACTCGCCGGTGCTCACACCTTCGTCGTTGTCGATGTCACACTGGATGCCGTCGTCGCCTGTGCCGCTGATGTTCAGCTCACCGCTCTCCATGAGGAAGTATTCGTTACACGACAGACCGTCCTTCGTGGCAGCGAGGATGTTGACGGTACAGTTCTTCATCTCCGTGTAGTCGCCTGTCTTGATGCCGTGGGCTGCACTGCCGTAGGCATAGACGTTGAGAACGCCCTTGCCCTTCAGTTCCAGGTGGCCCTTGCAGTAGAGACAGCCCTTGGCAGTACTGGCCTCACCGTCCTTCAGGGTATTGGTGCTACCTTTCTTGACGCTGAAGTCGATGCGCTTGCCGTTGGTGATGTTGATGGGGGCACCATTGGGATTAGTCAGCTCCAGACCGTTGACGGCCACCGTACACTTGGCCGAGCCGCCAAGGGTCAGCGAACCGTCGGTGCTGGTGCCGCTGAGGTTGTATGTTATCTCTGAAAACGTGCCGTCCTTGATGAGGTCGTTGGTGATGGCGTCACTCTGGGTGATGGTGACGTGGGCACCGCTGACAGTGGCCGTGATATACTGGGCGATGTTGCCGGCCACGTAGACCAAAGCGGCATCGCCGTTATAGACCACATTGACTTCGTTGTCGGAGACAGCAGTCTCGTCGGTGTACATCTTGGTGATGTCACTTAACGTGTAGGTCTTGTTGAGAATGGTCAGTTGGGTACCGCCAGTGTATGTCATCGCCCCGGCCTGTGCAGCAGGGTACTGATCGGTCACGCTGCCCACAGTGACGTTCAGCGTCTGGGCTGACGAAATGAGAAATGAGGAATGAGAAATGAGAAATGCTGCCAGCATCGCCATTCTTATAATATATGTCTTTTTCATTTTACCTGCACTTTAGTGGTTTTACCATTGCTCTTGATAATATAGATGCCGCGAGAGAGGGTGGCGGTAGAGGGCAGACGACGTCCGTTGAGGTCGTAGACTTCTGTGTCGTCAGTGATGGTGAAATCATAACTCACACGATCGATGCCTGTGGTGCCGTCGTTCGAGAACTCCATCTTGGTGAGATTGCTCAGGGCGATAGTCACCGTGTTGCTGCCACTGGTGGCTGTCAGGTTGCCGTTGGCAAACGTGATGTTCAGGTCGGTGGCACTCACCGACTGTGTCGTGCCGTCGTTCAGCGTGAATACAAGGTAGTTGTATTCCGCGGCCCGAGCCCCCATCGTGAGGGCTGCGAGCATGGTCAGAATCAATAACTTCTTCATATCGTATGTTTTAGTAATATAATGATTTCTTGCTGCAAAGATAGCACAAAAAAGCCGGTCCGCCAAATAATTTCAGCGAACCGGCTATTTCTTTCAGCGAAATTACAGTCCCAGTGCGTCCTTAGCCTTGTCGGCAGCAGCATCGACAGCCTCGTTAGCCTTCTCCTTCGCAGCATCGACGGCAGCATCCTTAGCGTCCTCGACAGCCTCAGTGGCAGCGTCCTTAGCATCCTCAGCAGCATCGCTGACAGACTGTAGCAGACCGTTAACCATACTCTCGGCATCAGCCTCGGTAACAGCAGCGAAAGCAGCAGCGGCAGCAGCATTGTCACCAATAACGGCCTTCACCTTGTCGGCATTCTCCTTCAGGAAGTTCTGAACCTTAGCCACATACTCCTTGGCAATCTCGGGATTGGTCTTGATGAGCTCGGCAATCTTCTCCTTAACGGCAGTCAAAGCCTGCTCGAACTTGCTGGCATCGGCAGCTTCAAGCTGCTCGCTCAGTGCACTGATAGATGCGTCGGCAGCCTCAGCAGCCAGTGAATCGATGATAGCTACAGAGTCAACCTCCTCAGCTTCAACGGGCTGAGTCTTGTTACCACACGATGTGAAACCGATGGCTGCTACGGCCATCACTGCAAACAAAAATTTCTTCATAATTTCTTTCTCCTTTAATTAATAAATAGGTGTTTAGTTAATAATCGACGGCAAATATACACCTTTCTTTAATAGGGTGTAACTTTTACCCCTACTTTTTATGTTTTTTTAATCATTACGGACGCAGCAGTAACTCCACAGGACAGTGGTCGCTGCCGTAGATCTCTGTATGGATCTTGGCATCCTGAATCCGTTCACGCAGCCGTTCGCTGGTGACGAAGTAGTCGATGCGCCACCCTGCATTCTTCTGACGGGCCTGGAAACGGTACGACCACCACGAATACGTCACCTGCTCGGGATAGAGTGTGCGGAAGGTGTCGATGAAGCCACAGGCCAGCAGGTCCGAGAATTTCTCGCGTTCCTCATCGGTGAAACCGGCATTCATGCGGTTGGTCTTGGGATTCTTCAAGTCTATCTCCTCATGGGCCACGTTCAGGTCGCCACACAGGATGACGGGCTTCTGCTGGTCCAGCTGCTTCAGGTAGTTGCGGAAGGCATCTTCCCACGACATGCGGTACTCCAGACGTTTCAGACCGTCCTGCGAGTTGGGGGTATAGCAGCAGACGAGGAAAAAGTCCTCCATCTCCAGTGTGATGACACGGCCTTCGTGGTCGTGCAGGTCGATGCCTATGCCGTAAGTTACGTTCAGTGGCTTGTGTTTCGTAAAAATAGCCGTACCCGAGTAGCCTTTCTTCTCGGCGTAGTTCCAGTACGATTCGTAACCTTCAAACTGTAGGTCCAGCTGCCCCTCCTGCATCTTTGTCTCCTGCAGACAGAAGAAGTCGGCATCCAGTTCCTTGAAGATATCGCTGAAACCCTTACCCTCGCAAGCTCTCAGCCCATTGACGTTCCAACTAATCAGTTTCATAATATACTCTCTTTAACCTTTAACCTTTAAAGTTCAATGCTTTCAATACGCAGTTTCAGCATGCCTGCCGGCACGCGCACTTCCACCATGTCGCCGGCTTTCTTGCCCAATAAAGCCTGGGCTATCGGTGACTTGATGGAAATCTTGCCCTCTCGAAGGTTGGCTTCATGAGGACTGACTACGGTATAGGTCATCGTGGCGTTGTTGGCCAGATTGGTCATCGCTACCCGGCTGAGCAGTCCCACTGTGTCAGAGCCCAGTCTCGATGTGTCAATGACACGGGCATGTTCCAGCACACGCTGTTTGAAACGTATACGACTCAGCAGGCGTCCCTGTTCGCGCTTGGCAGCATGATATTCAAAATTCTCACTGAGGTCGCCCTTGTCGCGGGCCTCGGCAATAGCCTCCCTGACACGAGGCAGTTCAACACTCTCTAACTGACGGAGTTCGGCTACGAGTTTGTCGTAGCCTTCCTGTGACATATATTCCATGATGTTTTATTGCTTATTCAATTTGATAATCGGTTCAACAGTTCCAGCAGTACATGCCAGATGTCATCGATGGTACTGAGCTCGACACGTTCGCTAGTAGAGTGGGGCTCCACGATGCGCGGACCGATGCTGGCAATCTGAATACCGGGGTAGTGCTGTACGAAGAAGCCTGCCTCCAGTACGAAGTGCATAGCGACCATGCGGGGACGCCAGCCTAAGACGTCGTCGAAGGTGTCACTGACTAACTTCAGGAATGGCGACTGCTGATCTTCTTGCCAGGCAGGAGCCGACATGATGGTCTCTGATGTTGCTCCAACCTGTGCAAAGGCGTCGGCAATCTCCTTGCTCAGCATTGCCATATCGTTGTCGATGAAACTGCGTGTGTGAGTCGATACGAAGATGTGATCGTTTTCTGTCACGATACGCCCGACGTTGTTCGATGTCTCAACGGTGTCCTTCATGACCTCGCTCATCTTGACCACTCCCTGCGGAATCTGCTCCAGACAGCCCATCAGTGCCTCAAAGGCTTCCCTGGGAATGATGGTGTCCTGTTTGTCGCACTTCTCGATGCTACACGTCATATTTTGGTCGTTGGGATATTCCTCACGCAGCCATTCGTTAATCATGTCCTGCTGGGCCTTGACAAACTCACAGGCCTCGCCTGATGGCACACAGACAATGATTTCAGCCGAGGAGGCTATGGATGCATTGGCTTCACCGACATTGATAGAAGCGACATCGAAGTCGTACTCGTTATAAATGGCTGCCAGTATAGCCCACATGGCGATGACAGCACTGCAACGGCCTTTGTTGATATCGACACCGGAGTGGCCACCCAGTCCTCCATCGAAATGGATGCGATACCAGCGATGTTTGCCGCCAGGGGCGGGCTGTCTGACGATGGGTATCCGGTGGAACTGCAGACAAGCACCTGCGGCACCTGTGGTGATGGTGTCATAATCCTCAGAATCGAGGTTGATGACCTTACGGCCTTTTAAGAAGTCCTTGCTCAGCTGAGAGGCACCCGACATGCCGTCCTCTTCATTTGTTGTGGTGATGACCTCCAAGGCAGGATGTATAATATTGTCGTTTTCAAGAACGGCAAGTGCCATTGACAGACCGATGCCGTTGTCGGCTCCCAATGAGGTGCCGTGAGCCTTCATCCAACCGTTCTCTATGGATGCCTCAATGGGGTCGGAGAGCGGGTCGTTCATGCCCACGCACACCATATCCATGTGGTTCAGCAGCACGATGGGTTCTGCTTGTTCATGACCAGGACTGGCAGGCTTACGAATGACGACACAGTTTTCCTTATCGCGCTCATATTCCAAATGAAGACGTTCTGCAAACTGGCAAAGGTAGTCGGCCACCCGTTCCTCATGGTGTGAGGGACGCGGTATCTGGTTCAGCTCATGGAAGATGCTGAAAACCCGTTCTGATGAAACAGTAGATAGATGGTTCATAGCTTTAAAAAGAGATATGCCTATTAGAATTCCGTGAATGAGAGGGGCATAAGCTCTTTGATGCCATCTATCACGTAGGTGTGTTTACGACCATAAAGCAGGATACGTACTGGTTGCTTGAAACGCGTCTCTGTCTCGATGATAACCTGACGGCAGGTGCCACATGGACTTGCGGGTTCGTCAATGAGTTCCCCGTCCTTTCCACGAGCTGTGATGGCCAACATGGTGATGGGTTCGTCTGGATATTGTGCTCCAGCGGCAAAGATAGCACTGCGCTCAGCACAGATTCCTGCGGGGAAAGCGGCATTCTCCTGATTACAACCAATGAATTTAACCCCATTTTTCAACAAGATGGCTGCACCTACATGAAAGTTGGAGTAGGGGGCATACGAGCGGTTTGTACCCTCGATAGCCAGTTCTATCAACGAACGCTCTGTCTCTGTCAGTTCGTCCATCTGAGCCACCATGATGGTGGATTTAACATCTAATTTTTCCATAATATTATGATTTTGTTTGCAAATATAATTATTTTTCTTTATTTTTGCAACAGAAAATCGAGTTTTTATTCATGAGAAGGTCTTTTTTTACGATATTATGCTTATTGGGAGCCTTTTTCCAGGTCTCTGCTCAGATGGTGTGGACGCAACGCTATCAGGATTATTTCGACCAATATAAAGAGCTGGCCATCGAACAGATGGTGAAGTATAAGATTCCTGCAAGTATCACGCTGGCGCAGGGCGTGTTGGAGTCGGCAGCTGGGAAAAGCGAGCTGGCTATCAAAGGCAACAACCATTTCGGCATCAAGTGTAAGGGATGGACAGGTCGGAAAACCTATCATGACGACGATGAACAGGGGGAGTGCTTCCGAGCTTATAATAGTGTCTATGAGAGTTATGAGGACCATTCGGTATTCTTGTCGACCAACAAGCGTTACGGTCAGCTGTTTCAACTGAAGACTACCGACTATGAGGGATGGGCCAAAGGTTTGAAGGCGTGCGGTTATGCTACCAGTCCGACGTATGCACAGAAGCTGATTCAGATTATCGAGCTCTACAAGCTTGACCGCTATGACCAGCAGAAGCATTATGACAAGTTCCAGACGCAACAGATGGCTCATGGTGACGAGCGCCGTATCTACACGTTCAACAACAACTACTATGTGAAAGCCCGTCGTGGCGACACTTTCCGCAGTATTGCCGAAGATGTGGATATATCCTATAAGAAGCTGGCCAAATACAACGAGCGTGACAAGAACGACGTGTTGGAAGAGGGCGAGCTGATATGGTTGATGAAGAAGGCGAAGAAGGCCCCGAAGGACTACAAGGGCAAGTCGCATGTGGTGAGGGCAGGGGAGTCTATGTACTCGATAGCCCAGCTGTACGGCATTCGTTTGAAGTCGCTGTACAAGCTGAATGATCTGACACCCGACTACATGATACGTGTAGGTGACATGATAAGATTGAGATGATTATAACTAAAGACATAGACTATGAAGAAATTAGTGTATCTTATGGGTTTAATGCTGGCAGTCAGTGCTTGTCAGGTACGGCACGACCACAGTAAGCAGATGCAATCGGTACGTGTCGCTGTCGACACGGCACAGAAGAACTATGTGGATGAAGAAAGGGCTAAGGCTGCAGCTGAAGCTGCAGAAGACGAGGGCCTTACCGTACTGCCTCAGGAACCTGTACGCGGCGACTTGACGAAAAAGTCGTCGATGAATGTTGATGAGGAAATAGAGCGCATGATGAAAGGCGAAGATACCAGCGGAGAGTAGTATTGTCTATTCCTTCATCAGCTGTGCGAAGAAGTCATCGAGGTCTTTGTCGAGACCTTTCATGAGTTCCTCGTCAATGATGACGGTGTCGTCGTCTACCAGATAGAGTTCGCACAGGTTTTCGCGGTCATCGTCTTCCAGAACGAACGAATAGGGCTTCAGTATCGACATCTTCTCTACCTTTTCCTTGTGTTTGGTCAGCACGGAACGCAATGTGTTGGCAGCATCGTCATAGAACGAGTCCTCCTTATTGTCAATCCATTGCTCGACGATGCAACGGGTAATCTCATTGTCATCGTCATCGTAAGCCACCAGCTCACCAGTCTCCTGAGTGACGCGGAGATGGATGTCGGTAAGCAGGGTTGCTTCCTCATTGGATGGGAACTTTTCGGCCACTTTGCGCAGGGCGCGTTCTACTTGTTGCAGAGTCTGTTCGTTTGCTTTCATCGTTCGTTATATCGTTAAGCAGTTGCAAAAGTAAGAAAAAGATGGCATAACTGCAAACGATTACGACTTTTTTTTCAAAAAAAGCATGTTTTATGATTAATAATTCATAATTATTACGTACCTTTGCAATTGCAAACTCGAGATTGCAAAACTAATGAGAAATAAAATCAGTCATTCGGGGGTTATTGACAGGATAGATGGTGGGCATGTCAAGGTGCGCATCGTCCAGACTTCTGCATGTGCTGCTTGTAAGGTGGCCGGCTACTGTAATGCTGCTGAGAGCAAAGAGAAAATCGTGGATGTGTATTGCGATTCCGTCGCCAAGACACTGACCGTCGGGCAACCAGTCACGGTGACAGCTTCCGGCGAGGTGGCATCACGGGCTTTGCTCTGGGCCTTTGGCGTACCCTTCCTGCTGATGGTATCTGTGTTGTTCGTTGTCTTGCGATGGACGGACAATGAAGGACTGGCAGCCTTGAGCGGCCTTGGTGCCCTATTACCTTATTATATTATACTCTGGCTGTTTCGCGACAAGATGCGCAAACAGCTGGCATTTTCGTTGGAAGTAGAATAAACAAACTAAAACAAATATTTAAGTACTTATGAATTTTATGTTGATTGCAGTATTAGTGCTGGGGGCTATCGGACTGATAGCGGCTCTGGTGCTGTTTGTCTGCTCCAGGAAATTCGCAGTTTATGAAGACCCGCGTATTGCACAGGTGACAGAGCAGTTGCCTGGTGCCAATTGCGGTGGTTGCGGATTTGCTGGATGTGGCGGCTTGGCCGATGCACTTGTCAAGGGTGCTGATGCCGGCAGCCTCGACGGGCTGATGTGTCCCGTCGGTGGACAGGAAGTGATGGGCAAAGTGGCTGACTTGTTGGGAATGGCCATTGCCAATGGTGAGCCTATGGTTGCCGTAGTGCGTTGTAACGGAACTTGCGAGCATCGTCCGAAGATTGCTGAATACAGCGGTCTGCGCACGTGTGCTGCTATGAATGCCTGTGGTGCCGGTGAGACGGCCTGCGGCTTCGGCTGTCTGGGATGTGGCGATTGTGTCGCAGCTTGTCAGTTTGATGCCATCCACATGAATCCTGAGACAGGTCTTCCTGAGGTCGACGAAGAAAAGTGTGTGGCTTGCGGAGCCTGCGTAAAAGCTTGTCCGCGTCATATCATCGAGCTTCGCAAGAAGGGACCGAAGGGTAGGAGAGTCTTTGTGTCTTGTGTCAACAAGGACAAGGGTCCTGTAGCGATGAAGGCTTGTAAGGCAGCCTGCATCGGTTGTGGCAAGTGTGTGAAGGAATGTAAGTTTGAGGCCATCACCGTTGAGGGCAATGTTTCTTACATCGACTTCAACAAGTGCCGCATCTGTCGTAAGTGCGTAGCCGTATGTCCTACGAAGGCTATCCACGATGTTAACTTCCCAACGCCAGCTCCGGCACCTAAACCTAAAGAAGAAAAGGAGGAACAAGCATGAATATAAGAACATTCCGCATAGGTGGTATCCACCCCGAAGAGAATAAGCTGTCGCACGATGCTGTGACACAAGTGGCTGCACTGCCTAAGCAGGCCATTTTCCCGCTTTCTCAGCACATTGGCGCTCCTGCCAAGCCTGTCGTTGCCAAAGGTGACAAGGTGAAGGTGGGTACGATGATTGCTGAGGCCGGAGGCTTTGTCTCTGCCCCCATCTTCTCGTCAGTCAGTGGTACGGTGTTTAAGATTGACACCGCCATCGATGCCACAGGTTATCGTAAGCCCGTCATCATCATCAATGTCGAAGGCGACGAATGGGAGGAGAGCATCGATCGTTCGGACAAGCTGGAGACTGTTAAGGCACATCCCGAACTGACACCAGAAGAGATCGTAGAGCGTATCAAGGCTGCTGGTGTCGTGGGTATGGGTGGTGCATGTTTCCCCACCTTTATCAAGCTTTGTCCGCCACCGACGGCCAAGGCTGAGTGTGTGATTATCAACGCTGTAGAGTGCGAACCCTATATCACAGCCGACTTCCGTCTGATGATGGAGAAAGCCGACGAGATCATTGTGGGCTTGGAACTGCTGATGAAGGGTGCGAAGGTGACGAAGGGCTACATCGGTATCGAGACGAACAAGATGCCTGCCATCGAACTGCTCACGCGCAAATGTGCCGAAGCGTTTGCCGCTTCAGAATATACCGTCGAAGTGGTGCCCCTGAAACAGCGCTATCCGCAAGGTGGTGAAAAGCAGCTGGTGGATGCCGTCATCCGTCGTCAGGTACCTGCTCCTCCTGCTATTCCTGTGAATGTGGGTGCCATCGTGCAGAACGTAGGTACGGCCTATGCCGTCTACGAGGCTGTGATGAAGCATAAGCCCCTCTTCGAGCGTTACACCACCGTGACTGGTAAGCGCCTCCAGACACCCTCGAACTTCCTCGTTCGTATGGGTACGCCGATGAAGGACCTGATTGATGCCTGTGGTGGTATGCCTGAGGGCGACAATAAACTGCTGGCTGGTGGTCCGATGATGGGTAAGGCGCTGACAAGCGTGGAAGTGCCTGTCTGCAAGGGTACCAACTCCGTGACGATTATCTCTGGCGACGAGGCTTTCCGTAAGGAGCCCCAACCCTGTATCCGCTGTGCCAAGTGTGTGTCGGCTTGTCCGATGGGTTTGGAACCCTACCTGCTGGCCAAGCTTGCTGCCGTACAGAATTGGGAACGTTCCGAGCAGGAGGATGTCGTCAGCTGTATTGAGTGTGGCTCGTGCCAGTTCACCTGTCCTGCCCACCGTCCGCTGCTCGACAACATCCGCATGGGTAAGACGACCGTCATGGGCATTATCCGCGCTCGTGCTGCAGCGGCGCAGAAAAAATAAAAAGGTAAAAAAGTAAAAAGGAAAAAATACAATGGGAAAATTAATTGTATCACTTTCGCCTCACGCACACGGAACAGACACCGTTGAGCGCAACATGTACGGCGTCATCATCGCCCTGCTCCCTGCGCTGTTGGTATCGTTCTACTTCTTCGGCATTGGCTCGGCCATTGTCTGTGCGACGAGTGTAGCGGCCTGCGTACTCCTGGAGTGGGCCATCAATAAGTTTATGCTTAAGAACGAGCGTTGCTCCATTTGTGACGGCTCTGCTGTACTGACGGGTCTCCTGCTCGGCTTCAATCTCCCCAGCAACCTCCCCATCTGGATTATCGTCATCGGTGCCATCTTCGCCATCGGTGTGGGTAAGATGACGTTCGGAGGTCTCGGTAATAACCTCTTCAATCCTGCTCTCGTGGGACGTGCTGCCCTGTTGGTGGCCTTCCCGGCGCAGATGACAACGTGGCCTGTGGCCGGACAGCTGACCAGCTATCTTGATGCTGAGACGGGTGCCACACCACTTTACATCATGAAACAGGCTATCAAGAGTGGCGACGCCAGTGTCCTCGACCAGCTGCCTTCTGCGCTCGACCTCTTTATCGGAAATCATCCTGCAGGAGCCGGTGCGCTGGGTGAGATCTGTGGTCTGGCATTGCTTTTAGGCTTGGCCTATATGCTGTGGAAGAAAATCATCACATGGCACATTCCTGTCAGCATCATCGGTACAGTATTCGTGCTGGCTGCCATCATGCATCTGGCCAATCCTGCCTATGCCGATCCCGTCAGCGTCATCTTCTCAGGTGGTTTGATGCTGGGTGCCATCTTTATGGCTACTGACTATGTCACCTCGCCAATGACTGCGAAAGGCCAGCTCATCTATGGTGTCGCCATCGGTGTGCTGACGGTGGTCATCCGTAACTGGGGTGCCTATCCCGAGGGTATGTCATTCGCCATTCTCATCATGAATGCGTTTACGCCGCTGATTAACAATTATGTGAAACCCACTCGCTTCGGTGAAGTGCCGGCCAAGTAAATGAAAGATTAAAGATGAAAAATTAAAGATTATGAAGAAGTTAGAATCATCTTTATTGAATATGGCACTGGTACTGACCTTGGTAGCAGTCGTCATGGGTGGCATCCTCGCTTATGTGAACCATCTGACAGAGGGTCCCATCGCAGAACAGAAAGAGAAAGCGCTGGCCGATGGCATCAAGGCCGTTATGGTTTGTAACGATTTGGTTGTTGCCAAAACCGATGAGGTAAAGCAGAACGACGCCAAAGGTAAGGAGCTCGTCTATACGATCTATCAGATTCAGGATGCCAAGGGTAAGGACCTCGGTGCTGCTGTCGAGAGCACCACGATGGGCTTCGGTGGCGACCTGAAGATTCTCGTAGGTTTCGACCCTGAAGGCAAAATCTTAGGCTATACCCTGCTGGAACATGCTGAGACCCCAGGTCTGGGTGCTAAGGCTGACAAGTGGTTCCAGAAAGGCGAGAAGGGCGACATCATCGGTAAGGACCCCAAGGAGCCCCTGGTTGTATCGAAGGACGGCGGACAGGTTGACGCCATCACGGCCTCGACCATTACCACGCGTGCCTTCCTGCTGGCTGTCAACAATGCTTATAACGCTTACAAGGCAACACCCGCTGCCGATGTAGCGACTGGTGCTACTGAGCTTAATAAGTAATCATAAAGTTCAAAGTTCAAAGATCAAAGTTCAATGAATTATATAAGTATTATCAAGAATGGCATCGTCAAGGAGAATCCAACGTTCGTCCTGATGCTGGGTATGTGTCCTACGCTGGCCACTACCACATCCGCTATGAATGGTATGTCGATGGGCCTGGCTACAATGGCTGTCCTCATCTGCACCAATTTTGTGATTTCATGCCTGAAGAGTGTGACGCCCGACAAGGTGCGCATCCCCGTGTTCATTGTGGTCATCGCTGCCTTCGTCACCATCCTGCAACTGGTCATCAAGGCGTATCTGCCTGATATCGATGCAGCACTCGGACTCTTCATTCCGCTGATTGTGGTGAACTGCGTCATCCTCGGACGTGCAGAGGCTTTTGCAGCCAAGAATTCGCCTGTAGCATCGCTGTTCGATGGCATCGGTATCGGTCTCGGCTTCACGCTGGGTCTGACTTTGCTGGGCATCTGCCGCGAGCTGCTGGGCTCTGGTTCTGTCTTCGGCTTCACACTGTTGCCTGAGACCTACAACATCCTGCTCTTTGTGCTGCCTCCGGGTGCTTTCATCATGCTAGGCTTCCTCATTGCAATCGTTAACAAGTTGCGCAGCAATACGTAATAACGACATAACGTAATAACGAAATAACGACAACTATGGAATATATATTGATTTTCATCAGCGCGATATTCGTCAACAATATCATCCTGTCGCAGTTCCTCGGCATCTGTCCGTTCCTGGGTGTATCAAAGAAGATTGATACCTCGCTGGGCATGTCGGCAGCAGTAGCCTTTGTGCTCACCCTGGCCACCATCGTCACCTGGTGCGTGCAGACGTTCGTACTTGAGCCTAACGGCTTGCAGTATCTGCAGACCATTGCTTTCATTCTCGTCATCGCATCGTTGGTACAGATGGTCGAGATTATCCTGAAAAAAGTGTCGCCGGCACTCTATCAGGCACTCGGCATTTTCCTGCCTCTCATCACCACCAACTGTGCCGTGTTGGGTGTCGCCATTCTGGTCATTCAGAAAGACTACAACCTGCTGCAGTCAGTCGTATATGCCTTCTCGACCGCCATTGGTTTCGGTCTTGCACTCACCGTCTTTGCAGGCATGCGTGAGCAGCTGGAACTGGTGAAGGTTCCCAAAGGTATGCAGGGTATGGCTATCGTCATGCTCTCGGCAGGATTGCTCTCACTGGCCTTCATGGGCTTCTCTGGTGTCGATGGTGGCCTGAAGACCCTCTTCGGCCTCGACTAAAGGATACAATACGAAGATGAAACATATTTTTCTTTCGCTGCTGGTCATGATGGCAGCTACGGCCACTGCTCAGAAGATGCAGACCGTTGACAAGGCAGGGCAGCCTGTGCCTTACGCTTCGATTCTCAACGAAAACGGTGACATTGTCGGTACCACCGACATCAATGGCGTCATCAAGGATGTGAAGGGAGCCAAGACAGTGTCTATCACCCACGTGGCATACCAGCCTAAGCAGGCGACCGTGACCGATGGAGCCGTCATCACCCTCGACGATGGCGAATTCGGCCTGCCCGAAATCACCGTGACGAAGAAACCGCTGGTGTATGCTCAGACCTACTATCGCATTCTTTACTTCAGCGATTCCGAAGAATACCCGATGTACTACTACCGCACGGGTGTGGTCAACAACTCCTTTGACCGTAAGGAGAAGAAATTATCGTTGGATGAAGACCACTACTCTGTCGCCAACAAGGGCCTCTTCAAGACTTTGCTCAATGTGTTCATCGGTGGATATATCGAGAGAATGGCAAGCCTGAAGATGAACAAGGTCGAGGACCGCATGAAGAAGAAGTATCCGGAACTCAACATCGTCTTCACCCCCGACGGATCCGGCAAGCAGCTCATCACCGACAAGTATGGAAAGATAGGCATCGTCACCGACAATCACGACAAGGGCGAGCGTCGCTATTCCTACGAGGCGCACGAATTGTCAAAGCACCACATCAACGAAGTGGGTAGCGACAAGAAGAAAGCCAAGGCCGAGAAGCGTGAAGAGCGTGAAAAGAACCGCGAGGAGCAGAGCTTCATCGTGTACCGCATCGACGAGGACGGTAACTACGTCCCCGAAGACTTCGTCATGCAACAGGTGCTCGAAAGCTACGACGACACCAAGCGCAACGGCCATACCACCATCCTCATTCAGTACTTCACCACCGACCGTGCCTATGTCACCAAGGATGAGTTGAAGGAGCGTAAGAAGGCCAACAAGATGAAGATGACCTTCCAGAATATGAAGGACTTTGAGCGCACCCACAACATTCCTCCCCTTCCGGAAGCATTACAGAAGCGCATCGAGGAACTGGCAAATAAGGACTAACACTATCTTTGTCGTTCGCGAGGAGCTCTCGCCTGGCGAAAACGGACTCTTTTGCCTCGTCTTTTGCATCATCTCTTTTGGTGATGACAGCTATTGTCATGTGCGCAGAAATGCTCAAATATATTTGGCATTTCCTTCGTTTATTCGTAACTCTGCCATTGAAAATGGCGAACTTACTCCGTCTCGGCAAAAAAAGAAACAATTTTCTTTGTTTTGCTCTCGACTTTTCGTAACTTTGCAGGCTGAATGAAAATCGACGTTAAAAGATGACATGATAGCAGTAGAGTCCTTACGTGTAGAATTTGGTGTCAAGCCACTGTTTGCTGACGCAAGCTTCGTGGTGAACGACCGTGACCGCATTGCCTTGGTAGGCAAGAACGGTGCGGGTAAGTCAACGTTGCTGAAGATACTCTGTGGTATGCAGAAGCCTACGGCAGGTGTGGTTAATGTTCCCAACGACACCACCATAGGCTATCTGCCTCAGGTGATGAAGCTTCAGGACTCGACGACGGTGAGACAGGAAGCACAGAAGGCTTTTGCTGACATCACCAAACTGGAGGAGCGTGTCAAGAAGCTGGAACGGCAGCTGGGCGAGCGTACTGACTACGAGAGCGAATCGTATATGGCTCTGGTGGAGAAGTTCACCCAGGAGCACGAACGCTATCTGATGATGGGTGCTGAGAGCCGTGAGGCCGAGCTGGAACGGACGCTGACAGGATTGGGTTTTCTGCGTAGCGATTTCGAGCGTCCTACCAGTGAGTTCTCCGGTGGCTGGCGCATGCGTATCGAGTTGGCTAAGATACTGTTGCAGAAACCTGATGTGCTGTTGCTTGACGAGCCTACGAACCATCTGGACATCGAATCAATCCAGTGGCTGGAACAGTTTCTGGCGCAGTCGGCCAGTGCTGTGGTGCTGGTGAGTCACGACCGTGCCTTTATCAATAATGTGACGAACCGTACCTTGGAAATATCCTGCGGTCGTATCATTGACTACAAGGTGAAATACAACGAGTATGTCATCCTGCGCAAGGAACGTCGCGAACAGCAGCAGCGTGCCTACGAGAACCAGCAGAAGGAGATTGCGGACATGAAGGCTTTCATTGAGCGTTTCCGCTATCAGGCTACCAAGGCCGTGCAGGTGCAGCAGAAGGTAAAACAGCTGGAGAAGATAGTGCCCATAGAGATTGACGAGGTGGATAATTCCGCCATGCACTTGAAGTTCCCGCCCTGTCTGCGCTCCGGCGACTATCCCGTGATTTGCGAGGACGTGAAGAAGGTGTACACCAACACCCAACACCCAACACCCAACACCCATCTTGTTTTCGACCACGTGAACCTGACCATCAGACGCGGTGAGAAGGTGGCCTTCGTCGGCAAGAACGGTGAAGGAAAGTCGACGCTGGTGAAATGTATCATGGGCGAGATACCGTTTGACGGTCACCTGAAGATAGGTCACAACGTGCAGATAGGCTACTTTGCTCAGAACCAGGCACAACTGCTGGACGAGACGCTGACGGTGTTCCAGACGATTGACAATGTGGCTAAGGGCGACATCCGCCTGCGCATCAACGACATTCTGGGAGCCTTTATGTTTGGTGGCGAAGAAAGCGACAAACGCGTAAAAGTGCTCAGCGGCGGCGAACGCAGTCGACTGGCGATGATCCGTCTGTTGCTGGAACCTGTCAACCTGCTCATCCTCGACGAGCCCACCAACCATCTGGATATGGCATCGAAGGATGTGCTGAAGGAAGCCATCAAGGCCTTCGACGGCACAGCCATCATTGTCAGCCACGACCGTGAGTTCCTGGACGGTCTTGTGACGAAGGTCTATGAGTTTGGTGGCGGCAAGGTGCGTGAACATCTGGGCGGTATCTATGATTTCCTGCAAACCAAGAATATCTCTGAGCTGTCTCAGCTTCAGAGCGCTCCCAAACCATCTGGCTCTTCTGTCATGTCTGTTCCATCAAACACCCCCAGTTCTTCCAGTCCTGCTGGTAAGACCAATGCTCAGAGCTATGCGGAGCACAAGGAACAGCAGAAGCGTTTGCGGAAAGCCGAGAAAGCCGTACAACAGTCGGAACGGAAAATCAACGATATGGAACAACGGCTGAAGGAGTTGGACGATTTGCTGATGAAACCCGAAAACGCTTCGAATATGGAATTCGTCACGGAATACACCACCACGAAGGCTGCCCTCGACGAAGAGGTGGGGCGCTGGGAGAAACTTAGCGAGGAACTGGAACAACTATCGGCATAACGGCATCCCCGAAAATCCCGAAATAACGTAATAACGACATAATAAACAACAAGAACAATGAAAAAAGTATTCATGATGATGGCATTAGCATTGACGACGGCGACGGCCTCTGCACAGCTGCGTTCAGGTATCAACCTCAACGACCTGAATACCAGCGTGCGTCCTGCCGACGATTTCTTCGAGTATGCCTGCGGTGGCTGGATGAAGTTCAATCCGCTGCCTGCTGCCTATTCGCGTTATGGCAGCTTCGACCGTCTGGCCGAGGACAACAACAAACGTATCAATGGCATCTTGAAGGAGCTGCTGGAGAACAGCTATCCCGAAGGAAGCATTGAACAGAAACTCAGCGACCTCTACAAGCTGGCGATGGATTCAGACCGTCGCGAGCGTGACGGATTGGCTCCACTGATGCCACTCATCAAGAAGTTAGAGGCTGCAAAGACCAAAGACCAGCTCTTTGCTACTCAGCTGGAGATGATGCCTTATGGCGAGATGGAGTTTTTCTCTGCTTATATCGGCGCTGACGAAATGAATGCTACGGAGAATATCCTTAGCATCAGCCAGAGTGGTTTGACCCTGGGACAGAAGGACTATTACGTCGAGAAGGACGAGGCTACGACGAAGATTCGTGAAGCCTACAAAAAGCATATCGTCCGCATGTTCCAGCTCTTTGGCTTCAAGAAGGGAGCAGCAGAAAAGAAGATGAAGAACATCCTGAAGGTTGAGACAGCCCTTGCCAAAGCGTCGAAGTCGCGTACGGAACTCCGCGATCCCATTGCCAACTACAATAAGATGACGTTGGCCGACTTTAATGCCAAATATCCCCATTTCCAACTGGAAAAGCAGATGAATGCAAAGGGTATCAAGACACAGTATATTCAGGAGATGGTGGTAGGACAGCCAGCCTTTATGGAAGCTGCCGACAAACTCTTTGCAGCGATGACTGCTGAGGAATACCGTGACGTGATGGAGTGGGGTGTCATCGACGGCGCTACAGGCTATCTGAACGATGCCGTCCGTGAGGCCAACTTCGACTTCTACGGCAAAGTGTTCTCAGGCAAGAAGGAAGACCATCCCCTTTGGCGCCGTTCGACCAATCAGGTTCAGGGAGTACTGGGTGAGGCCTTGGGACGTATCTATGTCCAAAAATACTTCCCTGCCTCGTCAAAGGAGCGCATGAAGACGCTTGTTGAGAATCTGCGTATTGCCCTTGGTGAGCGTATCGCTGCACAGGACTGGATGGATGACTCCACGAAGGTCAACGCCCTTCTGAAGCTCAATACGTTCTATGTAAAGATTGGTTATCCTGACAAATGGACGGACTTCTCTGCGATGAAGATTGATGCGAAAAAATCTTACTTTGAGAACATGCAGGAATGCTATAGGTTCTGGAATGTATGGCGCATTGAACATACGGCCGGAAAACCCGTTGACCGCGACGACTGGCACATGACGCCGCAGACGGTGAATGCCTACTATAATCCTACCACGAACGAAATCTGCTTCCCCGCTGGTATTCTGCAAGTTCCATTCTTTGATCCGACGGCTGACGATGCCTTCAACTATGGTGCCATCGGTGTCGTTATCGGACACGAAATGACGCATGGATTTGACGACCAGGGACGCCAGTTTGACAAGGATGGAAACATGCATGACTGGTGGAAGGAAAGTGATGCAAAAAACTTTATAGAAAGAACCGACAAGTATGCCGATTTCTTCTCAAATATCAAGGTACTGCCTGACCTGAATGCCAACGGTCGGCTGACCTTGGGTGAGAACCTGGCCGACCACGGAGGCCTGCAGGTGGCTTTCACCGCCTATAAGAATGCCACCAAGCGCCAGCCTTTGTCCGACATCGACGGTATGACGCCTGACCAGCGTTTCTTCCTGGCCTATGCCGGCGTATGGGCAGGTAACATCACGGAGGCTGAAATCCGCAACCGTACCAAGAGTGACCCCCACTCATTGGGTCGCTGGCGTGTTAACGGGGCCCTGCCTCACATCGATATGTGGTATGATGCTTTTGGCGTGAAAGAAGGTGATAAAATGTTCATTCCGAAAGCCGAACGACTGCCTCTTTGGTAAGAATTCGTGTCAAAATAGCGAAAAATGAAAGAAAATGCCGTCGTAAATATAAATTTACGGCGGTTTTTTTGTGCGTTAAAAAATAAATTGCTATCTTTGCATGACTAAATTACTACGTGTCTAAATATGATTAACGACAACCCATTGAATACAGAGCGCACCGTGCGCCCTCAAGAATTACAAAAAGAGCTCGAACTTCAGCGTGAAGACCAACACGTTGAAGCCGCTCAGCAGCAACAACAGCAACAACGAGCAGCTGCAGGAAGACTCTGTCCCTTTTGCGGGGCAGTCAATGAACCTGAAGCTTTGTTCTGTGCCCAGTGCGGACAGCCCATCAACAAGACGACATGTCCACATTGCGGTGCCGAGATAGATCCCGATGCCGATTTCTGCGAAGTGTGTCATCACTATATCAAAAAGGATGTCTGTTCGTTCTGTGGAGCTCACCTGAGCGGCAACGAAGCTTATTGTCCCGAATGCGGCAGTCCTCGTGGCGGCCTGGTATGTCCCACTTGCCATTCGCTTAATGACTTTGCTTTCTGCAAGAAGTGTGGCACAGCTTTGACTGAGGAGGCTAAAAAGATGGTCAAGCAGCTGCAGCGGAATCCCGATTATCAGGAGCTGATGGAGATTGTGCAGGATTTCTCCAAGCTGGAGAATGCGTTGCCATACAATTCCGAGCGCGACATTGTCCGCGAACAGATGAACAACAAGTTGCGTGAGCGTGTGCTGACCCTTTTGGCCAAGGATGCTGGCGTGGAGAATCCCGTCATTCCCCGTGCAGAATCCAGACGGATGACCAAAGAGGAGCTGGAGGAGCAGAAGGCTGTGAAGATTAAGATGCTGTCTGCCATTCTTGACAAACTCGCTGTCCCGGCAGGTCCCTCACCCGCCAAGGCTCGCAACTATGCGATGGCCAGCAAGCCCGTTGGTGTCCGTTTGGGATGGATATGCAACTACAAGCATGCCATGCACAGCAGTCCCTGCGGATGTGCCAAGCCTCAGATGGGTGGCAAGTGGGTTGTGTTAGGAAAGAATCATACTGGAGAATTTAAAGACGACAACAAATAATATCATGGATGAGACCTTAAAGACCCAACGTCCTTCTGCCAATACAAGTAGAACGATGCGCGTTTCTGAACTCCCGAAGGCTTCTGCCGTTGGAGATGCCACCATACGCCCCAGTTCAGGAAAGGCTTCCAGCAATGCTACTGGCGGCGATGTGGAGTTTATCCTGAAAGGCAGGGTGTATCGCAGCATCAAGTGCCTGAGTGATAATTCCGGAGAAGCCCAAGTGTTCTTGGTGGAAGGCGAAGACGGAGAGAAAGTTCTGAAGATATACTATCCTAATTTCACGATTAAGAAAACGCTGATGCGTATTATCCAGAACAGCAGTATGGAAATGATAGTCCATATTGACGATTATGGAAAGACTTACGTTGACGGCAAGAATCGCGATTATGAACTGATGGAACATCTGCGTGGAGGCACGTTGGGACATTATGATTTGGATGGTGACTTCAATCAGTTCCGCCGTATCGCCCTGCAGGCAGCTGCTGCCTTGGCCTATTGTCACAACAACAATATCATCCACAAGGATATCAAACCGGGCAATTTCTTTTTCCGTGATACCGACCATAAGGAAATCGTTTTGGGGGATTTCGGCATTTCCAGTGTCCTCGAAGGTGATGAGCGCCTACATCGTACCACACAGGCGCGTACACCGGTCTATGCCGCTCCGGAAATGTACAATGACGTGATTGACGGTGAGGTGGAGATTACACCTGCCGTTGACTTCTATTCGTTGGGTATTACATTGATGACACTCTGGTTAGGCGAGAATCCGCTGAGTCAGAACGAGCGTGTCATCATGCGTAAGAAGAATGAAGGCCGTCTGCCACGAATCAACGAACTGCCTGACCGCGTCAAGATGATTGTCCAGGGTTTGACGGCCGTCAATCCCCAAACCCGCTGGGGCTATGATGAGGTTGAGCGCTGGTTCCTGGGCGAGAATGTTCAGATAGACCTTTCGTCACCTATCCTGAAATACCGTAGCTTCATTGTCGACCCGGAACGAAATCTGGTCGCCGACAACGTACATGAGCTGATACCGTTGCTGATTGACAATGAGCGCCTGGCCATCAACTACCTTTATAACGGAAGAATTGCAGGATGGCTGGAGCAATGCGGAAATGTGAAGCTGAGCTCTGTCGTAAAGGATATTGTCGTCAATCGCTATCCTGTTGATCAGCATGCCGGCCTTATGGCTGCTGTCTATGTGATGGAGCCAACCTATCCTTACAAGGATGTACGTGGCAATCTATGTGACGATGTCCATAGTGCTGCCATCTCTGTGTTGAGCTATCAGGAAGACTATATACTGGCATTGAGGAACCCGAATGATCCGTTCTACCTCTATATGGAGTCGCATTCGAAGGCTGACGTGAATCGACTGCGCGGCTATTTCTCTTCGGAGAAGAATTTTGACGGACGTAACTCCATCCTCCGACTGGTATATGAGGTCGATCCGGAAATACCGTTCCTGCCCAAGCATCCTTCCAGTAACCTGCAGGAAATAGTCCATTCTTTCGGCTATGAAGACTGTAGTGAAGACGAATGGCTGAGCCTGAGCGACGGACGTCTGTTGTCGTGGATGTACAGCCATGAAGACCATATGGCCTGTGAGGCGCTGCGTATCATGACCCACGGCCATCAGCCTACTCGCTCGTTGGGCTATAAGGTTCTATACAACATCGACCGTGAGGCCGCCTACGACCTGCGTGAGGCTGATACGCCTTATCGTGTTGGTGAAGTGTTGTGTGAGCAGCTGAAGGAATGGCAGAACCTTGACAACAAGGCTTATGAAGAGAAAGTGGCCGACTATATGGATCCTGACGGACGCTTCTTCTATTTCGCGCAGTTGCACGGATGGTTTGAGCAAATCAGTCAGGCACGCGCTTGCTTCGACATGAAGAGTGATGAGAACAAAGAGCGTCTTGGTGCCTATGATGTACGGACAGCAGCCTATCGCTTCTGCCGTATCCTGGGAGCCACACCGTCCTATGTTTTGGAAGATGGTCAGGAGCTGAAGAACGGTCTTGATTTCGATAAGCAGACCAATCGTCCGCAATTGCTTGCTGCCATGAGAAATGGTTCGCTGAGTCAGTGGATGTCGGTATTCTATCATGAAAATCCCCACGAGGACTTCAGCGAGGACTACAGCTATGAACGTCGGTTGGAAAATTGGATTCTGAGTCTGGGAGAAATAGACAACAACCAGCATTATTACAAGCGTTACGGCAATGCCAAGGAGGAGACGGCTCAAAAGTATAAAGAGGTCCGTATGGGCTACCATCGTGCTATGACCAAGGAACGTCGCTGGCGCATCATCTATTACTCCCTCTGTGGATTGTGGCTGTTGTCATTGATGATTTTCGGCGTCTCCGGACGTGACTATCTTTTCCGTCACTCATTCCTTGCCATCGGTTTGCCGGTCGGTGGTGTCACGGCTGTGATAGTAGGCCTGCGTGCCTATTTCCGTGGCTATGGTTTCGTGATGTCATGTCTGTGGGGTCTCTTGGGCTTGTTGTCCTCGTTGATTCCCATTACGATATTAAAGTTTGTAGATCATTCATGGCCGGCATTGTTTGTCCCTGTGGCTGTTGTCCTTACTTTAATATATATGGCCATCTGTCATGTGACTGACTTCCGTGCCGATTCCAAGGGTGACAACGAGCTGATCAATGAAGTGATGGAAGACGATATCAAGTCGACCTTGCTGGAGCCCCTCTATTATACTTTCAAGCAGCGTACCTTCAAATTCAAGGGTTCCAAGTTCGGTATGTTGGATGATGTCACCAACCAAATCCGTTCGCTCAGTGGTGAATCCGTGTTACATTATATTCTCTGGAGTGCGATGGTGGGTATCCTGTTGATGGAGATGATAGTCTTTAGCCCGAAGTTGCTGAACTACCGTAATCCGGATTTGGACAATATACATGTGACCCCGACTGATGTCGTAAAACAAATACAAAAGGACGTGGAATAGTATGATATGTGAGTTTTGTCATAAAGAGAACCGCTCGATAGCCAAGTTCTGCAGATGGTGCGGAAAGCCCCTGGTGTCCCAGAACGTGCTTGACCGTCTGATTGGCCTTGACGACGTCAAAAAACAGTTGAAGACTGTTGTCGACACCTATACCTATTTGCATTCGCGCAAGGATATCATGAATATCCGTCTGAGTGTCAATGCTATCATCATAGGTGAGACAGGAACCGGAAAGACGGCTCTTGCCGAGGTGATTCGCGACTATTTCTACCAGCACAAGATTATTGAGAAACCCAAGCTGACAATGGTCGATGCGGTGGATTATCAGCGTTTTGTTGACAAGTGGGACGATAACGTGAAGAAAGCCAAGGGAGGCATTCTGTTCTTCGATAATGTCCAGAAGCTGTTGCCTGACCGCTATTCCAATCAGGTGAACCCCTTGGATAAGCTGTTCGTTGAGATGGACAAATGGGATGAGAATCCTATTGTCATGATTGCTGGTCTTCCGAAAGGCCTTGATGACTTCCTGACAGCCAACCCTGCTGCTCAGAACCGATTCAAGTACACCTTCCGCCTGCCGACTCCAGGTTATCAGGAACTCTGTGACATTTGTAAGATGGAGCTACGCAGTAAATATGGTATTTCTGCCTATTCTACTGAAGCTGACCATAAGCTGAACCGATTCTTCCAATATCAGGTGAAGATCAAGGATGACACCTTTGGTTATGCCCATGTGGCCATCAAGACAGCAGAAGATATCTTCACCTCGTTTATCAGTCGTGGTGCTGATGCCGTACAGGTAGAGGAACAGGATATTCGCGGATATGTTCCGGAGGAACGCTCCTTAGAGGATATCCTGAGTGATCTGGATCAGTATATCGGCATGGACGAAGTGAAAAAGGCCGTCCGTGAGATTGCCTTCACCGTTCATAATAGTGTCCAGCGTGCCCAACGTGGACTTGGCGAACAAGGGAAGACCGGCATCCATATCGTGCTGACGGGTAATCCTGGAACAGGTAAGACGACCATCGCCCGCAAACTGGGTGAGATACTGGAGTCTATCGGTTATCTGGACAGCGGACATGTTGTCGAGGTAGACCGTTCAAAGATGGTCAGCCCTTATCAGGGTGAAACACCGAAGGTAGTAGACCGTCTGTGCGACAAGGCCTTGGGAGGCATCCTCTTTGTGGACGAAGCCTATACGCTTGCCCCGCTGAGTCAGAGTGGTGAGCGTGACAATCAGGGCGCTCAGGCCTTAGAACAACTGATGAAGCGCATGGAGGATGACCGTGGGAAGTTTGTGGTCATCGCTGCCGGCTATCGTCAGGAGATGGATAATCTTTTCCGTATCAATGTTGGCTTCCGAAGCCGTTTCAGCTACTTCCTCAATATCGAGGATTACAATCCTGAGCAGCTGTTCCAGATTATGCAGGTCTTCGCTAAGGAGAAGAAATACCAGTTCACCAAGGAGGCTGAGGACCTGACACTCAAGATGATTACTGAGCTCTACAATTCGCGCGACAAGGACTTTGCCAACGGCCGTACGATGCGTCAGCTGTTTGACAAGATCTGTTCGCGTCAGGCAGAGCGTCTGCAGAAGGGTAACATCTCGACGATGAGCAACGAAGAACTGATGACTGTCGATGTGGCTGACATACCATACGAGGCTCCGAAGGCTGTCGACTATAAGGATTGTCTGACCAAGCTCGACGGTATGGTAGGACTGGCTGCAGTCAAGAAAGAGATATCGAATCTGGCAGCATTCCTCAACTTACAGATCCGTCGTGGAGAAACCAATACGTTCCAAGGCAAGCACTATGTCTTTACAGGTAATCCCGGAACAGGTAAGACGACGGTGGCTCGTATCATGGCCGATGTGTTCCGTACCTTGGGTATTCTGTCCCGTGGACAGCTGGTGGAGGCCGACCGCAGTAAGCTGGTGGCTGGCTTCTCTGGTCAGACCGCTATCAAGACCAATCAGCTGATTGATTCGGCAATGGGTGGTGTCCTCTTCATTGATGAGGCATATACGCTGAAGTCCAGCGATCAGGACAGCTTCGGTTCGGAAGCTATTGATACGCTGCTGAAGCGTTTGGAGGATGACCGTGGTAAGTTTATCTGTATCGTTGCCGGCTATACCGACCAGATGCATGACTTCATTGATACCAACCCAGGTTTGAAGAGCCGCTTTACACAAACCATCCACTTCGACGACTATACGCCCGATGAACTGACTGAGATTTTCATCAATCTGGCCAAGGGCAAGAGCTTTACCGTTGATGAAGATACGAAGGGTGCTATCCATCGCCAGTTTGAACAGCTCTATCTGCGTCGCGACAAGAACTTCGGAAATGCCCGTGAGGCACGCCGTATCTTTGATCAGGCTGTCGAGAAGCAGAGCCAGCGTCTGGTGAGCATGATGGGTAATCCTGACTTTAAGGATGACGATATGTATCGCATTACCAGCGCAGACCTGCCTATGGCCCAGAGCGAACAGGCACGTCCGTTGGATGAGGTGCTCAACGAGCTTGATGACTTTATCGGCATGCGTTCGGTGAAGAACATGATTCGTCGTCTGGCCGTACAGAGCATGTTTATGAAACAGCGTGCTGCTATGGGTGCCGGTAAGGTACAGCAGATGTCCATGAACTTTGTCTTGACGGGTAATCCTGGAACAGGTAAGACTTCTATTGCCCGTAAGATGGGTGAGATTCTTCAGGCTATGGAGATTCTGCCTACCAGTCGCGTGATTGAAGCCAGCCGTGCCACGTTGGTAGGCAAGTATATGGGAGAGACGCCGAAGATAGTCAACAATATGTGCGACAAGGCGATGGGCGGTATCTTGTTTATCGATGAGGCCTATACGTTGTCGTCCGATAACGACCAGTATGGTAAGGAAGCCATCGATACGTTGATGAAGCGCATGGAGGACGATCGTGGCAAGTTTGTGGTGATAGCAGCCGGTTATAAGGATGATATGGAGACATTCCTCGCTGTCAATCCGGGATTGGCCAGCCGTTTCTCACATAAGATGCACATTGATGACTATAATGAAGACGAACTGTTGGCAATCTATAAGAAGATGGCGTCAAAGGACAACTACCACTTGTCGCCAGAGGCAGAGTTCAAGTTGATGGACCTCATCTGCCGCATGGTTGTCAACAAGAAGGATTCCTTCGGTAATGCCCGTGAGATGCGTAACATGCTTGATGCCACCATCCAGCAGCTGTCCATGCGTGTCAGCCAGATGGATCAGTCTATGATTACGCCTGAGACTTATCAATTGATTATGCCAGAAGATATTAAAGAAACGTTATGATAATTTGTCCTAGTTGTAAAGAAGAGATAGAAGACGACTCACACTTCTGTGACCAGTGTGGGCAGGAATTAGTCTATTGTAGTAGCTGCGGACGAGTCGGTATGGGTCGTCGATGTACCTATTGCGGTGGCTTGATGGTGACGGTCGAAGAACTCGTGGAACAGCGCAAGGGCCAGCGGGGAGCATCACCCGAGTCACAGAGTATCGTGACCTTTGGTACGAATGCATCCAATCGGGCCAATGATTCAAATCCCGCAGCGTCACCCGGTGGTTTGCCTACGCTGACGCTCTACAACCCCAACCTCGATATTCGTATGGTTGGTGTCAATGGGGCTGTCATCGGTCGCCGCCAGGGACCCTATACCCAGCTGTTTGAGGGCAATATGTATATATCAGGTGTCCACGCCCAGCTCATTTATAAGCCTGATACCGGATGGAACATCATCGACAAGCACTCGTCCAATGGTACAAAACTGAATCAGCGTGACCTGTTGCCCGATATCCCGATGTCCATCAAGAGTGGTGACATTGTGACATTGGCAAATATCAACCTGCAAGTCACCATCAGTTAACCTATATATATAATAAGGTGTAGAGAAACAACTGAAATGAGCAAAATCGTATTAACGGCAGCCAGCCGCGTAGGATGCGTGAGAAGCAACAACGAGGACATGATCCTCGCCTATGATCAATTTATACGAAGTGAGGCTTACAAGACTGAACTTTTGACGGAGAGTACAGACCGTTTTGTTATTGCGCTGGCCGATGGTATGGGTGGTCATAAGGCCGGAGAGATAGCCAGTGCTGACGTCTTAAGCAATCTGCAATACTATATTAGTGACCTGCCTCGCAACCTCACCAGTGGTGAGTTTAACGAGTGCATGGTAGAATGGCTGGATTCTGTCCATAAAACCATTGAGTCCAAGGGCCATGTCAATCCGGAGATGTCGGAGATGGGCACTACGCTGGTTGGCGTCGTCTATTACAATGGTAAGTATTACTGGTTGAATTGCGGTGACAGTCGTCTCTATCGTTTCCGTGACGGTGTCCTCCATCAAATCAGTGTTGACCATTCCCTGAATACCCTAAAAGGTGAGAAGCGTCATTCGAATATCCTCACCAACTGTATCGGTGGTGGAAGCCTTCATTCTTATCTCGACATTTATGAATTTACCGATGATGTTCTGCCGGGTGACGTCTATATGCTTTGTTCCGATGGCTTGAGCGATATGGTTCCTGATGCAGACATCGAGCGGATGATGTCGGATGGCGCAACAGCCAACGACTTGTGCGAGGCTGCTATTGTCGCCGGTGGTTATGACAATGTGTCTGTATGTATTTTTAAAGTAGAATAATTTCATGCCCTTACGATTACCCGATAAGTTACCAGCTATTGAGTTGCTGAAGAAGGAGAACATCTTCGTGATGGATGATACCCGTGCCCACTCGCAGGATATCCGACCGTTGAAGATTGTCGTTCTGAACCTGATGCCCCTGAAGATTACGACAGAGACAGACCTGATACGCCTGCTCTCCAATACACCGTTGCAGTTGGATATCAGTTTCATGAAACTCAAGAGTCATACGCCGAAGAATACCCCGATAGAGCACATGATGATGTTCTATCGCGACTTCAACGAGATGCGACATGAAAAGTTTGACGGTATGATTGTGACAGGCGCCCCTGTTGAACAGCTGGAGTTTGAGGAAGTGGGCTATTGGGATGAGATAACGGACATCTTCTCATGGGCAAGGACGCATGTGACCAGTACGCTGTATATTTGCTGGGCAGCACAGGCGGGGCTCTATTTCCACTATGGCATTCCTAAATATCCGCTGCCGATGAAGATGTTCGGCATCTTCCCACAGAAACCCATTGACCCGCAGCTACCCATTTTCCGTGGCTTTGATGATGAGTTCATGATGCCTCACAGTCGTCATACTGAGATTCGTCGTGAGGATATTCTGGCCAATCCGGAACTGACTTTGATTGCTGAGTCTGAGGAGTGTGGAGTCAGTATCGTTATGGCTCGTGGCGGACGTGAGTTCTTTATTACAGGACATCTTGAATATGCACCCAATACGCTCGATAATGAGTATAGGCGCGACAAGGATATCCGCAAAGACGTGGCGCCCCCGCTGCATTATTATCGTCATGACAATCCTAATGAGGGACCGCTGGTCACTTGGCGTTCGCATGCGAACCTGTTCTATACCAACTGGGTGAACTATTACGTCTATCAGGAGACGCCTTACAATATTGATGACATCACTTGAACTGTTGGCACCTGCCAAGAATCTGGAGTGTGGTATGGCTGCTGTCGATCATGGAGCCGATGCCGTCTACATTGGTGCGCAACATCATGGTGCCAGGGCTGCTGCGGGGAATTCTGTCGATGACATCCGACAGCTCTGTCAGTATGCTCATCGTTATGGTGTCAAGGTGTATGTAACGGTCAATACCATTATCTACGATTCCGAACTGGAGGATGCCCGCCAACTCATTCATCAGCTGTACGATGTGGGTGTTGACGCCATCCTTGTTCAGGATATGGGACTCCTACGCTTGTCTCTTCCCTCTATAGCCCTCCACGCTTCCACGCAGACGGACAACCGTACTGTTGACAAGGTGCGATGGCTGCGTGATATTGGCTTCCAGCGTGTCGTATTGGCTCGTGAATTGTCTGTTGACGAGATTGCTGCCATTCATGCTGCCGTACCCGATGTCGAGTTGGAAGTCTTTGTTCATGGGGCTTTGTGTGTTAGTTACAGTGGACTTTGCTATGCCTCGCAGTACTGTTTCAGACGTTCTGCCAATCGGGGAGAGTGCGCTCAGTTCTGTCGCATGAAGTTTGACCTGTTGGATGCCGACGGCCATGAATGGGAACACCAGCGTTACTTGCTGTCGTTGAAGGACATGAACCGCATAGACCATTTGGAGGAGCTGATAGCTGCCGGTGCCACCTCGTTGAAGATTGAAGGTCGTCTGAAGGATAGCGGTTATGTCAAGAACGTGGTGGCTGCATACAGCCAGCAGCTGGATGCTGTCATAGCTAAGCATCCTTCTGAATATCAGCGCGCTTCTCGTGGTCGCATAAGCTATACTTTTACGCCCAATCTGAAGAAGACCTTCAATCGTGGCTTTACTACCTATTTTTTGAACGGACGCCAGCCTGATACTTTTTCACCCGATACTCCCAAGGCGATGGGTGAGTATGTCGGCAAGGTGAAGGAGGTACGTCGCGACTCGTTCAATGTGGCAGGCACGGCCTCATTTGCCAATGGCGATGGTCTTTGTTTCATTAACAGCGACCATGAGTTGGAGGGCTTCCGTGTCAACCGTGCTGAAGGCAACCGGCTCTATCCTCATAAGATGCCGCCAAGTCTGCGCCCAGGTCTTGCACTTTATCGCAACAACGACCAGGAGTTTGAACGTGTCCTTTCGCGCCAAAGTGCCGAGCGTAAGATTCCTGTCACCTTCTCGCTGACCCCTACCGATGACGGCTTCTGTCTCTCTTGTGGTCAACTCTCGGTTGTGGTGCCTTGTGAACACCAGCAGGCCGAGAAGTCTCAGCATGACAACATCATCCGTCAGCTGTCCAAGTTAGGCGGGACGCCTTATGAATGTAGTGGGGTAGTGATGCCTGACGATTTCAATTGGTTTATTCCCAGCAGTCTGTTGGCAGAGCTGCGACGTCGGATAGTGACGGAATTGGAAATAACGTCCAGACAATATGTCAATACACCCGCTATTGATGTTTCCCCGACTGTTTCTACAGATCCGAATATCTCCAATCGCCTGGCTGCTGAATTCTATGACTGCGGACATCCCACGGCCTACGAATTGCATCCCGACGAGCGTCCGTTGATGCAATGCCGTCATTGTCTGCGCTATGAGTTGGGCCATTGTGTCAAGCATGGAGGAACGAAGCCTGCATGGCACGAACCCCTCTCGCTCCGACTGGCTGACGGGCGCACTTTCCGTCTTGAGTTTGATTGTAAGAATTGTCAGATGAATGTCTATGCGAATAAGGTATAATGTTCTTTGTTTGTTTATACTATTGCTGACGTCTTGTTACAATCACGGCCAGCAGACGCCGGATGCCTGGGATCTGACCAAGCAGCAGATAGACTCCATCTCCTTTTCTACCACACACCACTATACGCAGAACTATAATTTTGTGATCAATGCCAGTTCGCTGCCTTTAGCCGATGCCATTGGCGACCAAGCTTTTGATACGCTCTATGTTACCAAGGGAGAGCGTGTTGTGGTGGCGGAAATAGCAACAGTACCAACTGATTCCGTCGACTCTGTCTGGGTGAAGATTGCGCGAGACCAGATTACGCAGGGCTGGATACATGAAAGCGAACTGTTACAAGGCGTGTCGCCTGACGACCCGATATCCCAGTTCATTGACATTTTCTCCGATACCCACTTGCTGATATTCCTGGCGCTTATCGTGGTAGTGTGCGGTTTCTATGCCATGCGCCGACTGTTGCGGCGTCGGGCTTATATCGTTCATTTCAACGATATCGACTCCATTTATCCTACGTTGCTGTGCCTGCTGTTGTCGGCATCGGCAACACTCTATGCGGGCATTCAAATGTTTGGGGCAGAATCGTGGCGGCATTTCTATTACCACCCCTCGCTAAATCCCTTTGCATTGCCATTCCATCTGGGACTTTTCGTCGCTTCGGTGTGGGCTGTCATCATTATCGGGGTTGCTACCTTGGAAGACGTCTTCCGACATCTCTCCGGAGCCGATGCCTTGCTCTATATGGCAGGACTTGCGGCCATATGTGCCATCGATTATGTCGTGTTCAGCATTTTGACATTGTATTATATAGGCTTCCCCCTGCTCATCGTCTATGTGGTGGTGTCCCTGAGACTTCTTTCCAGACGGACACACTATCGCTACACTTGCGGACACTGTGGAAGACCTTTGAAACAAAAGGGACGTTGTCCGGCGTGCGGGACAGAGAATATTTAGCTTTTTCTTCTTGCCGCTGTTTCCGTAAACGTTTCAGCAAGGTTTTAAGGAATATTTAGCTGATTCTTTTGGCGGTTCGGAAAATTTAGCGTAACTTTGTAGCCAAATACTCAAATATCTTTTATTATTTATACTAAAACAAATGGCAAAAATTGTAACATTAGGTGAGATTATGCTCCGCCTGTCGCCTATGGGCAACGACCGTTTCATTCAGAGTGAGTCATTCCGCATCATCCCCGGTGGTGGTGAGGCAAATGTAGCTGTTAGCGTGGCAAACTA
>JBGUQW010000213.1:0-2032 GCA_045131435.1 Prevotella sp.
CAACGTGAACAACGGAACGTCCTATAGCGGACAGACAGTGAAACTGAATGCCGACATCAGCGTTACGACGATGGTGGGCACCTATGACAATCCATTCAATGGCACGTTCGACGGCGGCGGTCACACGCTGAACGTCACGCTGAACAATGACAGCCAATATGGAGATGAGGATGCTTATTACGGCGTGGCTCCTTTTCGCTTCACCAACGGGGCCACCTTCCAGTTCCTGGTCGTTACGGGCATCGTTACCACCTCTACGCGAAAGTATGCCGCTGGTCTTATCGGAATGACAAAGGGTGGCACAAACACGATTATGAACTGTATATCCAGTGTTGAAATCTTCAGCACCATCAACAACAAGTGGGGCGACAACGACGGCACACATGGCGGTTTCATTGGCAAGGCAAGCGGCACGGTCATCATCAACAACAGCCTGTTTAACGGACAGCTGACCACTACAAGCGATAATCCCACTATCAATTGCGGCGGCTTTGTTGGATGGAGAGACGGTAGTAGTACGCTCAGCATTTCCAACTGCCTCTATGCACCGAACACCACCATCCCCAGCGGTAAGACTGCCGTTAACGTTGGTGCAACTTTCTCGCGCAACGACGTAACACCTACCAATAGCTATTATACGCAAACGTTGGGTACCGCTCAGGGTACGGCTGTCGGCTCAAAGACGGCAACACAACTTGTCGCAGCTCTCGGCAGCGCTTGGAGGGTCAGCAGCGGCAGGGCTGTCCCTAAGCTCCTTCTGTCTTCTAAATCCTTTACCATAGCCAATGCGAGCAATGATGGCAGCGGCGTAACCACCATCCTATACGACGACAATGATTTTCTCGTTCCCATGAGTGGTATGCAGACAAACAGGAAAGAGGGAAGCGTACTCACTTTGAGAAGTAGCGCCGGCGCGGAAGGCATAGTCAGACTATTTCCTCGCATCAGCGGCAATGTGAAGTCCATATTGTTCAGCAGTGCAAGAGTTGATTACACATCTACTGTTGGTGAGGGAAGTTACTTGAAAATCGGAAAGAACGGTGCCTGGACAAATTCCTATTCAGAGACTATGAGCAGTTACACCAGCATGCTCTTCTCCAGCGAGAACGGAATGCAACTTGCAAACGAGGACGACTATCTCGAAATAAGGATGAAGAACACCAATACCACCAGACAGGCCTCTTTCTTCATACAAGGCACACTTACCATTACTTACGAGCCGACAGAGGCCACTGAAACGCACAGGCACAACTTTACATTCAGCAAGAATGCAGAGGACAACACGCTGACCGCCACCTGCGCCCACGACGACGGCAAGGATTGCGAACTTGCAAGTTCTAACTATCAGATAACTACGACGCTGACTCCGCCAACTCACGCTACCTATTCGCAAGAAAAGTATCACCCTGCCACACTGTCGAATATTGCAAGTTTCACGAATGCGACAAAAGCCAAGGCAGGTGATATCACCTATGTAAACAATACGACTGGCGCAAGTCTCGGCACTTCAATGCCCCATGACGTAGGAGCCTACACTGCAAGTGTCACCATCAATGCAGATAATTATCCCTATACGCTGACGACGAGTTACCGCGTGGGAACTTTCAGCGGTATCAACATCAACTATCCGCAGTTCACTACCGACAAAGATGGCAATTATGCTATGGACGGTGAGACGGTCACCCTCACCTTCACGTCGAAGTTCGGCGAGACATTGACAGGAGTGACCGCGACGGGCGCAACCTCGGGAAGTGACATCACGTTGACTGCGGCGGGTGCCAACACCTATACATTCACTATGCCCGCTGAGGGAGTCAACATCGGTGCAACGTTCTCAGCACCCGATGCCAGCAACTTCGAGCAGAACGGCGACACCTACACCATCAAGACCGCCAATGGCTGGGGCTGGTTCTGCTTTGCCACAAACTACGACTTGGCTCCCGACGGCTTCAGCGGCAAGGTTGTGAAACTCGCTGGAAATGTCAGTTCATCGGAGATGGCAGGCAAGAGCGGTCACCCGTTCAAGGGCACG
>JBGUQW010000214.1:0-50729 GCA_045131435.1 Prevotella sp.
CTGACTATCGCCGTCAAAGAGATTCTGGAGGACGAAGAGGACTTTATACAATAAAAAGAGTAATTGCAGTTGCCAGTTGAATCTGCGAGCTTTAATTTTCTGTAAAAACTATTAAAATCGCGATTTTAATATCACCAATATCACATTAATATCACACACCTACCCCATTGTATTACAGCCACTTAGCCCGTGTGTGATATTGGTGATATTAAAAACAAAAAAAACTTGTGCTTTAATTGAAGGGAATTTTGTAACTTTGCAGCGTGTTTTGAAAGATAAATGAAACCAGAAAGATATGGAGACAGTATTACTGCAAGACCTCTGCATCGGCTACACAACTAAAGGCAGCAAGAAGGTGGTTGCCAGCCACCTGAATGCTGCTATCAATAGCGGAGAGCTGACCTGTCTGCTGGGTCAGAACGGCGTCGGTAAGTCGACGCTGCTCCGCACCCTGTCGGCATTCCAGCCTCCTTTGTCTGGTGACATCCTCATGTCCACCACCACCCATCACCCATCATCCATCACCTCCTTCTCTGACAAGGAGCTGAGCCGACTCATCGGTGTGGTGTTGACGGAAAAGCCCGACGTGCAGAACATGACGGTCTTGGAATTGGTGGGTATGGGTCGCTCGCCATATACGGGTTTCTGGGGAACTCTGACCGACGAAGACCGTCAGAAGGTGGACGAAGCCATCGGTCTTGTTCACATAGAGCCGTTGGCTCATCGTCTCATCCATACGCTGAGTGACGGTGAACGCCAGAAGGTCATGATAGCCAAGGCTCTGGCGCAGCAGACACCCGTCATTTATCTTGACGAACCGACAGCTTTCCTCGACTATCCCAGCAAGGTGGAGATGATGCAGTTGCTGAGACGGTTGGCCATTGATGAGCAGAAAACGATTTTTCTCTCTACGCACGATGTGGAGCTGTCGTTGCAGGTGGCCGACAGACTTTGGCTGATGGAACCTCAGAGTCTTAGTGTGGGATCTCCCCGCGAATTGTCTGACGATGGTGCCTTGAGCCGTTTCGTCGAACGTCCGGGCATTGTCTTCGACAAGGAGACAATGGCGATAAGAGTTAGGAGTTAGGAGTTAGGAATTAAGAATTAAGAGTTAAGAATTAAGAGTTAGGAATTAGGAGTTAAGAGTTAAGATGCTTGACGGACACGGAGACGATATCTACCGCTATGACGATTTGGTGAAGATGAATTTCAGTTCGAACATCTTCCAGCACGTCGACCATACTGCATTGAAGCAGCACCTCATGGAGCACTTTGATGTAGTAGGTAACTATCCTGAGCCACAACCCCGACAGCTGGAACGGCTGATAGCGCGGCAAGAGGGCATTTCGCCAGAATGCGTGATGGTTACCAATGGGGCTACTGAGGCCATCTATCTCATCGCCCAGCAGTTTCATCACAGTGCCTCCGTCATCCCACAGCCAACTTTCAACGAGTATGCCGATGCCTGCCGAATCAACCACCACATCATTTCGTTCGAGAATACTGACGATTTGGCCCATCTGCCCAAGGACCGTGTCTATTGGATATGCAATCCCAACAACCCCAGCGGCAATGTGCTGATGAAGGGATTCCTCGACTATGTCGTACGCCGCTCACCGCGCTACATCTTCGTCGTTGACCAGTCGTACGAAGATTATACGAAGGAGCCGCTACTGGTGTACCGGGAGATGCAGAACGTTACCAATCTCATCCTCATCCATTCCTTTAGCAAGAAGTATGGTATACCCGGTTTGCGCCTGGGTTATATCACAGCCCATCCTAATACCATCCAGCTGCTGCGCTCGCGTATCACCCCATGGTCGGTCAATGCCCTGGCCATCGAGGCTGGCATGTTTCTCATCAATAACGGTCAACCAGTAGTCGACGACCTTGACGCCTATCTCGCCGAAACGGAACGGCTGCGAAGCCAGTTGCGCGCCATCGATGGCATCCGCGTTTTTGAGACCAAAACCAACTTCATGCTTTGTGAGATAGAATCCGTTTCTGCCAAGGAACTGAAGTCATATCTTATTCATGAACATGGCATCCTGATTCGCGACTGCAGCAATTTCTTCGGTCTTTCGAATCAGTTCTTTCGCGTTTCTACCCAATTGCCTGAAGAAAACGATACCCTGGTCAGTGCCATCAAGGAATTCCTTGACTCCCAAAAGCACAAAAAGACAACTCCGCCGACCCCTACGGAATAAACGTTGCCTTAGGCTTGATGGCATCGTAGTGGAATACCAGCGTATCGGCATGCGTCACACTGCCTGCCGTAAAATAGCCTAAGCAACCACCGATCAGGTTGCTGCGCGGATTGGCACCATTGCTTTGTCCTGCACGCAACGAGGTGAGGTAGTCGTACGTGGCACGGTCAATACTCATCAGTTGGCACGTAATGGTGTCGCCCTCATACAAGATGTAATCCCAATTTTCTTCTTTGTCTTCCTCGGCCATGCGCTCCGACATACACATCACGTCACGGTACAGCAGACCGGGCGGACAGCCGCGATTGTCAAAGACATTCCAGGTATAGGGCTCTTGGTATTTCTTGTCCTTGAAATGAGGATGGTGTGTCCGTCGGTCCATGCGGAACCAAAAGTAGTTGCGCTCGTCAGGCTTGGAATCCGCAGCCCATAGTTCATAGACCACCATTCGCTCGTCGAGCATTGAAAACCAGAGAAATTCCGAATGTAGAATAGGTGCTGCAGCTGGCATGGTGGCCGTACCCTCATAGCGACGCCCTTCAAAGTCGATGGTCAGCCGATAGGTCTCCCCAACCTTGCCCTTTAGTGGCGAACGGTAACACTGCGCCTGCGGGTCATAGACAATGATTTCGTCGACACCTCCGCCACTGATAGTGACGACAGCTCCTGGCAGACAACGTCCACGGACGCTGTCGGTCATGTTGCGGCTCTTGGTAATCATGACCGTAGTGCCCTCATTGGTGACACGTCCTTCGACCATTACAATGGAATCTATCTCGTTATAGTCGAAGTCAATCTCTTTCGTGCAGGCTGTCAGTGCCATGACTGACAGGGTGATATATAGTATCTTTCGCATATTCATATCTCTAAGCTCTCATCTCAAAATTTTACCGAGTACGAAACGGAGGGGACTACGCCAAACAACGACGTCTGTTCGGCAATGGTACCTGTAGGACTTTTGTCGTCGTTTTTGAAACGGATGGTAAAGGGATTATAACGGCAATAGGCATTGTAGAGTCCGAACGACAGGATGCCTGTGAAGCGTTTCATCTTCTTGGTATAGTTTGCACTGAGGTCAAGGCGGTGATAGGCAGGTGCCCGATACCCGTTGCGCTCATGATAATAGTAATAGGTGGTGCCGTCTATTTCGTATTTCGCACTGGGGGCAGTAAGCGCTTGGCCAGTGTTATAGCGCCAAATGCCAGAGAACTCCCACGATGGCGACAGCTTATAGACACCGACAACGGCTAAGTCGTGACGACGGTCGTTGGATGCCGTATACCATTCTCCGCCATTGATGCCCGCAATCTTGTTTTGCGACCATGACAGCGTATAGCTGACCCAGCCCGTCAGGCGTCCTTTGTTCTTACGGACACACAGCTCCAGACCGTAGGCGCGCCCCTTGCCACCCAGCAGTAACCGCTCTATCTCTATTTCAGAATAGAACATCTTGCCATCGCGATAGTCATAGACGTTACGGATGTTTTTATAGTAACCCTCTACAGTACAGTCGTAGTCGCCATCAGGTGTCATGCCCATCCAGCCCACAGCAATCTGGTCGGCCTTCTCTGGCTCGACGATATTACTGGTCATGGTATAACGGTCGAAAGGCATTGACAACGATGCACCACTGATGGCATGGATGTCCTGCGACGTACGGCTGTAGCCGAATTTCAGACTATGCTGTGGGGAGAGCATCCATTTCATGCTCAGTCTCGGTTCCACATTGGCGTAGGTTTTCACAATACCGGTCTTGTTGATGGTCTCCGTGATGTTGCCTTCACTATCCAACAGGTAATATGGTGCTCCACCCAGCACGCTGAACAAGTGTAGGCGCAGTCCTGCCGACAACTGTACGCAGTCTGACAGATGCCATTCGTCATTCAGCCAGAGCGCATTGGCCCAGGCGTCGCGCTTTTCTTGCTGATGCAACAGGTTAATGTCCCATTCGGCAGACTTCAGCTGTAGGTAGGTGCTTTCAAGACCATAGCACAGACGGTGTTGCCCCATTGTTGCCACCTGCTGGTGGCGTAGGGTGCCCTGGCGTATAAAACCTCGCATCGTATAATAGGTATTGAGCACGTCGATAGCTACGTCGCTCCTGAAGTCGCTGATGGTAAGCTCTGTATTGGCATAATGATGGTCGTTGGCCGTATGTAGCCAGTTGGCTGTACCTGTCGTATTGCCCCATTCCAGTCGCATCAGATCTTCCATTCCCAAATTGTCACGGCCCCGGAAGAATGTGGCCGACAGCATATCCTTGTCTGTCAGGCGGAAATTCAGTCGGACGTTGACGTCATAGAAGTTTAGTGTGTTGTCGCGATATTTGTCCGTCGCCTTGAGAAAGAGGTCGAGATACGAGCGCCGGCCAGCCACAAGAAAAGAAGATTTCCCCTCTTTGATGGGACCTTCAGCCACCACTTTAGCCGATAGCAGGCCGATGGTACCTCCGAAGTGATAGTCTGTCAAACTGCCCGAACGGGTGTTGATGTCGAATACCGAGGCCGTACCACCCCCCAACTGTGCAGGCACCAGACCCTTGTAGAGGGAAGCTCCCATCAGCGCATCGTCGTTGAACGTCGAGAAGAGTCCCATCAGGTGGCCTGCATTATATACCGTTGCACCATCCAGTAGTATCAAGTTCTGGGCCGCCTTGCCACCACGCACCTGGTAACCTCCCGAGGCTTCGCTTTCACTCTTCACACCAGGCAACAGCTGTATACCCTTGATGATGTCCTTTTCGCCAAAGAGCGACGGCATCTTCGCCAGTGACTCCACCTCTATCTGCTCAACACCTATCTGTACCTCCTCCATGCGTTTCTGGGCAGAGCGCGACGTCACCGTCACCTCATGCAGGGTGTCGCCCACCACGTCACCCGTTTCCGTCCTTACATGCTGAGACCAACCCTCCCCGCTGCCTAACAGCAGGAAGAGGCCTGTTACACCAACAACTATTTGTTTCTTTTTCATCTGGCTTTGCATTTTCGCCTGCAAAGGTACGAAAATACTCTGTGATAGGAAAAAAAGGAACGAGTTTCTTTGTTTTCTGCCCGACTTTTCGTAACTCTGACTTCGTCGAACTTACTTTGCACTCAGAAAAGCTCAAATATATTTGGCTTTTCATTCTTTTTTTCGTAACTTTGCAGCATCTACTATACCTAATATGCTTATGAAGAAAAAAAATCATGTATCATGCATTGTGAATTATGCATTGACACTTGCCCTCTGCCTGGTAGGCATGACGGCACAAGCCCAACAGAATTTGAACTGGGGACAAGGTCCGCAAGTTGCCTCCCCCGATGTACACGCCGACAACACGGTGACATTTAACCTGATAGCCCCCGAAGCTCAGAAGGTGCAGATTACTGGTGATTTTCTGCCACCTCAGAAGGTAGAATACCAAGGAAATACCTACGATGTTCCTGGCGTGGCAGATCTCGTCAAGGACGACAAAGGTATATGGAGTTTCACATCGGAAGTGTTGAAGCCTGAACTCTATACGTATAATATGATAGTAGACGGTGTGAAAATCATCGATCCGCTGAACGTCTATAACATTCGCGACATCAACAATCTTTTTAGCGTGCTGCTGATAGGTGGTGACCAGCGTACTGACTTGTACAAGGTCAACAAGGTGGCACATGGTACAGTCAGCAAGATTTGGTACGAGAGTCCTACGGCTGGCCTGACACGTCGCCTGACGATATACACCCCTGCTGGCTATGAGACCAGTGGCAAGCAATACCCTGTTTTCTACCTGTTACATGGCATTGGTGGCGATGAGAATGCGTGGAGTGAGCTTGGTCGCGCAGCCCAGATTATGGATAACCTGATTGCTCAGGGCAAGGCAGAACCGATGATTCTGGTCATGACCAACGGCAATATCTCGCAGGAGGCATGTCCGGGAGAGACCAGTGAGGGCTTCCGTGTGCCTACGATGATGCTGCCTAAGACCATGGAGGGTTCATTCGAGACGGCCTTCCCCGACGTGATCAAGTTTGTTGAGAAGACCTATCGTGTGAAGAAGGATAAGGCTCACCGTGCCATCGCCGGTCTGTCGATGGGTGGCTTCCATAGTCTTTTTATTGCGATCAACAATCCCGACTTGTTCGATTACGTCGGTCTGTTCTCAGCAGCTGTTGACCAACAGCAGAAGAGTGATGAAGGGTTCCCCAACATCTATGCTGACCGCAATCAGAAGATAGACGTGCTCTTCAGCAAGAACCCCAAGCTCTTTTGGATCGGAATCGGCAAAACCGACTTCCTCATCAAGAACAACAACGACCTGCGAGCTTACCTCGACTCGAAGCAACACAAGTATAACTATCTGGAGACTGACGGAGGTCACATCTGGCGCAACTGGCGCATTTACCTGACAGAATTTACACCTTTATTATTTAAATAAAAGCTTATGAAAAAACTATTCAATGCTGTAACCGTCATTGGTTATTGCTTCTTATTTGTCGCCGTTGTTGGCTGTAACTCTGCAGACAAAGTTACGAAAAACACCATTAATCAGGAAGAAGTGATGGAAAAAATGTCACTCGAAGACAAGGCTCATTTCGTGATTGGTGTGGGTATGAAAGGCTTTTCTGGTGATGACGCTGTGATTGGTGCCACGGAGAGTCTTGTACCTGGTGCCGCAGGAACTACCTATCCGCTCGATTCATTAGGTATTCCTGCTGTTGTGTTGGCTGATGGTCCTGCAGGACTGCGCATCGATGCTACCCGTGAGGGTGACGATGCCACTTATTACTGTACACACTTCCCCATCGGAACGCTGTTGGCTTCTACGTGGAACACGCAACTTGTAGAAGAGGTTGGTAAGGCCATTGGTGAAGAGGTGAAGGAGTATGGTGCCGATGTGCTGTTGGCTCCTGCTCTGAACATCATGCGTAACCCGTTGTGTGGCCGTAACTTTGAGTATTATTCAGAGGACCCTGTCGTGGCAGGCAAGACAGCTGGAGCCTATATCACTGGCGTGCAGAAGAACGACGTAGGTACGAGCATCAAGCACTTTGCTGCCAACAACCAGGAGACAAACCGCATGAATACCGATGCTCATATTTCGCAGCGTGCTCTGCGCGAGATCTATCTCAAAGGTTTCGAGATTGCCATCAAGGAGGCTAAGCCCTGGACGGTGATGACCTCGTATAACTACATTAACGGCACCTACGCTTCGGAGAGCAAGGACCTCGTGACTACTATTCTTCGTGATGAGTGGGGCTATGAGGGAACCGTGATGACCGACTGGTTTGGTGGCAAGGATGGCGCCAAGCAGATGTGGGCAGGCAATGAGATGCTCCAGCCGGGTAAAAACGAGCAGTTTGACAGCATCGTAGCAGGTGTGAAGAGTGGTAAGCTCGATGTGGCCGACCTCGACCGAAATGTAAAGCGCGTGCTAAATCTGGTAGAAAGGAGTCCGCGTTTCCAGGGCTACAAGTTCTCGAACAAGCCCGACCTAAAGGCTCATGCTGCTGTTACCCGTCAGTCGGCAGCTGAGGGTATGGTACTCATGAAAAATGAGAAAATGGATGCGCCGGTACTTCCGTTTGGTGAGAACATCAAGAAGGTGGCCCTTTATGGCTGTACATCTTACGACTTCATTGCCGGCGGAACTGGTTCTGGCAATGTGAATCATGCGTATGTTGTGTCACTCGTCGATGGTCTGAAGAACGGGGGCTATACCATTTCTGACGAGATGAAGAGTGCTTATGAGACATATATCGCCGACTACAAGAAGAAGATGGAGCAAGAATTGGAAGAAAAAGCGAAGAAAGATCCGAAGACGGCCCAGCTTGTAAAATTTCTGCCAGGCACACTACCCCCGGAGAAACTGTTTACTGCTGAGGAACTGACAGCTCAGGCTGAGGCTTCTGATGTGGCACTCATCACTATTGGCCGTATCTCCGGAGAGTTCCTGGATCGTAAGGTCGCTGATTTCAATCTCAACGATTCTGAGATGAAACTCATCCAGCAGGTTTGTGATGTCTATCACAAGGCAGGCAAACAGGTGGTGGTACTGCTGAACATCGGTGGGGTTATTGAGACAGCTTCGTGGAAGGACCTGCCCGATGCCATCCTCTGTGCCTGGCAGGCTGGTCAGGAAGGTGGCAACAGCGTCGTTGACGTTCTTAGCGGCAAACAGTCACCATCAGGAAAGTTCACTATGACGTGGCCTTTGAAGTTCAACGATGCTTACAGTTCGAAGAACTTCCCCATCGATGAGGACCCCCGCATCGATATGCTGAATCAGGGAAAGAAGGGTAATGTCCGTAATGTCGACTATACCGACTATGAGGAGGACATTTATGTGGGCTACCGTTATTTTGACTCCTTCGAGGTCCCCGTTGCCTACCCATTCGGCTATGGCCTCAGTTATACTACTTTCGAGTATAGTGATGCCAAGATTACTCAGAAGAACGACATCTACGACATTTCAGTTGCTGTCAAGAATACAGGTAACCGCGAAGGCAAGGAGGTCGTCCAGGTCTATGTCTCTGCTCCTGACAACAAGGCTGCCAACAAGCCCGTCAAGGAATTGAAGGCCTTTGCCAAGACCAAGCTGCTGAAGCCCGGCGAGAGCCAGACGCTCACGCTGAGTATTACTGCTCCTGAGCTTGCTTCGTTCGATGAGACCGCTTCTGCCTGGATTGTTGCCGAGGGTGAATACCAATTCCTGGTCGGTGCCTCGTCACAGGATATCAAGGCTACGCTGTCAGCTCCCGTCAAGTCGTTCCAGACGAAATGTAACGATGTGCTGAAACCGCAGGTACAGTTGAATCTGCTGAGAAGATAATCTCTAAACATCGACACATCGAAGTATCGAAATGTCGTAATAACGTTATAACGAAACAACAATGAAAAAGATAATAGTGACTTTGGGCTTTATAGTTGTCGCCTTGTGTGGCTATGCCCAGCCTCAATTAAATGCCAATAACATCGACGCAGTAGTCAAGGCGATGACGCTTGAAGAAAAGTGTCACTTCGTTCTGGGACGTGGCATGCACTATAATGATGACGATAAGTTTCCTGGTACGGCAGGAAGTACGTTCTCGGTAGCTCGTCTGGGTATTCCCGAAACCTATTGTGCCGATTCTCAGCAGGGTCTGCGCATGAACGCCAATCGTGCTTGGGATCACCGTGACTATTACACCACCGACTTCGTGGCTTCGATGACGCTTGCCTCCACGTGGGACCGTGAGGCAGCCTTCAAGGTTGGTCAGGGCATTGGCAACGAGGTGCGCGAGTTTGGACTCGACTGGATTCTCTCGCCAGCGATGAACCTTATCCGCAATCCACTGTGCGGACGCAACCATGAGTACTACAGCGAGGATCCCTATCTCTCGGGTACTATTGCCGCCGGTTATGTGAACGGTGTGCAGAGCGAGGGAACGGCTGCCTGTCCGAAGCACTTTGTCGCCAACAATCAAGAGACCAACCGCAATAGCAACATCTCGCAGGTGTCGCAGCGTGCCCTCCGCGAGATTTACCTCAAGGCCTTTGAAATAATGGTGAAGGAGAGCAATCCATGGACCATTATGACTTCGTATAATAAGTTGAACGGGCCGTATGCTGTACAGAACCGTGAACTGCTGACCACCATTGTTCGTGACGAATGGGGTTGGAAGGGAATGTATGTCTCTGACTGGAATGCCGGTGATGATGCTGTAGCCGCTATGCTGGCAGGTAACGACATGCTGCAGCCTGGTCAGGATAAACAATACCAGGCCATTCTCGAAGCGGCTAAGAGCGGTAAGCTACCTATGGAGGTGCTCGATGCTAACGTAAAGCGTATTCTGGAATATGTTGTGAAGACGCATAACTACAAGGGACATAAGTATAGCAATGAACCTGACCTGAAAGCACATGCTCAGACTGTTCGCGAGGTGGGTGCCGATGGTATTGTTCTGCTCAAGAACAACGGTATCTTGCCTCTGACTGGCAAAAGTGTGGCACTGTTCGGTTGCACATCGTACGACTGGATTTCTGGCGGTTCTGGCTTTGGCGGAACCAGCGTGGGACATTATACTGTATCGCTCGTCGAGGGTATGCGTTCAGCTGGCTACGAGGTCTACAAGCCGCTTATTAGCATCTATAAGCAACACCTCGTTGACGAGGAGAAACGCCTGTTCCCTGAAGGTCGTCCCCCATTCTCGCTCACTCCACCGGCCCGTGCTGAGGAGAAACAGTTTGAGACAGGGCTGCTGAACGACGCTATCCGCCACAGTGACGTGGCTATCATCAGTATTGGTCGTAAGAGCGGTGAGGCTGCTGACCGTAGTGAGGCAGACTTCTACTTGAAGGAAGGCGAAAAACAGCTCATCAAGGCTGTCAGCGAGGCTTATCATGCTCAGGGCAAGAAAGTCATCGTCTTGCTCGACATTTGTAGTCCCATCGACGTCGCTTCCTGGCAGGATCAGGTGGATGCGCTTGTCTGTACTTGGCAGGGTGGTCAGGAAAGCGGTTTCAGTGTGGCTGATGTACTCTCGGGCAAGGTCAACCCCAGCGGTAAGCTACCAATGACCTTCCAGATTAACTACGGCGATGCCTATGCCGACAAGAATTTCCCTGCCAATGTGGACGATAAGACCCTCGGAGCAATGTTCATGTGGGGCTACGACAAAGACAAGGCCCCCAAGGAACGCCAGCCGCAGAAGGATATTGACTTCACCAACTATGAAGAGGATATCTACGTGGGGTATCGCTACTTCGATTCCTTCGGCAAGCCAGTGGCTTACCCCTTCGGCTTCGGCCTGAGCTACACCACCTTTAGCTATGAGAACATGACTTGTTCGGTGGACGGTGATTTCGTCACCGTCAAAGTCGACGTCAAGAACACCGGCACTCGCGCTGGCCGTAACGTGGTGGAACTTTTCGTTGCTGCTCCCAACAGCAAGAAGCTGAACAAGCCTGAAAAGGAACTGCGCAACTATGCCAAGACCCGCCTGCTGAAGCCCGGAGAGAGCGAGACCATTACCATGAAGGTTACTACTGCCGACCTCGCCTCGTTTAACGAGAAGGCATCTGCCTGGAAGACGGACGCCGGCGTCTATACCTTTATGATCTGTTCGTCTGCCAATGATGTCGAGGCCAAGACCACAGCGAAGGTCAAGGCGTGGACGAAGAAGGTGAACAACGTCATGAAACCCAATGTCAAGCTGAACCTGTTGCACAGATAATACAGGAATGTCGAAATACCGAAAGGTCGTAATAACGCGATATCGCAATAACAAAAAAACAATAAAATGAAAAAGACAATCATCATAATGGCTCTGGCAGTCCTCTGCCTCGGAGCTTCGGCACAAGAGAAACTCTTCAATAGTGCCAGCGTGCAATCTCCCGTCGTCAATCCTGACGGCACAGTGACCTTCAACATCTTTGCACCAAAAGCCGTCAAGGTTGAGGTGACTGGTGATTTCCTGCCCACGCAGCCCATTGAGATCGAGGGATACGGAAAGTATGATGCCCCTGGCGTCGCCCAGCTGGTAGAGGGTAAGAACGGGGTGTGGAGTTACACCAGCGAAAAACTGACCCCTGAGATGTACAGCTACACCTTTAACATCGACGGCATGACTGGTGTCAAAGACCCTGCCAACATCTATGTCAATCGTGACATCGTGTCGTTTACCAATATCTTCATCGTCAGCAACGAGAAAGGTGACAAGGGCGACCTCTATCGTGTGAATGAGGTCCCCCACGGCAACCTCTCGAAGGTGTGGTACAACAGTCCCACGCTTAAGATGCAGCGCCGCATGACCATTTACACCCCACCAGGCTACGACAAGGGTGGCCGTTTTCCTGTCATGTATCTGCTGCATGGCTCTGGTGGCGACGAGAATGCGTGGAGCGAACTTGGTCGTGCTGCCCAGATTCTCGACAACCTGATTGCTGCGGGTAAGGCAAAACCCATGATTGTGGTGATGCCCAATGGCAATCCCAACTGTCAGGCAGCCCCTGGCGAGTGGTCGTTCGGCATGTATACCCCTGGCTTCCGCGATGGCGGCACTGGTCCTAAAGAACCCGCTGTAGCCACGATACCTGAAAGCTTCATGGATATCGTTAATTATGTCGACGCCAACTTTCGCACCCTGAAGGATCGTGCTCACCGTGCAATCTGTGGTCTCTCCATGGGTGGTGGCCACACCTTCCACGTCTCCCTGCTCTATCCCAATAAGTTCGACTACTATGGACTGTTCTCTGCTGGTCTGCACTTGGCAAAAGGTGGTTACCAGGATTCATTTGCCGATCAGATTAAGGCCAATCCCGAGTTCGAGACGCAGAGTGCCCGTCTTTTCGGCAGCAAGCCAAAACTCTACTGGATGGGTATGGGAAACACCGACTTCCTCTATCAGAGTACGGTTGACCTGCGCAACTACTGGGATTCAAAGGGGTACAAATATGAGTATGTGGAAACCGATGGTGGCCACATCTGGCGCAACTGGCGCATCTATCTGACGATGTTTGCGCAGAAGATATTCAAGTAGGATTCTACTTATACAACGACTTCAACGTCTCTTCGGCTTCGATGGTCACCTTGCTCTCGTCAAGCATTGTGCGGTCGAGGCCGAAGATGTCTATAAAGAAGTCATAGACAGCCTGTCGTTTGTTTTCCTTGAAGTCGTGACGTTCGCCAGGCAGGTGTACGTTGCGTACTCTGTCTTGAGCACCATAGAAGCCATAGATACGCTGCAGATAAGGGAACTCCAGACGAGGCACACTACTGGTCCAGTCGCCGTCATCGCTGACAATCAGCATGGGCTTGGGGGCCATGATAGCAGCCAATTCTGGTTCACACGTACCACCACCTGAGAGCTGGACGGGTTTGCCGCTTTCACAAGGACACCCACCGTCGAAGTGAGAGGCCAGATGCACCACAGGAGCTGAGGCTTTGACACGCTCGTCGAGTAGCGACAGCAGGACGGTGTGTGTGCCACCACCCGATCCACCCATCACGCCGATGCGCTCCGTGTCAATGTCCTTGCGGTGGGTGAGCATCCACTCGAGCAGGATGTAGCCGCATGCTGCTTGATAGACGTGGGCCCGACTGGTATGGTGAGCTTCTCTACCCACCTCCTTTTCACTCTCTCCCCAACCATACAGGTCGAAGTCGACACACACGGCACCCATACGGGCCAATGTACCCAGTCTCTGCTGTTCGTCAGCCCGATAGCGATAGGGCCAATGGCCGTCAGGACAGACTATCAAAGCATGTTTGCCTTTTTTTGTGGATGCGTAGATGGTACCAAAGAGATGCTGACCTGGGGTTAGCTCGATGCAGATATTCTGGGTGGTATAGCCATCGTGTTTGCGGACCTTTGACAGGATAACAGGGCGCTCGCCCTTTGTGGCCGATGGTCTCCCCGTCGGCACTATCACGCATGAATCGAGGAAAGCATCGAGTTCCAGTCGCTGGCGCACTTCCCGGCGAAGACTGTCACGACGTGCTTCCCATTCTTCCTTATTATTATATAAGGAGGAAAGCCAGTCGAGCACCATTTTTCCTTCGGCTTCATGGCGGCGTGGATATTCATAGGGTTTAATCTTATAGGTATTGCCATTCTGCTTCCACCAGTTCCAGTCGAAGTATTTGCAGATGTTGTCAAGTGTCATCTCGATGCTGTAGGGACGCACACGGAAGTCGGCATACGGCAGGCGCTTGCCTACGGTATCAACGTTTGAATCGAACTTGAACCTCACGCCAAAGCGCTTGCTGACATCCTGCATCAAGTCGTTCACGCTACGCTCATAACGCGTCTCAAAAGTCTGTGCCAGAGCCATTGTCGTCAAGGGCATTAAGACTGCCATCAAGAGTTTTCTCATCATCCTGTTTTGTTAGTCTGTTTATTAAAAAGACTGAAAACAAATAGCTTTGTCGTCACATATTATTTTTTTTTCGTATCTTTGCAGCAGTAAACTTAACTTATTATAAGCTATGAATAAATTTTTGTTGTTGGCAATGACGGCTATTGCCGTGAGCACCATTAATGTGAGGGCTCAGTACAAGTATCCTTGGCAGAATCCACAACTGCCACGTGCTGAACGTGTAGAAAACCTGTTGGGCATGTTGACACCTGAAGAGAAGGTGGGTCTGATGATGAACAAGAGTGTCTCCATCGACCGTCTCGGTATCCCATCGTACAACTGGTGGAGCGAGGCCTGTCATGGTGTACGTCAGGGTGGCTATACCGTCTATCCGCAGCCCATTGGCTTGGCTGCTGCCTTCAATACTCAGTTGGTGTACAATGTCTTCTCGCAGGTCAGCGACGAGGCCCGTGCCAACTGGAATCGTACCGACCACAACGACCCGAAATTGTTTAACGTCCCCCAGGGTGTCACCTATTATCCTGGCAATCCAGAACTGACCTTTTGGTGTCCGAATGTCAATATCTTCCGTGATCCACGTTGGGGACGCGGTCAGGAGACGTGTGGCGAGGACCCCTATCTGAATGCCGTCCTCGGTGTCCAGACTGTCCTAGGCATGCAGGGCAACGACACCCAATATTTCAAGACCCACGCCTGTGCCAAGCACTATGCCGTACACAGCGGACCAGAGCCCCTGCGCCACTCGATGAACGTAGAGCCCACGAACCGTGACCTGTGGGAGACCTATCTGCCTGCCTTCAAGGCTTTGGTCAAGAAAGCCAACGTCCGCGAGGTGATGTGTGCCTACCAGCGTTTTGAGGGCAAGCCCTGTTGCACCAGCGACCGTCTGCTCATCGATATCCTGCGCAACAAGTGGGGCTACGATGCCATCGTGCTGACTGACTGCGATGCCATCAACAACTTCTATAACAAAGGCCAGCACGAAACACACAAGGACCCATTGTCAGCTTCTGTCGATGCTGTGCTGAATGGTACGGATTTGGAATGTGGAAAAGTGTTTATGTCGCTCTCTGAGGGCCTGAAGAAGGGACTCATCACGGAAAGCGAACTGGACAAGCATCTGCGCTATACCTTGACAGGCCGCTTCGAACTGGGTATGTTCGACCCTGCCGACATGCTCCCGTGGTCGACAATCCCATCGTCGACCATCTCCTGCGAAAAGCACGATGACTTGGCTACCCAGGCCGCTCGCGAGTCGATGGTGCTGCTGGAAAATAGGAGCCTCCCCACCCCCTCCGAAGGAGGGGCTTCCAAGCCCGTTCTCCCGCTCTCAAAGAGCATCAAGACGCTGGCTGTCCTTGGTCCCAATGCCGACGATGTTGAACTGCTCAATGGCAACTATGGTGGCACACCAACTAAGGAGCATCAGCATTCTTTGTTGGAGGGTATCAAGAATGCCGTTCCTAGTGCGAAGATTATCTATCAGAAGGCCTGTGAGCTGAACGATGAGTACGAGACCATCCATCACCTGCAGGACTTTAACGACGGCAAGGGTGCTTTGGTGGAATTCTATAATAACAAGGAACTGAGTGGCGAGCCTGCCAAGACCGACTATTACAACAATCTGGACTTCTCGACCTTCGGTGCCTGGGGATTCGCTCAGGGTGTCAATCGCGACACGCTGTCCGTTCGTGTCAGCGGACAGTATAAGGCCACCTTTACAGGCGACATGAAATACACGCTGATGACCGATAACGGCTACGTGCTGAAGGTGAACGGCGAGGTGGTGGAAGATGCCAAACCTGCTGGCCGTCGTGGCTTTGGCTTCGGCTTTGGCAGAAAGGTGGAATACAAGTCGTTCCCCGTGGTTGAGGGTCAGACCTACGACGTCGTGATTGAATACCGTCACGGCAATGGTCAATTCGCTCTGCTGCGTGGTGACATCTGCGAACGTAAGCTCGTCGACTTCACCACACTTGCCAACGACGTCCGTGAGGCTGATGCCATCATCATCATCGGTGGCATCTCGGCCCGCATGGAGGGTGAGGGTGGCGACAAGCAGACCATCGAGTTGCCTGTGGTACAGCAGATGCTCGTCAAGGCCATGCATCAGACTGGCAAACCCGTCGTCTTCGTCAACTGTTCTGGCTCCGCCATTGCCTTCGGTAGTGTCGAGGGGCAGTACGATGCCTTGCTGCAGGCGTGGTATCCTGGACAGGGTGGTGCCAAGGCGCTGGCTGATGTGCTCTTTGGCGACTACAATCCTGGTGGCAAGCTACCTGTCACGTTCTATCGTTCGAACGACGACCTGCCCGACTTCCTTGACTACTCGATGAAGAACCGCACCTACCGTTATTTCACGGGTCAGCCGCAGTATGCTTTCGGCTATGGTCTGAGTTACACGTCGTTCAGTGTGGGCAAGGGAAAGCTGATTCATAAATCTGTAAAGATCGGCAAGTCCGACAAGCCCTACACCGTTGTCGTTGCTCCTGTCACCAATACCGGCAATCGCGAGGGCACCGAGACCGTACAGGTCTATGTGAAGCGCCTGGGTGATGCTGGTGCTCCCATCAAGGCCCTGAAGGGTTTCCAGAAGCTGACTCTTAAGCCTGGCGAGACCAAGCATGCTGTGATTGCCCTCACCAGCGAGGCCTTCGAGTACTACGATGAGGCTATCGATGAGCTGGCCGTTAAGCCAGGCCGTTATCAGATACTCTACGGCACCTCGTCACGCGACAGCGATTTGCAGTCTCTTGACTTCACAGTAAAATAGTTGTCTCTCATCCTTTTTAAACACCTCAAAACTTAATCAAATAATAAATACAATTAGCGTATGAAACGATTTTTTGTAATGGCAGCACTTGTCTGCATTGCTGCACTGAGCGTGAACGCCCAGACAGATGAGCCTGAAACGAAGGCGCAGAAGTTTTTTCGCCTGACGAAAACGGCTGACGAGAACCCAACCGACTGGAATGCCCAACTGGAGGCAGGACACTTCCTGCTCGACAAGGAGAACGGAATGTATAACCAGTCGAAGGCTGAAAAATACTATGAACGTATCTATCACCTTGCCACCGACTATAACAAGGAAATACCCGACTCTGTGATTCGAGAGGCCTGTGTGGCACTGCTGACAGTAGCTTCTGACAAGAAAAACTTAGACAAGGCTTTGTTTTACATTGACGAGATATTGCATGCCGATAAGGTGGGTGTTGATATAGGCGACGCTTACCTGAATACACTCGGCTCAACAGGTATGCTATACAACATGATGAAAGAGAATTTTGTAAAGGCATTGCCATATATGATGGATATCCGTGAGAGAGTGACAAAAGCCAATCTGCCAGGAATTGAGCATACGGATATTACAACGGCAATGTTGTTTGAAGGGCTTGTTAGGGAATATAAGAAGATGTTCAACGACAAACTCATAGATCTGACCTTCGATGGCAAGAAGTATATCGTGATTTCCATGGGTGACTGGAACATCGAAAAGCCATTAATGGGATGGACGGAAAAAAAAGATGGCGTACCAACGCTGCTCTACGGTGAAGACGGCAAGATCTATGACAACATGCATGGTGAAATGGTCTACAGTTTCTTTTTTGACAAAAACGGTATAGTTCCACAGGAAGGAACCAATATGCGACTGATTTCCGTCACTCCCGAGTGTCGTCAGCAGTTGCTGGAAGCATACCATAATTATACGAAGAAATCAAAAACAAATAAGAAATAAGAAACCGAGAAAACGAGAATTCGGTTTTCTCGGTTTCCCGGTTTCTCAACTTCTAATTCAGTAACACGCTATCTTGTCTACCGCGATAGGCTGTCGTGCTGACCGCGAGAGCCTATTGTGGTCAGCAAGATGGGCTTTCCTGCTTACTGCGATAAGGCTGTCGCGGTCACCAAGACGGGCTTTCGTGCCGAGGAAGATGGTCTTTTGTGCCAGGGAATAATGAAAAAAACAAAGAAATTGGTGCGAAAGTTCTTCTTTCTCATTTTTTTTTCGTATCTTTGCCATCGAAGTAAATAATTAAAGCACTAAGACTATGAATAAGGAGGATAAATTCGTTATCACCATCAGTCGCCAATTTGGAACGGGCGGCCATGAGATTGGGGCGGAGCTAGCACGCCGGCTCGGAGTGAAGCTGCTGGACAAGCAGATACTGAATGAGGTGGCCTCGCGGATGAGAGCTGTTGAGGATGCCGTAGAGAAGATTGAGTCGCGAAACCCGCTGTGGCGCGACGACTTCACCAACTTCTACCGTACCTATATGGCTAGTGCCGCGTATGACGGGCAGGAGCAGGAGGAGACGAGCCGTGTGCTGTTCCAGGCTCAGGCCAATGCCATCCGTAGCATTGCCGACGAGGAGTCGTGTGTCATCGTGGGCCGTTGTGGTTTCGACATCTTTGCTGACCATCCCAATGCCTTGAAGATTTTCATTCATTCAGGCTTGGACTGCCGCAAGCGTCGCATTGCCGAGAAGTATGACATCAGCGAGCAGGATGCTGCAGCGATGATTGTTGACAACGATTACAGCCGCGAGCTGTACACGAAAAAGTTCACGGGCCGCGACTGGAAGGATGCCACGAACTATGATGTCTCGCTGGATGTGCGTCAGTTCGGCGTGAATGGTGCCGTAGACTTCCTTATGAAGTGTATCGAGTAAGGAGTTTCGGGAGGTATTACAGGTAAAAGACAGACTCGGGCCCCATGCAAAACAGGAGGTCGAGGATGGAGAGATTTGGCAGGAAACCATGCTTGTGCTGGAACACCTGCCAATATTTTATTGGCGTAAAGTCGGGGTCGGGCTGGGGATGTTTGGCGTGGATGACGTCGCGGAAGTCAGAGATGGGTGATGGGTATTGGGTGATAGGTGATGGGAGATAGGTGGTGGTGTAGTCCACGAAGGGGTGGATATCAATGAGTTCGCACATCTTTTGACGGATGGCCTCGTTGAAATCGACCAAAAATTCATATTTCTTTTCGAAGAACGGACGGATGTCGTCAGCATAGTAGTCGAAGAACGGGCTCTCACTATAGGCACTCTGCAGGGCATTCCAATGGACGCGTCGCCATTGGTTGTGATCGCTGATGCGGAGGTCTTTGGTGATGGGTGATAGGTGATGGGTGATGGGTGATGGATGTTCCACAGGAACGGTGAGTGCCTGAGTGCCGTTGGCTGTGGCAATGATGCAACGGTTGCGGAAGGTTTGTTTTTGATATGAGTCATGCTGCTCGATGACACAACGGTCGTAGCGGTACAGCTTCTGATACCACTGAACAGGTCCGAAATAGGTGGTCTGCAACAGAGCGGTGGTCATGGTATCGGGAATTTTTTCCGATTGTAGAGCACGGTCATCACACGTCCGATGATGTTGCTCTCTGGAACGAAACCAAGATGGCGGGAGTCGGCAGGATTCTGTTGGTTGAGGGCTTCCAGCCAGTAATAGTCGGTCTTAGCACAGTTGATGAGACCTGGCACTATCATAGAGCCGTTGACAGTTTGGATGGTATCGCCAGGAACAGCTGTGCAACGGGCGATGTAGAGGCCTTCGAGAGAATCGCAGGGTGCAATAAAGGCCACAATATCGCCCCGCTGTACGGGCTGTCGCATCAGTCGGCTGTAAGGCAGCAGACTGTTTCCTGCAATTCGTAGGCCATAGCTGCAACGATTGACGAGCAAGCAGTCGCCATCCTTGAAATTCGGGTTCAGCGCATTTCCACTGACGCTGTGTATTGAAAAAGCTAAAGTACGGAACAGCAGCATCAGAGCGAATGCCGACGCAAATGCTATCACGTACTTTAGCAAGTTTTTCATCCTTACTCAATGTCTATTATCCATTAAACTTACTTGATGTTATCCACGAAGCGGAACAGACGGTTCCAGCGGATTCCAGAGAAACCACTGCGGTCTGGGTCGGAGCTCCACCAGATGAAAATGGGCTTACCCACGATGTGGTCCTCAGGCACGAAACCCCAGTAGCGGGAGTCGAGTGAATTGTGGCGGTTGTCACCCTGCATCCAGTAGTAGTCCATCTTGAACGTATATTTCGTGGTCTCCTTGCCATTGATCAGGATCTTGCCGTCCTTCACCTCGAGTGTGTTTTTCTCGTAGGTACGGATAGGCCGTTCGTAGACGGGCAGGTTCTTCAGGGTGAGGTCGATGCTCTTGCCCTTGGCAGGAATCCATATGGGACCATAGTTGTCGCGCGTCCAGTGCATGTTGCCGTTCAGCGGATAGATGTCCAGGTCGCTGGCATCGGTATTCGGCTCGATGCTCTCCACGATGTCCGTCCGCTTCTTCAGTTCTTTGACAGCATGGTTGGTCAGCGGCATATAACCCTGTGTGTTCAGACTCATCAGGTCCTCCATCGTGATGCCGAGTTCGTGCATGATGTCATCGTCGAGACGTTGTTTCAGCTTTACCTTATATGTATACTGCACATTGTCGGGCTCCTTGTTGGCTTTGCCATCAATGTAGATGATATGATCCTTGATTTGCAGCGTCTGGCCAGGGAGACCCACACAGCGCTTGACGTAGTTTTCACGACGGTCGGTGGGACGGGTGTCGATGAGTCCATACTCCTGCGGATTGGCAGCAATGGTCTGTTTGCCAGCCTGATAGATGGTGTTGAAATAGATGGGCAGCTGTTCCTGTGTCAGCGAATCTGGGTTTGGACGCTGGGGATAGGTCTGATAGCCAATCTGATAGCACATCTGATAGTAGTCGTAGGCCTGATACTGGGGGGCCGAGCAGATAGTGTCGCCAGCAGGGAAGTTGAAAACGACGATGTCGTTCTGCTGAATCTTGCCCAAGCCTTTTACGCGACGATAGTCCCAATGAGGCCACTCGATGTATGACTTGCATTGGAACAGGGGGAGCGTATGCTGTGTCAGCGGCATCGTCAGCGGCGTCTCAGGGATGCGCGGACCATAGCTCACCTTCGAGACGAAGAGGTAGTCGCCGGTCAGCAACGACTTCTCCAACGAGCTCGATGGAATGACGTAGTTCTGGAAGAAGAACAGATTGATGAAGTAGACGGCCACCAGCGCAAACACCAGCGCATCGACCCACGACATGACGAACTTGACAGGTCCCTCTGCCTCTTTCCACCACTGCCACTTGATTTTCTTTGTTATATAAACATCGTAGATAAACGGGATGACAAGCAGTCCCCACCACGACTTCACCCAATAGAGGAACAGCAGGTAGAGCACCAGCACACAGATGAACTTGGCCCACTGCACCTTCATATTCAGTTGTTTCTTTTCTCTCTTTTCCATAATCAGAATTTAAACATGTCGCTAATCGTTAACAGTCCCTGGTGCTCCTTGGTATACTCTGCTGCCAGCACAGCACCAAGGGCAAAGCCCTGACGTGAATGGGCATCGTGGGTAATGGTGATGATGTCGGCCTCCGAGTCATAACGAACGGTATGGATGCCAGCCACCTCACCACGACGGATATGGTCGATGCGAAGCAGTTTGGGGTCAGTAGTGTCCTCGGCCCAAGCCTCCTTGCGGTCGATATTCTCCAAAATGCCTTCTGCCAGCGTGATAGCCGTACCACTAGGATGATCCAACTTGTGAACGTGGTGCGTTTCTTCCATCTCTACGTCGTACTGCGGGAACTGGTTCATGATCTTGGCCAGATACTTGTTGACAGCCGAGAAGATGGCAACACCGATGCTGAAGTTACTGGCCCAGAAGAGCGTCTGCCCCTCTTCAGAGCACATGCGCTTGACATCGTCACCATGCTCCTTCATCCAGCCTGTGGAGCCAGAAACCACCTTCACACCATGCTTAAAGGCACGCAGATAGTTGCCATAAGCAGCCTGTGGAGCCGTAAACTCTATCGCCACATCAGCACTACGGAAGGCCTCAGAGTCGAAGTCCTGCTGATTGTCGATGTCGACAATACTCACAATCTCATGACCACGGCTGAGGGCGATTTGCTCTATCATCTTACCCATCTTGCCGTAGCCGATTAAAGCTATTTTCATAATAATAATGTATTAATACGGCTGCAAAGGTACGAATAAGTGAGCAAAATGCCAAATTAATTTGAGCATTTTCGAACGATAGTACCTTCGACCGCAGGTCAAAGGTACGAATAAGCTCGGAAATGAAAAGAAAAACAAGTTTTCCCTTTGCATTTTGCTCGTTTATTCGTAACTTTGCCGTCAGAATAACCAAAAAGATAAGATTATGAGCAAGCACAAGAGTGGTAAACGACTGAACAAGCAACGTCTTATAGAGATGTTGCAAACATTGTTCCAGCAGAATCCGAACGAAACATTCTCGTTTAAGCAGATTTTCAGGGAGCTGAAGCTCTCGACACATCCTGCCAAGTTGCTGGCGGTGGAAACGATGGACGAGATGGCGTGGGACGACTATCTGTCGAAGACCGGTGACAACTCATACCGTCTGAACCTGAAGACTCAGGTGCAAGAGGGAACATTTATCCGTAAAGCCAATGGTAAGAACTCTTTTATGCCGGACGATGGTGGCAAGCCTATCTTTGTCTCTGAGCGTAACTCGATGTTTGCACTCAATGGCGACCGTGTCAAAGTAGCCATGATGGCCCGTCGTGAAAAACACATCAAGGAAGCGATGGTCGTCGAGATTCTGTCGCACAAGGTCGACCAGGCCGTAGGTAAGCTAAAGGTGGAGCGTGACTATGCTTTCCTGATTACTGAGGGCAATATCTTCGTACACGACATCCTGATTCCAAAGAAGAAGCTGAAGGGTGGCAAAGACGGTGAGAAGGCCGTGGTGAAAATTACGCAGTGGCCTTCGAAGGACTCAAAGAACATCGTCGGCGAGGTCATCGACGTATTGGGAAAGGAAGGCAACAACGATGTGGAGATGCACGCCATTCTCGCACAATATGGTCTGCCTTACAAGTATCCAAAAGCTGTGGAGGATGCCGCAGAGAATATAGAACCGGGTATCACACCGCAGGAAATCAGCCGTCGTGAGGACTTCCGCAATGTTTGGACCTGCACCATCGACCCCAAGGATGCCAAAGACTTCGACGATGCCCTCAGTATCCAAAAGAAAGGAAAGCTGTGGGAAGTAGGCGTACACATCGCCGACGTCAGCCACTACGTCAAGGAAGGCTCTATTATAGATAAGGAGGCGACGAAGCGCGCCACCAGCGTCTACCTCGTTGACCGCACCATCCCCATGTTGCCAGAACGGCTGTGCAATTTCATCTGCTCGCTACGCCCCGACGAAGAAAAGCTATGTTATAGCGCCATCTTCACCTTAGACGACGAAGCCAACGTCAAGGACTTCCACATTGCCCATACCGTCATCAAGAGCAATAGAAGGTATGCGTATGAAGAGGTACAGGACATTCTTCAAATGAGAAATGAGAAAGGAGAAAGGAGAAATGAGAACAGTGAGCCTTTAGAGTATGCTGAGAACTTACGAACACTCGACAAGCTGGCAAAATGCCTGCGTGAGCGTCGCTTCAAGGGCGGTTCGGTAAAGTTCGACCGTGAGGAGCTGCACTTCGACATTGACGAAAAAGGTAAACCGATTCGAGCCTATTTCAAGAAATCGAACGATGCCACACAGCTTATCGAAGAGTTTATGCTGCTGGCCAATAAATACGTCGCCGAGAGCATCGGAAAGGTGAAGAAGGGTGTGAAGGCTAAGACCCTGCCCTACCGTATCCACGACCAACCAGACCCCACGAAGCTGGAGGCATTGCGCGAGTTTGTCGTGAAGTTTGGTTATAAGATGAAGACCAGTGGCACGAAAGGGGCCATCTCCCGTTCACTCAACACCCTGATGGACAGCTGTCAGGGCAAGAAGGAGCAGAAGCTGATAGAAACCGTGGCCCTGCGAGCCATGATGAAGGCTAAGTATTCGACACACAACATCGGCCACTATGGCCTGGCCTTCGAGTACTACACGCATTTCACGTCGCCCATCCGTCGCTATCCTGACACGATGGTACACCGTCTGCTGACCAAGTATCAGGATGGAGCCCGCAGTGCCAACCAGCAGAAGTACGAAGAGCTGTGCGAGCACTGTTCAGATATGGAACAGGTAGCTCAGCAGGCCGAACGCGACAGCATCAAGTACAAGATGGTGGAATTCATGGCCGACAAGATTGGCAACGAATACGATGCTCACATCAGCGGCATCCAGTCGTACGGCATATACTGCGAGATTGACGAGAACCACTGCGAGGGTATGGTGCCTATGCGCGACCTCGACGACGACTACTACGACTTCGACGAGCGCAACTACTGTCTCGTGGGCCGTCGGCATCATAACAAGTACCAGTTGGGTGACCCCATCCGCATCAAGGTAGCCAAGGCCAACATCGAGAAACGGCAGTTGGACTTTGCGCTGGCTGAAGAAGAAGGCAAGAAAGCCAAAAGATAAAAAACAAGCACAAAAACAAGCATGAAACGACAAAAGATTGTAACCTTCGGAGAACTGTTGCTCCGATTCTCTAAACTCGACCACCTGCGACTGACACAAGGCGATATGTTTACTAGCAAGTATGGTGGCAGCGAGGCCAACGTGGCCGTATCGCTGGCAGCACAGGGTGAGGATGTAACCTATATCACCCGATTGCCCGACACCCCTGTGGGACATGCGGGCGCGATGTGTCTGGCACAATTGGGCGTCGACATCAGCCGCGTCCTTTATGGTGGTCAGCGCATAGGCACCTACTATTTCGAGCCGGCTGCTGGTATGCGTGCGGCTAAGGTGGTGTACGACCGAGCCAACTCTGCCTACTACGACCTGAAGCCGGGCATGATCCCCTGGCGTGAGATACTGAAGGATGCCGACATCTTCCACGTCTCGGGCATCACGGCAGCCATCTCACAACCTGCTGCCGATGCGACTTTCGAAGCCCTCGACATTGCCGACGAGCTGGGCATCAGCGTGAGCTTCGACATCAACTACCGCAAGAACCTGTGGCAATATGGTGCCGACCCCCGCGAGACCATCAGCCGCATGCTGTCAAGGTGTGACATGATGTTCGGCGACGCCATCGAGTTTGAGTGGCTCTGTCAGCGTGCCCAGCCACCATTCACAGCCACCAACTCAAACTTCAAGATGCAGATGGACGAATACCGGGAATGGTTCGACGACTTGCATGCCAAGTATCCCCGACTGCGTCACTGGCTGATGGGTATGCGCAACATGGTGGCTTCTAACCACCATACGCTGACTGCCCTGCTGTGGACGGACGGCACACTGTTGCAGGCTCCCATCCACGACATCACCGATGTGGTAGATCCCGTGGGTGTCGGCGATGCCTTCATGAGCGGTTTCCTGCATGCCATCAATATCTTCCCTGAAGACCGCCAGAAGCAGTTAGACTACTCGCTGGCGGCAGCAGCTCTCAAGAACACCATCCCCGGTGACTTCAACCTGTCGTCAGAAGATGAAATCATGGACGTGGTGGAACAGCGACATAACCCGTCGACACTTTATAAAACTATAGAATAAAACCATTATGAAAGAAAACAACCGTATCATTGCTGCAGCACTCATTGCCATAGGTATCATCTGTCTGGGTTGGTTCATCAAGTCAGGCATCGACAATTTTGCCAATAAAGACCGCAAAGTCAACGTAAAAGGACTGGCAGAACAGGAGGTGGAAGCCGACAAGGTGACCTGGCCCATCGTTTCGAAGGAGGTTGGCAACGACCTGCCGGAGTTGTATAACCGCATCGGTTCGACACAGCAGAAAATCAAGGCTTTCCTCATGCGTAACGGCATCAAAGAAACAGAACTGACGGAGAACGCACCACAAGTGGTCGACCTGCAAGCCCGTGAGTACAGCGACAACAACAAGCCCTACCGCTATATCGTCACGTCGGTCATCACCGTCACGTCGCAAAACGTCAAGCAGGTGCGAGCCATCATTGCACGCCAGGGTGACCTGCTGAAAGAAGGCGTGGCCATCGTCGACGGCGGCTATGAGAATCCTGTGAAATATGAGTTTGTGTCGTTCAAAGAGATGAAGCCCAAGATGATGCAGGAGGCCATTGAGAATGCGGAGAAGACGGCCCAGCAGTTTGCCGAGAACTCACATTCGAAGATTGACAAGATTGTCAGTGCCGATCAGGGGCAGTTCTCCATCGATAACCGCGACGAGAACACACCGTATATAAAGAAGGTACGCGTCGTAACTACTGTCACCTATTCGCTGAAAGACTGAAACATAGGTCCCCAAGGATAACTGCCAGGCTTCAGGGTGACTAAGCTACCGCTCTCGGCTCGCATTTGTACGACGCCGGGAGCTATTTGTCTAACGACATCAAACTGTGTCCAGCCCAGAGCATTCAGCACGGCCCAGGCTGTGGCTCCTCCTTCGATGATAAGGTGGTCAGGACGATGGAACTCTACCAAACGACGGGTCATCGTAGCCATAACAGAACGAAGATGGGTAGCAACCTCCTTTCCCGTACGATGGGTGTGCGGTATCGTTAGAATGATATTGTGTTGCTGTTGATAAGCCGTAGTATCCCATAGGCTGAGGTCATCGGAGCCGTCATAAACCGTTTGGGGCAGTGGGGCGATGGGAATGCCTATCTCAAGAGGCTTGCTCTGCGTACTGCCACAAAGTATCAGGGTGGATTTTCCTATATCAAAAAGGCGGCTGGAGGTTCTGCCTACTCCAGCCTCCTCATCACTCTCCAACAAAACGGTGAATAAGTCGGCAGCACCAGCAAAGAGCGTCTTCCCATCATGATACAGCGCCACAACACGACGGATATCACAGATAGTTTCAGCATTAGGCATGATGATACCCTTTGACTCAGCATTTGGGAAACGCGCCCGAAGGTCTGAGGTCTTGGCAGGAAACTCTGGATCAAACGAAAAGTCCGTCTCGTGTACGGGTACATTATTAATATAATAGGTACCTCCACGGATGACGCGCCCCTTCGACGGATTTGCGGGGAGATAGACGGCACGCTGGAAGCCCGTGGTCTCCATCAATGCTGAAAGCTCGGCAATCACGTGACCACGAAGGGCAGAGTCGGTCTTCTTAAAGAGAAGCCCCCCTTCAACCTCCCCCCTATAGAGGGAGGCTATGCGGCGGGTCTCAGCGGCAGCCTCAGCCTCGCTCATGGAACGGGTGTCTGTGGCAATGACGGTAGTCTGTGCTGCGACATTATCGCGGCACAGAAGACCGCCACACACCAGTCGCACCTGCTGTCCCTGTGAGAAAGCAATACCTGCTATCTCAGCAGCCCCTGTGATATCGTCAGCAATGACAATCATGCGCCCGTCATTACTTATTTCTCATTACTCATTTCTCATTTGGTGAAGTCTATATTTCGCCATTCGTGTGGCATAGTCAATGCTCAACGTCATAGCTGAATCATTGGCGATGCCCTTGCCTGCTACATCAAAGGCTGTTCCGTGGTCAACGGAAACGCGGATGATGGGCAGTCCAAGGGTGATGTTGACACCACTGGCACTCTCCATCTTGCCCGTCTCCTTATTCCAGTTGAAGGCGCAGACCTTCAAGGGGATATGGCCCTGATCGTGATACATGGCCACACAACCATCAAACTGTCCGCACTTGGCCTTGGCGAAGATGCTGTCGGGGGGTACAGGACCATCGACATCGAAGCCGCGACTTATCAGCTCCTCGATAGCAGGAATAATCTCCTGAGCTTCCTCCCAGCCGAACATACCATTCTCGCTGGAGTGGGGATTCAGTCCTGCCACACCGATATGGGGTTTTTCTATTCCAAACTGTCGACAAGCGTCATCGATGAGTTCTACACACTCAATGACGCGGGCTTTCTTTACCAAATCGCAGGCCTTTCTTAAGGGAACATGCGTCGAAACATGAATGACGCGGATATTCTCGTCAGCCAGCATCATGGCATACTTTTTCGTATTCGTGAAGGTGGCGTAAATCTCCGTATGTCCGTCGTAGTGGTGACCCGCCAGGTTCAGCGCCTCTTTGTTCAGAGGGGCAGTCACGGTACCATCCACCTCATCAGCCATCGCCAGTTCGATGGCTTTCTTGATATATTGGAAGGCGGCATTGCCACATTGCGACTGCACCTTGCCGAACTCAAAAGTGGCAAGGTCGACGCACTTCAGGTCAATGACATCGATGGTTCCGTACTGGAACTTGGCTTCCTTGACGCTTTGGATGGCGTTCACCTGCAGGTCGAAGCCAAGCAACTGAACTGCTTGGCACATGATGGCGGCATCGCCTGTAACCAGTGGGCAGCACTTCTCATAAGTCTCTTTTCTATTCAGGGCGCGTACGGTAATCTCAGGACCAATGCCTGCGGGGTCGCCCATCGTGATGACTAATATCGGTTTCATATGTTTTTTCGTAATGACGTCATAACGTTATTCCGTTATAACGGGTTAATAAAGTGAGTTATAAATATCCTTTGCGTCTTGCTCAGTAACTTCACGAGGATTGTTCTTCAGAAGGCGTTGTACTTGCATAGCGGCTTTCGCCATTCCGTCGACTGCCGTCTTGGGAATGCCAAGTGCTGTCAACTTATTGGGAATGCCTACTGCATCAGCCAACCGATAGATGAAGTCGACGCCACGCTGAGCCGTCTCTTCTGTCGTGTGACCTGCGGTTATACCGCAGGCTAGTGCCACCTCCGCATAACGCTCAGGACAAGCTGGCATATTGAACTTCATGACGCTGGGCAGCAAGATGGCGTTCGACAATCCGTGAGGAATATGGAACTCACCACCTAGGGGATAGCTCAGCGCATGTACAGCAGCCGTGTTGACTGGACCCAGACAAAGTCCGCCATACAAAGAACCAAAGGCCAATGCCTCGCGAGCCTCTTGATCCTGTCCGTTTTTGACAGCCTTCTCCAGATTGGCGGCAATCAGACGGATGCCCTGCAAGGCGTAGATGTCTACTGACGGGTGGGCAAATTTGTTGGTATAAGCCTCAATACAATGCGTCAGGGCATCCATACCCGTATCGGCAGTCACCTTCGCAGGTACCGTCCACGTCAGTTTGGGGTCTACGTAGGCTGCATCAGCTATCAAGAAGGGCGACACGATGCCCTTCTTCAGATGGTCGCGCTCGTCTAATAGGATGGCGTTAGGCGACACCTCTGAACCCGTTCCTGCTGTCGTTGGCAGACAGGTAAACCACAGACCTTTCTTTTTGATAAATCCTGTGCCAAAACAGTCTTCCACTTGTTGGTCGCTATTGATAAAGGCTGCCACGAGTTTAGTGACGTCAAGCACGCTACCTCCGCCAATACCCACTACGCTGTCTGCCTTGAACTTGCGGGCTACTTCAAGGATGGCCTTGAAGTCGTTGACCGTCGGCTCTGCCAGAATGTTTTGGAATATTTCGATGTTGATGCCAACCTTGCGGAGGGCTTCCAACGGCTCTTCTATCAAAGGACGGATGGGGGGAGCCGTCAACACAAATAGGCGTTGCAGGCCCTGCTTCTGATAATCTTCTACGAATGTCTCGATGCAGCCCGTGCCGAAAACGATTTTCTGTGGCTGCAGTAATGTAATTGCTTTCATAACGTTTGCCTTCTGTTGTCTACATTATTTATATAAAAGACGAATACACCCTCGTTTTGTCATCCTAGCCAAATTACATTTTCTATCGAAAATTCGCCAACCACAAAACCATTTTATTAGAAATTCCCACAAATTGTTTGTCGGATTCGCTGTAATGTTGTACCTTTGTGGCGAAAAGTGTTATCGGAAAAGAAATGAAGAAACTCTGTCATTACATATCAGAATACATGGGTGTGCTGGTGCTGGCAGCTGCTTTGCTGGCATTGGTGTTCCCTGAGGTGCTGCAACAGGTGCGTCCGACGGTGATTAACTATATGCTGGGCGTGGTGATGTTTGGAATGGGACTGACACTGAACCTGCAGGACTTCAAAATTGTGTTCAGTCGCCCTAAGGATGTCATCATCGGTTGTCTGGCGCAGTTTACCATCATGCCCTTGTTGGCGTGGGGACTGGCTCGGCTCTTTGCGCTTGACGAAGCATTGGCGTTAGGTGTCGTGCTCGTAGGCTGTTGTCCTGGAGGCACAGCGTCGAACGTCATTACTTATCTGGCCAAAGGCGACTTGGCGCTCTCCGTCGGAATGACAGGCGTGTCCACCTTGCTGGCTCCATTCCTTACCCCTTTGTTGACGTGGGCATTGGCAGGTAAAAGCGTCAATGTCGACGTGGTAGGTATGTTGTTGAGCATTCTCTGGGTAGTCATACTGCCTATCGTCGTCGGACTGATTGTGAAATGGATTTGGCCCAAGTTCACTGAGCTGGCAACGGATTATCTGCCTGCATTCTCCTCGATAGCCATTGCTACGATTGTTGCCATCATCATAGCTGCCAATGCTAGCAAGCTGTTGGCAGGCGGAATGATTATCGTCCTTGTGGTCATGCTACATAATATCTGCGGACTCAGTCTTGGCTATCTGATTGGCCGTCTGCTGGGCTTGTCCGAAGCGAAGAAACGAGCCATATCCATCGAGGTGGGTATGCAAAATTCAGGGTTAGCCAGCAGTCTGGCAACCCTGCACTTTGCGACCTATCCGTTGGCCACTATTCCTGGCGCCATTTTCAGCGTATGGCATAACATCAGCGGAGCCATCGTGGCTCGCCTGTATACGCGAAGCGGCACCAACGACTAGCGTTGTTGTTCCTTCTTTTCTTCCAGATAGCCCCAGATGGTGAGCTCTTTATCAGCCAGCGGAGTCTTAAATAAGAAGCTGGCCACATAGCCCACGACGAGAACGATGAGGTGGCTGTAGACGCCTAACATATATTTATGGTGGGTGAAGTTCCAGTCGCCCAAGTCGAGCAGCGTCTGCTTCACGCCGTCGCCATCAATGTCGACTTTTGTGGAGGTAAGCACAGCATAGGCCGTATAGATGACAGCAGCCGCAATGCCGATATAGAGGCCCTGTTTGTTAGCACGACGACTAAACAGCCCCAGTACGAAGATGCCCACAATACCTGCCGAGAAGATGGCGTAGAGCGAGAACAGTGCTCCCAGAATGCCTTCGCCGCCCCAGAATATGTAGAGGCAGGCGACGCCAATGGCGCCAATACCCGAAGCCACCACCATCCACTTGCCAAAACGCAGCTGTTGTTGGTCGGTAGCGTCTTTCTTGAAACGCTTGTAATAGTCTTGCACGGCGATAGCCGACAGACAGTTCAAATCGCTGTCGAGACTGGAGATAGCCGCTGCAGCAAGGGCTGCAATAATAAGGCCACGAATGCCAACGGGCAATTCGTGAGCGATGAAATAAGGGAATACCTCGTCTGCCTTGATGCCCTCAGGCAATAGCGGTGCCCCTTGTGCATGATAGTAGGCAAAGAGTGCCGTACCAATGAACATAAACAGCGCCCAGATGGGAACACTCATCAGCACACCGATATAAGCAGCCTTCTTGGCTTCCTTGTCGTTTTTGGCAGCCAGGTAGCGCTGAACAATCGTCTGATCGGTGCCATATTTCTGCAAAGCATAGAAGATACCGTTCAGCACCATCACGAGGAACGTCAGTTGCGTGAGGTCCCAGTCGTAGGGGCCAAACGAAATCTTGTTGTACTCAGAGGCAATGCGGAACGTCTCTGCTGGTCCGCCATCAATGCCAAACATCAAGATGAGAATACAGATGATGCCTCCTCCGATGAGTAGGAACCCTTGTGCCACATCCATCCATACGATGGCCTCCATACCACCAAACAGCGTCAATATAATAATTGTGATGCCCAAAATGAGTACTATACTATATATATTAATATTAAGGAACGTCGCCAATGCCATCGAGACGAGGAAGAATACGGTTCCTGCCTTCGAGAAATGGCCCAGCGTGAAGGCGAACGACGAATAGAGGCGTGCGAAGAGTCCGAAACGACGTTCGAAGTATTCGTACGTCGACAATCGGATGACCTTACGGAACAGCGGTACAATGATGCCAATGAGTACTACCAGCACGATAGGTACCATCAGTCCCTGAACCAGAAGGATCCAGTTGTCAGCGTATGCCGCACCTGGATAGGCGAGGAACGTGACACTCGAAATCAGTGTGGCGAAAATGGAGATGCCCACTGCCCAGGCAGGAATTTTTCCGCCTCCAGCAAAATATTGTGAAGTATCCTTTTGCTTATGGGCAAAATAAACGCCCGTACCGATAGCAGCCAGAATGGACAGCAATACGATGATGTAATCTATGATATGCATATAGCGAAATAACGATATTACGGAAGAGCCAATACTTTAGTAGCAATCGTCTGCTCTTCATCCGACGGAAGTCTCGTCAGCGGCATGAGCATCCAAGGCTCGCAGAGCCCTTTAGTCTGCATCATCACTTTCAATGCGGTGAGGCTTTGCCCGAGTGTACGGTCTTTTTGGTAAATCTTCGCTATCTCGTTGGTCTCGTCCTGCAAACGATTGGCTGTCTCCATATCACCACGGACTGCAGCATCAAAGAGATCACGGAACATATCGGGCACGAAGTTACCTGTAGACGGTACTATGCCATTGCCACCCAACTCCAACGAATGTGCACTCTGAGCAGCCCAGCCACAGAAGTAGGCAAAGTCATCGCGACCCTTGGCAATGTCGATACAGGCAGCCATGCGCTCCAAGTCGCGCTCGGAATCTTTTAGTCCTACGATATTGGGATGGTCGGCCAACCTCCTAATGATATCCACAGGAATCGACATGTGGGTGGTTGCCAGAATGTTATACAACATCAGCGGACCCGTAATGCAGTCGGCCAGCATCTTGTAGTATTCGTACATTTGTGCCTCTGTCAAGGCATAGTAGGTGGGCAATGTGGCCACGATGACATCAGCGCCAAGGGCGGTATAGACCTCTGCCTGACGCACTTGCTCGGCAAAACAATTACCTGTCAGTCCGGCATAGATGGTGATACGCCCATTGGCTGCTTTGACAGCAGTCTCTACAAAGAGCTGTCCGTCAGCCTGACTGACACTGTTGCCTTCACCTGTCGTTCCCATGAGGAGGGGCGAAACCTGATTGTCGGCAAAAAAATCAATAATACGCTTGACGGCCTCAACATCAAGCCGTCCATCCTGAGTGACGGGAGTTACCATTGGCACCACCACGCCGCGATATTTGCTGTTATTCATAAAGTTATAACCTTTTTTTTAATAAAAAGACGCATAAAAGTACGGAAAGTCCTCAAAATTGTTTGGCTTTTCATGCATTATTTGTACCTTTGCAATCTGTAAACAAATGAAATGATGTACGATATCAAAAAGATACGCGAGGACTTTCCAATCCTGTCACGCGAAGTCTATGGCAAGCCGCTGGTCTATTTGGACAACGCAGCCACTACACAGAAACCGCTGTGTGTGCTTGACGCCATGCGTGACGAATACCTGAACGTCAATGCCAATGTGCATCGTGGCGTACACTATCTCTCTCAGCAGGCCACCGATCTTCATGAGGCGGCTCGCGAAAGGGTGCGAGAATTCATCAATGCCGCTAAGACGGAAGAAGTCATCTTTACCCGCGGAACCACTGAAGCAATCAACCTCGTGGCATCATCATTCTGTGAGAGTCAGATGAGAGCTGGCGACGAGGTCATCGTCACAGAGATGGAACATCACTCGAACATTGTTTCCTGGCAACTCCAAGCGATGAAATGGGGCCTTTCGGTAAAACATCTGCCTATTTCAGACGATGGTGTCTTGTGCTTGGATAAGCTGGAGTCGATGATAACAGACCACACCAAAATCATCAGTGTGGCTCACGTCAGCAATGTGCTGGGCACCGTGAACAATGTTTCCGATATTGTGAGAATTGCCCACAAACACAACATCCCCGTTTTGGTGGATGGTGCACAGAGCGCACCCCACTTCAAAATAGACGTTCAGGCGATGGATTGCGACTTTTTTGCCTTTAGCGGACATAAAATGTATGGTCCCACAGGCATCGGCGTGCTCTACGGCAAGGAGGAATGGCTGGAGAAACTACCACCCTATCAGGGAGGCGGTGAGATGATCGACAAGGTGACATGGGAGAAGACAACCTTTGAACGACTGCCTTTTAAGTTTGAGGCTGGCACTCCCGACTATGTAGCTACCCACGGGTTGGCCACAGCCATCGACTATCTGGAACAGGTGGGTCTCGATTCTGTCGAGGCCTACGAACAGGAACTCACCCGCTATTGTATGGAACAGCTTCAGACAATTGAAGGCATCACCATCTACGGGCCCCAATCCCCCACAACCAAAGATGCCGTCGTCAGCTTCAATGTGGGTAACATCCACCACCTGGACATGGGCACCCTACTCGACCGTCTCGGCATCGCTGTACGAACTGGCCATCATTGTGCCCAGCCCCTAATGGACCGCCTCGGCATAACGGGTACCGTCCGTGCCTCATTTGCCCTCTACAATACAAAAGAAGAGGTCGACATACTCGTAGCAGGAATCCGCCGTGTTAGTCAGATGTTCTAATAACGGCCCCAAAGGGAGTTAAAAAATGTCAAAGAAGCAATGCTCGTGGTTATTTTAATGCATTCAAGACGAAAAAAGTAGCAGAAAATGATTGTAATTAAAAAATAATTCGTACCTTTGCCCCCGAATATATATTTAAGGTACAAAATTTAGTTAACTAAAAATTATAGCGAACATGAAGAATGTGTATTTGCTACGTAGTTTTGCAGCACTCGCCATGGGTATGATATTGGCCAGTTGCAGCTCTGACGATTTTGAACAGCAGCCTACCGAGGCCGAGGCCGTTACCATAGCCGAGGAGAAGCTTGGTTTTACTTTCGACCCCAATCAAGATTGGAGCATGACTCAATCTGGCAGCATTGACGTGACTGTCAATGCAGGTATCGATGCCAATGAGGTACTCATCCTCGACGCTCTGCCATATGGTGACAATGAATCTCATATCCTAGGTCATGCTGACGTTGAAGAAGGTCAGACTGTCACCGTCAACTATGTTGCGCCAAAGGCTATCAAATATTTCTATGTTGCGTGCCGCAATGCCCAAAAGAATTATCGCTTCGTCTATGCCGAGGTAGGAGCTACTTCAGCCAGTTTTGCCAACACCACCAGAGCGATGGCATCCAGACGTGATGGAGCCAACGTTTCTGTTGACGAAGAAGGTTATAACACTTTCAATAGTGAGTTGGCTCTTTCTTGGGAAGGCGTTATTGCTGCAGAGAGAACAGGTACCAACGGCTTTACATACTTCCTCTTTATGGGTGATTTTGTTCCTTGGAAATCTTCCGGTTGGACTGACAAATTCCATCAGATTACCGCTCCCGTCGTTGACTCGGACATTACCGACCAGGAAGCTTCAGACCTTTCCAACCTTATCAAGTCCGTCATCCCTGAAGGAGAAAACAATTTGGCAAAAGCCAAGTATACTGGCTATTCAATCGTAACGACCGGTGGTCCTGTAACGCTGACTCCCATCTTCAAGAATTCTAATTCGGGAGACAGAATCAGCTACTACTACTATCCTGAAGGCTCAACACCTACCGTTGAGCAAATTAAGGCCATGAAGAAGTACACCATCGGTGAAATGGCTGACCCCCAAGTTTGTAATACAGACAACTATTCTTTCTATAAGAAAACTTTCAGTTTGGTATATGAAGCACCTGACGGTTCTATATCAGAGAATTTCCCCCCTGGTTTAGTTATAAACTTTATCATCTCTAACACATGGATTGGAGAACGACAGTACAAAGACATATACGCGAGCGGTGGTATCACAACAACATCATCCGGGGGAACATATTCTGACGATTTAATCGTAAGAAGAGCACTTTCTGCTGGGGACGAGATGGAATGTGGCAGTTGGAAATGGCGATATGAACAAATTGAAACCAGATTCGGACGTAGTGACTGGTTTGATCAATGGAATTACAATAGAGGCAATGCTCCCGCAAATCCGTATAACAATTTTGCCGCTGCCACTCAAAAAACGTTTGGTGACTACACTGCATACACTGTAGGTAACAATGTAAATGGTAGTCTGACAGATTATGGCACAACAACTTATTTCCTTAGATTGAATAACGAATACAGAGACAATCTGTACGCTAAGGTTGCACTATCCCTAAACCCAGGAAAAGGTCTTTATATTTATGAATTAGACAACGATTATAATTCTACTTCTGGTACCATTGTGGGAGACTATAATGGCAAAACTTTCTCTGATAAAGATATTCTTGTGGAATTCCCTATCAAGAAAGAAAAGGTATATGCCTTATTTGCCGGAGGGTCTAAATTGGGCTTCTATGGTTGGGAAGTTGTTACAAGAACAAGTTCTGGTGATGAGTCTACAACGACAACTACTGTAAGTGAGGTTATTACCAAGAAGATTGACACATTCCAGGACTATTATGGTGACGGCAGAATGAATGTGGAGGTACACCAGTCTGGTAGTTGGGGATTCAATGATTATAGCCACGGCATCACAGACCCGCAGACACCACACAGTGCTGTCTTTGAATATGGTGGCAGAACGTTTGTAGGATTCGAAGACTGGGTAGACTTCGACTTCAACGACGTTATTTACGAGATTAAAGGTGCCGAGGGTGGTGAGGAGATTGTTCCTGGCGAGCCATTTATCCCTATTTACAGTTATGCCTTCGAAGATACGCGCTATGGCGACTACGACATGAACGACGTTGTGTTAAAGGTTCGTGAGGATGGCGACGATATTGTGCTGAAGCTAGTGGCTACTGGTGCTGCCCTTGACCTGAACATACGTCTTTATGACAATGCTGGAGAAGACGGTATGGAATACGGATCAAATTTCATTACCCTCTCCTATAATGACAAGATAGAAGTGCATGAAATGCTTGGTGTAGAACATGGATATTTGACAAACACCGGTGCAGACAACAATGAAGGAGCAAACGCATATCCTATTGAAATAAGAGTTCCTAAAGCCAACTATGCCGATTATCGCAAATTGCGTTTGGCCATCTATATTCCGACCCAACAGGGTAAAGAAGATTACGAAATGCGACTAGCCGGTTCCGGCCAGGCTCCATACGGAGTTATCATTCCTGAGGACTGGAAGTGGCCTCGCGAATTTGTGAATATTACGATAGCCTATCCGGAATTCAAGGGATTTGCAGAAACCGCTGGTGCGAATGAAGATTGGTATAAGACACCATCAGAAAACTACGTCATGGACGAGTCTGACCTCTGATATTAATAAGGTATATGCGTAAGACAATTTGGGTTATAATAATATGTATAGTGGTGGGCGTACTGACAACGCTCACCACTACGTCCTGTAATAAGAACGAGTTTGACAAGGAGGTAGCAGACACGATGAAGCTCCTCACGTTCCATAACGACAAGGTGGATCCCCACCACAACTGGTCATTAATCAACGACTGGGGCATCAAGGTGCTGGCAAATTCTCCCGACGTGAAGCGTATCGAGATTCTATCACAGAATCCCTATACCTCAGTGTATTCAGAGGTGCTTGCAGCACGTGAAGCCAGCGAGGGCGAAGAGGTTTATCTTTACTACTCAGTACCCACCATGTGTGACAGCGTCTATGTAGCTGCCGTCAACAGTAAGGAAGAATACAAAATTGTTGCTGTGCCTTATATGACGCCTAATACTGTCAACTTCAGCAAACTGAATACTAAAAATTCGGGGCTCTTTAACAAATTGCAGAACCAAAAGTTATGGTATTGCTATGACATTAGTTTTCCCGAACCCAGCAGCACTTGGAGCTACAATGACGTTGTGATGTCTTTGTCGAAAGAGTATGTCAACGAGTATGTCATGCGCATTACTGTCACCCTCCATGCTTTGGGAACCACCAAACAGGTAGCTGCGGGGTTACGTCTGAGCGGTGTTAAATATGAGAAGGTTGAGCAGGTTTATGTAGAGGGCGACAACAAGTTTATCAAAGATCCTGATGCCAAACGTTACATTATCGAGGACAAGGACCTGCTTCTGAAGGCTAACGACGGATCAGCAGTCATTAATTTGTTCGACGATGCCCATGCTGCCTTCTTTGGCCAGCACAATGAAAATGGTACTATCACTCGCTACAAATTTAATGTTAGCCATACGTCTGGTCCGGAATACATGGGTTATCCAGATGTTTCTGTCACCTATAATGTGATATTCAATGAACCAGGGTTGACAACACGTCTGGGATTCACTGATTTCGACCTCTTTGTGTCCTATTTCTATATTACGGCACCATGGGAGGTTCACAAATACCGTTATAAGTTCCAGGAAACAATAGCAGAATACTATCAGGGTAATCAGAATGCCTATGCCGACAAGTTTACGTGGGCACTGGAGATTCCTTACAGCCAATTCCGCTATCCCACAGTTGGTAATGCGATGGGAAGTTACAAAAATAGTGTTTCATACGGTACATACAACAAACTCTATCACTCGTTCGGAGAATGGGGAACCAATATGAATCAGGCTACCGACTGGTTCCTCTATCCTAACAGCGGCATGGTGTATTAAGCATAGTTCAACGACCATTTTTCGCCGATGAATCTCGGGGGCAACCCAAACAAATTTCCGTTCGTTAACTAATTTTAACCTACAATATTTGGCGTTATTCAAAAAATGTATGTATCTTTGCAGCCGTAAACGTAAAATGAACACTAATCCTATATTTAAATTAAACAACAAAATCATGATGAAAAAGTATTTGATGATGGGTATCGCTGCCTTAGCATTGGCAAGCTGCTCAAAGGATGACATCACGTACGTTAACCCCGATGAGGCTAAGTATGAGATGGTTTTCGTTAATCGTTTTGGTACTCCCAACCCTAATCACACTTGGGGCTTCGGCTCTGAAACTCGTGCGTTCACACGTAGTGCTTATCCTAATGCAAACCAATGGGCTTCTCAGGGCTATAATGTGCCCGATCCTCTGACAGCAGGTCAGAAGGCTCGTGTACAGTATTATTTCCAGATGATTCAGTACCCTGGTGGCACAGAAGACAAGGGTCAGATTGACTTTTTCATGCAGCAGGTATATGACGGAGGAACTGACCCCATGCCTGGCAAGTCTCGTGAAGAGTATCTTGCAGCTGACCAAAATTCCTATATTACCAGTGGCGAGCACATGGATCATCTGACTGCAGGTTCTGACAATGAGCATATCTATAATTTCAACAATGGTACTTGCTCTACCAATCCCAATGTAGGTGACAATGGAAAACCTTTGGATACCGATCAGCACTCTGACGAGATTATGCTGATGCTGAATACCAAGACTGACAAGTTTGGCTATGCCAACTCTGATGCCAGCTACGTTCGTACAGACCGCTATCGTCAGGTGGCAGGCTCAGTTATCGATGCTTATTGCGACAACAACAGTGCTTTCCAGACTTGGCTTGCTGAAAGAAACATTACTGACGACAAGGTTGTTGACGATTGGAACCGTTCATTCATCGGCTTCGATTTCGATATGATTCCCGATGACTATGTATTCGCAGGTAACAAGACTTGGGAGAATGGAAAGATTACTTCTATTACCTATAGCTATTTCAGCATCTGGTTGGGTGACAACACCTTGGTATGGGATGGCAATGCTTATGTAGAAGCTTCTACAATTGGTGAAGTTGTTCAAGAAGAGTGGGGCAAGCGCTTATATCCCTATATGCCCGGTACCACCAACAAAGTAAAGATGTTGGCTGCTGAGGCAAACCAGTACTGCGGAACTAAGCAGCCCGACTGGGGAGATGACAAGTGGGAGATTGATTATCGCTATATTGATGATAACAACGTTGAGCAGTATGGTGGTAAGAGAATCCGCGTAGACTATATGATTGCAGCACTGAGAGATGGCTATCTGCCCGATAGCTCTTCTAATAAGAAGTGGTATAAGATTGGCGGTTGCGCCGATGGTTACTATAGTGACTGGATTGTAAGTTTCTTACCTGCACAAGGCGAAATTATCATCTCAGATGAGTACGACTACCGCGTGATGGCTGAGGACTTGTCAACCAATGAGAAATCTGACTTTGACTTCAACGACGTTGTATTCGACGTGAAGTATGTTAGCTCAACTATTGCTAAGGTAAAGGTTCGTGCCGCTGGTGGTGTCTATCCTATCCGTATTGCAGGAAATGACAACTACGAAGTTCACGCTCTGCTCGGTGGCGGTATGACCATGTTGAACACCTATGCCGGACATCACAACGACCTTACAGCTCAAGTTATTGAGGTTAGTGGTTCATTCGGTAGCAGCGCAGAAGATGCTCAGTTCAAGGCTGGTGTTGGTGCCATCAAGATTGAGGTAAGTAAGGATGGCAGCAAGACTTGGACAGAGTTAACAGCTCCTACAGGTAAGGCAGCTAGTAAAATTGGCGTTCCCGTTGACGTTGACTGGTGCGACGAGTTCCAGGATATCGACGAGAAGTGGGGCGCAGGCGCCTTCGCTGCTTGGGTTGGCAATGAGACTAATAAGTTCTGGACCAGCAAAACAGAATGGAAGCAATAAAAACATCAAATACTTAGATATTTATATCGGAGGGGCGGTTGCGAGACGCAACCGCTCTTTTTTTGGCTTTTATTTGGCAGTGATGAAATAAATAGTTACCTTTGCACAGTTTTGTAAGCAGATAGAACATGGTACTGAATTATATTTGGATAGCATTTTTCCTCGTTGCATTCGTTATAGCAGCCATTAAGCTGGTGTTCTGGGGTGACTTCGACGTCTTCCCAGCAATGATGGACTCAACATTCTCGTCGTCGAAGACGGCCTTTGAGATTTCCCTCGGACTGACGGGTGTGCTGTCGCTATGGCTGGGTGTGATGAAGGTCGGAGAGAAGGGCGGCGTGGTTAACGTACTGGCCCGCGTGCTGTCACCTGTGTTCACCAAACTGTTTCCTGACATTCCCAAGGGACACCCCGTGACAGGTAGCATTTTTATGAATATTGCCGCCAACATGCTGGGGTTGGACAATGCTGCCACGCCTCTCGGTCTGAAGGCGATGGAACAAATGCAGGAGTTGAACACCAAGAAGGAAACAGCCTCGAATCCTATGATTATGTTCCTGGTGCTGAACACCAGCGGACTGACGCTGATTCCTGTCAGCATCATGGTATACCGTGCACAGATGGGGGCTGCACAGCCAACGGATATTTTCATTCCCATCCTGCTGGCCACCTTCTTCTCGACGCTGGCTGGCATTATCGTCACCTCACTCTATCAGCGCATCAACCTTCTCAATCGCACCATGCTGCTGACACTGGGTGGTGCCTGTGCTGTGGTGGCAGGTATCATTTGGGGTTTCTCGCAGCTGTCGCCCGACATGATGAACCGTGTCAGCACCACAGCAGCTAACATCCTGCTGATGACCATCATCTGCGGATTCATCTTGGCTGGCGTCCGCAAAAAGGTTAACGTCTACGACGCCTTCATCGAAGGAGCCAAGGACGGCTTTACGACGGCTGTCCGCATCATTCCATACTTGGTGGCCATCCTCGTTGGCATTGGTGTATTCCGTGCCAGTGGCGCTATGGACATGCTTATCGGTGGTATGCGATGGTGTGTGGAGCTGACGGGCATCAATGCCCAGTGGGTCGACGCTATGCCGACAGCTCTGATGAAACCCCTCAGCGGCTCTGGCGCCCGTGGTATGATGGTCGATGCGATGACTACATACGGTGCCGACTCCTTCGTAGGTCGCCTGTCGTGTATCTTCCAAGGCTCAACGGATACTACCTTCTATATCCTGGCTGTATATTTTGGTTCTGTAGGCATCAAGAACACCCGTCATGCCGTCAGCTGCGGACTGCTGGCCGACTTGGCAGGCATCATCGCAGCCATCGCGATATGCTACCTCTTTTTTGGCTAATGACGGGATAACGGGATAACGAAACAAGAAAACAAGACATGGGAAAGCTTACTACCATCTTCAAGGATACCGCCATTTACGGCTTGTCAAGTATCATCGGCAGGTTTCTGAACTACCTGCTGGTTCCCCTCTATACTGCCCAGCTCTCGGCAGCCAGCGGAGGCTATGGCATCATTACCAATATCTATGCCTATGTGGCACTGATGATGGTGTTGCTGACATTTGGCATGGAGACCACCTACTTCCGTTTCACCAACAAGACACACACCGACTCGCAGACCGTTTATGGCACGACGCTAATCAGTGTAGGCACCATATCGTTACTGTTTGCTCTGATTGTCTTGGCACTGCTATCACCTATCAGTCAGATAATGGGTTATGGCGACCATCCAGACTATGTCGGTGTGATGGCAGTCACCGTGGCCATCGATGCTTTCCTGTGCATTCCCTTTGCCCATCTTCGCCAGCAAAAGAAAGCAGTTAAGTTTGCGGCTCTCAAGCTATTGAACATTGTCGTCAGCATCCTGCTGAACCTCATCTATTTCTATTGGATGGACGGCAAGGACGTGGGCTATGCCTTCTATATCAATCTGGTTTGTACCGCCATGCTGGCCGTTTGCCTGATTACGGAGTACACGGGTTTTCGCTGGAAGCTCGACACCAAGCTGCTGCGTACCATGCTCAGCTATTCGTGGCCTATACTCGTATTCGGTATTGCAGGCATCCTGAACCAGACCGCTGACAAGATGCTGTTTCCCTATATATATAAAGGAGAGGACATGCACGTACAGTTAGGCATCTATGGTGCCTGCTCCAAGATAGCGATGATTATGGCCATGATTACGCAGGCTTTCCGCTTTGCCTACGAACCCATCGTCTTCGCGGGTGTCAAAGACAAAGATCAGCATGAGATGTACACGCAGGCCATGAAGTACTTCATTATCTTCACCCTGTTGGCCTTCCTTATCGTGGTGGGCTATCTGGACCTGCTGAAGTTCATCATCCGTGATGCTGACTACTGGGTGGGACTGAAAGTCGTACCCATCGTCATGGCGGCAGAGATCATGATGGGCATCTATTTCAATCTGTCCTTTTGGTACAAGGTCATCGACAAGACCATATGGGGAGCCATTTTCTCAGGCATTGGCTGTGCCGTGCTGATAGCTGTCAACATCATATTTGTACCACGCTATGGCTATATGGCCTGTGCATGGGGCGGTTTTGCTGGTTATGGGGTGGCCATGCTTGTCTCCTATTTCGTGGGACAGAAGTACTATCCCCTCGCCTATCCGCTCAAGGAGATAGGCATGTACGTCGTCATTGCAGTAGTGCTGACTTTGGCCATGTTTAAGGTTCACGACGACCAGCCCATGTGGCTGTCGCTCTCCGTCAACACCTTACTCATCCTCCTTTTCACGGCTTATATTATCCAACGCGATATGCCTCTCAGCAAACTACCTTTCATTGGAAAGTATTTTAAAAAGAAATAATATGAAGAAAAGAATTCTAGTATCCCTAGTAAGTCTGGTATCTCTGGTTAATTTTGCGCACGCCGACGAAGGCATGTGGACACTCTACAACCTGCCGACTGCCATCTACGACCAGATGAAGCAATATGGTTTTCAGTTGCCCATGGAGCAACTGTATCAAAGCGACAATGCCGTCAAGAATGCCGTTGTCAACTTTGGTGGCTACTGCTCTGGTGTCGTTGTCAGCCCCGACGGTCTGGTCTTTACCAACCACCACTGCGGCTTCGACGCCATCCGTACCCATTCCACCGTCGAACACGACTACATGCTTAACGGCTTCATTGCCAAATCGTTCGAGGAGGAATTGCCCAACGAAGATCTCTTTGTCAGCTTCATGATTGAACAGAAAGATGTCACCGACGAGATTATGCCCCTGCTGGAAGGCAAGAACGCCAGCGAGCGGGCTGAGTGTGTTGACTCTATCGAGAACGCGTGGCTGAAGGATATCCATCAGAAGGACTCCACCCTACGTGTAGAACTGAAGCCGTTCTACGAGGGCAACAAGTACTACTGCACCACCTATCGCGACTTCAACGACGTCCGTCTGGTATTCGCTGTTCCCAAGTCGATGGGTAAGTTCGGTGGCGAGACCGACAACTGGATGTGGCCCCGTCAGACCTGCGACTTCAGCGTGTTCCGCATCTATGCCAACCCCAAGACAAACGGACCTGCGGAGTATTCGAAGGACAACGTGCCCTACCACCCCGCATCGTGGGCTCCTGTCAGCCTGCAGGGTTACAAACCTGGCGACTTCGCCATGATTATGGGCTATCCGGGCTCTACCAGCCGCTATCTCAGCAGCTATGGCATTCAGGAGCGCCGCGATGCCATCAATGCACCCCGCGTTCAGGTTCGTGAGGTAAAGCAGGAAGTCATGTTGCGCCACATGCGTGCCTCTGAGGCCGTTCGCATCATGTACGAGTCGAAGTATGCCAGCTCTTCTAACTACTGGAAAAACTCCATCGGCATGAACAAATGTATCGATTCCATCGGTCTCATCGGACAGAAACAGATGTTCGAGGCCAAGATTCGCCAATGGCAGGATTCGACGGGCTACCTGAAGGGTGAACTCGACTTCGATAAGCTTGCAAACCTCTATCAGCAGCGTATGAAGCTAACCCGTCAGCGTATCATCTTCAGAGAGACTTTCTTCACCTTTGACGACGAAGTGACGAAGCGTGCCTGGCGCAGCAACTGGGGTATCAGTGTCAAGGGTCCAAAGGATAAGCCCAAGAAGCAGTATTTCGAGTTCGACGACAACAGCAAGGAGTGGGACGAGGCTACCGACTGCGAACTGCTGGCCACGTTGATTCGTAACTATCGCCAGCAGGTTGACAAGGACTATCTGCCCGACTTCTACGAGACCATCGACAAGCAGTTCCATGGCGACTATGCCGCATACGTCAATGCCTTGTATAAGAAATCGGTGTTGATGAAAAGCGGAAAGCCCATCTACTTCCACAAGAAGAGTTACGACAAAGACCTGGGCGTCAAGTATGGCAACTCCATCAGCGAGATTATGGCCAAGATCAATACCGACGTCAGACAGCTCGGCCTCGACATCGCCGAACAGGAACGCCTGCTCTGCGCTGCTGTGCTGCGTATGGAGCAAGACATGCCCAACTACAGTGATGCCAACTTCACCATGCGCATGACGTACGGACAGGTGGGTGAGTATTCGCTGGGCGGACGTCCCTCTGGCTACTACACCACTGCCCGTAGTCTGTGGGAAAAGATGCAGAAAGCCGATGAGAACTTCGAGTATTTCGCTGAGCCCGTCATGCACGAACTGCTCTCCAGCAAGGACTTCGGTCCTTACACAGACCCTTTGACAGGCACCATGCAGCTGTGCTTCCTCTCGAACAACGACATCACGGGTGGCAACTCAGGGTCGCCCATCTTCAATGGCAAGGGCGAACTCATCGGCCTGGCCTTCGATGGCAACTGGGACTCGCTGGCCAGCGACATCTTCTTCGATCGCGACCTGGCACGTACCATCAATGTCGACATCCGCTTCGTCCTCTTCATGATGGACCGTTGGGGTCATGCTGACCGTCTGCTAAAGGAAATCAACGCGAAATAATAATAGTGAAGGTAGGGTTCTCCCCTACCTTCTTTTTTTATTTCTTCTTACGGGGCTTACGGATAGCCCAGCCTTCTTCTTCAAAGTCAGGAATTTCACCTTTCAGTTTCATGCCCTTAGGATTCAGGAACTGCATCCATTCATCCTTCTGGTATGTCTTCTTTGCCTCTCTGGGTTCTTTGGGCTTTCTTGTTTCTCTAGTATCTCTAGAGCTTCTAGTTTTACTAGTCTTGCTAGTTCGTGGGCCTTTGCCACCCTCCGCAGCATCATTGCAGCGCACGTCGCGGCCTTTGTAGTTTTGGCCGTCGACATATTTCATGACGCGTGCAGCGTCCTCCTCAGGTACCTCAAAGTACGACATGGTCTGTAGCAGGTCGATATGGCCTACCTCCACATGCCCGTGCACATGCTTATTCAGGAACTGCATCAGCTCGCCAGGATAGAAACCGTCCTTCTTGCCGAGATTGATGAAAAGCTTGCGAAAAGACTCTCCCCCCCGCCCCTCTCTATGAGAGAGGGGAGTGGTATGCTTTTTCCCTTGTTTATCGCCTTTGGAGTTTTTACGCCCCTCGCCCGTTGGAGAGGGGACGGGGGTGAGGCTTGGTGCATCAGCATAGTACGCCAGGAACTTGCCAAACTCCATCGAGACGATTTTCTTGATGAGGTCGTCCTTGTCGATATACTCGAAGTAACGGCTGATGTCCTGCATAAACGGGGCAATCTGCTCCTCATCGACATCGGCTTTCACAATCTGATCCATCACCTTGTAGAGCTGCTTCTTGCAAATTTCCTCTGCCGAAGGAATGGTTCCTTGCTCAAACTGCTTGCCAATCTCCTTCTCGATATTACGGATCTTATGCTTCTCGCGGACATGGACGATACTCAGCGAAGTTCCTTTCTTGCCAGCACGGCCAGTACGACCAGAGCGGTGCGTGTAGTTCTCGATGTCGTCAGGCAGACCATAGTTGATGACGTGCGTGAGGTCATCAACGTCCAGACCGCGTGCAGCGACATCCGTAGCCACCAACAGCTGTACGGTATGCTGGCGGAACTTCTGCATGGTCAGGTCGCGCTGTTGCTGACTGAGGTCGCCATGCAACGATTCGGCATTGTAGCCATCCTTGATCAGCTTGTCGGCCACCTCCTGCGTCTCTATCTTCGTGCGACAGAAGATGATGGCAAAGATGCGCGGATAGTAGTCCACCAGACGCTTCAATGCCAAATACTTGTCCTTGGCATTCACCATGTAGTAGATATGGTTCACGTGCTCGGCACCCTCATTACGGCTTCCCACCACAATCTCCTTATAGTCGTGCAGGTAGCCCTTGGCAATGCGTTCTATCTCCTTGCTCATCGTCGCCGAGAAGAGCAGCGTATTCCTGTCCTCGGGCACACCCTCCAGAATGGCGTCAATGCTCTCCGAGAATCCCATGTTCAACATTTCGTCGGCCTCGTCGAGCACCACATTATGAACATCGTCCAACTTGGCGACACCGCGTTTCATCAGGTCGATAAGTCGTCCCGGGGTAGCCACGACGATCTGTACGCCTTTGCGGAGAGCACGGATCTGTTGTTCAATGCTGGCACCGCCATAGACTGCTTCTATATGGATGCCATCCAAGTACTTGGCAAAGTCGCGCATATCATCAGCAATCTGCAAGCACAGCTCGCGGGTAGGAGCCAGTATCAAAGCATGAGGCAGACCACGTCCGATTTCCCCCATTTGAGGTCTGGGCATTTCGGCTATCCTTTGCAACACGGGTATGCCGAATGCCGCTGTCTTGCCCGTACCCGTCTGGGCCAGTGCTATGACGTCGTTTTTATTTCCCAGCAGGTAGGGAATCACCTCCTCCTGAACAGGCATGGGTTGTACGAACCCCATCTCCTCAATGGCTTTGCGAATCTCCTCGCAGACGCCCAGTTCTTCAAATGTCTTCATTTCGCTCATTTATTTGTTACTCTGATCCAGTCGGCATCCACCCAACCGCGATCACATTTAGGATCAGTCTCAACAGATACGAAGCCGAACTTGGCACCAATCCATTTGCCTTCCTTCATCTGGAACTCGTCAGCGCAGTCCTTGAACTTCTTGCCATCCTGACTCCACGAAAACCTTACCCTCGCGTCATCAACCTTCATTCGCAAGTAGATATCCTCGTGGATACCAGGCTTGTAGTCAATCTTGTCGACAGCCGTTGGCTTCAGCGTAGCAATGATGTCCTCTGTCTGCTGAGTACCTTTGTCAGCACCCTTACAGGTCAACAGCACCAGTTGGAACGCCTGACCAGTACGACGTACCACGAGAGCCCTGTAGTCGAGCCCCATCATGATGAGTCCGCCCATCTGTCCGTCAGCCTTCGAGGTAAAGCGCAGCTTGGTGGTTACGGTGAACTTGTCTGCCGGCGTCTTCTGCAGCAACATATTCGGTACTTCCCAGAAATTCTTCCAGTCCTTAGACAGCTTATAAGTATAGATACGGAAGGTGCCAAAAGCCGTGGGCACACCGAATTTCTCGTCGTAGTTACCATGCCACTGCCATTGCAGTCCCATGGTGGGTGCATTGAACTCGTCACTCTCTACGGGGTTGACTATTGTATTGCTTGACGATTTGGGCTTTTTGCAGGTGGTGACGGGTTCGCCGTTCTTGCCCATGACGGGCCATCCGGAGCTCCAGTCAACAGGGTTCAGATGCACCACACGGCCATAGGCTTCCTTGTCCTGAAAATGCAGGAACCAGTCTTCGTTGTACTTGGTATGCACCCATCCACCCTGGTGAGGGCCGTTGATATGGGTCTTGCCCTGCTCCAGCACTATCTTATGCTCATAGGGACCATATGGTGATTTCGAACGCATGGCCAACTGGAAACCCGTGGGCACACCACCTGCCGGACACATAATCCAGTACCAGCCATCACGCTTATAGAACTTCGGACCCTCGCAGGTACGATTCTCGGTACCGTTGCCATCGAATACGATGACGGGCTGTCCGATGGGTTTCAGTCCGTCGGCACTCATCTCCCTCACTGTCAGCACCGATGCATACTTAGCGCGTGAGTTCGCCCAACCATTCACCAGATAGCAGCGTCCGTCCTCATCCCAAAGCGGACAAGTATCGATATAGCCCTGACCACGAATCACGCAGACGGGTTGCTCCCATTCTCCGGCAGGATCGCCATTCTTCGTCTTCACCATCATCACACCGAAGTCGGGGTCACCCCAATAGATGTAATACTGGCCCTCATGATAGCGGATGGAGGGTGCCCATACACCGTTGCCATGCTGCGGCTTGCTGCTGAAGTGTGCCAGCAGCTCGCTGTCGCCCTCATAGAGGTTCTTCAGCGCATAGCCTACAATCTCCCAGTTCACCAAGTCCTTGGAGTGCAGGATAGGCAGTCCGGGTGTACAATGAAAACTCGAAGCCGTCATGTAATAGTCCTCACCACTCGCTCCGACACAGACATCAGGATCGCTGTAGTCTGCATTGATTACAGGGTTGGTGTATGTGCCGTCACCATGATCTGGCGACCACACCTGCGACCTGTACTGAGCCGATACCGTCAGTGCCATCATCAGGCTTAACGACAAGATGTATATAGTTTTGCGTTTCATTTGCGTTTCATTTGCGGTATTTCTTTAGGACTGGTATTTCTTCACAAAGGGCGTCAGCCAGAAGACTGGCCACTGTCGTCGCCCCGTAGATGCTGTAGTGGGTATTGTCCTGCTTACCCTTCGGTTCACTGGGCTCGGTGCCGGGCAGGAACCACATATGCAGCTTCTTCGAGCCCTCGACACCCAGACCCTGCTCCAAGTCGTGGGTAATCTGGTTGGCATCGACGAAATGACAATGCATACGTCTGGCAACATCCTTGGGAGCTTCCTTATAGAGACCGTGGGTGTCGACGAGCGAGTCGCCTTCTACCAAACCCTGGGCATCCTTGAAGGTAGAAGTGCGGAGGGCCTCGTCATCGTCATTCTTGGGTGCCACCTTGGCAAAGTTACGGCGTACCACGCTGTTCATCAGCACAGGGATGCCACCATGCTCGCGTGTCTCACGCACAAACTTCGCCAGGTTATAGTCGAAGGTAGAGCCCGGATCGGTATGGCGCTCGGGCTGTGGCTTCTCGTCATTGTGACCGAACTGGATGATGACATAGTCGCCTGGCCTCATCTTCTCTAACACCTTGTCCCAGCGTCCCTCGTTGATGAAGCTCTTCGACGAACGCCCGTTAACGGCATGGTTGTCAACCACGATGTAGTCGGCATCGAAACACGGTTGCAGCAGCATGGCCCAGCCACGTTCCTGCTTACCACCGGAAGTGTCCTTGTTGGCTGCGGTGGAATCGCCAATGACAAAGATGGTTGTTCTCTTGTCGGGTGTGGCAGCCACAAACAGCAGCACTGACAACGTTACGAACAGTAGTTTGATTTGTTTCATTTCTTTTGTTTAAGTAATTTGGCTACAAAAATACAAAAAAAATTTCATTTTTCATCTTTTCATTTTCATTTTTCATCTTTCATTTTTCATTTTTCATCTTTTTTTGTACTTTTGTAACCGAAATGAAAATATGTGTATTTTGCTCGGCCAACGAGCAGTTGGATCCCGACTTCTTCACATGCACGGAAGAATTGGGACGGTGGGCCGCCCAGAACGGCCACACCATTGTGTTTGGTGGCAACGATTCCGGACTGATGCATGCCGTCAGTAGGACAGCCAAGGAGGAAGGCGGTCGGGTGATAGGTGTCGTACCACGTGTGATAGAACAGCGTGGCAAGCTGAGTCCCTACCTCGACGTACACATCCCCACCGAGAATCTCAGCGACCGTAAGGACCTGCTGATGGCACAGGGCGACGTCTTCGTAGCATTGCCCGGCGGCATCGGCACCCTCGACGAAATCTTCACCGTGGTGTCAGCCGGAGGACTGGGCTACCACCATAAGCATCTGCTGCTCTACAACATGAAGGGCTTCTGGGACAGCCTCATCCGGATGCTGGACGACCTGCAGGCCAAGGGCGTCATCCGTGGCCAGTGGCGCGACACCATCGCTGTCGCATCGACGCTTGAGGAACTCAAGGAAAAACTGCTTTGGGGTCTTTAGCGACCGCGCGTTTTGATATAATTTATAACGAATAGTCACCATATCCTCATTTTAACATTTTCTTTCAATACAGTATATGCGACAGACCCTAAAAATGTGCTCGCTGGACCCTAAAAAGATATGCGCCAGAGTGTAAAAAGAGCCTCGGCAGTGCAACC
>JBGUQW010000215.1:0-2530 GCA_045131435.1 Prevotella sp.
TGTGAATGTCAAGCAGTTTTTTAGGTAATGCGGTAAACAGTTTTTTCAGTACTATGGTAAGCAGTTTTTATACCATTACGGTAAGCAGATTTTTCAATCTGCGGTAAGCACTTTTTTCAGTGGTATGGTAAGGAGTTTTTTGGGTAAGGTAACTCCATTCCCATAGATGTTCCTTGGCAACTTTATATCAGGTCAGGTAAACAGCTCCGGATGCTTCAACCGGTAGGACTCTCCCCGGAGAGAGAAGCAGGCCGCATGGTGAAGTATCCGATCCAGCATGGCTGTAGTGAGTACAGGGTCACCCATCATCTCTGCCCATTCCGTGATCTCCTTGTTCGTCGTAAAGATGATCGAGCTGGTCTCGTAAGTATCACTGATGAAGGTGAAGAAGCGGTTGGCCTGGGCCCGGCTGATCGGCGTATAGCCGATCTCATCCAGTATGATCAACTGAGCTTTCCGAATGTTCTTCAGTCGGAAACCGGCAGAGCGTTCTGTCTCTGCGGTATCCAGGATCTTTACGAAGTTGGCCATTCGTTCAAAGCAGACAGTATAGCCGTTCTGGATGGCCTCCAGTCCGAGTCCGGTTGCGATCATTGTCTTGCCAAGTCCCGGAGGACCGGCAAGTACGATGTTGGCGTTGGTATCTATCCAGTTGAGCTCCTTCAGCTGCCGGATCTGGCTTTCTGATATCCCGGATTCCAGTTCCCTGGGATCAAACAGGTCCAGCTGCTTGGGGTTCGGTGGAAAGTGGGCTGCCGCATAGTTCCGTTTCCGCCGGCGTGTATTCCGGCCTTTCACTTCGGTCTCCAGAAGATCAAGAAGGAACTCCCGGTACGAAAGTTCGTTCATTTCCGCCCGCTCAAGGACCGTTGCAAGGTCTCTGGCGGCGTGTTTGACGGCAAACGATTCCAGCAGGGCAGACAGCTTGTCGATCGGCACATGGCCGGTATCCATGCTCCTGACGATCTTTTTGTTCATCCTGCGGCCTCCTTTCCGGCCGCAGCGCAGCGCTCGTCAAAGGCCTTCTGATAGAGACTCAGGTTCTGCTTCTGTACTTCATTCGGGATGTAGCCTGTATCGCCGGTCTCACCATTTTTAACAGCCGCGTAGACCTCCTTGAACTGTGAGAAACGGTAACGCCACTTTTCGCAGCAGACTTTCATGACAACAGCAACAGTGGCACGGTCGGGATCTTCTTTCTCCAGGAACTTTTCGATCTGGGAGAACTGTTCCACCAGATACCGTGGATTCTCTTTTTTAACGCCGTTTACGAAGTGCTGGAAATCCACACAGTTCCACCTGGTACGCATCCTCTCGACAATGGGGATCCACTTGTCTGTTGGCTGATGTTTATGCTCGTCCAACTGGATCGTCCGACCGCGGCATTCACTGATCGTATGCGTACAGACGAACCGCCGGGACTCATCGAACACATGCATCTTGTTTCCGACCACTTTGTAAAAGACCGAATGGAAGCAGCAGTCCCGGGGGACGGAATACTTGCTGGAACGATACTTGATGAACGGGTAACCGTTCAGCGGATACTCCGTGAAGCTGTTCGGCGAACTCTCATAGAACGACGGTACCAGCGGCCTCAGCTTTGCCTGTTCGATTTCCTCAAAGACAAAGAGCGGTACGCAAAACGTCGTTTGATGGATCCGCTTGTTCTTGCGTTCCAACCATCCGGGCAGAGAACGCCAGACATCATTGATCGTCTCCGGGTTCCGGGCACTGAAGAAGTTTTTCTTTACAAAGCCAACCGAGTTCTCGATCGGACCTTTGGATTCGGGATCCGCTTTGCGGCAGGTCCACAGCTTCAGTTCCTGCTCGGTGCAGAAATCTTCGAAGACGCGGGTCTTGATCACCTCGCCGTAGGTCTCCGTATCAACAAAGACAGCGTCCTGATCGATCACAAGGACTGACGGCCGGCCTCCAAGCTTGCAAAAAGACCGGTAGAGGGCCTGGCAGGCTTCTTCCGCGTTAAACTTGTGATCCTGAGCATAAACGACCAGATACCGGCTGTAGCGAAGCAGAAGGCAGATGAAATGTACTTTTACACCTCTGGAAATCCTGATCTCACCGAAATCAATGAGCATTTGTTCTCCGGGAGCGGTATCGAATACATGATCATAGATCCGTGTGTTCTTCGGTGCTGCCACAACGATACCGTGTTCCCTGAGATATCGGACATAATTGCGAAGCGTCTGTGGATTGCCAGGCAGCGCCTCGAATTCGCCATTTTCGATGAATTTTTCTTCGAGTACATCGTAAACGGAGCTGATGCACAGATGTCGGTTGCTGCTGTTATTCCGCAGCACTTCGATGATATAGGAACGGAAGGGTTCTGTATCGAAGGCCTTGGGTTTTTCAAGGTTCTCTCCCGGATCATCCGGGATCACGTCCATCAGGTAGTATTTCTTGATGGTTGGCGGCGAAGGCGGTTTAATCCCTTTGCCCTCATAGTAACTGGCAATCTCATTCATGGCATAGCCCTGAAGCTTGAGATCCTGAATTTCCTGCATCATGACTT
>JBGUQW010000216.1:0-2558 GCA_045131435.1 Prevotella sp.
TATCTGCAGGACTGCTATCCTCTTCAGTTCGCCGAAACTGACGAGGTGAAAGCCAACCGTGAGAAGAATGCAGCACAGTGGGAGACATTCAGGAAATATCTTGAGAGCAAGGGGAAGTTGAAGTAATCGGCTCGCCGCTTGGCTTGTCCAAGAAATAATCACACTCTCCGTGCAGTCATTCGTTGCAGTTTCAGACTTTATAGATAGAAACTGCAACGAATTTTTATGTACACGATTTATGATTATGCCTATAATGGGCTACTCTATCTAAACAACGTCATGAGACCAAGGCACAAGCGCCTCTCACAACTGATGATTTACTCAACAACAGCCTGCCAGTCACAATGTAAGCACTGCAATATCTGGCAGAAGAAGGTGGAACATCTATCGCTTGATGACATCCGGCGAATCATGCAAAGCAAGTGCGTCACCAAACGGACAACCGTAGGACTGGAGGGTGGCGAGTTTATCCTACACCCACAGGCTGCGGAAATCATGGCGTGGTTCCGCAAGCATCACCCGAACTACACGCTGCTATCTAATTGTCTCGCGCCCCGTCGTGTCATAGACGCCGTCCGTCTCTATCAGCCCCGGCATCTGTACGTCTCTCTCGACGGTGGCCGCGAGACTTACCAGTGGATGCGTGGGCGTGACGGCTACGACCGCGTGATTCAGGTGGTGGAGGCACTGAAGGACGAAGTGCCGCTGTCGCTGATGTTCTGCCTTTCGCCTTGGAACAACTTCGACGATATGGCCTTCGTCATCGACATAGCCAAGCAATACGGCGTGGATGTGCGCATCGGCATCTACGGGACGATGGCCTTCTTCGACACGACGAGCGAACTGCTGACGGCCTCGGACTTCATCAGTCAGATTCCCAAGAGCATCCACGATACGCAAGAGAACTTCGACTTTGTGGCACTCTATGACCAGTGGTGCAATGGTCATTTGCGTTTGCGCTGCCAGAGCATTATGAGTAGTCTCGTCATCCACAGTAACGGTGACGTGCCGCTCTGCCAGAATCTCGATGTTGTTTTGGGAAATATCCACCACCAATCGCTCGACGAGATCTTCAACAGCGTGACTTCCTGCCAGACGCAATGCCACTACTCAAAGAACTGCAACGGCTGTTGGATTAACTTCCACCGCAAGTACGACATCATACTGCTACGTAACTTCGAGCGACTTCTGCCCAAACTACTCATAGAGAAGTTCTATGGCTCATACCAATGGACGGAAGATCCGAGCACAACCTATCACCAATACTTCAAGAATCTATGATACAGCAATTGATTGAACGATACAAACGTATTCGTACCGAGCGTTTCCTCGCCCAAACGTACCAATATTCTTATGCCTTCCTCGGCATGGGGCAGCACTCGCTCACCAATCTTTATCCCGTGCTTCACTATCTCGGTGTGCCGCTGAAATACATCTGTGTCACGTCGGAAAGGAAAGCCAGACTGATAGAACGGAAGTTTCCTCATGTGAAAGCGACCACCTCGCTTGACATGATATTAAACGATGATGAAGTGAAAGGTGTATTTGTTTCCGCTTCACCCTCTGCCCATTTCTCCCTTGCCTCACAGATATTGAAAAGCAATAAGTCATTATTCATTGAGAAACCGCCCTGCCAATCACTACAGGAACTTGATGCACTTATAGACAAACAAAGACTTTATGGCTCACCCATTGCTATGGTTGGCTTGCAGAAACGTTATGCTCCTGCCGTGCAGATCCTTCAAAAGCATCTGCGCAAAGAGCATCTTATCAGTTACGATCTCCACTATCTCACTGGCAACTATCCTGAGGGTGACGCACCGCTTGACCTTTACATCCATCCCCTCGACCTTGTTACCCATCTTTTTGGCAAACCAGAAATCCTCGCCTGTCAGCAAGTCGCCCCTGCATCCTACATCATTATGCTCCGTCATTCCCACATCGTCGGCACTCTTGAACTCTCCACCGCCTACACCTGGACAGCCGCCGAAGAATCCCTCAAGATCTGCACATCAAAGGGCATCTACCGCCTCTCTCAGATGGAGCAGCTGACTTTCGAGCCAAAACCTTCCACCATCCTCGGCATTCCTATCGAGAAAGTCCATCCCCACAATAAGAACATCGAATACCTCTACGTCCTCAACAATTTCACTCCAGTACTCCCTAACAATCAAATATATTCCCAAGGGTATTTCGAGGAACTACAAGCATTCGTTAATGCCGTGGAGGGGCATAATGCGAACATCGTCACGTCTCTCGAATCAGTTAGAGATGCTTATCTCCTAATTGAAAAGATAAAGTCGCACTAATCCGAGTAGATTTCACAAAAATCAAGTCGAATGATGCATAAATTGCCCCAAACCCTGAACGATTAAATAGCGCCACTATCTTTAAGTCGTTTCTATCACCTCCAACCTATACCCGCGCTTTTTAAGGGACACGATAGAGATGCTGGTGTCGGGTTCGAGCATCTTGCGAATATAGGTTATCTGGACGTTGAGGGCGAGGGAGTTGGCATAACTATCGTTTCCCCAGACGTGTTCCAGCAGATACGAACG
>JBGUQW010000217.1:0-8632 GCA_045131435.1 Prevotella sp.
TGAAGATATTATCTTCCTTGGCACAAGCTTCCCTCTTGTGAACGGCTGTTCGGAATACTGGCTCTGCGAGAAATAATGTGAAAAAATTGGGTGCAACCCCTATTACAAAGGAAGTTGCACCCAAATTATTGATATTCAGAGATTTCTGATTACTCCTCAACAGCGGCCTGAGCGGCAGCAATGTTTGCCCTGTAGATAGATGTTTTCCGATGTTTTGTAAACAAAGTGAAAACGTCTTGCCTATTAATTATTTTTCATATTTAAAATCATTGTTGATTGCTAACTTTTCTGCAAAGGTAATACAAAAAAAGGAAATCACCAAAGAAAATTGATTATTTTTTGTACAGACAATACTTTGACTTTATCTTTTTACAATTCCAATTTCCAACCATTATCACCGTGATAGATCATCTGGCGAGTCATGCCACCATCGATGCAGATATTCTCGCCCGTGATGAAACCCGCCTTGTCGGAACAGAGGAACAACACCATGTTAGCTATGTCCATCGGATTGCCGACACGTCCAGCAGGTTGCTGTGTAGCATCGGGACCTTCATAGACGGTGTCGTTAGTGTCTATCCAACCTGGTGAGATAGAATTAACGCTAACGCGGCCAGCAAAGCTGACAGCCAGTGCATGGGTCAGTGCGGCAATGCCGCCTTTGGCAGCAGTATAGCTCTCTGTTTGCGGCTGACTCATGCGGTCTCTCGACGACGAGATGTTGACGATGGTAGATCCTTCAGAGAAATGAGGAGCAAAGAGTTTGGCAAGGTAGAACGGAGCCGTGACTCCCACACTCATGGCATATTGGAATTCCTCATAGCTGCATTCGTTGATGCCCTTCATCAGTGGTAGGGCATTGTTGATAAGGAAGTCCACATGACCATACTTCTCAATGACTTCCTGGGCAAACCGCTCCAGCACCAGCTTGTCCGATATATCGCCCACGAAGTGCTGCCCCTCCTGCTTGTCGATGACGCAGACGTGTGCTCCAGCTTTCTGAAACTCTTCGACAATACAACGTCCGATGCCTTGAGCACCCCCCGTCACGACGGCTACTTTATCCTTGAATTCTTCCATCAATTAAATATCTATGTCTTTGGTCGCTTTTCCATTGATATTCTGGAATACGAACACCAACTTTTCCTTTGGCAGTTCTTTTAAAGAGAGTTCAAATGACTTTTTACCGCCAAGTGTGTATGTCTTGACTGTCTGTCCTGAGAAGCTGACAACATCCACTTTTTCCACGGGTTCAGATGCCGAGACACTAAGTGTCATGCCGTTTCTCTTGGTCTCAACAGTCAGACTCGATGTAGAAATGCTTACCTTATCCAGTCCGGCAGCAGCCAGTTTCTGGCGACATACTCCTGCCAATGCAGGATTCGTTACCTCCAGATAGCGCAAAGCATAGTGACGTCCCAACTGACGGTAGCCCTCGCTGCTGAAGTGGAGATTATCATCGCTGGGCAGACAGCCCTCTGATGAAACGACATACGTATTGGGATAATGGTTGGCGATATCATTGATGGTGGGATTGGCATGTCCGCATATGCCACCGTATTCACCTCGCACCACCTCGCCAACGAGCAAGGGAACAGCCGTCGAATCGAAACGCAGTTCCTGCTGCAAGTCGTGGTAGATTTTTCTGAGTGTCTTGCGCCACTGGTCATCATAGGCATCAGTCTCTCCCTGATGAAGCAGAATGCCCTTGATGACACCATCCTTGGCAGCAATCTTTGCCATCGACAGCAGACGCTCGTAGGGATCGCGTCCGTATTGGTCGAGGATGCCGTTCATCCAATCGCGATCCTCCTTCGCGATAAGTGGAGCGTTCTGGTCCTTGTCGAAAAATGTGATGGGACAGCCCTCTACAGCCACAGATACAATGCCGACACGAACATTCTTAGGCACCACATCGATGAGTGTACGTCCGAACCAGTCGGCAGGTCCGAGGTGTGCATCTGCTCGACAAAGAGGCGGCACAGCCTTGCGCCATGTACCTAACTTACGGTCGCTTCCATCGGTTGTTGCCATACTGAGATAGCGGTCATTCTCCACCAGATCCTGCTGCTCGATGGGAGCCTGGCCCGCCATGTTCGATTGTCCGAAACAGAGGAATATCCAAAAATTATCATCCTGAGCATGTAACTGTATTGTTCCCATAACTGTCATCAAAATAATGATTACCTTTTTCATTGCCGTATTGCTTATTTCGTTTTACCAAGGGAAAGTCTCAGGATCATTGAGTACGTTTGAACGTAAGTTCTGATTCAGGCCGCTGATGGCCTGCATGTCTTCATCGGAAAGAGCAAAGGCCATGATTTCCAGATTTTCTGCAAAATGGTTGGGCTTGGCTCTGGGGATGGTAATCAGTCCTCGCTGCACTATCCAGCGGAGCACAATCTGGGAGGCTGTCTTCTCGTATTTCGAGGCCAACGACTGGAGCAAAGGGTGCCCAACAACATCAATATCACCCTGTCCAAACGGTCCCCATGCTTCCACTTGGATACCCAACTGATGGTTATATGCGATATTCTCCTCCTGCGTCATCAGCGGATGCGCCTCTATCTGGTTGATGACGGGACGAATCTCAGCATACGAAAGCAGATTGTCCAGATGATGGCGATTGAAGTTGCTCACACCGATAGACTTAACCAAGCCTTTCTTGACGTAATCCTCCATCACCTGCCAAGTTTCCTTTACGCAGTCCTTCACTGGCCAGTGTATCAGCAACAGATCAATGTAGCCGATCTTCAGTTTAGCCAAGCTCTCATCGATAGATCTTCTGACAGCCTCACTACCTTCACGCATGATGTTAGTGGCAACCTTGGTAGTGACAAAGATTTCCTGGCGGGGTATGTTACTGTCGAGGATGCCCTGTCCCACTTCCGCTTCATTCTCATAGCCCTGCGCTGTATCGATATGACGGAATCCGGCCTCTAAAGCCAGACGCACGTTCTGCCGTGCAGTCTCTCCACGTAGCGTCCAAGTACCGACGCCTATCTGTGGAATCTCAATATCGTTGTTAAGCTTAATAGTCTTCATCGTTTTCAGAAGAATTTTACAATGTCGTCCAATGGTCTTCTCTCAGGGCGATTAGGTTCTCCAGACCTATATCCCAGAGAGATGACCGCCATTATCGTCTCGCTTTCAGGAATGTCGAAGAGCTGTCGTAATCCGTCAGCTTCACGCATACCCATGATAAGCGTATCAAAGCCCATTGCGCGAGCCTTTAATATCATGTAGCAGTTGCTCAGGCCATTGTCGTAGGCACCCCAGCCATCTCCCACTTCGTTGGTCTGGTCCCCTTGGAAGAAGCCCGACTTGCCTCTCTCGAAGGTTGAGACTATCAAAACTGGGGCATCCTTGATTCGCTCCTTGTTGCCTCCCACCAGATCCTGAACGGCGGCCAGTTTTTCTTCGCTGATAGCCACATAATACTTGGTTGGTTGCTGATTGGCCCACGACGGTGCCTCTTGCGTGGCAGTGAGTAGTTCACGAACCTCCGCCTCAGAGATCTTCTTCGAGGCATCGTAGCTGCGGACGCTCCTGCGTGTTGTCAGCACTTCGTCGAAAGACACTATGTCCTTTGACGCTTCTTTTTTCTCATTACATGCCGTCAATGCCATTAACATAAGAACGGCCAGAATTGTCTTTCTCTTCTTCATTTCAGTTCTGTTTATGTTGGATAACTTGATAAACAATGCTAATTCTTGGTGCAAATATAGCGATAATTCAGCAATAATTGCTAATTTTGTAGTCTGATTTAAGTGTATTTAGAATATGACTGAGCAATTTGAAGAAAAACTGCGTAAGGATCTGCATCAGTTCCTGCTTTCGATGAAGGAGGTGGATGAACGTTCGCCAGAATGCCCTGATGTGGAAGAGAAATGGGAAGAGATAGCCAAAGCCTACATTCCTGACGGCATCAGGGAATTCCAAGACTTCCCTTCGGCATCCCTCGGCTGGATGATGTATATCGGCATGGCTGTTGCCAAGATGTGGGACACGGAATGGGATATCTACTCAAAGATAAAAGACCTCTATGCCTACATGCGCGACAAGCGAGGCTATGACAGCATGGATGAGTATATCCGTGAGGAAGTGCTTTTGCTACAGGGCATAGACTACACCGTCTTGGAGAAGGTGACTGGCGAATGTGCCTCACGTGTCTATAATGCCCTGATGCACCAGCATTTGGAGCCTGGCACAAAGGAGGCATTCAATGGCTATGTTTCCTGCCTGCATCAGCTCTACCTGATGGGAGCCGCCATGCAACTGAAGCGTATGGGCTATCACATGACGAAGATGAACTGAAACGATGAGCATAAATAGGTATTTTTGTGATTATCCCTCGATCTTTATATCTCTAATGGCATCAAGTGGGATTTTCTTCCCGTCTGTAAACTCGATGCACTTTTCATATTCATCGATGCGTTTGACATTGCCAGTATAAGTCTGATATGAACCGCCAGCCTTATGCTCGTCAGGCACAAAATACTCGATGACCACAGAAGGATGTTCTGGCAATATGGAAACAATCAATTCCATCTTACGATTCATTTCTTCATTGCCGGATTCACTCAAACCTGCCCAGTTATCTGTAAAACGCCCAGACTCTTGAATGGCAGCATCATAGCCAGTCAGTGCGGCAAAGGGCGCAAACTGGGCTGCTCGATTCCACATTGACATCCTCGGATGATGTTTCGGCTCATAGTGTGGCAGATTGATAATATCGTCGTAATCATTTCTCATTTTTCATTTCTCCTTTCTCATTTAGGGCATCGCCCGCTCTGTGTCCTCCTATCTGTTCGTTGCGCTCCTTGGCTGTGGCACCTTCCTCAAAGTTCAGACCTCGAAGGATGGCATTCTTGCCGAAACGCTGTTTGATTTTCAACTGTGCCTCCTGCATACGACGCTCTTTGTCAAGTTTGGCCTGCTCTTCTTGACGCTGCTTTTCCAGAGCTTCGTAGTCGGTGAAGAGGTCAAGCTGCTGGGGAGCATTCTCCTGTGCTGCAATGGAAGCCTCCGATACCACATGGTTTGTTGTCAGGTTCAATCTGCGAATCAGCAGGTCAGGATTCACATGGTGGTCAAACAGCTCTGTTGTACCATCCATGATAAGTCGTGAGGATGATGTCGGTTTCTTGAAATTGAAGGAGCCGTGAGCATGCTTTGGCACAGCCTTTCCGTAGTAGTTAGTGGTAACTTCTCCATGATACTTGGCACGAATCTCAGGGTTCGTCAGGCTCTCTGCATCATAGCCAACAGTCAGCACCAGTTGGTCTGTCACCAATTGCTTCGATACCAAGTCGAGAGCCATTCCTTCAGCCATTTCCAGTATCACCACACGGGCTTTCTTGAAAGTGTATGGCTCTTGTAGCACCTGTCCGCTGCTGAAGCTATTCGTTTCAGGACGATATGCTTTCACGGCCTCCATCGTACACGGTTCCCAGCCCCAGGCATGGTCTATCAGCAGTTCGGCATTTACGCCAAACAGCCGATACAGTAGTTCTTCGTTCTGAACTGACATCCTGGCTAACTTACCCATCGTGTCGATACCATAGATAGCCAGTTTCTCGGCTATGCCTTTGCCTACACGCCAGAACTTCGTGATGGGCTGGTAATCCCACAGTTCTCTGCGATACGCCATTTCATCCAGTTCTGCTATGCGCACACCGTCTTTGTCAGCAGGTGCTTTCTTGGCGACAATATCCATTGCTACCTTTGCCAGATACATATTCGTGCCGATGCCTGCCGTTGCCGTGATGCCCGTGGTTGCCAGAACGTCACGGATCATCTTCATCGCCAGTTCGTGAGCCGTCAACTTGTATGTACCCAGATAGGACGTTACATCCATAAACACCTCATCGATGCTATAGACGTGTATATCTTCAGGAGCGATATATTTCAGATAAGTCTCATAGACCTTGGTACTCACCTCCATGTAGTGAGCCATTCGTGGCGGTGCAGCGATATAGTCGAGTTCAAGACTTGGATTGGCTTTCAGCTCTGGGTCGTTGTAGGATTTGCCCGTCATCCTCCAGCCAGCAGCCCTTTTGCGCTCGTTGTTCACCTCGCGCACCCTCTGAACTACCTCGAACAGTCGCGCACGTCCACCTATGCCGTATGTTTTCAGCGACGGAGAAACAGCAAGGCAGATGGTTTTCTCCGTCCTCGACACGTCAGCCACGACAAGGTTTGTGGTCAGCGGGTCAAGTCCCCTGTCCACACATTCCACTGAAGCGTAGAACGACTTCAGGTCGATGGCAATATATGTCCGTTGCTCTGACATTATTTGGTTGTTACAGGCATGTTAGCCTCTTTCCAAGCGATAATACCACCTTTCAGGTTTACCAGCTTGTAGCCATCTTCGCCCAGTTTGCATGCTGCACCAGCAGAACGTCTTCCGCTTCGGCAATAGACGGCAATCTTCTTGTCAAGAGGAAGAGTTGCCTTGGCTTTCTCCACAAAGTCGCTCTGGTGATAGTCGATGTTGATAGCTCTTTCGAGATGTCCTTCTGCAAATTCAGCAGCAGTTCTCACGTCAAGCACTATCACATTGGTATCAGCAACCAGTTCTGCAAAACCTTGAACGTCCGTATTCTCAAAGTTCCCTTGGCCACATGCCGTATTCAGACCAAGCACAGCCAAGGCTGCGATTAAGCAAGAGCGGAACGATGCTCGCATCTGTTCAGCCGAGCGTGAGCAGGCTCGACCGAAGGTCAATAAGCAGGTAAATAACTTCTTCATATTCCTAATTATTCTCAAATTTGGTCACAAAATTACGAAGAAATCCCCGTATTTTATCAGAAATGACTAATTTTGCAACAATTATTAAGTATCATCGATACCAAAAGAGTAAAAAAGAACAGTGATGACAATACAAGAAGCTATCGTAGCCCGCCACAGTGTGAGGGCATATAAGGAACAGCCATTGACTGAGGATGTGGTCAAAGCGCTGAAAGAGAAGATCGCAGAGTTGAACCGTGAAGGCAACCTGCATATGCAGCTGATTCTGAACGAGCCAAAGGCTTTCCAAGGAACACTGGCCAAATACGGAAAGTTCCGTGGAGTCAACAACTATATCGTCATTGTTGGCAAAAAGGCTGATGACTTGGATGAGCGCGTAGGTTACTATGGCGAACATCTGGTACTGTTTGCCCAGACGTTAGGCTTGAACACCTGCTGGGTAGGACTCAGCTACTCAAAGGTGCCTGGAACGTATGTTCTTGAAGATGGAGAGAAGATTGCCTGCTATATCGCCATCGGCTATGGTGAGTCTCAGGGTACAGGTCACAAGATCAAGACAGTAGAACAAGTAAGCAACGCGAGTGACACGACTCCCTCATGGTTCAAGAAAGGAGTCGAGGCTGCATTGCTGGCCCCGACAGCCGTAAACCAGCAAAAATTCTCCTTTGAGTACGTTGGCGTGAAAGATGGTCACCATCAGGTTCGAGCCAAGAAAGGTTTTTCTATGATTGGCTATGCAAAGATGGATTTAGGCATTGCCAAATATCATTTTGAGATTGGTGCAGGAAAAGAGAATTTCAAGTGGATTTAGAATAATGGACATAACCGAGTTGCATGACGAAGAAAATCTGCTGGTACAAATGCAGGACAGATGGGAGAACTATGGCTCTCTGGATGGAATAGCCGATACTCACGACCCGTTTGACTTGGCTGGTGCACCGAGGTTCGAGCTGTCTGAGAAGATTAACAGCCTGCTGAATAATGCACTTACCACCGATGAGAACCTGCTGCTTCGTCAGACTCTCGGTATGGGCTGCAAGCAACGGTCTATCAAGGATCTTGCTGGTCAGATGGGAACAACCCAGAAAGCCGTTCAGAAACAGCTCGTAGACATCGTTGAGAAACTACGTCATCACGATGATTCTATTGGTCTTTGGAAATATCTGAATCGATAAGTATGCTTAGAGACTTTATCGCCATCGATTTTGAGACGGCCAATCAGCAGCCATCGAGCGTGTGCTCAATAGGAGTGGTCATGGTGCGAGACGGGCATATAGTAGACTCGTTCTACAGTCTTATCCAGCCTGAGCCGAACTACTATAATTATTGGTGCCAGCGGGTACATGGTATCTCACAAGACGACACAGACGATGCGCCAGTTTTTTCCAAAGTATGGCATCAGCTGGAGGAACGTATTGTAAAGGTGTACTTCTCAGAACAAAAACTTGATGATGTAAGATACCAGATTGCTACCCTACCCTTCGTGGCTCACAATGCCCGCTTCGATGAAGGCTGTCTGAAGGCCGTATTCAAAGTCTATCAGATGGACTATCCTGACTATCGCTTCTACGATACCCTGACTGCATCTCGCCGACAGTTCGGTCGGTCACTTTCCAATCACCAATTGCATACCGTAGCTGCAGCTTGTGGCTACGACCTGCAGAACCATCACCATGCCTTGGCCGATGCCGAAGCCTGTGCTGCCATTGCTTTATACATATTATAATATTGATTGCAACTTTTTGCTTCCGGATTACGTCTAAAAGTCAGAAACTTTTAGAAAAAGGATAGAATGAAGACTTTAGGAAACATCATCTGGATTATCTTCGGTGGGCTGCATATTGCCCTGGAATACTTCATCGCCGGACTGGTGCTGATG
>JBGUQW010000218.1:0-5683 GCA_045131435.1 Prevotella sp.
CCCAATCCCCAATCCCCAATCCCCAATCCCCAATCCCCAATCCCCAATTAATTATTTATTTATTATTTGAAAAGATTTTTTAAAATATTAAATAAGATTATTAAAATATTTAATAAAAACAAATTTAATTATAATAATAGAAAAGTTAATTTCATTTAATAATTAATATTTTTGTTATTCAATAATTTAATCTAAACTATTATCTTCAAAATTATCTTTTTTCTTATTCTTTCTCTTTAATTTCATAAGTTTTTGCTCAATTCTTTCAATTCTCTCAGCTAATGAAGGATAGTCTCCGCGTTCTAATTTTAAATCTTTTTCAGAATAATAATAACAATTTCCTTCTCTTTTAGTTAATGGTTTTAGCTCTTTTAAATCATTTTTTGTTTTATCATCTAAATTAGCTCTCTCTTTAAAGATATATCCATCAGTATTAGTTCGCTCGAATCTATAACTATAATTTGAAGTGTACATAATAACTCCTAAATCATATGAATCTATTTTAAGTAAATATTCATTATCAATTTTTTTGATTTCACCTAGCAAATACCTTCTATCTTTGCATAAATAATATGAATACCATTTTTCTTCATATTGCTGCTCCATATTTTTAATCTTATATATATTAAAATGAAATTTTAATTCTTTATTAAATGAAAGATCCAATTAATTATTTTATATTCACTAGTATTATTAAAGAGTTTAATAAGGATATGATTGAAACTAAAAGCGAAGAAAAAATTAATAGTGAAATTATAGTAAAAAAGAAAGATGATAATATTATAGAATATGAAAAGAATGGTAGAATACTTAAGGAATGCTTATATAAAGATGGAAATTCATTATATTTTTCTACAATTAATTATACTGGAGATTTTTATAGTGATGAAATAATTGGCTTTAAATTTTTTTATGAAAATAAAAATTTGATGTTGATCAAATATCCTTTTAATTTTTATCCAGATTTTACATTTTATGATTCAAAAAATGAAGATGTTCTAGAAATAATAAAAAAACATTTATTTAAAAAAATAGATTATAGTAAAAATAAAATTAGTGGATATAAAGTTTATATGTATTTTTATTTATACTCTTTATTAAATTCTAAAAAAGCAGAATTAGAAAAAAATAAAATAGTCATAAAAATAATAGATGAAGATGTTGATTCATTTATTCCAAATTATATAAATGAAATATCAAAAGAAAACAAAAATGAAAATATTTTTATTTATGTACTTTTACTAAAAAATCATACTGGAACATTATTTTATATTAATGGAAAATTTTATTTATTTGATTCAAGCCATTCATTTGTTTTAAAATTAGAAAATATTTTTAAAACATTAGCTAAGAAAATTACAATTATTAATAATTTTATTATTCAGAATTTAGGTACTTGCCTTTTCCATAATATTATTTTTTTAGAAACTATTTTATCATATATTACTAAAAATGATAAAGAAACATTTATATCTAAAATTAATCTTATTTTTGAATCAAAAGAATTTCTTTTTAATTATATAAATAGATTAAATGATTTATGTGGAGGTGAAAAAGCAAAAATAATAAAAAATTCTACCAAAGAGGAATCAGAAGATTATTTTTTATTAAATAAGGATATTTATATAAGTAAAAAATCATTTAAATTTAGACTTATAAATTATAATAACTTATTCAAATTTTTAGAAATAAAACCAGATAAATTAGTGGATTTAATTTTAAAAGAAAATTTAGTTTATTTAAATTGTTTTAAAATAAATTTACTTTATGATGAATTGGAAACACTATTAAAAAATAAAATAATTGATATTGATTCTAAAGTAGTTAAAGTATATAATGAAAAATTTTATAAACTCAAATATAATAAAACTTTTTTAAATGATAAAGTATTAAATAATTACTATAATTATATAGTAAGTAAATTAAATATTGAAGAAAGCTTTAAATTAGAATTAAAAAATAAATTGAAAGAAGAAATTAGGCAAGAGCTTGATATAAATGAAATTATATTTCCAGAAAAATGTACAATAAAAGATAAAAATGATATAGATATTATCATTCAATTAATGAAAGAAAATTTGCAAAATGAAATTTATTTAAATAATTATTATGATGAATTTAAATATTATAATGAATTATATAAATTAATCCTCAGCGAAAAAGAAAATTTTATTAAAACAAAAAAAGAATTTGTAACAAAATTTGAAGATTTCAATTATAAAAAAGAAATAACTCAAATAAGTCAAAACAAATTTTATGAAGATATAAATAAAAATTTTTCACAATTAGAAAATACTTTACAAGAATTAGAAGATTTAATAGATGTTCTTAGTTGAATTTGATTAATAAATAATTTAACTTAATTTTATTTATGTTTTAATTTTATAAAAACTTTAGAATCATCTATTATTTGAACAAAAGGTTCAAATAAATATTTAAAATTAATGCCTAGTCTCTTTGAATTTCTTTCTACATCAAGTTCTTCTATATATTTTTTTGTTTTTATTAATGATATTTTTAGTTTTTTTGTAAAAAAATCTTTAAATATTTTTTTTATTTGAAATTTGCGTGAATTGCCAATTTCATCTTTCAAATCACTAAAAAATAAAAACCCAGAGCTTTTATTTTTAAAACATTTATTAAAATATTGATTGATTTGTTTTGGTATTTTCTTTTTTTTTAAAATTTTTTTTTTAAATTTATAAGAATAAAAAGCTAAACATTCAGTTTTTTTGCTATAACTATTATAAGATAACTTGCTTAGTTGATAAAAGTTCAACCCACAAAAAAATAGTATATAAAATGCACATAGCATTTCAATATTATTTACTTGTTTAATTTTATTTATTAAATTTCTTATATTAGAAATATTATATTCCGCAATTTTGTTTTGTCTTTTAATTGAAGTATTAAAATTAATTTTTTTTTTTTTATTGAGGATTGTAATATATTTTTTAATAATATTTAAATAGTAATATTTTGTGGATTCTTTTTTATCAGTACTCAAAAAAAATATTTCAGCATCTTTAATATTTAATTTATTACTATAATAATATTTATTTCCATGTTTAGTTATAATTTTAATAGTACTTGATTGAATTTTTTCTAGATATATAAAAAGATATTTGAATAATCTTAAAACAATTTTTCTATAATAAGGCTTTTTTTTTTCATTATATAAAATTGCTTTTAGCCTTAAAAATAAATGATGATTTTTTCTATTATAATAAATAAATTCTTGGGATTTATTTATTCCATTTTCATTTTTCTTTTTAATTTCATTAATTAAATTTTCCATATTTTTAAATAATTAAAAAAAATGAAATTTAATGGTATAGCTAAAAATTACAAAAAAATTGGTTTTTTTAATAAACAAAGGAAGATTAGAATAATCCAAAATAAAAGGGTATTTTGCGAATGAATAATAAATAATATTATAAGGTAATATTAATTCAAGCAATTTGCTTTTATTATATATAACAAAAAAAGAATAGTCAATTCACTTTTATAAAAATAAATGCATATGAAATATTTAATATAAACCTATGAAAATAAGAAAATGAAAAAAATGCAACTTCAGATACTATATATTATATATTAAAAGTGAGATTCATAAATATGTATTTACATATTTTTTTATATTAAAAAAATCAAAAATTTTACTTTCCAAAAAATAAATTAAAAAATGAGAATTAATAATAATTATAATAAGCAATGATTTTTTAAAAATGTTTTGGGGAAAATTTGGAAACATAATTTCTTCTTTTTATTCAGATTTAAAATATCTTCTAGTGTAAGTGATATTCAAACAAATATAACTATAAAAACAAAAAATATAAATGAAATGGAAAAAAAATTTCATGAAATTTTAAATAATTTAGAAAAAGATTTAAATGAAAGAGGAGAAAATTATATTATTACAATTTTAAAATTATTTATCTAATATAATCAGTATAAATAATTTATAATTATTTGAATGATATTTTCCTTTGATAAAAATAGTATAAACAATTTGCATAACATTTCCTTCATGTAAATCATTATGATATATGATTTTTACTATTTCATAATGAGATACAATTTCTTTAACACAACCAAACTAAATTTTATCGGGTACTCCTCCATTATCAACTATCAATAATCAAAGTTATTTAAAATAATAAAATATATTCTATATATTGGGATTGGGCCCAATTCCTATTTTCAAAAATAAAAACAAATTTCTCATTAATAAAAGTATGGATATTTAATTTAACTTTTTTTTTAAATTTACAATTATTTATTAAAAAGTAAATGAAAAATCAAGAAAAAAATTTTTTAGATTATTCATTCTTTAAAGTAGCATCAAATACAATTATTTCTCCATTCACAAAATTCATGTTAATTATCTTTGTTTTTTATTCAATAATAGCCTTTAGTGATGATGGCTTATTAAATTCATTATCAGAAAATATAATTTCTGAATATAATATATCTATGACAAAATATAATTCAATAAAAGTTTTCATTTATATAGGAATAATATGATGCTCAATAGCTTTATTAAAATTAATGGAAAAAATCTCAAATTTATATGAATTATATCATTTATAATAAAATCATTAATATTGTTTTCATATTATTATGAATATTCTTTTTCTATTTTTCTTATAACAAGATATATTTCTAGTTTTATTCCCTTATATGAATTTGCTTTTTTGTTTCATGGTAAAAAATATTTATTTTCAATTATATCTTTAGAAATATTTTCATTATAATTTATACCACTATTTTTCTTTTTGGTTTTATGAGTTGATTTTACATGAATTAAAATCTTTCCAGGAAAAAGATAAAATAAAATAGTTATATAAAAAAAATAATATAATATGATATCCATATAAGCTTTTAACTTGTATAAAAATTGAAATTATACATAAAGCAATGCAATTAATTAGCATTGGAAATATATTCACTTCTTTTTTTCTAGCATTTGCAGTGGCTTCTATTGCTCTATTTACAAAAATTCCTAATAAAGGACCAAAAAAGCTTATAATTGAATAACTAATTTTATTTTGCTCATTTATTAATAATAGATTTATTAAATAATCAATATACATTTAAAAAGGAAGATTTCTTATTATTCATAATAATCAAAAATCTTTTTGGTGAATTGATTGGAAGCTATATATATGATTATTTAAATGATAATAATTCCTTTTCCATGAATGGTATATGGTTTGTTTTAAATTTCAGTTGGACCCAATTTGGTGTATTTGATTTTACTTTATATTGAGAATTTAATACTGCAGAAAAAAGATAAATACAAACAAGATAGAAAAATATAGAACTACTGATACTCCTAATATCCAAGGTGAAGAAATGAAAAAAATAAAACAAAGAAAAAGTATCATTAGTGTTGATGATAATGATGGTAATAATATAAATAATAATAAAGATCATGAATATAATCTGAATGATTTTATTAAAAAGGGAAATGAAATGAAAATAATAAATTAACTATATATTTATATTTAAAATACAAGTTTATAAATTATTTTATTAAAATATTTTTATTTAATATAAATTTTAGCTTTTTAAGATTAGTTAATAATATGGGGATTGGGGCTTGGGGGGTTGGGGGGGGGGGGGGGGGGGGGGGGGGGGGGGGGGGGGGGGGGGGGGGGGGGGGGGGGGGGGGGGGGGG
>JBGUQW010000219.1:0-2360 GCA_045131435.1 Prevotella sp.
CGTCTCTGGCGGCAGCCATCCTGGACTGATGCACATCCGACAGACAGAAAAGGGCTTTGAAGTGACTGCCTTCGACCAAGTGGAGGACGGCTCCAGATACTTGCCGACAGCTAAGAAAATCTTCGGTGATAAGTTCGATGCCTTCAAAACCATCAACAGCGACGAGAAGAATCGCGAAAGATTGAGAGCAGAAGGTTTGGCGACTTATGCCAAGAAGAATGGTCTCGCAGTGACTCTGTATCAGGACTATGGCTGGCCCGTCAAGAAACTGGAGGAATAGACATGACGATAGAAGCAGACAAAATAAATATATGATAGATTACGGATTAAAGGACAGAGTGGCCCTGATTACGGGAGCGAACAATCCGCAGGGCATTGGAGCGACCACTGCGTTTGCCTTTGCTCGTGAAGGTGCAAAGGTGGTTTTGGTCTATAAGAGAATTCCAAGGCACTTTGACAAGGAGAAGACAGACAAGAATGGAGCTGACAGATACTTCCAGGCCAATGCAGGAAATGCTGATGTCGTGGAAAACAAGCTTCAGGAAATGGGTGCTGACTACCTGATTATCGAGAGTGACATCTCCAATAAAGATGCCGTCAGGGAAATCTACTCGAAAACGCTTGAACGATACGGGAAAGTGGATATCCTCGTCAACAATGCGGCTGATGGCGACATGGACGGACTTGATACCATTGAGAAAATCACGCAGAATGTCATCGACGAGACCTTTGCTGTCAATGTTCGTGGGAGTATCCTGATGACGACAGAGTTTATCAAGCATCGTGGCGATTATGGCAGAATCATCAGTCTTTCCACCGATGCTTCACAGGTCTTTGCTGGTCAGATAACATACGGTGCAAGTAAGGCGACCTTAGAAGCACTCACTCGTAGCGTAGCCCTTGAAGTTGCAAAATACGGCATTACCGTGAACGCTGTGGCTCCTGGTCCGACCCAGACAGGATGGATTGATGATGATTTCGCAAAAGAAGTCATCCCGATTATCCCGATGGGTAAGCTGATTCAACCGCAGGATATTGCAGAAACCATCCTGTTTTTGGCAAGTGAACAGGCTAAGATGCTTACGGGTCAAGTCATAAAGGTGTCTGGTGGGCATGCACTTTAACACAACACGAGTATTAGTAAATGAATCCAGTAGCCATCCGATTATTAAACCAGCAGTTGATAGTACCTCAGTTCAAGTCTCCTACTGAGGTGGTCAGTCACATGGGAGCCATGCAGGCACAGGAATACCGCATGATGCGCTGGGCTGTAGAAATGCGAACCACGAAGCCGTCGCATAAAGCCTTCAAGGAGGCATTCGATAGCGGACAGGTTATCCGTCTGCACCTGATGCGAGGTACGTGGCAACTGGTGACAGCAGAGAACTACTGGCATTTCATCACCCTCTGTGCTCCAAAGGCCATTGCGGTCACAAAGGGATGGATGAGCAGCAATAAGATTTCGATTCCTGATGAAGAACTCTATCGAGTCCGCGACATCTTGGCCAAGACGGCTGCCGATAAAGGGAGCGCAACAAAAGACGATTTAGTTCAAGCACTAGCAGAAAAGGATATATCGATGGACGACCATCGCCTGTCGTATCATATTCGCATGGCAGAATTTTCCGGCACCCTCTGTAGCGGTGACTTGTTGCCCACTAAAGCCACATACACACTTTCTACAGAAAAGGTAGGCCTACGACCTGCTCAGATAGATCGCGATGAAGCGTTGATGCGTTTCACCCGCAAATACTTCCAGAGCCGTCAGCCTGCTACGCTGGAGGATTTTGTGTGGTGGTCAGGGCTGAATGTCAATGACTGCCGCAAAGGTATTACGCTCTTAGGTGGCACTATCCACAAGGAAACGTGGAAAGGTAGAGACTTTTATCTCATGGATAACTGTCGGACACGAGGATTCAGGACGGGCAAGCTACTCATGATTCCACCATACGATGAATATCTCATTGGCTATAAGTCCCGCGATATTGTGTTGCCGCCAGAACATCGACACCGTGCTCACAACAACAGCGGTATCTTCCAACCCATCATCGCCCGCGACGGGATCATCTGTGGCAATTGGTCTCCCTTCAAAGATGATTGTCAAGTGGATTTCTTTGATGGAAGCAACAAGATGGAGAACTTACAGGAAGCATGGACTCAGTACCAACGATTTAGAAATAGATGATTGGTATTTTAGTCAAATAACGATAGTGCATTTGCAACTTTAACTATGATAAACACGTCTAACAGATGAATTCAGTAATAGAGAGAACATGAAGACTTTAGGAAACATCATCTGGATTATCTTCGGTGGGCTGCATATTGCCCTGGAATACTTCATCGCCGGACTGGTGCTGATG
>JBGUQW010000220.1:0-1883 GCA_045131435.1 Prevotella sp.
AGAGGTTGTCGGTCAGCGTGGGGGTAATACCTATAGGATTTGCTGCATAACCGACGATGCCGCCAAGCCCTTTTGCATTATTGCCACCATCTTTTGTACCTGTTATCCTTGCGGCACTGGTACAGCCTTTGATGGTTCCCCCGTTGTTCTCACCGGCGATGCCGCCAATATCCATATAGCCAGAGAGGGTGACGTCGCTGAGGACGTGGCAGTTCTCAATAGTGCCGCCTCGTAAATATGACACTATGCCACCGATGTTTTGGTAAGCCTCCATGCGGCAGTCGCTGACAACAAGGTTCTTCACAGTTCCATCTACTCTGCCAAAGATGGCTTTAAATATGCCGTTAGTATTACTGATGCGGATGCCGCTGACTTTGTGGCCCTTGCCGTCGAAAGTGCCATAGAACCAATAACCATTTTCTCCTATGGTCGTGAAGTTGCTCTCGCCCTCGGCGAGGCCGTCATAACTGTAGGTGATGTCGTTGCCCAGTTCGAAATACTTGCCGCTGTAGCTGGTTCCGGCGTTGACCTTGATGGCCAGCTTGTCCAATCCATCGGTGGTGCTGATGACGAAGGGATGTTCGGCTGTACCGTCACCAGTCCATGGGAGTGGGCAATAGTACTTGCCTTTGTAAGCCAAGCCGTCGGTGTAGACGGTCATGCCAGTGTAGTCGCCGGTGCCGTAGGTGCTGACCACTGCGCCCATAGCGCCGGTGGCTGCCGGATATTCGTAGGCGAAGCAGGCGTCGGCCACGTCGCTGCCGTCGCAGCCGCCGACACCGCTCAGGGTGTAGTAGTTGTTGGATAGTGTATTATTTACGTTATGGCCTACGATAGCACCGATAAGGTATGTGCCAGTGACGGAGGTGCCGAGGTAGAGGCAGTCTATAATGCTGCCATCGTAAAGGCAGCCCACAATGCCGCCGACATAATCGTAGCCACTGACGGAGGCTGCGCTGGTGCAGCCACGGACGCAGGGATCAACACCGTTGTAATCATGGAGTTCGCCTGCGATGCCGCCAAAACTGATATCGCTGTATCCGTTGGATTGGATGGTAACGGTGTTGGTGACGTGACAGTTTTCGATGGTTGAGGCACTGTTGAAGCCAGCGATGCCACCAATATGGCCAGCGGCGGTGATGCGGGTATCGGTGAGTTTGACGTTCTTTACTGTGGCGTTACGGATATAGCCAAAGACTCCTTGGTACGAGTATTTCATACCCATGCCGTCCTTGGTGATGCGGATGCCGCTGATGGTGTGGCCCTTGCCGTCGAAGATGCCGCTGAAGGGCTTGACATCATTGCTACCGTTGTACTTGCCTATGGCGGTATAGTTGCTCTTGCCGCCGTCGAGGGTGAGAGGGACTTCGCTGTAGACAATGTCGTTGCCCAGTTCGAAGTAGGTGCCGCTGTAGCTGGTTCCACCGTTGACCTTGATGGCCAACTTGTCCATTCCCTGGGTGTTGACGATGATGTAGGGGTCTGCCTCCGTGCCGCTACCGCCCCATGGGCTTGGGCTATAGAACTTGCCTTTGTAGGCCAGTCCGTTCGCGTAGGCGGTGATGCCAGTGTAGTCACCGGTGCCGTAGGTGCTGCCTACTGCGCCCATGGCGCCGTTGGCTGTCGGGAATTCGTAGGCGAACTGTGCGCCGGCCTCGTCGGTGGCATCGTTATCATTTCCTACGCCGCCCATGCCGCTGCTGGTATGGTAGTTGTTAGTCAGGATGGCTGCGTTAGACTCGTTCCAGCCAACGATGGCGCCGATATAATCATCAAGATCGCCGCTGATAGTACCGGTAAAGAGGTTGTCGGTCAGCGTGGGGGTAATACCTATAGGATTTGCTGCATAACCGACGATGCCGCCAAGCCCTTTTGCATTATTG
>JBGUQW010000221.1:0-1645 GCA_045131435.1 Prevotella sp.
TCTGCTGGGAGGTACCAAGAGTGACTACTTCAACGTCATTGAGCGCGACTATAACATGGGTAGCGGCTTTAGCATCAAGTCGAGCACCAAGCTCGATTTCGGCAAGTTTGGACGCATCATTCTCAACGCCAAGTACTTCCGTCTCTGGACCTGGAAAGGCTACGAGGACAAGAACCTGCAGGCATACGTCGATGGCACTGCCGACCTGCACTACCTGAACGTTCAGGGTGACAATAGTAATGCAGCACTGTTGGTGATTAATCCCGTCATTGAGATGCACCTCAGTCGCCAGTGGTCTCTCAACCTCTCTGGTGCCTATTATGCCCGTCGTACGCACTACAACTATTACTATGACAAAGACCTGGTTTTGCGTGAGAACAGTACGGTGCGAGCCAGAACCTTTGAAACCAAGATCGGTCTCACATGCAGGCTGTAATGTATTTGCAAAAATGAAAACATATCTATTGATTATACTATTCTCGGCTGTCATGTCAGCGGCGAGCGCCCAGCCCGCCGCTACTGACAGCATCGAGACCGAGACCGCCCAGATGACTGAGAAAAAGCCATGGTTTGGCAAACGCTTAGTCAACAAGCTGAACACCAAGTACTTCACCACGAAATACGACACCAACTACGTAGCCCGACCGAAGGAGAAGTGGCTGATCAGACTGCTGGGCAACCAGACCGGCAACTACATCCACGCCAAGGGCACGGTGCATGACATCTACTCGAAGTACGACCTTCACACCAAGACCAACTACACCGTGGGATTGGAGGTGAACTACTGCGACGTTGCCGCCACGCTCTCTATCAACCCTGCCAAGATTGGCGGCAGTTACAACGACTACGAATTCAACTTCGAGTACCACGGGCAGAAGCTCAGCTTCGACATCAACTACCTGCGTGCCACGTCACTCAAAGGCGACATCAAGTTGGGCAATATCGACCATCTCGACGAGGAAGGTCTGCGCATGAACGTGGTCAATGCGTCGGCTTACTATATCTTCAACAACCGTAAGTTCTCCTATCCTGCTGCCTTGTTCCAGAACTACTACCAGCTTCGTTCTGCCGGTTCCTGGCTGGCAGGTCTCACTGTTCAGTCAGGAAGCATCAAGACTACCGACGAGCTGAAGGAGCGTAATCCGCTGGCCCCCGAGGTTCATCTCACCTTCACCAACATTGCCCTCGGTGGCGGCTATGGCTATAACTTCGCCTTCGGAAAGCACTCACAGTGGCTGCTCCACCTCTCTGCACTACCTTCGTTAGTGGTTTACAAGCATAACCGCCTGACGGTGAACGGCGATAAGATGAGGGACCATGGCCTGTGTTTCAACATGCTTTTCAACGAGCGTGTCGCCGTCGTCTATCACTTCACGCCCCGTTTCAACGCTGGAGCCTCCCTCATTATGAGCAACTCCATCTATAACAACGACGATATCAAAATTAACCAGAACAAGTGGCTGGCCCGCGCCTTCTTCGGCGTGCGTTTCTAAGTTATCTGCCGCTATTCATAGCCATATACTAGACCGTATTTCTCATGAAGCTGACGGAGGGTGCTGTCGGCTTTCATTTGGGCAATGACGGCGTTGACAAGGACGAGGAGATCGTCTTGCCCCTTGCGCATCAGCACACCGATTTCTCCGTG
>JBGUQW010000222.1:0-8951 GCA_045131435.1 Prevotella sp.
GTCATAAGTGGCAGAAGGAAATGCCGCAGGAGAACGTGCCCTATACAGAATACGCATTGTCGATGGCCCGTTGCTATTATATGGCACGCCAGCCAGAACAGGGTGTTGAGATTGTCAGCAGCCTGCTGCGCCGTTCTGACGAATGGCTCTCTTGGATAAACACCATCAAATTATCGCGTCGTGCCGGCTCTCTCTATAACCGCTACACATGGATGCAGACCATGGAGCAGGCACTTGTCGTAGCAGAACAATTTGAAAGAACCGAATTCATTCATCAATACATCAAGCAATATGAACACTACAACAAACAATACCAATAAAGTTAAACATTTGATACTCGCAGGTTTAAGCGGAAAACGAATCATCATCATAGCATGCGCACTGATAATCATAGGCTATATCCTAATGTCTGGTTCAAGTAGTAACGAACAATCTTTCAATCCAGCCATCTTCTCAACCCGCAGAATTGTCATCGCCCCAATGCTATGCCTCGCAGGCTATCTGCTGATTATACTTGGGATTCTTAGGAAACGTTAATCTGTTAAACTCTGCTAAAGTCAGTTTGGTTTTGAGCGATATATGCGTCTAATAGGTGTAGCAAAGAATAAATGGAAAGAAGTGCATTTGAACAGAAAGCCCGCACGTGGCGAGAGAAAGCGCTCAATGTGAGCCGACACTACGGGGCGGGCGAAGATATGGCAGAGGACATCGCACAGGATGTGATGCTCCGTCTGTGGCAGATGCACGACGAACTGGAGCGGTTCCGGTCAGTAGAGGCTATCGTTACGCTGATGGCGAAACACACGCTGAGGGATCTCCAGAGGCGGCGGACAGCCGAATCGCTTGAGGAGGCCACCATCGTCAGTCTTACCAGCAGTCCGCAAGAAGAACTGGAGGCAAAGGAAAACGAGGAATGGCTCATAATGAAACTACAGCAACTGCCCACCACGCAACGCACCTTATTATATATGCGCCAAGAGGAACGACGGAGCCACGAAGAGATTGCCCAACTATTGGGTATCGAAACGACATCAGTAAGCACGCTCCTGGCAAGGGCAAGACGAACACTATTGGAAGAAATAAAACGGAGGAATAAACGATGATAAAGTACACAAAGGATTATATTGCAAAGCTGCTGGACAAGTATATGGACGGCTCTTCGACTCTCGAGGAAGAAGACATCCTTGCAGACTACTTCCTTCGCGGAAATGTACCCGAGGAATGGGAGGACTATAGGCAACTCTTTAGCGAGATAAAGGCGATGAAACCAAAGCGGCTAAAGAGAAGATGGGCTTTCTGGGGTGTCGCTGCTGCAGCTGTCGCAGGTTTGCTTTATATTGCAGTACCAACTAAGCAAGTTGGCCTGCAACCTGAAGGCACAGATCTGACGGCTAAGACAGACACAGCAAGGACGATGCAGTCGAGAGAGACAGAAATGGAAGAAAAGGCCGATTCTGTAGAAATCATGCGTGACGAGCCCCGTCCCATGCAGTCCAGGAAACGCCGTCTGCGTAAGACAGAACCCACCATCAACGACTATGCCAAGACATACACCATGATAGCTGATGCAGCAAAAGGACTGCAAGAGGCTGAAAAGCAGATTGCACAATGTCGGCAAGAACTCACGGAGGCACGGCTGTTGTCTCTCGGGTATGTCCCTGTAGAACAAGAAGACGGTACCATCCTATATATTAACGAACAAACAAAGTATTTGGCTTATGAAGAATAAACTTTTTCTGGCAGCAGGCATCCTAATGCTGATGCCCCTGACAGCCCATGCACAAGGGTTTATCAAGCGTGCTTTCAACGTATTGATAACAAGTGAACCGGCACAAGTGGAAAGTAGTCACAAACTGAACAAGAACCCGGAAACGGGAGTCAAGGAGGGACAATTAGATGTCTACGAGTTTACAATACCCGCATCCCACCACGACTTGGTTGAGGATGTAGAGCGTGCCTTTGAACAGGACAAAGAGAAAGCCTACAGCATGAAAACGGCATCTGCTACAAGCAAGAAGTCATACGACTACACGAGTTTGGCCGTAGGTGGTGATGACAGCGGCTATCCATTGGGCGACATCAAGGGGTCACGTTATATCTACGCGCTTTTCCTTGATCCGGAAGATATGACCAAGACCCATCGTTATGCATACGCTATGGAATGGCGTAAAGACGAAAAAGAAATTGTAGGAAAGCTCATTGTAACCTACGCCACTACGCAACAGTATCGTGAGAGCGGGAAAAAGGGAAGAATCTTTAGAATCAACGGCAATGACGTGAAACTGAGTGCCAACGGGTTTTCGTTTGGAGATGACGATTTGTTTAGCGGATTCTTCTCGATGGGCGAGGGTCTGTCAGCCTTTGGCAGCGACTCCACCTTTGTTAGCAGTAGCATCGGTTCTGAATCATGGCTCAGCCAGTTCAACACCTTCAAGAATCTCTTCCTGAAGAACCCCAATAGCACAGCATCCAATTACTATGCCTCGCACATATACAAGATGTGTAAGAAGGCTGACGCACTGGACGATATGGAGAAGAAGATGGTAATCAAAGAACTTGAAAAAGTGATGAAGGCTACCAACGATGAATTCTTACAAGAAATGTTCCAAGCAAGTATCGAACGGCTAAAGAAGTAAACCGATGAAACATATTGGAATAATGGCACTCCTGCTGTTGATGGCAGCAGGAGCAGGGGAATCTACTGCCCAGACGAAAACAGATACGACCAAAGTAAAGAGCGATTCCATCACCTGGAGTAAAGAACTCGATGGTGTGGTGATCAAGGCACAGAAGCAGCTTGTCAAACAGGAAATAGACCGCATAGGCTATGATGTCCAGGCTGACGAGGAATCGAAAACACAGACGGTAATGGATATGCTTCGCAAGGTGCCTATGGTGACGGTCGACGGACAAGACAACATACTTGTCAAGGGCAATAGCAGCTATAAGATATACAAGAATGGGCATTATGACCCCAGCCTGTCGAAGAATGCCAAGGAAACCTTCAAGTCGATGCCCGCCTCAATGGTAAAGCGTATCGAAGTGATTACCGATCCTGGAGCACGCGAGGATGCCGAAGGCGTGGATGCCATCCTGAATATCGTGATGGTTGATGGTTCGAAGATGCAAGGCATGACGGGTGTAATATCGGCTACCTATAACTCACTGAATCATCCAAACTTCTACGGCTCGCTGACGGGACAGATAGGTAAGCTGCTGACATCTGTGGAATACGGCTACGGAGGAATGTCGAGCCGCGAGACAGAGAACAGTACCTATACAGACCGCACTTATCTTGATACGGGCAATCGAATGCTGTCTCAGTCTGACGGTACGAATCCTGGCTCCATCCATTATGCCGACATCAATGCGAGCTACGACATCGACTCGCTGAACCTGCTGTCAGCCTCATTTGGGGGATACTTCTACAAGCTTAACGTGCAGGGTGATAGCCGGACGTCGCTGAGCAACTCGTCAAACGATATTCTCTATCGATTTAATAACCACTACTGGATGCCCGGCTACAGTCATCACTCCTGGAACGGAAGGCTCGATTACGAGCACAAGACGCGTTGGAAGGGCGAGCGGCTCACTCTCTCGTACATGCTCGCCCTGACGCGTCAACATTCGGACCAGGAGAATACGTACACAGAAATAGTCAATGCTCCTTTCAAATATACAGGCAGTCTCCAGACAGAACGTGAGCGATTTACAGAACACACGTTCCAAGCAGACTGGCTGCGTCCATTGGGCAAGGGTCACCAGCTTGAGATTGGTACGAAATATATCGATCGCAACAACAACAGCCACAATACGCAGGACTTCTATGGTATCGACCTTCTCACCAACGACGAGTTCAGACATACCACCCGTGTAGTCGCTGCATACGCCGACTACATCTACAATCACGATAAGTGGTCGGCACGGGCCGGACTGCGCTATGAACACAGCTATATGCAGGGTGAATATCCTGATGGGAAAGGCAACACCTACGACAAACATCTGAACGACTGGGTGCCACAAGCCTCGCTGAAGTACCAGATGACGGATGCACAATCGTTGAAGTTGAGCTATACTACAAGCATCAATCGTCCAGGCATATCCTATCTGAATCCTGCTGTCGTTACATCGCCAATGGTTGTCCAACAGGGCAATCCTAACCTGGTGAGTTCACGAACGCAGCGTATCAGTCTTATCTATTCGTATATCCTACCTCATCTGACACTACAGATTGCTCCTGCCTATAACTTCAGTTCTGGCGGCATCAGCTCCGTCCAGACCGCTAAAAACGACATCCGATATAACACATACGATAACATCCTTCGCTATCATCGATTCTCGATAGAGCAATACGTACAGTGGAAGCCATTCGATGGTACAACGTTTGTCATCAACAATAATCTGCGCTACGAGCACAACGAGAACCCCAACCTTGGCTATCGCACCTTTGGGTGGTCTGACAACTTCTATGCGAACCTCTCTCAAAAGCTACCTTGGAAGTTGCTTTTCTATGCAGTCACATACGGCAAGGTTGGCCATAGTCCATCTGGCATCTACTACATGCAACATTCCTATTATGGTTACTACTTCTCCCTGCAACGCTCGTTCCTCAAGGATGACCGTCTGACGGTGCGCATCGCTGCAAACGCCCCATTCAACAAATACTGGACATCAGAGGCCGAGACCGTCAACGGTGACTATCGCGATTATCAGAAGTCGTGGAATCGTGCCCGTTCGTTCAGTCTCTCCGTCACTTGGCGCTTCGGGTCTCTTAAAGCCAACGTCAAGAAAACCGAGCATAGCATCGAAAATGATGATGTCGTTGGTGGAATTACTAAGAAATAAAGGTAATTTAGGGCTGATTTCGTGTTCAACATACAATGCGCGTTCATTTTTCGTGAACAAAGAGCTTTTTTTGAACAAAAAGTCTGGATATATAGAAGAAACGAGAGGCTGACTTTGCCTCTCGTTTCTTTACAGAGGATTTAAATGCAGATGACCCTATCGGCGGGACTTCGGCTTCTTCTTTCTGCGTTCCAAGTACGCTGCCAATTCATTGATGCCCCAAATTGCTGACAAGACAAAGATCGGCATAAAGGCCATCGCCCATAGGAACGTCATGGTGTCGTTCAGGTGGTACTTGCCTGTGTAATAGGCAAGGACTGGAAAGACGACCAGTGCCACCTTGTCGGCCAGATGGTAGGCAATGGGGAACCACTCCATGCGCGAGGTCAGACGGACGAGGTGCTCTTCTGCTTTGGCCTCGATATACTCGCAGACTGTCTCGCCACCCTTCATCATTGCCATGCAAATCTGAGACTGCTGCCATTTCTCGCGGTCTTTCTTCGTCAGTTCATCGACGTAGCGGCTCATGAGTTTCGAGTCGTGCATGTTCTCAGCCACTTGCCGCAGGATGCATTCCGCATATATGTTCATCTCTTCCAACGGCGCAACGTCCATGTCCTGGTTGACGAGCTTGTTGCTGTTGTTCCTCATCGCATCGAGGGGAATACTGCCCAGAAGTGTCTGCTGGTCTATGAGCATTTCAATGGCCTCGTGGGTCGATTCCACAAGGAACTTACCTTTCATCACGGCCTTCACGCCACGCTCAAACTCCTTCTGGTCATAGAGTTTCGCACGTTTATGACCGCCATGAAAAAGAGCCTTCAATTTGTTAACAACTTGCAGGATAGTATGCGGCTTCTCCTGCTTACGGGGGCTTTCTTGCCGTCCCCCAGTCTCACTGTTGCCTCCCTGCATCTGACTATCGCCAGAGGGAAGCATGCTGTCGTATTTTCTTCTCATATAAAAACACTATCTCTTTCGTCCTCTGTTATTCTGTTGTCTGATAAACCCGTTCTTCTTCCACCAGTACCATTCCTCGTCCTTCTTCTTTGGCAGGTCGTTATTGCTCTGACCGCCTCCAAGGGACGGCTGCGTTTCCGGCAGGGCAAGGTTAGCAACGACGTCAAGCATAGCTTCAGCTGCATCACCCGCACGCTCGGCACTACATTCAAACTGATCAAGCAATTCCATTGCAGCACTCTTCAGGTTTTCATCGCTGAACGAAAAGCCTTCGTGCTCACCCATATCAATAGCTTTTGCGACGATGCCTTCTGGCAAGATGTCCTCCCTATCAAGCGGGCTAAACTCCGTCCTGAACGGACTCTTCACAAAGCGCTTGATGGCATTCAGCGCAAGCCAGATGGCTGTCCGACGGTCACTCTCGGCCTCCGTGGACTTACGGGGAGCAGGCTCCGTCTGCTTCACGGGCGTCGGAACTGCTGGTTTCTCAGCGTTCTTCCTCTCTGCCGCCTCCTTAATCCTCAATAGTCGCAGATATGCATCGTCATCATCCGACTGCGACGACCTCGACGGCTTCTGCGAAATCACCTCTTCCTGCCGATTCTCCTGCCAATGATAGCTCTCCGTCCGCGTCTCTTCCTGCTCAGGATGCAGCTTCTGCCAAGTGCCGAACAGCTTGGAAACCGTCAGATCTCGTCCACGCCCAAAGCCTCTGGCCGAAGCCTTGTATATCACCGTACTGGAGTAGTTCCCGTCGAGGTCATACAACTTCTCGCCAATGGAGTACCCCCGGCAAACACCCTTCGAGTCGTATGTCGGCTCCACCTCGAAGCCGTTCCTGCGCATCCCGGCAAAGTACGTCTCGATGTCCCACGCATCCATTCCCTTCAGCACCTTCATTGCAGCATCGTGAATCCGCTCCATCCGCTTGTTCTCCCTCTCCTCGGCCTTCGTCCACCCATATTTCTCCGCGATGATGTCAGCCGCCTTCTTCGCACGCTCCTTGCATTTGTGCGTGTCCTGCATCTCGCCGTCCATCGTCAGGCGGTTGGCTACAATGTGTACATGCGGCTTGCCCGTATCAAAGTGTACAGTGGCTACATACTGGCTGTTGGCCAACATAGTGTGCCTGCCGCTCACTTTCACTTTAGGCTGACCCGTCCTCTTGTCGATGACTGGCCTGCCGTCCTTGTCCTTCACCGCCTCCCGTTTGTAGTCGGTAACGTCCAGCACCTGAACGCAGTCCTTGCAGAATCTTTCCCACTGTGCCATCGTCCAGTCCTGACAAACCTCCGGCGGCGGACACAGCTCAATGCGCCAGAAAGGCTCATCCACCTTATGCCAGGATGCCGCCTGCAGCAGTTGCATGTCCATCAGCACCTCCACGGGCGAGTACGGCTTGCCCGTCAGCGGATTCAGTTCGATGTTGTTGGCGGCGAGGAAGACGGGCTTGTCCTCCTTCCTTGCCTTCTCCTTGTCGAGTACATAGTTGATGGCGTTGGCAGCATGCACCCCGTCTATCGTGTCCATCTTGATGACCATACGCTAACCTCCCATGTTTAACGTCCTGTCCCTCATTCTGTCGAAGAACTCCAGGGCAGTGATAAGGTGATTGCGCCACCAGTCAAAACTCTTGCCATGGATGACAGCCCTGAAACGTTCTTCGTCCGGCTTATGTGCAAACTCTGCCACCATTGCATTGAACTGGAGTAGCACGTCGCCACGTGACTTCTTCAGGTTCCTGAGCAGGTCCAGTTCTTCGTCGGTAAACGCTGCACGGGGATGCTTGCCGCTCAGGAGCGTCGTACAATACTGCGAAAGATTCTGTCCGCATTTTTCCGCATTCCCGAGAAGTTCATCCATCAGCCGTTTCGTCACTTTCAGGTGCAGCATCTCTGTGGCAGTCCACTTGCGGATGCGCAGTCCCGTCCGATTCTTACGCAGCACCTTGTCGATCAGGTCCACGCGATGGGCATCCAGTTTGTAACTGCCAAACAACGTGTAACTCTGTCGGCTGATGGGCTGGTCAACCTGTTCGATGCTGCCGCTACTCCGATAGACGACAAAGTGCATCTGGCATTTCCTGTCAGTCTCATCCACCCACAGGTCACCGACCGTTACGGGTTCCCATGAGAACTTGCTGTGTTCCCTGCCGTCCTTGGGCGACAGGTACCGCTTCTTCGACTTGATGAAGAAGCCCTTCTCAGGTCTCGCCTTCTCTATGAGTTGCGAGCCCTGGAATATAGCTATTACGTTTCTGTCTACTGTCATGAGTATACATTTATTAAAGGTGTGAGCCAGCGAACGCCTCCCCCAATGAGAGCCTGCGAGCATTGCCAGTTCGGTTCGGCTGCCAAAAGAGCCATAGCGATTTTGGTAGCACGAAACTCCAACTGGCATATCTTAAGGCAAGTTTCGGTTTCTACCGGCACTGTCCGTACGACAAGAGTGTCCCAGACCGTCGGGAACGCCCGACTTCTTTGGCTGTGATTACAGGATGTCATCGATGTTCCTCCGCTGTTTAGTGACTGCACCGTGCTTCTGCTCGTAGCGGGCGATACCGTCCTTCAGATACTTCTCCACGACGTCACGAATTGAGAAACCTTCCTTGTGTGCGATGGCCTTCACCTTGTCCACGATCTCTATGCCACAGATGAACGTGAAATGCATCCAGTCTCGCTTGCTGGCGTCGGCCTCTTGGGGCATCTTCTGCTCCTGAGGTCTCGCCTGCTGCTTCTGGGATTTCGGCTGTTGGGTGATGCTCTTGACACTGCTTTCGAGATCATTGAAATCACCAAGGGGAAACGTCTGCTCGCTCATATCCGTTACAGTTTAATATGTTCGACAATAGCGTTAAAGGCGTGTTCAACCGCAGCCTTCTGGTACTTGTCAAGTGCTGAAACGGTTGAATAACGCTTGATGACTACACTCTGCTTGATCCTCGGTGTGACCCTGCCGATCCTGCCAAGAATTTTTACCGTTTCCTCGCGCTGCTTCATATCGTCGGCACGGTTCTCGGTCGTGTTGATTCGGTTGGGCAGGAATACAAGTTGGATGTCCTTCACGCGCTTGATGACCTTGATGAAGATACCAGTGGCATCGATGGTGTCGAAGTCGTAGGAGATAGGCACCACGGCGAGGTCTGC
>JBGUQW010000223.1:0-2189 GCA_045131435.1 Prevotella sp.
CCAAACCACTCGAAAGAATCATCGTTGGTGTAGCTTACCTGCACGTGGTCAATCTGTGTGCCAGCACCTACGCTGCCCAATGTCAAAGCGTTGATTTCCTTATCCTTCTGGAAAGGATAACCTGCAAATTCTACACGAACATATGAGAGTACACCGCTGTTGTCATTGGCATCATTGCCACCGTGTTTCGTGCGAGGACCACCCTCAATCTGCTGACCGAGCACACCTTTATTATTTGTACCGCGTCCGCAGATGATTAATCCTCCCCAATCGCCAGGCTTACGGTTGCCCTTTGCCTCTGCTGAAGTAAAGACAATAGGAGCTGACTCTGTACCCTTGGCGTAGAGTTTGCCACCTGGCTCCACAATAAGCGAAGCGGCAGAAGCCTTCTCTCCTTTGATAACAGTGCCTGGTTCGATGGTTAGTTCGGCACCATCTACCACGTATATCCATCCCTTCATCAGATAGACACCTTTCTTCAGCGTCTGCTTTCCTGTAAAGACAAATTCCTTATCACCATTACCGATAATGGTTCCATTAGCGTCATCCTTGCCGTCTGCTGTGAAAGTGAGGTGGTCGCATGTCTTGATACTACCATCCGTACCCCATACATAGTCAGTTTGAATCTCATTACCATTGTTCACGTCATCGTCTTTGCTGCATGACACCATGGTCATTGCCAGCGTGGTGGCCATCATTGCCACCGAAAGAAAAACTTTCTTCTTCATTGTTAATATTGTTTGTTATTACGTCATGCAACTCGGCCTTTCCGAATTGCGTTGCAAAGATATTCACATGATGTTTCTACCTTGTTATAACCATGCTACGATTTTGTTACGTAACCAGATTGTAATACTGCAAGATTTTTAGAACTGGAAACTTGCAGAAAATTGTATATTCCTTCCAGGGCTATAGGATCGTGTAGTCTGTTCGACTTCTCCCTGTGGGGTCATTTCAAACTGCTTGAGTTGTACCTTTTGTGCCAGAAGATCACGAATGGAGAGACGAAGATCGAAATGACCGAGGCGCTTGGCTATGTTGAAGTCGAGCTGGTGACGAGGCATTTCGTAACTGTCGGGCACACGTACCTCTGTAGTACCAGTTCCCACACTACGTCCTACGCCAATTAGGCGTTTGCCAATCACATTGTAGAGCATGGAAGCCGTCCATCCTTGCGTCCTCTTTGCTTTGTTGGGGATTTGGTTGCTGTTGAAGAAAAGACCAACATTGACCAAATAAGGTGACTGTCCTTGCATCGGGCGCGATTCTTCTTTGCTTCCCTCAGGAAAAGTTACGTTGCTCTTGATCCATGAGGCATTAAGTGATAAAGAGAGAAAAGGCAGACGCATGAAATCCAGCTGCTTACGAATGTCGAGTTCGATGCCATAGTTGTCGGCTCCCTCAGCGTTGAGATAGGAATATACGAGGTCAGTGCCACCTGCCACGGTATACGTCCACTCGATAGGGTTGCGGAAGTGCTTATAGAAGAGTAAGAGGTTTACCACCTCACCCGCATGAGGATACCATTCCCAACCGAGGTCGAGGTTATTAATATATGCGGGCAGTAGATTGTGATTGCCCTGCACGTTGCTGGCAAGGTCGAAGTCGTAATAGACACTGGAAGATAGTTCGCGAAACTCAGGGCGGTTGGTCGTGCGACCGTATGCCAGACGCACCTGCTGCTTGTCAGTAAGGTGGTAGGAAAGATTGAGCGATGCGAAGAGGTCGTTGTAGTCATAAAATGTAGAAAGAGGCGATGGCTCCTGACGACGGGTGTTGGAGATTAGTTCCGTACGTACATGCTCAAATCGAACACCACCATATACATCAAACTTTCGGATGGGAAGTTTCACGCTCACATAGCCGCTGCCCTGTGTGCTTCGAGCTGAATAGTTGTTGCTCCAGTCGATGAGTTCATACTGACTGATGCCTATCGTATTGGTTAGTGAGCCTGTCGCGCCATTGTCCATGGTCAAGATGATTGGCAGGCCCGTCTCCGTATCCCGACCATTAAGTGACCCGGGCAACTGCCCACCCTCATACTGCAACGTCCATTGACGCGTTTCATAAGCTCTACGACGATGCTCGGCATACGCACCGGTAAAGAGGGAGGGCGTGAACGAGCCGAAAGAAAATTCGTGCTCCCAGTTGGCAGCTGCCGAAAGAATGTGCTCATCAAGTTGGGAAGT
>JBGUQW010000224.1:0-1948 GCA_045131435.1 Prevotella sp.
CCTCCCTATAAAGTCAAGTGGCTTTTCCTTGTAAATCAAGGTTTTTTCAACGTTATACCTCTGATGAATGAGCCGGAAGAATGGGCATCTCAGAGTATCTGGTACGAGAATAGATGGGTTTTGGGTATACGAATCAGAACGTCGTTCATCCTGATATTCATGGCCGTTGTATAACCCTTCCCTCTATGGCAGCGCACCTCCCGTATCTACCAGGATCACCTTCGGTTCCCCGATGGGTCCTCACTTCCTTCGTTCCGCCTGCCCATAACCAGGGTGTCAGCTTAGCTCCTTTACAGGGTCATGCCCTATGGAAATAATTCCTGCCGACTACTGGCTCATTCTTTGTTGTTTGCTGACTCCAGTTCTCGCTCACCAGCACCTTTCGGCGGACGTTTCTCTGATGAACTTCTTCCTTCGTCACTCCCATAAGGGAGCCGGTCGCCTGCTTGTGACCGGAACCGGATCCCTGATGCAGGATCAGATGCCCGGCTCCGGACGCAAGCAGTAGTTGCACATGCTCTGTTTTTTTGATGGCTGTCAAGCCGCCACAGGTCTCCGGATATCACCCATCAGTTTTGCCGCGTCATAGGTCGCTCCGGTCTGCAGGATCAGGTAGAACACCCGGATCAGTTTGCACGCCACTGCAATCATCGACTGCATCTTCTTTAGGGGATTCTTCTCCCTTGTCGTGTAGTATTGATGGATCGACCGGAATTCCGGGCTGTGGCTCACCACACTGACCGCCGCCTCGTACAGCACATATCTCAGCCGCTTCCTTCCGCGGTAACTGATGTGGCTCTCACCCTTGTGCTTGCCGGATTCGTTCTTCACGATCGCATATCCGGCCAGCTTCTGGAGCTGTTTGGGGTCATCGAAACGCGTAATGTCCCCGACCTCCGCTACAAACCCGATCACTGTTTTTAAACCTACGCCTCTGATCTCCAGAAGCTTGTCCACGTAGGGAACCTCCGTGATCTTTTCCTCAATCAGCGCCATCAGTTCCGCTTCCCGTGCCGTCTGCATCTCATAGTCTGAGAGCAGGATCTTAAGCTCTACTCTGGCCGCTTCCTGTGCTTCCCGGCTCCCGATGCTGTGCTCCGCCGCCGCTACCAGGGTCTTTGCCCTCTTTATTCCGACGCCTCTTACCTTTGCATCTCTCCAGATCCGGTTCACACCGTCCACGCCGAGTTTTACGATATCCTCCGGCAGTGGTGCTGCCTTCAGAACCATCAGCCCGCTGACTGCACCGACGTTCCCGTAAACGTCTTTATAATTCGGGAAATAGATGCTGAACCATCTGGCGATCCGGTTCTTCAGCCTTGTAATCTCGCTCTGTGCGAGCACCTGCAACCCTGATAACACTCGGATCTCAGCATAGATTCCGTCCGGTATATATGGCCGGAAGTACCTTCCGTCTTTTACCAGTCCGGCGATCACCTTGGGATCCTTACGATCGTTCTTGGACGGATTGTTATCATCCAGTTCCTTCGATTTCTTGACGTGATGCGGGTTCACATGCACTGGCGTCATGCCGTTGTCCTGCAGGAACTTCCCCAAGTTGAACCAGTAATGGCCTGTCGGCTCCATGCCCGGTATCACCTTGTCTATCCCATGCTTTGTCTTCAGTTCATCGATCCAGATCCGGAACGTCTCGAACCCTTCCTCGGTGTTGCTGAATTCCAGCGGTTTCCTGGAGAATTCATATCCCCGCCAGTTGAAAGCCCGCGCGAAGTGTGTTTCACTTCCTACATCGATGCCAATAATCAAAGTTTTTTCTGTAATAGCTGCAATCTTAGCGTTTTGTGTGGTAGACTTCATCTCAGATACCTCTCTTGTAATGGATTTGCTCACTTGTCAGGGTCAGCAAACCTTATATTACATTGAGGTATCTTTTCTTTCACCTGCTTTCTGTCGAGTCCCTATATTTGAATCATACAGGAAGCTCCTT
>JBGUQW010000225.1:0-8118 GCA_045131435.1 Prevotella sp.
CACCTGCAATTGAGGCGACCAGCCCTTCCAGATGCCCTTCGACTCCTGCGAGCTGTTGCTCTCGATGTAATCTGGACCGACAAAATAAGTCAGTTCATGCTCCTGCATCGACTTATAGTGATTGTAGCGCCCAGCCCACAGCGAGGCAGTAATGTCAAGACCGCCCGTGCGGAAGTTCACGTCGAGGTTGTTGTTCAGCGTGTGACCGTATTGATAGATGAAACCAGCGTTATCCTGAAAACTGAAACCCTCGCCCTGTGCCTTCTTCAGCGTGATGCGGACGACGGCCTTTACCGAGGCGGCATAACGGGCACCTGGGTTCTGAATCACGTCGACGTGCTGAATCTGGTCGGAGCGCAGACGCGAGAGCTCCTTCATGTCCTGCACCCTGCGGCCATTAATATATACCTCGGCATCGCCACGCCCCAGCACCTTGACGCCACCATCGCGTTCAGCATCGAGCGACGGAATCTTTCCTAAGGCATCGCTCACGGTTCCGGCTTTCTCCAGAATGGTTCCTGCCACAGTGGTACGCATGGCATCACCTTTGGCATGCGTCTTGGGCAACTGGCCTTTTACTACGACTTCCTTCAGCAGTTGGGTGTCCTCCTTCATCTGGATTGTCAGAGCGTTGCCAGCCTTTATATATAAGGTCTGGTAGCCCACGCTAGTCACCTTAAACAGACCTTGTTTTATATCCGTCACAATATTGAACATGCCTTGCTCGTCAGTCATCGCACCCTGCACAAAGGCCGAGTCAGGCAGCGACAGCAGCACCACGTTCACATAGGGCATCGGCTCGCCCTTCTCATCCAATACTCGTCCGCCAAAGTCTTGTGTCTTAGCGAAACTCATCATTGTCATCATTATTGCAGCCATCAGAACTGCTAGTCTTACGTTAATTCTTTTCATCTTTTCAAATTTATATTTTTCTTATTTTTTATTCTTTATATCCCCGCCGCCCAAGAAACACCGAGTTTCGCGGTTTTCGACCGCAAAGATATGACATACTATTTGATTCTCCTAATTTCTGGGATATACGGTGTAAAAATGTGACGAATGGCTAATGGCTACTCATTCTCTGACGCTCTGCCTGTCCGGCACCAGTGCCCTTATACTTGCTCTTCGAGGCGTTGAATGTGTAGCGCAGCGAGATGTTCAGACGATGGTTGCTACGCACAGCGCTCTCCTTATTCTGATAACCGCCACAGCTCATGCGTATGTCCTGAACGCTACGCTGCAGCACATCGTTGATGCTGGCACGCAGACAGAGGGCATCATTCTTTAGCCAACACTTCTGAACCACGAAACCAAGATTATATGAGGTCGACTCCATGTGGAAGTTTACGGCATCACCCTTGGTCATGATGTTCATATTGGCCTCCAGTTGCCAACGGTGCGGCAGACGGAAGATGTTGTTCAGGTCGATGAAGAAGATTGGCTTGGTGTAAGTCTCCTTTACCTTGCCTGTTTCTGAGCGTGGATCGTCAAACTCCATCGTGTTCCAGAACTTCTGTCCACCAATAGTCCAGTTGGGGCTCCAGATACCGAAAGTGGGATTGGCAGAGAGGAAGATGGCGAGGTTGCGTACAGGGTCTTTCAGGTTTACGCGCTTAATCATCACCATGCCCTCATCGCCGTATGCGTATGGCAGTTGCGACAGCGTGTTGTCACGACGCTCGTAGGCTGCAAAGAGGTTCAGCCACTTGTAGCGGGCATTGAGGCTCACCTCCTGCATCGTGGCATTCTTCAGCGTAGGATCGCCCTGTAACAGCGTATAGGAGTTGATATAGGTAATGCGGTCGCTCAAGCTGTTATAGTCGGGACGGATGGTCTTGAAACTGTAGGCTACCGAAGTCTGCACGGGTCCGAACTGTCTGGCCCACGACAGACTGGGAAAGAACTCATCCTGATAGCGCGTCATATTATTATCAGCATTGAGATTGTCAGTATAGTCGAATCCCACATGCTCATAACGTAAACCTGCACTGAAGGTACCCACCTTCTCCAGGTTGAAGTTGTAGGCTGCGAAGGCTGCGATATTATTTTCCTTCACCTTCGAATCAGAAGCAGGCAATGGATAGTTGGTGATAGAAGAGCTGTTGTTGCGAGTCACAAACGAGAGCTCTGTTCCTGCCTCCAACTGTCCTTTCCAGACGGGGTAGGTCAGCACGAGTTTCGAAGCCCACAGACGAGTAAATGTGCTGTTGTCCTGTTCCATAGTATGGCGGTCAGTATGGTTGATGAGTTCGTTGATATGATTATTCACAGCAGTTTTGTCCGTCAAGAAATCTACATTCAAGTCAATGCCTAGTTTATCTACCTGACCGTTATAATAGGCGTTGCCCTCCCAGTTGTAGTAGGTGTGACGATGTTCGTCCTGAGTGGATGAGTTATGCTCCTTCTGCCGCTCCTGGGTATCAAGATAGCGATGCTCTACATCTGTCTCCACCATCAGATCTGTGGTGGCGTTGAAGCGGTCGTTGCGTTGGATTCTGGCACCTACAGAGTGGTTTTCGGCTATCTGCCAGTTGAACCCCAAGTTATAGTCAATCCCATTGTTCTTGAAATGATTTCTCGAATGAGATTCCTGGATAATGCTTTTGATTCCACGGTTGGTCGGCAGATAGTTTGACTGCTCGTCAGTGAAAAGTGTCGTCTGGTCCCATTTCCAGTAGTTCACCATACCAAACAGGTCGAGGTTGTTATGACGGTATCGCAAGTTCAACTGGGCATTAGGGTCGCTTTCGCCAAACCTCAGATCCTGATTAAGACCTGTATTCAAGTCGAAGCCGAAGCCGTCGCCCTCCCTACGGATGGTCTTGATCCTCACGACTGATGATATCGTAGCATCGTACTGTGCACCAGGATTGGTGATCACCTCCACACTCGCAATCTCCTCTGAACGTAGCCGTTTCAGTTCCTCTTTGTCATGCATTTTTCGGCCATTAATATAAAAGATAGGTGTGCCCTTGCCCAGCACCTCCAGGTCTTCGCCCTTCAGAGTCATACCTGGCACCTTGGCCAGCATTTCCTTAGCAGTACCCGAATGGCCTAAGACGGTACCTTGAATGGTGGTCACCATCGAGTTTCCCGTCAGTTTCGTCTTCGGCATCTGTCCTTTAACGATTATTTCGCTCAACAATGGCTGGTCTTCCTCCATTTGGATGGTACCCACGTCCGTGCCTTTTACATCCACGTATTGCGTACGATAGCCGATAAACGAGAGTCGTAGAATGCAGCACGCATCAGTTGTCTGAATCACAAACGCTCCATTCTCATCGCTCGTAGCACCTTGGATATAAGTAGAGTCTGCCGTGAGCAGAGCTACACTTACAAATCCGAGTGGCTCACCATTCTGATCTATTACTCGTCCACCCACGTCCTGAGTCTTGGCCTGAGTTGTCAGGCTCATCATCAATGCAGCCATACAGGCCGCCATCTTTAAACAGAATTTGTTCATAACTTAGCAATTTTGAATAATTTGCCAGTTTGACGATGCAGAAATATGTTAAAGTTGCGACTTAGCTGCTATTTGTGACGAATGGTACAATTCTGTGACGAATGGACGGAGCAGCGAGAGCAGAACCGAATCAATTCGGGTTCTGCCGAGTCGTGACGGACAAAGACGAAGTCAATGGTCTATCTACTTCGAATAATATGTCCTTCCTGTATAGCTGCAAAGAGGGCGATGCAGGCAATCACCCATGCAACAGGGACAAAGTATGACTGCCCGATGGTCATCATGCCGATAAAGAGCAGGAAGCCTGTCAATTTGTTGGCCTTGGTATGCAGGAATGCAATCTTGTGATTTATTACATAAGAGCTGATGGCATTGACCATTTTCACCAGCGCGATAACCCCTATCATCATCCACAGCGCAGTAGGCAGTTTCAGCCACGGAAACAACTTATATCCTACAGCCAAGACAAATACAAAGTCTGCCAAACTATCCAATCTGGCTCCGAACTTACTCTCCACTCCCCATCGCCTTGCCAGAAAACCGTCGAGCATATCCGTCATACCAGCTATCACGTAGAGCACCCAAAAGGGCACAGTCATTGCATCCACCAAAAGCAATGGCAGGCACAGTGCAATTCGCAATGCTGACAGGAGATTGGGGATTCGCTTCATTATTTTCTAAGACCAGGATAATAACACCATGCTATAAAGGCTGGAATAACGGATGAGATACATTGAAGCCAACTAAAATCCACCACGCAAGCCCAGCCTCCTACCATAGCACGAAGACCGTAGAGCACAATGATTACAATAATGGCCGTGCGAGTCAGAGGGAGCCGTCGGATGTCGCCAGAGGCAGAGAGAGCATAGAGTCCTGCCAAAGTGAAGGCCAAGGCGAGGCAAACGGTTAAAGCATAAAGCATCCAAACTTGACCAAATACCATGTTATACATCACGTCTTTGATGCCGTATGCGTCGAATGCTTCATCCAAAGCAAAGAGACAGCATAGATGGCCAATGGCTATGATAAAGTGGAGAATAGCTCCGAGTCGTAATCTTTTCATTGTCTATAATTCAAGTAATTGTTTCGCCACATCAACGATCTTTGATTGCGAAGAGGGGTTGGTAATGTAAACAGCAATGGGGAACTGCTGACCATTATCCAATATGATAACACCTACATCGCAGATGCCTGATGGCTGACCTGATGGCAATGGATATCCTGTACCAGTCTTATGAACGACTTTGGCAGTATTTGGGACTGCGGCGGGCAGACGATCCTTGCCTGTTTGACATTCCTCCATCAGTTTCCAAATAAAACGGAGAGCCTCGTTGTCGTTGTGATGCGTAATAAACCAGTCAAGGAGTTCTACCATCGCCTGTGGTGTACACCAGTTCTTATTACTTAGTGCAGGTTTTGCGTGCATCTGCTTCTCGGTCTTCTGAATACGAATATCCTTGAATCCAAGATTTCTGATGTATTTTTCTATTTTTCTAGGACCACCGCATTGTTTGAAGAGAATATCGCAGGCGTTGTTGTCGCTCTGTTGAAGCGAGAGAGTTAGCAATTCTACGTACGTAAAAGACCTTTCTCCTTCAAAAGTATCCAACATTGGCGACCATGTGTCTTGCATCAGTTCGTCTTTCCTGATTGTCACCTTTGTGTTCAAATCAATGTTGTTCTTGGTAAGGTAGTTTACAACGTACAATGCCTGAGGGAATTTCATGACGCTATACATGGGGAAACGGTTTGTAACATTGACACCACTCTCCGTTCCACCTTTTTTAACGCAGACACCAATTATCTCACTCTGAGCATCCATTTGCCTGCTGTTGCCAGCCGTCTGCTGTCCCTTCATGCCACAGCAGCAGAACAAAATCAATGTAATCGATATAAATAGCTTCATTCTCCTATTAAATAAGACCGCTCACCAACAAGTAGCCTCCAGCTATAATGAAGACGATTCCTAATGCTCGCGTGATGGCGACATAACTTTTTGAAGGTCTTTCCCCTCCAATTGTCTTCCACTTCTCTGCGACAGTCCAAATCTTGTCTACTGAAACGAACAACAGACAGAATCCCATAACACACAGAACGATTCCAGGAATAACTTCTTGCGTCCCTACGGTAGCAAGCGACGAGCTGATTACTTGTATCATATTCGATTTTTTTTATATTTGACGCTGCAAAATTACGGATAGTTGAGGATATCGCCAAAAATCTGGGATATTCTGCCTAAAAATGTGATGAATGGTAATGGTGCTATCTATGACCCCATTCTGGCCTGAGCATCCTTACCTGCGCCAGTACCTTTGTACTTGCTGCGGGTGGCATTGAGGCGGTAGATGAGCGAGAGCATCAGTTTGTGGGTAGAGAAGCGGTTGTTCTGCTGAATCTGGTTATGGCCGCAATCTGAGAACTCGTTCATGCGGTTGCGCTGGAAGCAGTCGAGCACAGCGGCACGGAGGGTGAGCGAGTTATCCTTGAGCAGGTTCTTCTGTGCCACGAGACCCAGACGCAGATTATAGGTATCGTTATAGAACACGTACGAACATCCGCTCGAATGGTACATCAGGTTCACATCAAACTTCCAGCCATGCTTCAGCGTAAAGCTATTATAGGCATTGAGCGTATATCGGGGCTTGTCGTAATAGACACGATAAACGCCCTGAGGTCCCTCGACATCGAGATAGAGGTCCTGCTTCTCGAAACCAGCCGTAGCATTGAGCGACCAGATGCCTACACGAGGTGTTACAGCCAAATAGGCACTCAGCGTGTTGATGGGCTTGTCGAGGTTGATGTGCTTGCAAAGCATCGCATCTGTCTCAGTAAGGAAGTTCCACTGGGTGATGGAATTCGTCAGATGCTCATACGAGGCAGTGAGCGTCACCCACTTATACGATACGTTCAGCGTCAGGTCGCGCACACGCTCGTTTAGCAGCTGCGAGTTTCCGGCCTGATACATATAGCGGCTGATGTAGGTCACGGCATCGTTCATGGCGAAGAAGCTGGGGCGATAGGTCTTCATACTATACGACAGAGCCGTCTGCACCTTGCCCAAGGTCACAGAGTAAGATGCCGTGGGGAACCACTCGTCCATTGAGCGATGCATCTTTTCGTTCTTATTCATTGCATCGTCGTAATCCAAGAGTGTATGCTCGTATCGCAGACCTACGGAGGCACTGCCGTACTTCTTGAAATCGCAGCTGTATTCGGCAAAGGCAGCCACGTTGTTCTCGGTGATATCTGCATTGGAATTGGCAATTATGGACTTATCAATCCAATAGGTGTTGTTGCGATTCACGAAGGTCATCTCAGTACCAGCCTCCAACTCGCCCTTCCAAACGGGGTACGACAGCACCAGCTTGCCAGCATAGAGACGGCTCCTGGTGCCGGATTTGGTGACGACAAAATCGTCAGCCACACGGCTCTGCTCTACATTCTCGCGGTCGGTATCTGTTCCATTCCTCATGAAATCGAAGTTGATGTCGATGCTCAGCTTGCCCACCTTGCCATTATAATAGGTATTGGTGAGCCATCCCAGCGGCTTCATCTCCTTGCTGGTCTGGTGAGAGTAGAGATGGTCTATAAGCGCATTGTTCTCAAACACATCCTCATCGTATATCACCTGATTCTTGCCGTTCATCTGGTGCGTCAGATCAGCACGAACACCCAGCGAGTGATTGTCCGACAGCTGCCAGTTCACGCCAGCCGTATAGGTCAGGTTATCATGCTTCCACGTCATCGTGTAGGGGCCATACTGACGAAAAACCTTATCCGTCGTGGTGATATCCTCGATGGTGCTGTACTGACGATAGTCCTGATGATAGTAATACACAGAGCCAAACACATCGACGCCGTTCTTGCGATAGTTAGCACCTACTTTCGCCTGCGGACGGTCAAAATCGTAACGCAAGTCGTGCTCATCGGACAGCGTGAGGTCGAGACTGAGGCCGTCGCCCTGCTGACGGACAGTGCGGATGCGAACCACGGCCCGCACCGTCGCGTCGTATTGCGCACCAGGATTGTTGATTACCTCAACATCGCGGATTTCCTCGCTGCGCAGACGCTTCAGTTCGCTATTGTCGCGCATCAGTCGACCGTTGATATAGATAAGCGGAGAGCCCTTCCCCAATACCTCGGGTGCCTCGTCCGTGCCCGTCATGCCAGGCACTTTCACCAGCATCTCACCCAGCGTACCTGCATCTGATAGCGGAGTTCCCTGAATGCGGGTTATCATGGCATTGCCCTTCAGACGGGTATTAGGGAGGTTGCCCTTCACGACAACCTCCTGCAACTCCTGCATCATGCTTACAGATTTTAAGCTGTCCTGCTGCTCCTGTCCACTCGCCGATATGCAGGCAAGGGCGATAGTCGTAGCCAAAACAATTCTTTTCATCACTATGAATTATATATGATACTCTCCTTCTTGTATTGTTTCATTTTTCATAAAAAACTATATCCAAGTGAGTTTTCGCCATAAGCCCTCTAATGGACCACGCTGATGACTGGAGAACCATAGGCGGGCGAAAAGATATTGCGTAATAACCATTCCCACTCCAACCATCACAGCGTAGGTGATGCCTAACTTGTAATAGCAGGCGAGGCCGTAGCCGCAGAAGATAGAGCAGCCAATGATGGACTGCAACAGATAG
>JBGUQW010000226.1:0-3543 GCA_045131435.1 Prevotella sp.
GTTCTCCGACCCGTCGTAGGTGATGTCGGCACCCAGTTCGAAGTATTTGCCTGCATAGACATTGCCGCTGTTCACGTCGCTGGCGAGCAGGTCGAGACCGGCGGTGTCGCAGATGACGAAGGGGTCTTCCTCTGTGCCGTTGCCGCCCCATGGGTTGGGGCTATAGAACTTGCCGTTGTAGGCCTGGCCATTCTCGTAAACGGTGATGCCCTCGTATTCGGTACCGGCGGCGTAGGTGCTGACCGCTGCGCCTATAGCGGCGTTGGCTGCCGGATATTCGTAGGCGAAGGTGGCGCCGTTGGTGTCGGAGCCGTTAACACCGCCTATGCCGCTACCGGTATAGAAGTTGTTGGTCAGCGTGGTTCCATTAGAACTGTTTTCGCCAATTATGGCGCCCACAGCATAACCAAGATCGCCGCTGATAGTACCGGTAAAGAGGTTGTCTTTCAGCGTGGGGGTTTCTCCTGAAAGTGCTGATGTATAACCGGTGATGCCACCAAGATGATTTGTATTCGTGCCATCATATTTTGTACCTGTTATCGTTGCGGCGCAGGTACAGCCTTTGATATTTGCATAATCGTTCTCAGCGGCAATGCCGCCGATGATGCGATAGCCTTTGAGGGTGACGTCGCTGAGGACGTGGCAGTTCTCGATAGAGCCTTGTAGTGTTTGTAATATTACCGCTATGCCACCGATATATTGGTGAGCCTCAATGTGGCAGTCGCTGACAACAAGGTTCTTGATAGTTCCATTAACAAAACCAAAGATGGCTTGATATTCGCCACTTGTGTTACTGATGTTGATGCCGCTAATGGTGTGGCCCTTGCCGTCGAAAGTGCCATGGAACCAATGAGCAGTTCCTCCTTCTCTTCCTCCTATGGTCGTAAAGTTGTTCTCCTTCGTCTTGTCGTAGGTGATGTCGGCACCCAACTCAAAGAATTTGCCTTCATAGTTCGTGCCGCTGTTGACCTTGCTGGCCAGCAGGTCGAGGCCCTCGGTAGTGGTGATGATGTATGCTTTGTCGGCTGTTGAACCGTCGTGGGTGCTCGATACTCCCCAGAGGTTCTGGGTGACGGGGGTGACGGTGGGGGCATCGGCAGTCATTGTGAGGGTGTAGGTGTTGTCGCTGACAAGGGTGAGGTCGGTGGCGGGCGAGCCTACGCCGTCGGTGTAGCCCAAGACGCTGAAGCCGTCAATGCCGTAAGTGATGTCGAGATTGACTTCCTCGGTGGCGCCGGCATAGAGCTGCCCGTTGTAGCGGATGCCGTTGTTACTGGCGTAGGCGGTGATGCCGCTGACGTTGTAGACTGTAGCGTCGCCTGTCGGTGTGACGGTCACACCGTCGACAGTGTTGATGACCACGGCGCGGCAGGCGCCGTTGATGTCGTTATTGTTGGCAGTGGCCTTGTAGCTGAGGTCGGCAGTGTAGTAGTTGGCGGTGAGGGTGGTATAACCATTAATTTCGCCTACGATGGCGCCTTTATAGATGTCAGGGCAGTTGATGCTAGTGCCAGTGTATAGGTTGTTGGCTATTGAGCTAAAGTTGCCGTTGCCGATGATGCCGCCAACGAAGCTGCTGCCGCTGACGGCGGCTGCGCTGACACAACCACTGACGGTAGAGGACACGCCAGTGATGCCGCCGACTTGCGAGGTGCCGCTGACGGTGACGCTGTTGGTGACACGGCAGTTGGTGACGGTGACAAAATTGCCGCTATGTCCAACGATGGCTCCGGTGCTCATTTTGCCGTTGATGGTGCTGTTATCGACTATCAGGTTCTTGATGGTGGCTTCTTCAGTGTTGCCGAAGAGTCCGACGTTATCTTTGTCCGGCTTGTTGATGTTCAGTCCGCTGATGGTGTGCCCCTGGCCGTCGAAAGTGCCGGTGAAGGAGTACGTACTATTACCGATGGGATTGATGTTGTTCTCTTTGCTCTTGTCGAGGGTGATGTTGGCGCCCAGCTTGAAGAACTTGCCCGCATAATCATTGCCGCTGTTGACCCAAGCGACGAGGTATTTAAGGTCAGCGATGGTGCTGATGACGTAAGCATCGTCCTCGGTGTCACCGCTGTTGTGTACCCTCCAGTCATAGATGATGTTAAAGCTCGTGGCAGCGGTGGTGTATTCGAAGCAGTTGCTGTCGCCGGCAATGGTGGCCTTCACCCAGTAGGTGCCTGGTGCCGAGGGCTTGGTGGTGGTGTAGGTGCCGTTTTGCGACGTGCTGTATTTATAGGTGATGGTTCCCTTACTGAGGTTATTGCCGACAAGGCTGGGCACTGGTGTTGTGCCCTCAAGATAATTGGAGCACGAGACGGTCACGCCGTTGTTCGGCGACTTGGCGATGGTGACCTGGTGGATCTTTGTCTCGGACTTGTCACCATAGGTGCTAGAGCCAGCGTAGTATTCCACGTTGTATGTACCGGCATTGGTGGCTTTGGTGAATAGATACGTGCCTTCGTAGAAATACTGGTTTTGGCCGATTTCCCGGAACCACATTTTGTAGGTGTTGTCGTAGGTGGTGCCCATACTGCTGACAAGCAGCTGCTCGTTGCCGTTATAGACAAGTCCGCTGGCCATCACGGGGTCAGTCGACGGGCGGTTGGTCTTCGTGACGGTGTTGATGTGCATGTAGACGTAGGGCGTGTTGCTGACTCCCTTGTTCAGGGATATTTCCGCCTCATGTAGTGAGCCGTTTTTGTAATAACAGTTGATGGCCCCCGACTTGTGCTCGTTGATGTCACCGACGCTGTAGATGCTAATGCCGTCGACGGCACGCTTGTCGCTGAAGTTAGCCTTGGTGTAGTAGAGATACATATTCCATCCCTTGGAGGCTTGGCTGGTCAGGTTACCGTGATTTGAATTCACAAAATAATCACCACCAGCGGCGGGACAACGGTAATAAGTGCGTCCTTGGAAAGTAAGGGAATAAGGTGGATTATGGCCTTCGGTGCCTGTGCCGGCGTCAATGATGATGAAGTCGGTGATGTAGCCGCCGTTGATGTAGGCGGGACTACTCGACTTCTTGTAGCCGATGTAAATGACGTCACCGCTTGTGCCATCGTTCAGGCTTGTGCTACACCAGGTGTAGCCGCTGTAGCCTGACTTGGCGCTTTGGGCTTCTGATTCGGTTCCTCCGACGAGGACGACGTTGGTGATGTACGATGGCCATGAGTCAGCCCACGTTGTTACTGTTGTGAGCACGGTAAAGAGCAGCGTCATCGCTGTGCGTGCCAGGAAAGATGTTCTCTTTGTCTTCATTATAGTTTATGATAATGTTATTAATTTGGCTGCAAAGTTACAAAGAATTAAGTTAATATCCGTTAGCCACCCCCCTAAATATCGTTAAATGAACGCGTGCGCGTGTAGATTTAACACTTTCAAATATGCGCCAGACCCTAAAAATATGCTCGCCAGACCCTAAAAATATGCTCGCTGGACCCTAAAAATATGCTCGCCAGACCCTAAAAATATGCTCGCCAGACCCTAAAAATATGCTCGCTGGACCCTAAAAATGGCTGCGACGGTTGCACTGCCGAGGCTCTTTTT
>JBGUQW010000227.1:0-3812 GCA_045131435.1 Prevotella sp.
GAAACGGCTTGTTAATGCTGCAAAATAAAACCGCATACGGCAGTATTGTACGTATGCGGCAATATAATTGAAATCGAAGTCATGCTATCGCGTCAGCCTGATTTCCTCGTGGTAGAAATAGTTGACCACGACGGGATGGCCATACTCTGAGCGACCATAGGGCAGGTCGTTGATGACGTAGGGCATCTGGTGCTCCTTCGTGTAGGCTTCCACCTGCAGGGCGAGCGTCTGCCAGTAGTCACGGCGCTTGCGCTTGTAGATGTCGTCGTAGAGCGGCAGCAGGTCGGGATGCTCTTCGCGGATGTACTGCATGATGGTGGGCTTGAACTGTCCGCGAAGGTTCAGGTTCTCCAGCCATACAAGGTCAGAATAATCCTTAACACGCTCGATGATGGCAAAGACATCGGTAATGCCTGGGAAGATGGGTGACACGAAGCAGACGGTGCGGATGCCCGACTCATAGACCTGCTTCATTGCAGCCAGTCGTCGCTCGATGCTGGGCGCATCGTCCATCACTTCCTTGAACTGCTCGTCGAGGGTGTTTACAGACCACGATACCGTGACGCGCTTGAACGTTTTCAGCAGGTCGAGGTCACGCAACACGAGGTCGCTCTTCGTGGTGACGATAATCTCGCAGTCGGCACCCTGTAGCTGTTCCAGCAGTGCACGGGTACGCTTGTATTCAGCCTCCTGCTCGTTGTAGCCGTCTGTCACCGAACCGATGACGATGCGCTCGCCGTCGTACTTGTGCGGATTGGTTATGGCAGGCCAGTACTTCACGTCGAGGAAAGTCCCCCACGGCTCGGTATGACCTGTGAAGCGCTTCATAAAAGAGGCGTAACAGTACTTGCAGGCATGGGTACAGCCCACGTACGGATTGACGGAATAACCGCCCACAGGCAGCGATGACTTTGTCATCACCGACTGCACTTGTTTGTCATTTATAATCATAACCCTGTTGTTTTAATACTTCCTTAAATTCCTGTGGCAACTCCTGTACCATATTTGCCTCCCCCATAATGGGAACGAGGTCTTCCTTCATGAAAACGGGAATGTTCAGCCGGTGTGCCTGTTCTGTCAAATTCTCCACCCAACTGACTTCCGACACGGCCTTGCCCTTGCGCTTACCCGTTTCCGTTCCTATCACAATCCAGCTAATGCCGTGCAAGTCAACCTCTCCAATATCGTTGAACATCGGCTCGAAGGTGACATGCAGGTGAGTTGAACCTACATTCTCCCGCAACTGGTCGATACGCTGCTTTTCCTTCGAAGAGGTCACCGTGACTCCAAACCATCCGTTGTCGGGTGTAACTGACATGTGCAGCAGGTCGGGCCGTTTACTGAGAAACAGATATTGGTGCTGCACGTTCTGGCGCATCTTGTCGAACACCAGTTCACGCCATTCGTCTTTCCACCCCGCGAGGTCACTCATGCCTGTCAGCAGCCAGTTGTGGGGCTTCGGATTGCCCATCAGCCGCAGCTTGCCAGGATAGAATTCCGGCACAGAGAAATCGTCTGTAATGTGGTAGCGACGACAATTGTTGCGGGCATAGCAATAACTACAGCCGATATTACAGCCAATCACAAGATTCATGTTCTGAATCAGGTCTTTGATACAAACACTCATCGTCTCTCGTTTACTTGCTGACATTTACGCTCTCACCGTCCTCGGGAATGTGGACGCGCCCGGCCACTCCATGCTCCCTGGCAGCCTGAAGGAGTGCGGCACGGGTGACGTGATTGTGGTTCACGCCCTCCAGGTGGGTGGCCACGAAGGTGGCCTTCGGTGCGTAGTCCATCGTCTTCAGCACATCGGGAATGTGCATGATGACATGCCCTCCCACATGAAACTTGTTGCCGCCAGCATTGACTATCACCACATCGGGCTGCCAGCGGTCAAGGTTGCGACGCACACCACTATACCAGATGGTGTCGCCAGCCAGATAGGTCGTAGGCTCCGCAGGGTGCTGGAACACATAGCCGCAGGTGTGGCCGGCCTTCGGCAGCATCCACCAGTGGCCGTGATGGCTCTCAGCCTTCGACAGACGAACATCGCCCAGCTGCATCTCGCCCTCAATCACTTTCACCTGCTTGAACCCATGCGACACGACCACCTCACGGTCCAGCTCGTCCTGCACGACGATGAACATTTCCTTCGGCAGCTGCTCATAAGCGGCATCGTCTATGTGGTCAGTGTGCAGATGGGTCAGCAACACGCAGTCCACATCCCTTAATAGTTCGTCCACCGTCATCGGCAGGTCGTGAATCGGGTTGCGCAATTCCTGATGGTGCGAGAACGGGAACGGCGGCATACAGCCCTTTTCGCCCAGCATGGGGTCTATCAGCATCACCTTACCGGCATACTCAATCTTAATCGTAGCGTTTCTAATCTGTTGAATCTTCATGTTCTTTTCTGTTTTTTTGATTTCTGGGTGCAAAGGTACGGCGAAATGTTAAAGATGTCTATACCAGAACAACATGTTATTATGCCATTTTGATAAATCACGCTTTTTTCGTACCTTCGCAGCCGAAATCATATAAAGAGGTATGGCAAAAACAACATACAGGCTCGTAGAGGTGCCTTTCAGCAAGACGGAATGTGGTGTAGATTTCTTTATCAACACCGCCCATGGCAGTGAGCGGAGGGGCGTGCTGACGGAATACCCCGTGTTCAAGACCGATTTTTTCGAGATGTTCTTCTTCCGTAAGGCCAATGGCTATCTGTTGCTGGGCTACCAGAAGATAGAACTGCGCGATGGCATGGTGCTCATCCTGAAGCCCCACCAGCAGCAGGAATGGCACATTGACGAAGATGCCCTCGACTACGATTTCCTTATCTTCCGCAACGACTTCATGCGTACGTTTATTGCCGACAAGTTCTTTGTCTATCGCCTGCAGTACTGCCAGCAGACCGACACGCCACCATACTTCATGGCAACAGCCGACGAACTGACGGAATACGAACGGCTGCTGAAGAAAATCCGCAGCGAACTGCGCCAGCCTGTAGCCGACAGCTACCATATCATCGTCAGCGTGCTCTACTATCTGCTGGCCGTCTTGAACCGACGCTATACCGAGACATATAGTCTGCCCTTTGAACTGCCGAAGAACCACTACGCTTTCCTGTTTGTGGAGCTGATGGAGCAGCACATCCGCGACCTGCAGCGTGTGCAGGAATATGCCGACCTGCTGCACGTCAGCCGGGTGACGCTTAACCAGAGCGTCATGGCGCAATATGGTGTTCCAGCCACCGTCCTGCTGAAGCAACGCCTGCTGGCCGAAATCAAGAACGGACTGTTGTTCAGCCACAAGACGGTCAGCGAGATTGCCTACGACTTCCACTTCTCAGAGCCTTCACATCTGATGCGGTTCTTCAAGAAAGCCACAGGCAAGACGTGTACACAATTCCAGCAAGAATACGAGAATGGAACGTTTGAATAACTCTTTTAGGTAAATTTCAATTTATGAAAGAATGGCTGGTTTCTGATGACTGGCACAGGCGTACCGAAGGATGAGCGCAAAGGGTTAAAGTGGATTCACAAAGCTACCTTCCAAGGCTATCAGCCAGCTATCGACTATTGTAAGGAACACGGATATAAGTGGTATTAAACTATCGAATGATGAAACTGAAGAAACGGAAAATCAAGTATTCGACAATATTCCTACTCTGCTGGTTTGCCTTTTTGGTCTTTCTGATAGATGGAGTTCTGAAATTCCAGACTTTGGTTGACTATTTCGGCTCCTACGCATTGGTGGAAGTTACGTTGCTGCTATTGGTCATCATTCCTACATTGGGTGTTTACAAATTTACA
>JBGUQW010000228.1:0-13749 GCA_045131435.1 Prevotella sp.
CGGTGACATGCAGGAATGGGAACGCCAGATGAAGATCCGCTATGACAACGAGCATGAGGGCTTCATGGGCTATGTCCAGACCGACGAGAACCGCTGGGAGTACCAGAAGGTGGTTGACCGCCTGTCATCCAAGGAAGAGACTTCCGTCTCTCAGAAGAAGGAAGAGAAGAAGAGCTCCGGCCTGAAGCTTTAAGACAACAGGCAAGCCCATTTCAATATAATCTGGAAAATTATATCAATCGAATCAAGTGCCGAAAATGGGTGTCTTTAATTTGAACCGTGCCGCAGCATTCGTAGGCTGACAAGTCACGGAACCTTTAATTTGTTTCCCCTTTTGCCTTTCTGGCGATTGGTCATGGCGCATACAGATGAGTGTCATGGCAATTGACGGTACGTCATTAATTCATTAAAATTATGGCTAACAAAAAGAAACAGGAAGAGGTGAAGCAGGAATCAGCCCCTCAGAAGCAGCAGGAAGCTGTTTCTGACAAAAAGACTGCTACGAAGAAAAAGAGTGAGTCCGTCAAGGAAGAGAAGACCGAAACCAAGAAGTCGGAGAAGTCTGCCGACAAGAAGGAACAGCAGGCTGAGAAGACTCCCCGCGAGCCGCAGCTGGTGACGGTCAACGGCGAGAAGGTGACGCATGCCCATGCCTTCCAGTCTAACAAGAGTGAGGACACCTGGTACTTCACGGCAAAGCTGGACGGGAAGCAGCTCCGTCCGATGAAGATGCATGCCGAGGATGTGGCTGCCTACCAGAAGAAGGAGTCTTCCGTCGAGCAGCTGATGAAGACCTACTATCCGACGAAGATGGAGCCGAAGGTGGGTAAGGAGCAGTACTTGGCAGACAACAAACTGTCGGACGGTCGTGTCATTGACAAGATGAACGTCTACAAGGAGAAGGACGAGACGAAGCAGGATTCCGGCAAGTACAAGCTGTATGCCGTCGTGGGTGACCAGAAGATGTCAACGACGCTGTCGTTCAAGGATCTGAATGCCTTCTTCGACCGTGTGACGACTCCCGCCCAGCTGGTGGAGAAGAACTTCGGGGAGAAGCTGCATCTGGCTTCTGCCTATGCCAAGTACCAGCTCCCGGAGGGTGCCAAGCTTGAAAATATCCGCATCGCCAAGGACAAGCAGACGGACAAGTGGACGATCTCCGCAGACCTCGGACCGAAGGGCAAGACGGAGAAGAAGCCGCTGTCCTATGATGACGGCTATTCGTTCTTCACGGCCAAGACGGCTACCCGAGAGCAGCTGGCAGGCAAGTACCTGGCTAATGACATCAAGTCACTGATGGCTCCCAAACAGGAGAAGGCCGTGAGCATGAAGGTTTAATTCACTGCTGGCTGCCGGACATGGCTCTGGCAGCCGGCTATATCATTATCAACATATCAGAAATTATTATGGCAAAGAGAACTTATGAGGAGCTGGTGCAGCTCAGACAGGATGGTAGGATTGGCTGGAAGCAGTTCGTGCTGGAAGGTGATGATGCAGAGGACTACAAGCAGTGGTGTGAGGATCATGGCATGGAGCCGACTGATGACAATGCAGAGCTGTATGTGGAGATGACCGATAAACGGATGTTCGAGAACCAGGAAGAGCTGTAGTCATGTATAAGAAGAAAAATAACGGCTCTGGCGGTGGTGGGCAGTCGATGGCTGACAAGGCTATCGAGAAGTTCACGGAGATGATGATCGACCGCATGGAGCGCATGAAGGCCGGGGACTGGAAGAAGGGCTGGATTGACGGCTCGGCTGTCTATGGCATGCCGCAGAACATCACAGGGCGTAACTATTCCGGCTCCAACTCCTTCTTCCTGCAGATGGACTCGGCCATGCACGGCTACAGGACTCCCGTGTATATGACGTTCCTGCAGATACAGAAGGAGAATGCCCGCATCAACAAGGGTGCTGAGGCGATGCCTGTCATCTACTGGGACGTGTCCATCAAGGATGCTAACGGCAGGCGTGTCGACCGTGATGACTATCGCCATATGTCCAGGGAGGAGCAGGACAGGTGTACCGTCACTCCCTTCATGAAGGCCTACCATGTCTTCAACATGGATCAGACGAACTTGGAAGAGGTCAACAAAGCCAAGTATGACAAAATGGTGGACAAGTTCAAGGCTCCAGAGATGCGTGATGCCAACGGCATGTATGTCAACAGGGCACTTGACCGTCTGTTCGAGAAACAGGAGTGGGTATGTCCCATCCAGTATGACAAGGTGTCGTCTGGTGCCTACTACAGTCCGTCGCGTGACATCATCGTCGTGCCGAAGAAGGAACAGTTCAACATCGGCAAGGACAAGGACGAGATCTACAAGGACGGTATGGAATACTATTCCTCTGCCCTGCATGAGATGGCGCACTCGACGGGAACGGAGAAACGCCTGAACCGTGTCAAGGGTGACAAGTTCGGCGATCCGAAGTATGCCAAGGAGGAACTGGTGGCTGAGCTGACCGCTGCCAACACCGGCTACTCGCTGGGCTTCGACAAGCGCATCCTCGATAATAACGCTGCCTATCTGGACGGCTGGATTTCGGTGCTGAAGGAGAATCCCAAGTTCATCGTGTCCGTCATGGCAGATGTCAACAAGGCTTCCAACATGGTGCTGGAGGCTGTTGACAAGCAACGCATCGCCCTTGGTGAGAAACCCATCCTCCAGAAAGGTGACTCCAAGGATGCCCTCGATGACATAGCCTTTGACAACGGGGCTATCATCAAGACCAAGAACGGTGACTATGCCGTCCGTGCTTCCTATCATGGGACTGAGCTGGGCATGAAACCCATCGACCGTGAGACAGGTGCCAGGTACTTCACGCTGCCGGACGGCAAGGAGAAGCAGAACCTGCTGGCTCAGACGCTCTCCAGCCGTTTCACAGAGGATGTCAAGAACCTCGGTCAGCGTCAGCATCAGAGTGTGAGGATGGCAATGTGAGGATATGGCTATGGTGGATTTCAAGACTCTGAAGGATAAGGTGGGCATCGACGACGTGGCCTATTCACTGGGCTACCGTGTCAACCGCAAGGCAGGTGTCGGGAAGTATCTGGAGATGGTTCTCCTGGATGACAGGAGGCTGCATGTCGATACGATCGTCATCAGGCATCCGAAGGATAAACCCAACCAGTCATATTTCCGTCATAACGGTCGTGGTGGCGGTGATGTCATCAGTTTCATCATCGAGAACCTCGGTTCCTTCAATGATCCGGGACAGAACCAGTGGGAAAAGGCCGGACATGTGATGTCACGGTTTGCCAACGAACCCGTGGAAGAGACTGCCGACGGCAAGTATCTGGAGAAAATGGGGTACAGGCAGGAACCCTTTGATCCGTCCCGCTATGACGTTCAGCCGCTGACCGAACACCTGAAGAACGGCATGAACTACATGCTTCCAAGGGGATTCTCAGAGGAAACCGTCAGGACGTTCGCCCCGTTCATCGTCAGGCTGAAGGATAACCAGTCCGAGAACTTCAAGGACTATAACCTGGCATTCCCTTACAGGGTGGCTGGCAACGATGAGGTGGTTGGCTATGAGATCCGGGGGTATAACAAGTTCAAGAGCAAGGCTACCGGCAGTAACTCCACGACGGCTGCATGGATTGTCGATATGGCTACTCATGAGAACCCGATGGCCGTCCAGAACGTCTATTTCGCCGAGAGCGCCTATGACATCATGGCTTTCTGGCAGGCTAACAGGATGAAGCTGGACAAGGAAACTTCGGCTTTCGTGTCCATCGGCGGTACGTTCTCCGACCTTCAGATATGCACTATCATGAAGCATTACGAACGGGCCAATGCCGTGGACTGCTTCGACAATGACCTGCCTGGCCGCGTCTACAGCCTCAGGATGGCAAGTGTCCTTGGTGACAGGCATCTGAACATCGTCAAGACGGATGACTTTGTCATGGTGACTGCCGACGGAAAGGAACTGAGGATGTCACATGATGATACGTCGCTGGCAGAGCTGTCCCGACACTTCAAGGTGCCGAAACGCCTGAGCCAGTGGAAACCTCCGAAGACCTTCAAGGACTGGAACGACGTGATCATGAACAAGCCGTATGTCCAGAAGGAGGAGGTGAACAAGTTCCAGCGGAACAAGGCTCTGGAGCAGCGCAGGACGAAAAGCTTGAAGATATAAGTCATGGAGATAAAGCCTGATTACAGACAATTCGTAGCAGAGGACAGGGAACTGCTGGCCATGTTGGCATTCCTGTCTGGGGCTGTACCCGTGGTATACGGCAGGTGTGAGCAGCTGATTGCCTATACGGCTCTGGGACTGCTGGCATTCGTGTTCTTGGTCTGTTTGACTCGCTATGTCATGCTCGTGTCGCATCAGTGGATCATCGGGGATGAGACGCTTTGCACCGTCAAAGGGGTGCTGGCTCGGCATACTGACTATATAGAGCTTTACAGGATCGTGGACTACAAGGAGAGCCAGACGCTGCTTCAACGCCTCATGGGCATCAAGACCGTCACGGTGTTCTCTACCGACAGGTCTGACTGTATGGTGGACATAAGGGGCGTTTCGGTGGATGAGGATGTCATTGGGCATCTAAGGGATAAAGTTGAGAAATGTAAAACAGATAAGAGAATTTATGAGATTACGAACAATTAGTATTGCTTTACTGCTGGCCGTCACTGGAAGGGTGTGCGCCCAGCAGGTTGACCCGGCCCTGACTGCTGCCGTCGTCGCTCAGACCGCTGTTCTGAACGATATCTACAACACGAGGGACAATACACAGAAGAAGATCATCGCTGCCGAGGCTGCCGTCACGGTGGCCATGGAACGTATGCATCAGGTGGAGAACAAGATACTGGACTATCTCTCCAATGCGCAGGGTGCCATGCAGAATATCTATCAGATCAAGCGTGCTGCAGAGCTGGTGACGGTGGAGATTCCGCAGAACATGACTCTGGTGAAGAACTCGCTGCCCGGACACCTGAAGGGTACGGCCATCGCACTCCTCGTATCGGACGAGGTGACGGATGCCGCCACGCAGATGGCCAGCCTCTATCCGTTCATGCAGCAGCTGGTGACCAGCGGCTCATACAATGTGACCGGCTCGAATGGTGAGCCGGAGAAGCATAAGGTGAACCTCCTGGACTCTGCTGAACGCTACTATGTGGCCAATGAGGTGGTGACGAAGCTGGAGAACATCAATACCGACCTGTGGCTGCTGGCATGGCAGATACGGACGATGTCATGGCATGACCTGTGGTTCGGCCTTGACCCTGAAGGATGGGCTACCGTGATGTCCGGCAAGGCTGTGGCCGAGAGCCTGATATATCAATGGGAGAATCTTTAAATGATAGGAATTATACCGGATAATGAAAAATAGTACTGAATATAGAATCCTTGGTAAATGCCCTGTATGTGGTGAAGGCGATATCATAAGAGTGGAACATGGCTATTGCTGTGATGCAAAGAGGCATGGGAATGGCCGGAGATGCGGATTCATCATCCATAATAGGCATCATGGCATTGAGTTCGATGACTGTCTAGTCAGAAAACTGATAACCGACGGCTATACAGATGAGATGACCATGTGGAACGTCAACGGCCAGCCTTTTCAGGCCCGATTCATCATCGTGAACGGTAAGGTGGATGTGGAGATCAAGTCCCACTACCTTCAGGGCAGGTGTCCTGTGTGCGGCGGCCGTATCGTGAAGACCGGCAAGGGCTATGCCTGTGAGAACAGCATCCCGCAGGATCCGCTATGCGGCTTCCATGTGCCGGGCATCCTGGCCAACCGTAAGATTACGGACTCCGAGATGGAGGACTTCCTTGCAGGCAACGCACAGGTGCTGGACGGTTTCTCCAACAATGAAGGTAAGGTCTTCTCGTCTGTCATGACTCTGGCAGAGGACGGAAAGGTGGTGCTGGACTCCAGGATTGCCGTCTGTCCCGTATGCGGCGGCGATATCCTCGTCAGCCCGCAGGCTTTCAACTGCTCCAACTACAGCAACCCGCAGGTGAAGTGCAAGTTCATGGCATGGCGGAACATCGCCGGGCATGTGATCACGAAGCAGGAGATGGTGGAGATATGCGAGGAGGGGCAGACGCGTGAACCGCTGGAACTGTACAAGAACAACGGGGCTATCTTCTACAAGCGTCTTGGCCTCAGTACGGACAAGAAGAGTATCATTAAAATTTAGTGTATATGAACAAATCGGATTTGATACAGGTGGCTGCAGCAAAGACGGGTCTTTCGCAGCAGCAGGCAAGGGAATGCCTCGATGCTTTCCTGGGTGCCATTGGTAAGGAAATGAAGGACGGCGGTGAGGTGGTCATCACTGACTTCGGCAGGTTCTTCACGAAGAAGATGCCACAACGGACGGTGACGCTTCCTGATGGCAGGTCTTCGGTCGTGCTGGAGCGTGAGAACGTGAAGTTCAAGGCCTTCCAGAATATTAAGCTGTATAATGTCAAGTACTAGCCCTATGAGAAATGTTTGCTTGGCTGTCCTGACTGTCATACTGATGGTCTCTTGTGACAGCAGGGACAGGGTGCTCAGTCTGGCAGAGTCGGATGTCAGGAACCATACCGAGTGTCAGGGGGAACCTGAGATTCTGGGAGTCTCTGAGCCTGACTCAGCCTTTGGGACTGGTTTCCTTTCCCAGAAAGAGAAAAAGAGTATGATGGCCGTCATGCAGAAGGTGACGGCGACTATCATGAAGCGGACGAACAACATGACGGAGTTCAATCCGGATGACAAGTATGTCATCGACCTGGCAGAGCGCCAGATGAAGGCCATGTCTGAGATACGCTCTACAATCTATGACTCTGACAAGAAAGGGGAGTGGTCTGGATGGAAGGTTCGTGTGGACTATCAGGCCAGGAACCGCAGTGGCATGGAATACAAGTCGGAGCGATGGCTCTTCATTGACAAGGAAGGCAAGGAGGTCGTGAGGGCTTTTGATATACCGTTACCATAAATGAAATGAAAATGGAAATGACCGATTTCAGGAAAATATATCTTTTCATAAGACGACTGAAAGGATGGAGAGATGTCTATTACGATAAGTCCAACACATTGGATGAATTCTATCGGTATTTGCTTCATATGCTGTTTTATGAAGGTACGACGGATCTGGCTTCATGGGCTGAACTTGTCGAGAGTAAGGCTTATGATTATAGTGGTCAGTTGAAAAACGATCTTGATGTCAGAGAACTGGCATCCGATATCAGAAGGCTTAATCTGAGGGAACAAAGAATTGCGCATAGGGCAATGGCTATATTGGATAGAAATGGATATTCTTTACCGCCAAGTGACTGGATATCCCACTTGAATGACCTTACGGATGATTTCTTTCAAAAATCCTCTAATAAGGTTCTTCTATTTAAGGGTATACTGAAAAACTATATGGCTGTGGGACGGTCTGCTGACTTGATAAATAAAAAACTGGGATGGCAGACTGCCACCGTGGAATTTCAAGGTGGATCCTGTTGCTTTATGGTCTTATGCGATTATAGCTTGGAGGTGATAGGAAAGGTATTGGATTATGAGGTGCATGATACAATGTGCAATTTCCATGGCCTTGATCTTATGGGTGATGACTCGGTGAACTTCTCCCTGCAGCAACAGATGATAGATTATTTCATGGTGATGGTCGGGGAAATAGAAAACTTGTCCACTAAGGGACTTTCTTATCGGAAAGTTGATGAGAAAGGCAACATTTGTGAGACATCATATCCTTACATGATGGTTTCGAGCGAGTGGTTACATTTATTCTCTTCACAGGCCGAGACGTTGGAGATTGTCAGTAATCATCAATGGAAGATATCTCTAGATGAACTGGATCTCCTTAGCCTTCTGGCTGACTTTGCAAGCGAGAAGCTGAAAATAAAAGGTGGCCCACAAATGATTGGAATGGATGAAATGTTCAACTCCATGAATTGTATTGATCAATACGTCTTTATTAAGACTATAATGGAAGATCATCATGATAAAGTACTGATAATGGATTATGGAGGTACTTATGAGTCATATGGTGATGATGCCATATTCCTGGCAGACAAATATAAAGTTACGCTTTGGTCACGTTCTTCAATGGGTGATCTCGTTTTACCTGCGGTTGTCATAGCAGATGATTTGATAGCGAGAATACGGACAGAAGTTCCCAATGTCGTTGTCTGGAAAGAAAAAATCAGTGACCCATCGGATGTAATGAGCATGTTCCCGAATCCAATGGATCTTGGCTTGAAGGACAAGAACAAATACAATAAAGTCAAATTGTCCAAACGAAAAGACGGTAAATATGTTATCCGCGCTTTCCTTGGGAATTCCCGTCTGCCTGTCCGACAGGTTCCAGAAGACTTGGCACAACATTTTCAAAGCCTACCAGATGGTGTGGTAAGAGAGACTGTACTAAAAACCATCTTGTATAGTGTCTATTCACAAACAAATAGTGAACAGAAATAGAAGTTAGTGTATTTGATGTGTCATAAGTGGATTAGTTTTTTTGGTTGGTTCCCGGCTGCTACAGTCGGGAATTTTTTAGTTTATAGGTAACCCCCGAAAGCCGTATTCCCCTCAGGCCGTCATCATGGATGAGTGGCGTAAGGGTAACACCGCTTTCGCCTTCTGGCAGGGACTCCAGAAGGAAGGGAGAGCGGTTGTGACATTGCCTTCAGGCTACGCACGGGTCGCCATGCTGCCTTTCCGCACAGACGGCATACCTCTGCATGCCGCCACTGCTCTTTTGGCTGGATGGCCTGACCTGTGCGAAGCCTGGAGTCAGAGTCACCGTTTCTTATTTTGTCTTTTCCCATATGCTCTTGTGCCTCGCTGACTTCTCGGCTTGGCATAATCCCCTTTGACAGAGATGATGGTGGAAGTAAGAATGTCATTTATGACGGTGTCAATAATGCCTTTGAGCTGTTGCTTAAGCTCTTCCATGAAGAGGGCGGGATTATAGTGACCATCCTCAATCTCTCTGAGCTTCTTCTCCCAGAGGCCTGTCAGCTCCGGGCTCTTCAGCAGGTCTGTCCTGATAGTGTCTATCAGTGACACACCCATGTCCGTCGGAATAAGCTCCTTCTTGTTCCGGCGTACATAACCGCGCTTGATGATAGTCTCTATGATCCCAGCCCTTGACGATGGCCTGCCGATGCCGTTCTGCTTCAGGGCTGCTCGCAGCTCTTCATCTTCCACGAACTTTCCTGCCGTCTCCATGGCTCTCAGGAGGGTGGCTTCCGTATAGGGCTTGGGTGCCGTCGTCCATTTCTCCTGTAGAGAGGGATGATGCTGTCCTCGCTCTCCACGGGTGAAATGGGGGAGGACGGTGTCCTTGTCATCCTTTTCCGCTTCATCGGCTGCCATTCCACGATAGACTGCCTGCCATCCTGCATCCGTGATTTCCTTGCCCGTAACCTTGAAGCCGACGCTCCCGCTATGCCCGGTAATGACGGTTGACAGGAAGGCGCAGTCCTCGCAGAAGGCGCTGATGAAGCGACGGGCGATGAGGTCGAAGACACGGCCTTCCTTGTCAGTCAGGCCGTGAGGCTCCCTGCCTGTGGGGATGATGGCATGGTGGTCTGTGACCTTCGAGGTGTCGAAGACCCTGGAACTTTTCCTCAGCGGCTTGTGAATGAGGCTGACGAACGTTCCGTATTGCCCCGATAAACTTTTCAGTATGTCGGGGCATCTGGGATAGATGTCGTCACTGAGGTAGCGGGTATCGACGCGTGGGTAGGTGGTGACTTTCTTCTCATAGAGGCTCTGCACGATGGAGAGCGTCGTTTCCGCTGAATAGCCGAAGCGACGGTTACACTCCACCTGCAGAGTAGTCAGGTCGTACTGCTGGGGAATGGATTCCTTACCGGCTTTCGTTTCCGTGGAGTCGATAAAGAATTCCTTTCCCATGATGTCATTCAGGGCTTGCTGGCCTTTGGCCTTGTCTGTATAGTTTCCCTCTGTGCTTGTGAACGTGACTCCTTTGTACTCCGTGGTGAGCTGCCAGTAGGGTTCTGCCTTGAAGGTGTCGATCTCTTTTTTTCTTGCTACGAGCAAGGCCAGCGTAGGGGTCTGCACTCTCCCGATGGACAGGATGCTGCCTTTACCGCCGTAGCGGAGGGTGTATAGTCTTGTGGCGTTCATGCCAAGGAGCCAGTCGCCCGACGCCCTGGCGATGCCTGCATAGTAGAGGTTGTCGTACTGCTTCTGGTCTCTGAGGTGCCTGAAACCGTCACGGATGGACTCTTCCGTCAGGGAGGAGATCCAGAGCCGCTTGACGGGACAGCGGACCTCGGCGAGCTGCATGACCCATCGCTGGATGAGCTCTCCTTCCTGTCCTGCATCACCGCAGTTGACGATGGTGTCGGCCTTGGAGAAGAGCTTCTTGATGATGCCGAACTGTTTCTTGATGCCTGCCTCTGGGATGAGCTTGATGCCGAAGCGATTGGGAATCATCGGCAGCTGTTGTAGCGTCCACTTCTTCCAGTCGGCATTGTATTCTTCGGGGGCTTTCAGGCAGCATAGGTGGCCGTATGTCCATGTCACCTGATAGCCGTTACCCTCGTAGTAGCCTTCCTTGCGGCTGCTGGCTCCCAGTACCTTGGCAATGTCTCCTGCCACGCTGGGTTTCTCTGCGATACATACTGTCATTTAGATTTGTTCATTGATCCTGTTTTACTTAGATGTCTGGTGCCTGACGGACTCAGGGTAAAGGACAAATTGAAGGCTTCCGTCATGGCCGTGCAAAGGTAAGGGTTTATCTCGATGACTACATGTTTGTACGGGATAAGCCGTGTAATAAGGGGTGAAGATCTGCCTTTTGAGTTGTTGCTGTCCAGTTTTGATAGGTTCCTGTCCGTATGGTGAGAGGTGTTTTCCTTGGTGAATGGCTAAGGGTGGTGTCTTTGACTCAGATGGTCTCAGCGGGCAGCTTTCATATAGGCTTCCTGCCGTGGGGTAATGGCCAACATTTTACGTCGCAAAGTTAAGGCGAACGGTCAATGCGCCAAGTACCGGCTGAAGCCTATTTCAGGATATTAAACTGGCAGCCTTCCACAGTTTTCGGTCGAAAACAGGGTATTCCAGATGAATATGCCGAAATTCCTTGTCTTCATTCCCCTATAGGTTCACCTTCTGTTTCGCGATGTAAAAGTTTATACCCTACGGCATACAGCCAATAAAAAAAACTGCCCATGAGGGTTTCAAAACGTAAAAGTTTACCCCTTGGCTCCAGTCAATAAAACTTCAAAACATCGCAGATATGATTCGATACGCATTATACGACTACCTTCCACAACGATACCTTAAGCGGGCTTCGTTCGAGCAGATTGACCTCGACAGACGTATTCTTGACTTCAAGAACGGCAGAGGTTATGCCACCCGATGGGTTGCAAGGGAAATGGCAAGGTGCCTTTCTCTGATGGACTTGCACAACACCGTTATCGTGTGCATCCCGGCCAGCTGCAAGCGTACTAACGACATCCGCTACAAGCGCTTCACGGAGGAACTTTCTCAGCGCCTCGGAGCCGTGAACGGGTTCGGTCATATCATCGTTAACGGACATCGGCAGAAAGTTCATATCAGCCATGTGCATGAACTCGCAGACGGAGCAAACGAGTGCTACCACATCGACGAGGATTTCTTCCGTGGCAAGAATGTCTTAGTCGTTGATGACATCACAACCACAGGCAAGACCGCCAACGCATTTATAGAGCGCATGGAGTCGGCAGGTGCACATGTCCGCATGGCCATGTTTCTCGCAAAGACACGCAATTTCAAACATTAAAATATATCAGATTATGAACGCAACAACAGTTAAGCTTAGTGTTAGACAGTGGGCATCGGAAGACCGCCCAAGTAACAAACTCCAGACCCTCGGCGCAGAGGCTCTGACTGACTCGGAACTGCTGGCCATCCTCGTGGGTAGCGGCACTCAGCAGCGTAATGCCGTGGAGATTGGTCAGGATATTATGAGCCGTTTCGACCATAGCCTGAGCCGTCTTGCAAAGGCTGACTTCCGTGCCATCAAGGACATCGAGGGTGTCGGAACCTATACCGCATGCAAGATAATCGCAGCCATAGAACTGGGTAAGCGCAGACAGATGGAAAAGGCGTTAATGGCTCCCGACCTCTGCACCGCCACCGCCATTTATAATTATATGGCTCCTCGTATGCAAGACCTCCAAGTGGAAGAGGCACACGTCATTCTGATGAATCAGAACTTCAAGCTGATTAAGAGCCTTTGCATCAGCAGAGGTGGCATCACTGAAACTGCCGTAGACATCCGCATTATCATGAAGGAGGCTGTCTTGAATAATGCAACAATCCTGGCTTTCTGCCACAATCATCCCAGTGGAAACATGCACCCGAGCAGGTATGATGATGAACTAACTAAGTCGATCAAGAAGGCTTGCGAATTGATGAGAATCCATTTTAGTGACCATGTTATAGTCGGAGATTGTCAATATTATTCGTATCATGAACAAGGGAGGTTGTGAGGTGGCACCGCCTCACAACGTCGCGCTCTTACGGAGAAAATCATTCCCCGTAAGAGCGTTTTCGTTCTATGTTACATTTGATAAAGTGCCTAACTTCATCCTAACTTCTCCTAATACATCCTAACAATTCGTTGCACCACTGCACCACCACTTTTCCACCATTAGCACCATCCGTTTTTCGGGCTTCAGCGTCTTGGCCATATTAGATCAGCACCTCTTGCACCATCTGGATTGCACCATTTTGGACCTTTTTGCACCATTTTGCACCATGTAACATGCGCCTAACTTCATCCTAACTTCATCCTAATATTATCCAAATAGAATCCTAATACGATTCATAACAAATCATAACCTGATTCATAACTAGATTCATACCAATTCATACCCTCATTTCTTGTCGGATTTCATTACCTCCATCCCATACTCATGCCACCAACGGGCAGAGTCGCTCAGGGCGTAGACGATGCTCTTGATGTTGTCGGGGAATCGGCTTGGAACCTCTTCTTGGTTGTAGCCTGCCAGGGCACTGAGGAAACTTAGGTCGCCACGGACGTACTCGTGCAGCTTCTGCTGACCGATGAACCAGCCCAGCTTGCGATCAAACTCGGCTTCGTCAGCGGCAAACTGGATGTTTACAACCACATGGGGCTCGGCCTGCTGATGGAGGAGCCAGTAGTCACCATGCCCCTCTACATGCCGCAGCTCAGCCCTGAAGGCCTCGCGCTCCACATGCCTCGATTCAACACCTTGCTCCTGCAGACGCGGGAACAGTACCAGATCACTCTTTTCAATCTTCTTGATTTCCATAATCGTTAATCTTTAGTGAATTAAACATTATCACTCGCATCTCTTTACCACCGCTGCCAACGATCTCCTTCAGGCCGGTTGGTGGGCTAATGTAGCCGCTCTTGATGCAAAATCTGGTGCAAAGATAGTGCAAATAGAACGAAATACCAAATTTATTTGAGTATTTCTGAGATGCAGCCTATCTTCGACGAAGTCAGAGTATGGATTATTTCTGGATTAGAAAAATATTGAGGCCAATTAATTCAATTAATTCAATAAATTGAAAAATCCAATGATTGAACTGCATAGAGACAACAAAAACAGACAGCATCCACGACGGGGTGCTGCCTGCTGCTGTTTTAACAAGATGAATCCTCATTACGAGACCTCAATGGCCTTGGTGACTTTCTCCTTCGGTTCGGTCTTCGGCATGGTGATGGTCAGGATGCCGTCCTCAACCTTGGCAGAAATCTGGTCTTTCACCACATCGTCTGGCAGTACGTAG
>JBGUQW010000229.1:0-2298 GCA_045131435.1 Prevotella sp.
TAAAACAAATAAAGAGCATCAGATTAATTCCGATGCTCTTTACTCTTTTGGGTCAAGACCTCACAGCGTGCCTGTCCCCCTGTGAGCCTTGACTAGAGTTTGCCGAAGGGGTAAAGATAAGTAAAAATCCCATACAGTGACGCGCACCGCACGGGATTTTATACTAATTTAATACTTCCGCCCCTTAGCACCGCCTTTCCACCGCAGTGCGGGGTGTGGGGGTATCAATTCTACTGGACCGGGTAAACCAGGCGCACCGAGTTCCCGAACTCCAGAGTGCTGTAGGTGGAGGACCCGGGATACAGAGTGTTCGAATAGATGCCCACGTAGTACGTCTCGCCCGCGTTATAAGGCGTAGCAGACCAGTAGGCGCCGGACGTGCCCGCACTGTACACCGAAGAGCCACTCCGGCCGCCGGCAGCCGGCAGGAACACACAGCCAGCAGACTCAAGAGCAGACCATGCATCAGTAGTGTAAGTTTTACCGCTGAAAGTTGATGACGTACCACGGCTCGACTCTGCAGGAATGTTGCTGATACCGCTGATGTCATCTGGAAGAAAGACTATACCCGAAACGCCGTTCACCTGCGCACGGAAATACTTGCGGTAACGGGCATGACCACTCTTGTCTTTATTATTCGATTCCATTCCGAACAGATATGCCCACTCGGCACTGGACAGTGTGAACCAGCCTGAGCCGATACCTGCTATTACATCTGCGTGTGAACCCCAGTCAACGAAGACGCCGGGGTGTTCGGTGTCGCCGGAATAAGTGTTGTTGTTTGTAGAGTTATTTATTCCTAAATAGGTTGTTGATGTGCTCCAGCCAAAGAGGTCGACGGTGGTTGAAGAACCAGTGTAGCCAGTTACGAATGGATCAGAGCCTGACACCTTGGTATTTCCTTCAGCATTGCCGATATAATCATACTGGTGCTCGGCAAATGCCCATGTCCAAGTAGAGCCGTTGTAGGTTGCCTGCAGGTTGCCCTTCGAGAATTTCACCTGCTTCGTAGAGCTTACGCTGAACACGCCGTTAAGGACACCCGTGGGAACACTCGCCGCGCTCCTCGTGATGTTATAAATCTTGCCGGCTTCGAGCATCTTCTCGCTGCTGACGAGGGTGACAGGATTGCCAGCCACGGTCAGGGTGAGACTATTTAAATCAGTACCACCCTCTACACCCGCACCAAAATCAGTACCACCTTCTACACCCGCAGCAAATGTTGCAGTGCCAAAAGCATCTGTTGTTACAGTCCCGGTAATATCATATGCATAACTCGTTAAAGACACATTAACACTGGTGCTGGCTGCCAGACCGGTGATGGTGAAGTTGAGGATGGCATTGTTGGGACTTAGGGCAAAGCCATTGTCATATTTGGTCGCTTCCTCATAGCTGAACTGCTCTACACCCGCAGCCTTCGAGGTGGCAAGAGTATAGGTTTTGTTAGGAAAAATAAAATCGTCATATTTATCTTCAGTATCATAGTCTTCAATAGTTAAAAAGCCATAGCTTCCGTAGCCGGCAGGCAGCAGGGTAGCGTTAACATAGCCTTCAGAAGCAGCAGCCGTGAAAAGCGCATCGGCAGTGCCGGTCCACTCTTTGGAGGTATAAATTGTGCCGCTGAATTTTTCGGTAGCAGGAACATAATCCAGCTCGCCGGCAAACTCACAGTCATAACCTTCAGCGTAACCCCACACAAACAGCTTGTCGCCTGCGCTGAATTCGAGCTTTCTGGTAGATTCGTTATACGAAGCGCGTGTGGCGCCGTCCTGGCGGGTTGCGCTCACGGTGACGGGCAGAGCATAGCCCTTACTAGTAATGTTCGATGTGTTTACAACATCGTCTTCGCTGCTGCAAGCAGTGGTCAGCAGCATGGTTGGCATCAGCATGGCCAGTGCCAGCGTCTTGAAGATAGTCTTTGTTTTCATTGTTCTTCTTCTTTTCTTTTGTTGTTAAACTTGGAACGCTTAGGGGACAATCGTCTAAATATCCTCCTCGGTAAACTCTCCATCCATTGTGGCTTGCACCTGTCCGCTCGTCATGAGCATACCGGTGTGTTGTAACTTGACGACTTGAGCCGTCGGTCTCTGATAGTCTTTTCTTTTCATCGTTTTCTTTTTAGTTTTTGTTAATAATAATACGAATATAATACTCGTTCTCTAATTCCTAACGCGGCGGGGAAGGCTGACATGCGGGCATGAAAAAAGCGCAGACCCCGTCCATATATCCACTCAGGCCTGGTACTGCCCCTATACATCTATGGAGTGGAAACTGCGCAATGAAGCACAGCTCCAATGA
>JBGUQW010000230.1:0-1537 GCA_045131435.1 Prevotella sp.
GAGGCTTCGTGCACATGTGTGGGTAGGAAATAGCCTCTGCCTACCATAATAACAATTGAAAAGGTCATCGGACTCTCGTAATGTATAGCTGTCGAAGAAATACAGAACGGAGATTCCAATGACCTCAGCTAATACATTATTGAAGAACATCCTTGACGTCAAGGGTGCAGTTGTTCAAGGCGCCGATTTTTCTGTTGATGCACATGGAGTAAAGAAGCTCACAGTCCGTATGCGTCCCAAAAATCGGGAGTCTGACCGCTGTCCGATCTGCGGCCGACATTGCTCTGTCTATGACAGATCCAGTATTATCCGGTCCTGGAGAGCCCTCGACTTTGCCGGCATCCTGGTGTACATCAATGCGTATACCCAGCGGATCAGATGTCCGAAGCACGGCGTTCTGGTTGCTGCCGTTCCATGGGCGTTCCACGATTCCGGATTCACCAAGAGCTTTGATCTGACTGCCACCTGGATGGCTGAGAATCTCAGCCGCAGCGCCGTAGCCGAGTACCTCCGGATCGACTGGAAGACCGTTGCCCGCTGCATCACAAGAGCCCGCAAATACATTGAGCCTGATCCAGGTAAACGGCTGGACAACCTTGTCAACATCGGAATCGATGAGACAAGCTATCGTAAGGGTCACAAGTACATTACCGTCATAGTGAACCACGATACCAATACGGTTGTCTGGGCAAGCAACAAGCACGGAAAAGAGATCTTTTCCAAGTTTCTGGAAAGCCTTACTCCAGAGCAGAGGGCATCCATAAAGGTTGTTACCGGTGACGGTGCCAGATGGATCGACCAGTGCATTGAAGAATACCTTCCGAACTGTGCACGCTGCGTTGATTCCTTCCACGTTGTAGAGTGGGCAAACGAAGCACTTGATGCTCTTCGCAAGGAAGCGTGGCGCGATGCCCATCAGGAACTCAAGGAGCTCAAGAAGACCGTTAAGCGCAAGCGCGGTCGCGGAGCTTTGAAGGATAAGGATTCCATTGCCGTCCATAAGGCGGAGGAGAAAGCGGCTGAAATAAAGGGCTCTGCTTACGCATTAGGGAAAGCACCGGAACACCTGACCAACAAGCAGGAAACGCAGCTGGCTGAAATCGCGGTCAGCAATAAACGTCTGTATCGTGGGTACCTGCTGAAAGAGCAGTTGAGGCTCATTCTTCATATGGACGATGCGGATGAGGCAAAGGAAGAACTGGACAGGTTCTTCTGGAGAGCCACCCACAGCCGCATCGATGAATTCAAGGAGCTTGGTCACAAGATCCGCCGGCATGAAGAGCACATCCTCAATACGATTCGATTGAAGATGAGCAATGCCAGAATCGAGTCGACCAACAACAAAATCAAATTGATCATCCGGAGAGCATTTGGCTTCCGAGATGTGGAGAGTATGATCGATATGATCATGCTTGTCTGCTCGAATATTAAGGTTCCTTTACCGAACAGGCCGATAGCGGAGCCAGAAAACTAACAATGGAGGGGCTTAACGGGCATTTCTGCCACGGATTTTACCCACAGGTACGCCCGAAGAGCC
>JBGUQW010000231.1:0-1833 GCA_045131435.1 Prevotella sp.
CAACCGCCTGAGAATGCGATATTTTTCAGGCGGCTGTTTTTTCTGTGTTTTGCCTGAACATTCGATCCTCATGGGGTAAAAAATGAACTGTGACGGCAAAATGACAAAAATGGGGCCCGTTTCCGCCATCTCGGGCGGATTTTGCCATTTTTGCGGCCATCTTCTTGATGTTGAAGGCGATAGCGAAGAAGGCAAAGTCCATCGTGACCTTGTCTTTGCCGAAGTGGCGGAAGCGTTTGTAATGCATGTTGTTCTTCATCTGCCCGAACACGGCTTCCGGCTCTATGGGTCTTTTTGAGCGGTGTTCGAGCCCTTTGTCGGAGTTGAGGTTTTCCCTCGCCCTCTGCTTGTAGGCGATGAGCCTGTGGCTGACCTCGATCTCTCGGTTGCCTCTCTTCCTCCTGTGGCATTTGGCCTTCAACGGGCAACCCTGGCAGCGCTGGGCGCGGTAGGCGGCCTGCTCGATGATATAGCCGCTCCCAGTCCTGTCGTGCCGTGTGCCCACGCGCCTCATGTGCTGGCCCATCGGGCAGACGAAGTAGTCGCCCCCGACGTTGTAGTGCAGGTTCTCCACGCGACGCGGGTCCTGCTTGAAGGAGCGCTTCTGCTCCATGTGGAAGTAGTTGTACTTGACGTAGGCCTGGATGCCGTTCTCTTCCATGAAGCGGTAGTTCTCCTCGCTGCCGTATCCAGAGTCGGCCACCACTGTTGAGGCCATGCGCCCGTAGCGCCGCTGGAACGAGGTCAGGAACAAGGGCATCGTGAGCGTGTCGCCAGGGTTGGGGAACAGGCCGAAGTCCACCAGGAACTGGTTCTCGGTAGCGATCTGCAGGTTGTAGCCGGGCTTGGTCTGCCCGTTGTTCATCGCGTCCTCCTTCATGCGCATGAACGTGGCGTCGGGGTCCGTCTTGGACATCGAGTTGCGCTCGCCCATCCGCTCAAGACGGCTGTCGTACTCGCCCAGTTTGTCTCCCATCCGCCCGAGTTCCCTGATATCCTTCTCCCTTTGGCGGCGGGCTTTCTTGTCTTCCTTGCTCTCAGGTGCGGGGCTTGCGGAAAGTGAACGCTGCAGTTCCTCGCATATCTCCGTGAGCTGTGCCGGCGTGAACTCCACCGACTCGTCCTGCGCGGCATTCTCCTGGGCGATGGCATCGTCGATCTGGCTCAGCAGCGCACGTATCTTCTGCTGCAGCTTTGCCCGGTTCTTCACCACCATCTTCTTCCAGACGAAGGTATACTTGTTCGCCTTCGACTCTATCTTCGTGCCGTCGATGTACTCCACCTCAAGGCTGATGAAGCCACGCTCGGCAAGTATCAGCACCAGCTGCGTGAACACGTTGTCGATCTCATCCTTGACGCGGTTGCGGAAGTTGTTGATCGTCTTGTGGTCGGGTTGGGCATAACCGGCCAGCCATATGAAATGAACGTCCCGCTTGAGTGCATTCTCTATCTTGCGGCACGAGTAGATGTTGTTCATGTAGCCGTAGATGATGACCTTGAGCATCATCCTGGGATGGTAGGGGCTCGCGCCGCGGTCATGGTACAGGGAGTATATGCGACCCATGTCCAGGCTGTCAACAACCGCATTGACCAGACGGACCGGGTCGTCTGGGGCAATATCTTTGTCGATTCTTTCAGGAAAAAGAACCAATTGGTTGTTTATATGCTCACGAAAGTGTAACTTTGCAGACATATTTTTTAATTGTTTGATTGTCACAAAGTTACTAAAACTTTTTGACATGACAAAGCCTCCGCTTGGGAAAGTAGAGGCTTTGTTATATGTTTTACAGCATGTTACAAAAAGAGGATGTGCCAGAATTATGACACACCCTC
>JBGUQW010000232.1:0-4080 GCA_045131435.1 Prevotella sp.
CACGCCCAGTGCCGACGGTACGGTGTGGACACTCAGCACGATGCCCGAATACGACGTCGAGCTGGAAGTGACATACTACACCGACGAGGAAGTGGCCGAAATGGAAGAGGCCGCATACATCGAGGGCGTAGAGCTGACGCCCAGTGCCGACGGCAAGACGTGGACACTCGCCTCAACTCCCGCCTTCGACGTGGAGCTGGAGGTGGAGTACGAGACCGCCCTGGCTCTCGACGAGGCCACCGACAACACCGCCACGCTCGCCGAGTGGAACGGCTGTGAGGCCGACGTCACGCTGACACGCACGCTGACGGCAGGCATGTGGAACACGCTGGCCGTACCGTTCGACATCAGCGCAGCGAATTTCGCCACATTGCAGAACCTATTGACAACACTGGGCGGTAGCATCGTGGTGAAGCAGCTCGGCAGCTCAGAATTCGACGCTGGTACTCTGACCCTGAACTTCACCAATGCTACCAGCATCGAGGCCGGCAAGCCTTATCTCGTCAAGGTGTCGAGTAGCGTCAATCTTGCAACGCTTCCTGCAACCCTCGCTGCCCTCCCATTAGCCAATCCCTTCGCCGGTGTGACCATCAGCAAGACGCTCGTTCCTACCGAGACCACCTATGCCGACTTCATCCCCACGCTGGGCTTGACGGAAGTTTCGGGTGACACGAAGGAGATTCTCTTCGTCGGTAGTGGCAACAAACTGACTCATCCCTCGACACTGCCCGGCAACATGAAGGGCTTCCGCGGCTACTTCAAGCTGAAGGGTGACGCCGCCGCAGCCACCTCGTTTAACATTGACTTCGGTGACGGCGAAACGACAGGCATCAATGCGGTTAATGGTTCAGAGTTCATGGTTAATGGTTCTGAGATTTATGACCTGCAGGGCCGCCGCGTGCAAACCTCAAATCTCAATTCTCAAACCTCAAATCTAAAGAGGGGTGTGTATATCGTGAATGGCAAGAAAGTAATCATCAAGTAAATGGAGGATACGATTATGACAAAGCGTGATTATCTGCAGCCCACGATAGAGGTGGTTGAAATAAATACGAATGTCCAGATTCTGGCCGGCTCGATAAAGACCACTGGCCTCGACGGTGATGACCTCACAGAGGATAGCACTCCCGGTGACATCGACGGTGCCATGAGCCCGCTGTTCGAAACCGACCTATTGAATATCCTGCAGGGTATATAGACACTTGATGGGTAGGCACTGAGCCTCCCGACCTTCATAGGGCTCCCTCCTGTAACTGAGCAGTGAGGGGGCCTTTATTGTGTACTACAGAGTTATCGTATTAATACAAAGTAATAGATTAAAAATCAAAGTAACATGAGACCAGAAACAAAGATTGATTTGAAGAAAGCAATGGTGAAAAAAACGTGAGTGAGACAGAAGTGGCCAGGCAAATAGGCTGGACGAAACAGTATTTGAACAGCATCAGCTGTGGTAAGGGAAACCCTACCATTGAACAATTGGAGCGTATCGCCGAAGTACTCGGAATGACGCTCCATATTTCGTTTGAATAGGGGCTTGTCAACTTGTGGGGTTGACATTTTGCTTCGTGCTGCTAAATAGTGGCGCGAAAGCTTGCATATGCCCGTTTCATTTTGTAACTTCGCACACGGAAAGACTTTAATGTCACACAGAAATCACAGATAGCACAGAAATAAAAAAGGCTTATGGAAGTATCGTTATTACAGCATGCGAAGGACAAGTCACCGCAGGCGGTGACGCTGGACAAGTTGGTGGAACTCATCCGGGGCGACCAGTGGCCGCCGGGGTATGAGCCCATACTTTTGGTGCAGGGCACGTTCGAGGGCGGCACGCGTCAGCAGGACCTGATCCGGTTGTCGGGACTGGCTGTGGCAGTGTTCATTCATGTGGAGGGCAGTAGCTTGGCGGAGCTCCGTGAGGAGGCACGCGCCGACCCGCACACGCTGCTGCTCTACACCATTGCCGACAGCCTCGTCATCCTCTATCCCTACGAGCTCGATGTGGGCTATGAGGTATACCTGCAGCGCCAGTTCTATCACAAAGCTTTCCTCTTCGGCAACGACTACTACGAAGAAATCACCGGTCTGCAGTCGCAACGCAAGGGCAAGGATGTCGGCAAGCGCTGTCCGCTGGGACATGATGGGGAGGTTTACTACAATCCGCAGGCGGAGCCCTTCCTGGCCTGGGAGATCAAGGAGGGCTGCCGCCGGCAGACCAGTCAGCCGAAGAGTACCGAGGGCCTGCGCGAACGCAAGCCGAACTACAGGGAGGTGTATATGAGTCTCGACGAGATGGAGCAGTGGCTGCAGAAAAACATCCAGCTGCGCCGTAACGTCATCACCATGCGCAAGGAGTACCGCTGGCTGAAGGACGGCTATTGTGACGACGGCAAGCCGTGGGAGAACTTCGACGACGAGGCCTTCAACGACGTATGGCGTGGTATGGAGAAGGTGAAAACCACCAAGGACGATGCCCTGCACAAGACCATCGACTCCAGCTTCGTCAGCGACTATAATCCCTTTGTGGAATACTTGAACGCGCTGCCGCCGTGGGACGGCGACGACTATATCCGCGGACTGGCCATGGGTGTCACGGTGGCCGGCGACTTCGACGAGTGGTGTCGTTTCGTGGAGTGCCTGCGCAAGTGGCTGGTGGCCATGGTGGCAGGGTGGATCAATCCGGATGTGGTGAACCACGAGGTACTGGTGTTCATCGGACGCCAGGGCATCTACAAGACCACGTGGATGAGTCACCTGCTGCCACCGTCGCTGCGCAGCTATTTCTGTACCCAGGCAGGTGTGGGCGACAATGTGAAGGACGAGGAACTGGCCCTGACACAGTACGGTCTGATCAGCTGTGAGGAGCTCGACACGATGTCGACACGCGAGATGAACAAGATGAAGCGTGCCATCACCCTGTCGCATGTCAATGTGCGCCCTCCCTTCGGCCGTTATACGGTGCACCGTCCGCATATCGCCTCGTTCTGCGGCACGGGCAACAACGAGAAGTTCCTGAACGATCCCACGGGGACGCGCCGCTGGCTGGCCTTCAAGGTGGAGAACATCGAGTCGCCAAGGGTACTGCCCTTCGAGTATGAAGGCATCTACAGTCAGGCATACTATCTCTACCGCAACGGTTTCGAATACTGGTTCTCGGGCAATGAGACGGCAGCCATCGACGAGCGTAACAGCCGCTTCAAGGTGGCCAACCTGGAGCAGCAGCTCGTATACCGCTACTACCGCCGTCCGTCAGGTGCCGATACGGGCGAGTTTGTCAGCGTGGGCGATGCCTTGCAGCTGATGCCCGGCAATGTCACGTCGAAGCTGCGCAAGGAGGCCGTCGACCAGGCCTTTATCACTCTGGGCTTCGAGGCCATGGTATGCGACGGTCTTCCCGGCTACCGTGCCGTACGTCGTCTGCCTGAGGAGTTGAGTGCCCTGGGGCGTCAGATGGCCACGCGAGCCCTGCAAGAGCAGAATACCGGCAAAGAGGATCCGGCGATTCCGGACTATTTCTGAAAAATTCCTCCCGCGTACGTACGTGAACTCAATTTCCGTTACAAAAGTTCCTGTACGTACGCGGGAGAAAAGTTTTTAAAAATTCAAAGCATATGTTAGAAGTAAAAGACTATTCCAAACAAGAGTTGGCTGATGCCATTTATGCCGGCAATATCAAGCCGAAGTCAAGATTGAAGAAATTGTGGCTCGAGATAACGAAATGCCCTCAGCTGGTAGACGAATTACATCGTCTTCATTACCATACGGGTGACTCTGGCTTCACCGCACAGATGGTAGAACGTATCAAGTATTACTTGTGTATAGACTGAGATGAGTGAAAGAAAGTTAAACAGTTGAACACTCTGACGATTATGGCGATTGTGATTTATTTTGCCGACAAAAGGCCTTCCCGGATGTTGTACCTTTGCAATGTGAATCAGGGAAGCGTCACCTACGGGTCTTCCGAGCGTCTGCTACGACCCGTCCGAGCGTCATCTACGACCCGTTCCGATAATCCTTTGGGGGGGTAAAGTGATATCGGAACACCTCCAACGAGATACGCGAACGACCGCAAGGAGATACCGG
>JBGUQW010000233.1:0-60783 GCA_045131435.1 Prevotella sp.
AAAATGCTTTACGCCTATACGCAAAACACTTTACGCCTATACCCAAAATGAAATGGGTTTCCCAAAGGTGGTGCTCGATTGGTGCACCAAAGTAGCACTATTTTTCACAATCTTGCACCGATGTAACTGCTAATAATCAGCAAGTTACGCACCAAAGTAGCACGAGTAGCACCATTTTATTTCTTTTCAATTTTGTAGAGATGACGGCAGATGTTGATGACACCTCATTTACAAGTACAAAAAGATAGCGAGAATAAGCTCCGCGTGCTCCGCTCGCTCAGCAATGCCAGCGAACTCCCGGAGTCCAGTGACATTTAAGTATCGTCAAAATTGGTTTTAAATTTCGTCTTCAGAGTTCAGATTTCGTCTAAAAACCTTTAAATTTTGTCTGAAAACGGAAAAAAAATGGACTCTACTATTGCAGTACAGACTTTTTTTTACCTTTGCCATCAAAGATGGCGAAAATACTCCGTCTCGACAAAAAAAGATATTTCTTTGTTTTGTGCTCGACTTTTCGTATCTTTGGAGCTATTATACGACTAAGAACCGATAATTTACCGAAAAGTTTAAATTAATTAACTCAAATCAATATCCGGTGCCGTTCCAGACATCATTTTGTGCCATCCAAGATATTATCTTCATCGGCACAAGATAACATCTTCATCGCCACAAACGAGGGGCTACAAGCACAGAAAACGGGTAAAAGATGCTTACAATATGTCGTTTTGATGCAATCAGAAGCCGTTAACTTCCAATTTCCAAAGTTAACAAAAGCGTTAACTTGACGATTTTCCTCAATCTCTCACAATCCGCGTAGCCACAGGTGGTTCAAGCAAGTTAACAAGTTAACAAGTTAACTTGTTAACTTGTTAACTTTAAGGCACTCTGAAAAATTGACATCTACGTTTGGTGAGGTCATCGATGGTCTCGCCCTCGTAGAGGAGGTCGGGGATTGGTGATTTATTTTATGGTTTCAGTATTTTCCGCACCACGCCGTCAGCAGACCTCACAATACGTAACGGGCCATATTGGTAGAGGGTCTGAGGGGTGATGAATGACGAGTGTTGGATGATGCCTGAAGGCGTACCACCCATAAAGTCAAACGATGCCAGTCCGTTCTCGACTTTCATATTGGTGATGGGCTTCGACATCAGCTTCGTACCATCGCTGTTGGCATGCAATAGAGTGGCAGCAGGCTTCGACGTGTTGGTGAGCTCATTGTTGATAACAAACCCACTGGCCATATAGGGATAGGCCCATTTGGCACTAGAGCCTACACCGCTACTATTATTAGCAGGAATGATGCTGTAGCGTTTGTAGCTGCTGGAGTTTGGCACTCCAACCTTCCATACTTCCTCGTCGTAGTCAATGTGGAACACAAGGAGTCCGCTGCCAGGCAACGACTTGTCCCAACCTGTCTGCTGTCGGTTTTCTATCACGTAGTATTCGTTGTCATAGCCATCGTTGCGGATGAGGTAAGCCTGTGGCTGTTCGCCGTTGACAGCATCCATGCCGCTCACAGAGACTGGGTCTGTCAGTTCAGTGACGTCGAGCCACCCCAGATACATGCGCTCATGAGCCGAATAACCTGGTGGACAGAAACCTCCCATGCTATAGTTGCCACAGTCCATGATGTCCCAAGCGCCCACGACCTGCGTCGAACCACCGTAGTAGAAGTCGGGCAGACTTAGGCAATGGCCATACTCGTGACAGATTGTTCCGAACGTACCATACGTACCTTTCCCCGTCAGCTCTGGGAAAACGCCATAGCTGTCCACCAGCAAGCCCTCAGCCACCTCGTAGGGATATCCCCACTCACGATTGAAGGGATCTTGAGACTGTTCGCTGAGTCGCCACTGGTTAGACCAGATGGAGTTGCTGCCACCACCATCGTTTTGACCTTTTCCTGCGAAGAGGATGATGACCTGGTCGACATAGCCATCGTCATCCCAGTCGTACACCGACCAGTCGCCAACGGCTTCCTTGGTTTTGTCGAGCAATTCGGTCAGCAGCAGTCCTGCCCCACTGTCATCAGCTACATTACCTATATACCCGCTGCGATATTTGGCCCGCTCATCCATCTCCACGTATATCAGGTCAAACTGCAAGAGAAGCTGTCCATAACTCTGATCACGGAAATAGTCATGGACAGAACCCACATAGTCGCCCTCGACGAAGTCTGGTTGATTGAACACCTTTTCCCATAGTGCCATAGGATCTTCTTCCTTGAACTTCTGGTCGCTGAAAGCCACCAGATACACCAGTTGTCGCCTCTCACCTTGGTAGATTGAACGGTGACGGGTGATGGGTGATGGATGATGGGTGATGGGTGATGGGTGATGGGTGATGGGTGATGGGTGATGGGTGATGGATGATGGGTGATGGGTATATGTACGCGGATGACGGCTGCTGGGACACTGTGGGACAACAGGCTCTGTTGCCGCCGTCGTCAACGTGACCAACGACAGCAGCAACAGGATAGCAGCCTTTTTACTTAATAGCGGAAGCAATTTCTTAACTTTTAATTCTTAATTCTTAACTCTTACATGGTGCCCACGGCTTCAGCTGCTTGAAGAAGTCGTTGCCCTTGTCATCAACCAAGATGAAGGCGGGGAAGTCCTCCACTTCAATCTTCCAGATGGCCTCCATACCCAGTTCGGGATACTCTACACACTCAATGCTCTTGATGCTCGACTGAGAGAGAACGGCAGCAACACCACCGATGGTACCCAGATAGAAGCCGCCATGCTTCTTACAAGCCTCCGTCACCACGTCAGAACGGTTGCCCTTGGCAATCATCACCAACGAAGCGCCATTGTCCTGGAACTCGTCGACGTATGGGTCCATGCGGTTGGCTGTCGTCGGACCCATCGAACCACAGGGATAGCCCTCCGGCGTCTTGGCAGGTCCGGCATAGAGCACGGGGTACTTCTTGAAATAGTCAGGCATACCCTCGCCAGCATCCAGACGAGCCTTCAGCTTGGCATGAGCAATATCGCGAGCCACGATAATCGTGCCACGCAGGTTCACCCTGGTGGAAACGGGATACTTGCTGAGCTCCTTGCGAACAGCGTCGATGCCCTCGTTCAGGTCGATTTCAATGCTGTTGGCACCCTCGCCAGCCTTTGCAAACTCTGCAGGAATCAGCTCTGAGGGGTTCGAGTCCATTTTCTCCAGCCAGATACCATCAGCATTGATCTTGGCCTTGATGTTACGGTCTGCTGAACAGCTGACACCCATACCGATAGGGCAGCTTGCACCATGACGAGGCAGACGGATGACGCGGATGTCGTGAGCCAGTGCCTTGCCACCAAACTGAGCACCGAGGCCAATCTTGTGAGCTTCCTCCAAGAGCTTGTTCTCCAAGTCGATATCGCGGAAGGCACGACCTGTCTCGTCACCAGTTGTAGGCAGTGAGTCATAATACTTAATCGAAGCCAGCTTCACCGTCAGCAGGTTCTTCTCAGCAGAAGTACCACCAATCACGAAGGCGATGTGATATGGCGGACAGGCAGCAGTACCCAGCGACTTCATCTTTTCCACCAGGAAGGGCAGCAGTGTGCCCTCGTTCTGAATGGTAGCCTTCGTCATGGGATAGAAGTAGGTCTTGTTGGCACTGCCACCACCCTTGGCAACCATCACAAAGCGGTATTCAGCACCTTCCGTTGCCTCAATGTCAATCTGGGCAGGCAGATTACACTTGGTGTTCACCTCGTCGTACATGTTCAGCGGTGCATTCTGAGAATAGCGCAGGTTGTCCTGTGTAAAGGTATTGTAGACACCACGGCTCAGAGCCTCTTCGTCCTCGAAGCCTGTCCACACCTGCTGGCCTTTCTCACCATGGATGATAGCCGTACCCGTGTCCTGGCAGAAAGGCAGGATGCCACGAGCAGCCACCTCGGCATTGCGCAGGAACTGCAGGGCTACATACTTGTCGTTCTCGCTGGCCTCGTCATCCTTCAGGATGGCAGCCACCTGCTCGTTATGTTCTCGGCGCAGCATGAACTCCACATCGTGGAAAGCCTGCTGTGCCAACAGCGTGAGAGCCTCCTTCGACACCTTTACGATGGTCTTGCCTTCAAACTCAGCGGTTGTCACGCCTTCCTTCGACAGCAGTCTGTACTCGGTCTTGTCTTCGCCCAACTGAAACATCGGGGCATACTTGAAATCTACTACGTTTGCCATAAGATATTATCTATTCGTTATTATATAAGTATTATTGGCTACAAAGATACGAATAAATTAGGAATTAGGAATTAGGAATTAGGAATTATTTTGTAGCGATAGCAAATTTTTCACTCTTCACTCTTCACTTTTCACTTTTTTTTCGTATCTTTGCAGGCAGAAACGTGAAACATTAAACTTTAAACAATAAAAAAAGACAAACAATGAAGAAAGTAATGTTGTTCAGCATGATGATGCTGATGGCACTGGTTGCCAATGCACAGTTGAAGGTTGCCCCGAAATTGGAGAAGGGCGTAGAGAAAACGTATGTGACAGAAACCACCATGTCGCTGCCTGGTCAGGGTGACGTGAAGATGACTGTCGAAAACAAATACAGGGTTGCAGATGCCACTCCCGACGGTTTCCTGTGGGACGTTACTACCACTGATGTGAAGATGGAAGCTGCTCCTGACAACATCGTTGGCAAACTGATGGGTGCAGCAGAAGAGATGATGCTGGGACAGACCCTTAACGTTGCTACCGATAAGGACGGCAAACTGCTGAAGATTGTGAACTTCGAAGAGCTGAAGCCGAAGATGGAGCAGTGGGCCAGTAAGCTGATGGACAAGATGGTGAAGGAATTACCCCAATTAGAAGCTGCCAAGGACATGCTGGGCCAGCAGATCAAGGGTTCCATCAACGAGGAGAAGCTCGTCAGCACTTTCCGTGATGCCACCAGCATCATGGCCCTGAACGGCAAGGCCATCATGACAGGTGCTCAGGAGGACATTGTCAATAGTGATGGCTTCAAGATGAAGCGCATGTACTTTGTCAATGGCAAGAACATCACCACCAATTCGAGCATGAACATGAGCAAGGACGAGATGAAGGAGATGATTATCAAGCAGGTGGAGCAGAATGCACCAGACCAGGCTGCCATGATCAAGGAGAATATCGACCAGGTAATGGAGAGCGGTATGCTGAAGATTGATGTAAAAGAGAAGGCCACCTATGAACTGGCTGATGACGGTTGGGTGAAGGCTCTGAAGGTGGAGAACACCACAGAGAGTATGGGTCAGAGTTCCACCACAACATCAGTTGTGACACTGAAATAGGCTGTTAGCTGTTAGAAGTTAGCTATTAGCCAATGGCCAAAAGCCAAAAGCCAAAAAGGGGCTACTACGATGATGTAGCAGCCTCTTTTGTTATTCCGCAGCAGCCCGAACGATTTCGTTGAGTGTGGGATGGATATGTACCATGTCACGCAGTTGTGCAATGGTGGTGTCGCGACACATCAGTGCGGACACCTCCTGCACCATATCAGCAGCATGGGCACCATAGGCATGACAGCCAAGGATAGAGCCTCCCCCCTGCCCCTCCGAAGAAGGGGTGACGAAAAGTTTCAGCATACCTTCCGTCTCGCCCATTGCCAGTGCCTTGCCATTGGCGCGCCAGAAAGCCTTTCGACATTCGTAGGCCGTACCGTTCTGCTTGAGCTGGTCTTCCGTAGGACCCACACAGGCAGCCTCTGGCTCTGTAAAAATGGCAGCAGGCATGATATCGAAACGGATGCCATCCTGCTTACCCAGGATATGGTTCACAGCACGCATGGCCTGCATCTCTGCAGCATGAGCCAGCATCTGACGCCCATTGACGTCGCCGATGGCGTAGAGACCCGACGGAGAACCGTCAGTAACTGTGGCGACTTGGAAATTGTCGTCGACGGGGATGGCACCATTAGGAGCAAGAGTGATGCCTGCGGCTTCAAGGTTCAGGCCCTCAGTGCGGGGCTTACGACCTGTAGCCATCAGGATGACATCGGCATCGATATCAGCGATGTTCTCCACGGCCGTCTTCATCTTGAAGGTGATGCCTCGCTTCTCCAATAGCTTACGCAGACGTTTGGCAATGTCGCTGTCGAGGACAGGAAGACATTCCTTGAGATACTCGATGACAGTGACCTCGGAGCCGAAGCGATTAAACACGCTGGCGAACTCCATGCCAATGACACCAGCACCAATGATGCAAAGGCGTTTGGGCAAAGTGCTGAGGTTGAGCAAGCCAGTGCTGTCGACCACGCGAGGGTCATCGAGACCTTTGACGGGAATGTACTTGGTTTCAGAACCTGTGGCGATGATGATGGGAACGCCCCCCTGCAGCCCCTCCAAAAGGAGGGGAGTCTTGCCAAAGGCGGCCTTTTCACGAATCAGTGTGATGTTGGGATGCGAGAGGATGCCCTCTACCCCACTCCGCAGCTGTGTCACCACAGTGGCCATGCGTTCACGAGCCTCGTCAAAAGAGGCACTGTGGACGTAAGTCTTGGTGGGGATACAGCCTACATTCAGGCAGGTACCTCCCACATTGTCACCCTCGAAGACGATGACCTTCAACCCTTGCTTGGCAGCATATTCAGCGGCGCGGTACCCACCAGGGCCCGCACCGATGATAATCAAATCAACATTACTCATTTCTCATTACTCATTACTCATTTGACGGAACGTCACTACCGGATGTTTGGCTGCCAGCACATCGTCGACACGTCCGATAGGCGTGGTATGAGGAGCCGACTTCACCAGATCCGGGTCATTCTTAGCCTCCTCGGCAATCTGACGCATCACAGCGATAAAGCCATCAAGCGTTTCTTTCGACTCGTTCTCCGTAGGCTCAATCATGAGCGACTCGTGGAAGAGCAGGGGGAAGTAAATCGTGGGGGCATGATAGCCATAGTCGAGCAGACGCTTGGCCACATCCATCGTTGTGACTCCCGTCGACTTATCCTTCAGACCGTCGAACACGAACTCATGACAGCAGATGGTATCGATGGGCAGTTCATAGACGTCCTTCAGCGACTCCTTGACGTAGTTGGCATTCAGCGTAGCCAGAGGTCCCACCTCCTTGACATGTTCACGGCCCAGCGAGAGAATGTAGGCATAGGCACGCATCATCACACCAAAGTTACCATAGAAGGGCGACACTGTGGGGAAGAAGTCCTGCAAACCTTCGCGGACACCCACAGGACCAGCACCAGGTCCACCACCGCCATGAGGCGTTGAAAACGTTTTGTGCAGGTTGATATGCATCACATCGAAGCCCATGTCGCCCGGACGACAGGCACCCAGCATGGGGTTCAGGTTGGCACCGTCGTAATACATCAGGCCACCAGCGTCGTGGATGAGCTTTGCAATCTCCGGGATGCTGGTCTCAAAGAGTCCAAGGGTATTGGGATTGGTCATCATCATAGCGGCGATATTGGGGCCTTCTAATTGAACAAGACGCTGTAGATCCTCCAAATCCACCAGACCATCCTTAGTCGATTTCACCTCCAGAATCTCCAAACCACAGACAGCTGCAGAGGCTGGATTGGTACCATGAGCCGAGTCGGGTACAATAACCTTCTTACGCTGAAGATCGCCACGTGAGCGATGGTAGCTATCGATGGTCATCAACCCCGTCAGCTCACCATGTGCACCAGCATAAGGTTCGAAGGTGAAATGAGTCAGCCCCGTCAGCTCGCAAAGCGAATGCTCTAAGAGTTTTATCAGCGCCAACGCACCCTTCACAGTCTCGGCAGGCTGCAAGGGATGCAGGTTCTGGAACTGTGGCAAGGCAGCCATCTCTTCATTGATCTTGGGATTATACTTCATCGTACAAGAACCCAAGGGATAGAAGCCAGTGTCGACACCAAAGTTATTATTAGAAAGGTTCGTGTAGTGGCGCACCACCGTCAGCTCGTCACACTCAGGCAGCTGAGCCTCCTCAGCACGACACATCGAAGCAGGAATCTCGTAATCGCCAAAATTGTTTCTCGGCAGACTGTAACCCTTGCGACCCTCCTTGGAGAGTTCAAAAATCAGGTTTCCATATAATCGGTTATTCATAGTGCTGCAATCTTTACGAGGTTATCAATTTCTTCTTTCGTACGTTTCTCGGTAACGGCAAACACAAGACCATCCTGCTGGTGTTCACTATTGCCTTTCACCCTGGCGACCAGGAAACCAGCTTCGATAAAACGCTGGTAGAGAGTGTCGACATCACCATCATAGCTCACTAAGAACTCGTTGAAGAACGGCTGGTCGAAGACCAGATGGAAACGTCCCGTCTTCTTAAGTTCATCCCAAAGATAGTGGGCACCGGCATAGGAAAGCTGTGCAGCCTCCTTGAGACCCTGCTTGCCCATCAGCGAACAATACATCGTCACGAAGAGTGCCATCAGCGACTGGTTCGAACAAATGTTCGAGGTAGCCTTCTGACGACGGATATGCTGTTCACGAGCCTGCAGTGTCAGCACAAAAGCACGCTGGTCGCGATTATCCTTGGTCATACCGACAATACGGCCTGGCATCTTGCGAATCAGCTTTTCCGTGCAGCACATATAGCCTACATAAGGACCACCAAACTGCAAAGGGATGCCCAACGACTGACCATCGCCCACAGCGACATCTGCCCCCCATTCGCCTGGTGTCTTCAGCACCGCGAGGTCGGCAGCCACACAATTCATCATGAAGAGCGCCTTCTGTTCGTGACAAGCCTCAGCAAAACCGGTATAGTCTTCGACAATACCAAAAGCATTCGGCTGCTGCACCATCAAACCTGCCACATCGCCCTTGGCCAGCTCAGCCTTGAGCTCTTCCAAATCAGTCACGCCATCCTTGATATGCAACGCGAAAAGGTCGATGCCATGATGATGGGCATAACGCGTCATCACCTTGACAGTCTGCGAATTCATGGTACCTGCTATCAGCACCCTTTTCTGTTTCTTGCCAGCAGCCACAGCCATCATCATAGCCTCGGCAGCAGCGGTAGTGCCATCGTACATCGAGGCATTAGAGATATCCATACCAGTGAGTTCGGCCATCATCGACTGATACTCAAAGATATAATGCAGCGTGCCCTGCGATATCTCTGCCTGATATGGGGTGTATGAGGTCAGGAACTCTGAACGTTGTATCAATTGCGGAATGACTGATGGCGTGTAGTGGTCATACACACCCATGCCTGCAAAGCATGTCAGCTGCTGGTTCTGTGAGCCTAACTTCTCAAAGAGTTCACGAACTTCCATCTCACTCATCTCCGAGGGCAGTTTATAGTCGCCACGGAAACGGATTTCCTCAGGAATCTGTGCGTATAGGGCATCGAGAGAATCTATGCCCACCCTTTCGAGCATCGACTTCAAATCGTCCTGAGTGTGCGGGAAATACTTATACATTGTTTCGGTATTACGTTATAACGTTATAACGAACTATTTACTTATCGCAGAAAGCGGCATAGGCCTTGGCATCCATCAGACTGTCGAGTTCGCTCTTATCAGAGAGGGTCACCTTGATAATCCAGTTCTCGTATGCATCCTGGTTAATGAGTTCCGGCTGGTCGTCCAAAGCCTCATTGACCTCAACGACAACACCTGTGACGGGTGACATCAGGTCGCTGGCAGCCTTGACACTCTCGACAGCACCGAATTCCTCACCTGCCGACACTTCGTCGTCGACTTCCGGCATGTCAACATACACTACATTGCCCAGAGCATTCTGCGCATAGTCAGTAATACCGATAAAACCATAATCACCTTCTACTCTTACGTATTCGTGTGACTCCGAGTAGTAGAGTCCTTCAATTACTTTTGCCATAAAACTTAATGTTTAATATTTAATGCTTAATTTTTCTTGTAGTTTTTGTTATAGAATTGCTTCTTCACCACCTTGCCCGGGAATACCTTCTTACGGATTTGTATCTCCACGTCAGTATCGAGTTTGGCATATTGTGTATCAATCAAGGCCATACAAACACTCTTATCAGTGGAAATGGTATGATAGCCTGTCGTCACTTCACCAATGGGATTGCCGTCTTTCAGCACCACGTAGCCATGACGAGGGATAGCCTTGTCAGCAAGTTCGATGCCTACGATTCTCCTTGCAGGCCCGTCAGCCTTCTGTTTGGCCAAGGCTTCGCGACCAATGAACTCTTCCTTATCCAATTTGACGAACATACTAAGACCTGCCATTACAGGCGTAATATCCTGTGACAACTCGTCACCATAAAGCGGCAGGCCAACCTCAAAGCGCAAAGTATCGCGACAACCCAATCCACAAGGTTTGCAGCGACCACTATCCATCAGTTTGTCCCAACATTCATTGATATAATCCGGTGTGGCGTATATCTCAAAACCATCCTCACCGGTATAGCCGGTACGACTGACTATCATATCACCTAGCTGTTTAAAGGTATAGAAAGCCAGTTCCTGACAAGGAATGCCCAACACTTCCTGCATCACCTGTTCGGCCTGAGGTCCTTGTATGGCCAACTCGCCATATTCCTCACTCTGATTTTGCAGGGTGACATCATAGCCAGTTGCCTGCTCCTGTATCCACGCCCAGTCCTTGTCGATATTGGCAGCATTGATAACAAGGAAAAAAATGTCGTCAGTCACCTTATAAACCAACAAATCATCTACCGTTCCACCATTTTCATAACACATCATTCCATAGAGAATCTTCCCATTGGGAATGCCCCTGACATCATTGGTAAAGATATGGTTGACGTAACGCTCGGCATCTGTTCCACTAACAAGTACCTCACCCATGTGGCTCACGTCGAAGACACCACATGCATGGCGCACGGCCTGGTGTTCATCAACGATTGTTGTGTACTGTATGGGCATGATAAATCCGCCAAAGGGCGACATGAGTGCATTTAGGCCTACATGTTTGTCATAAAGACATGTTTTCTTATTTTCCATTTTTTTATTCTTAAATATTTTTATTCAGTCAATAATAAGACTAAATCTTCTTTTATCAGATTCATAATGATATCGTCAATACGGTCTGGAAGGGCACGGCGCAAAGCTTCACGCGTCAGTGGAAGATTGCGCAACTTACATAGTAAACCATTGTCCAAATCACCTACCAACAGGAAGTCACCCATGAGGTTAACTCGCTGGATAACGCCATTCTTGACAGCAATACGAGCCTCGAAGTCCCCAACACCTTCTATACGCCGACGCTTGACAAGCGTGTACTGAGGATTTTTGCCATAGATAAACTCTGGCGAGAGATATTCTTTCTCTATCTCCTCTATTTGGCTGATGTCATCAGCAGTGAGCATGTATTCCTCGTCGCAAAGGTTCCGACGGACGTATTGCATGAATTCAGGAAGTGTGAGATTGATATAGTCTTTGAGAAGGGCAATGCGCTGTCGCACACTGACAATGCCCTTCGACAACAGTTTGGTACTAGTAGGAGTGATACTGCCCACCATATTCACCATATCCGTATCGTAAAGCATGGTGCCATGAACAATGCTGCGCCCGGGTATCTTGTAAAAAGCCGTCCCTGACACCTTACGGTGGCCTATCATAATATCGTTACGTCCTGTTCCCGATGCATCGACACCCAAACGCTGCAGCATATTAATCACCATCGTCATATAGCGATTGAAGGTAAATCCCACCTGATCGTCAGCAGTGATATAGGAGAACATGACATTTTTCATATCCGCATAGACACACCCGCCACCACTTTTGCGACGATAAGTCTGGATATTGTGCTTCCGACAGAATGGAATGTTCACTTCGTTTTCTATCAACTGGTTACGCCCGAAGATGACACTTGGCTCTACCTGCCACATGAAAAACGAGTCGGCGGGCGGCAAATGGCGAGCGACATATTCTTCCATAGCGAGATAGAAAGAGAGACGGTGCTGTCCGTTAGAAGGCAGAGCAATGTAAATCATCCGTGTTTTAGCTATTTCTTTGCAAAAATAGGAAGAATTTATGTTATTTGCAAGAAATTTGCATTTTATTTTTGTCAATCGGGCAAATTACACTATCTTTGCAGTCAAAATAGATAAAAAAGAATAAAAAAACAAAAGTGGAATTACTGAAGAACATCAAGTTTCCGGAGGATCTTAGGAAGGTTTCAGTAGATGAACTGCCTGAGATTTGTCGAGAACTGCGTGAAGACATCGTCAAGGAATTGTCGGTAAATCCAGGACACTTGGCTTCCAGCTTGGGTGCGACGGAGATTACCGTGGCCTTGCATTATGTCTATAACACCCCCGACGACCTCATCGTATGGGATGTGGGGCATCAAGCATATGGGCACAAAATCCTGACGGGACGCCGCGAGCAGTTTTGCACCAATCGCAAGCTGGGAGGATTACGCCCGTTCCCATCACCTGAAGAAAGCGATTACGACACCTTTATGTGTGGTCATGCCTCAAACTCCATTTCTGCTGCTTTGGGAATGGCTGTCGCTGAGAAACTGGCTATGAGAGATTCGCCATCAGGCAACAGCAGACAGCGCAAGGTGGTAGCCGTCATTGGAGATGGTGCTATGTCAGGAGGTTTAGCTTACGAGGGTTTGAATAATGTTTCTTCATCGGACAATGACATCCTCATTATTCTCAATGACAACAACATGTCTATCGACCGTGCCGTGGGTGGCATGCAGGAATATCTGCTATCGTTGAACACCAACGAGACCTATAATGCCCTGCGTTTTAAGCTGACACGCTGGCTGCATAAGATAGGATTGCTGGAGGACGACCGTCGTCGTGGTCTTATCCGACTCACCAATGCCTTGAAGTCGGCTATCTCTCATCAGCAGAATGTCTTTGAAGGCATGGACATCCGCTATTTCGGTCCTTTCAATGGTCATGACGTCAAGGAGCTGGTACGTATACTACGTCAGCTAAAAGAGATGAAAGGTCCCAAGCTGTTGCACCTGCATACTCAGAAAGGTCATGGCTATGCACCTGCCGAGAAAGATGTCACTGTCTGGCATGCTCCTGGCAAATTCGATGCAGAGACAGGAGAACGTTTGGTGAAGGACACCACGAACATACCACCGAAATTCCAGGATGTCTTTGGAGAGACATTACTGGAGTTAGCTGAGCAGAACGAGAAGATAGTGGGAGTCACACCGGCTATGCCTACGGGATGTAGCATGAACATTATGATGAAGGAGATGCCAGACCGTACGTTTGATGTCGGTATTGCAGAAGGACATGCTGTCACATTCTCAGGTGGTATGGCAAAGGAAGGTCTGATGCCTTTCTGTAATATCTACAGCGCTTTTGCACAGCGTGCCTTCGACAACATCATCCATGATGTGGCAATCCTGAAGTTGAACGTGGTGCTCTGTCTTGACAGAGCCGGACTGGTGGGCGAGGACGGACCTACACATCATGGTGCCTTCGATATGGCTGCACTTCGACCCATTCCGAACTTGACCATTGCTTCGCCAATGGACGAACATGAACTGCGCCGACTGATGTATACGGCACAGCTTCCCGACAAGGGACCCTTTGTGATTCGCTATCCAAAGGGACGAGGTACACTCGTTGACTGGCGTTGTCCGTTGACAGAGATACCTGTTGGCAAGGGGCGCCGTCTGCGCGAGGGTGATGACCTTGCTATCATAACCATTGGTCCTATCGGCAAGATTGCTGAGGAGGCCATCGATGAATGCCAATCCGCAAACACCCATCACCCATCTATCGCCCACTACGACTTACGTTTCCTGAAGCCCCTGGACGAAGATCTGCTGCATGAGGTGGGACGCAAGTTCAAGCGCATCATCACCATTGAGGACGGTGTTCGTAATGGCGGAATGGGAACGGCAGTACTGGAGTGGATGAGCGAACACGGCTATGCGCCTGCTATCAGCCGCCTCGGTTTGCCCGATATTTTTGTGGAACATGGCAAGGTATCGGAATTGCAGGCTATTGTTGGAATTGACAAAGACAGTATCATCAAGGCTATCACCCAACAGCTAACGCCCATCACCCAACAGCTAACACCCAACACCTAACACCCAAGATTATGAAGATCATCATTGCCGGTGCAGGCGCCGTAGGAACTCACCTGTCAAAACTGCTGTCACGCGACCATCAGGACTGTGTTCTGATTGACGAAGACCCCGCGCGTCTTGGCGACTTGGACAGCAAGTATGACATTATGACCCTTCAGGGTAGGACAACGAGTATCAACACGATGAAAGAAGCTGGTGTGGAAAACGCTGACCTCTTCGTCGGAGTAACCCCCGATGAGAGTCGTAACATGACGGCTTGTATGATAGCCCATGCCCTGGGGGCCAAGAAGACGGTGGCACGCATTGACAATTTCGAATATCTTGACCCTACGAGAAAAGAGCTCTTCGAAAAGATGGGCATCAACTCACTCATCTTCCCCGAGGTATTGGCAGCTAATGACATCACCAATGGCTTAAAGATGTCGTGGGTGCGTCAGCGATGGGATGTGAACGAAGGCGACTTGGTGATGCTTGGTGTCAAACTACGTCAGACCTGTCAGATTCTGAATCGTCCTTTGCGCGAACTCTGCGGTCCGGAAGACCCCTACCATATTGTAGCCATCAAACGAAACGGAGAGGCTCTTATCCCTGGTGGTTACGACGAGTTACATGTCAACGACCTGGCATATTTCATGACCACTCGGGAATATATTCCGTATATCCGACAGATTAGTGGCAAAGAACATTATGCCGATGTAAAGAACGTCATTGTCATGGGTGGCGGAAGAACAGCTGTCCGTCTGGCAAAGATGATTCCCGACTATATGGACCTGAAAATCATTGAGCAGAACGAGCAGCGTTGTGAAAAGCTCAATGAGAAGCTGGCCAACCAGGATGTGATGATTATCCACGGCGATGGCCGTGACATTGGCCTGCTTCAGGAAGAAGGCATCCAGAACACTCAGGCCTTTGTGGCGTTGACTGGCAATACCGAGACCAACATTCTGGCATGTATGACGGCCAAGCGTCTGGGTGTCCGCAAGACAGTGGCTATGGTTGAGAATCTGGACTACGTGGAGATGGCTGAGAGTCTGGATATCGGTACCATCATCAATAAGAAAACGCTGGCAGCCAGCCATATCTACCAGATGATGCTTGATGGCAATGTGTCGAATGTTCGCTCCCTGATGCTCGTTGATTCTGATGTAGCAGAGTTTACGGCTGCCAAGGGATCACGGGTTACCAAACACGTTGTCAAGGATTTAGGCATGCCCAGCGGAGCAACCATCGGTGGGCTTGTGCGCAACGGACAGGGCATTTTGGTCAATGGTAATACCCAGATCCAGGAAGGCGACCTGGTGATGGTGTTCTGTCACGAACAGAATCTGAAGAAGGTTGAGAAATATTTCAAGGCCAATACGTTATGGTAAACTTCCCTCTGGTCTATAAAATTATAGGTTCACTGCTGTTTCTGTTAGGAACGCTGCTGTTTGTCTGTGTGGGCATATCGGCCTATTACGGAGAGGACGACCTGATGGCGTTTCTCATTTCAGCCATCCTGACCATCTGCGCAGGCTTCATACTTAAATATATGGGCAGAACGGCTGACAACAACCTGAGTCGTCGTGACAGCTATCTTCTGGTGACAGCCACATGGATTGTATTCTCCTTCTTCGGCATGCTGCCGTTTATCATCGGAGGCTACATCCCGAATGTCACCAGTGCCTATTTCGAGACCATGTCGGGATTCACCACAACGGGAGCAACTATCTTGGATGATGTGGAATGGCTGCCACACGGCATTCTCTATTGGCGCACACAGACGCAATGGATTGGCGGTTTGGGAATCGTGTTCTTTACCATCGCCATTCTACCATCGATGGTAGGCAGTGGCAGCGTGAAGGTGTTTGCTGCTGAAGCTACTGGTCCCATACGTTCCAAGATGCATCCGCGTCTGTCGACGATGGCCAAGTGGATCTGGACTATCTATTTAGGTCTCACCGTGGCCTGTATCTTCTCGTTCTATTTCTGTGGCATGTCGTGGTTCGACAGCATCAACTACGCTATGACGACGACAGCTACAGGCGGTTTTGCCACCCATAACGATTCGACGGCCTATTTCCAGTCACCAGCCATCGACTATGTTTCCATCCTCTTCCAGTTCCTGGCAGGCATCAACTTCGCCATGCTCTATATGGCCATATTCAAACTGAAGGTATCAGCACTGTTCAAGAGTTCGGAATTCAAGCTCTATCTGTTTATTGTCTCTGCCTCTACGCTGTTCATCACCTATCTGCTGATAACGCGCAATGGCTATGGTCTTGAGCATGCTTTCCGTTCATCACTGTTCCAGGTAGTGTCGTTCATCACCACCACAGGACTTTTCAACGACGACGTGGCCATGTGGCCTCATATCACGTGGGTTATCATGGGCATACTGATGTTCATAGGCGCATGTTCAGGTTCAACGACAGGTGGCTTCAAGTGTATCCGTGGCGTCATGGTATTCAAGGTGCTGCGCAACGAATTCCGTAGGATTCTGCATCCTAACGCCGTATTGCCTGTCAAAGTGAATGGTCAGCCTGTATCTCAGCAGAAGCTGAGTACCCTGTTGGCGTTCTTTGCCATCTTTTCAGTGATGGTGCTCATCTCTGCCACCATCATGATTGTATCAGGCATCGACAACACCAATGCCATCGCCATCGCGCTGAGTTGTATCAGCAATGTTGGTCCGTCGCTGAGTACTGACATCGGGCCTGCTATGTCATGGGGCGAATTACCCGACTACATCAAGTGGACCTGCTCGTTCCTCATGCTTGTAGGTCGTTTGGAAATCATGTCCGTGCTGGTGCTGTTCACCCGTGCTTTTTGGAAAGACAACTAGGATAAGAGATATTAGATTTCAGAAAGATTAAAAAATGACACACTACTACAAGTTTACACCATTACCAAAAACTCTAATTTGGGGTACTGAGATCTGGCAGATTTCCGGTGTTCCAGGCAGTGAGACCATCTGTGAGGGACAAAACCTCAACGACATCGTCAAGCAAGAGAAAGCCCGTTTGGTGGGCGAAGCCAACTATCGCCGCTTCGGCGATGAGTTTCCTCTGCTCATCAAGTTAATCGATGCCAAACGCGACCTCTCTATTCAGGTGCATCCTACTGACGAGATAGCACATCGTCAGGGCAAGCCGCGTGGTAAGACCGAGATGTGGTATATCATGGACTCTGAGCCTGGTGCTGCTATCTACAATGGCTTGAAGATGCAGATAACACCTGAGAAATACAAGGAGATGGTAGAAGACAAAACCATCTGCGACGCACTGGCCAAATATGATGTCAAGGACGGCGACTGCTTCTTCATTCCGGCAGGTCGCATTCATGCCATCCTTAACGGCTGTTATCTGGCGGAAATCCAGCAGACCTCCGATGTCACCTATCGTATTTACGACTATGATCGTCGTGACAAGGAAGGCCATCCGCGCCAGCTGCACACCAAGGAGGCCGCTGAGAGCATCGACTACAACGTGCTTCCCGACTATCAGACCCACTATGTGCCACGAAAGAACGAGAGTGTCCAGCTTGTGGAATGTCCGTATTTCACTACGGCAGTCTACGATCTCGACGAACCCATGACATTAGACTACAGCGATCTCGACAGCTTTGTCGTGCTGATAGGTCTGAAGGGTGAAGGTCAGCTGACCATTGACGGTAAGGCTGTGAGTTTCCATGCCGGTGAGTCCATCCTCATTCCTGCCACCTGTCGTGAAGTGTCTGTCGAAGGTACGGTGAAGTTCCTGGAGACATACGTCTAACACCCATCACCTGGTAAGCGAGAATTTCATAGAAAGTCCAAAATCGCGTGTTGTTGTCGGGTATGAACTGCTCGACAACAATGGTGTATTGGTCTGACGGTCATAGTAGAACGACATCGTCAACAGTCGTGACAGCGTGTAGTCTGCCATGAACGATATCTTCAGTGCTGAGTTGCCACTGCTGGCAGCAGAAGTCCGGCTGGCAATGTCGCGGGTGATGGCAGCCTGGTCGCGCAACGTGAAGTCGAGGCGCAGGTTCAGGTCGTGGTTCACGCCCGACTTACGCGACCTCGACTGGCTGGCATTGTTGCCCTTATCGTTGTCGTTATCGCTGCCTTTGCCCTTTCCCTTCTGCGCTTTCTTGATTTTCCGCGATGTGCCACTACCGAACAGCTGGAAGTCATTGATCTTATAGCCCAGGCCGATAACCCAGTCGTTCGAACGGTTTTCATTAATCTGCACACTCGTCGTCGACAGCGTGAGGGCACGTGTCCGGCGGAATTCAGCCTTCAGGGTAAGGTTGTTATTCAGAGTGGCATCCAATCCCAGCAGCGGTGCGAAACTCTCCTGAATGGTCACCGTGGGCACGCTCCATCCCAACATCGAGGCAGTGGCTGTTCCGCTGGTGTAGCTGCCTACTGCAAAAACGCTCTTGTACGAGTGGTTGATATTGACTGACTTGAAATACTCCTGCAGCCAGGTTATTTTCGACAGTCCCGAATAGCGCAGCGTCCAGTTGGGCAGCAGTCGGGTCAGTGCCGGGAAGAAGTCCAACGAACCATCGCCACTGCTGGTATAGGTATTGATAAAGGCAGGAATCATCACAGCAGCACTGTATTGGTCCACCTCCTGACCATAGTGTGCAGCAGCCTTGCTCTGGTATTCCGGCAGTGCATTGCAGAAACGCTCGAAGACGTTCGACGGATAGCCGTTGTTGGCATCGCCTATCGACTCGAAGGCAGACCCGATAGAAAGCGTTGTCATCGTGAAGGTACCACTCTGGGTGGTAGGCATGTTGTCAAACATATATTGTATAGAACGCGCGCGCGACTCTGTCCTGGAGGCATTGAGGTCTATCTTCAGGTCACGCAGGGGCTCCAGGGTAGCTCGCAACTGCAGGTCGGTGGTCTGGTTGGTGGCAGCAGGTGTTGTCAGACTGTCTGACAGCCATCCGTTCTCACGGGCCTTGCCAAGAAATGAATCGTCCGTCAGTCCGAAGGCAAAGCCCAGACCAGGTGCCATCACACTACCCGTGCGTTGTCCGAAGGCATCGCCGACGGTAGGCAAGAATCCTGGCAGCGACATCGAATACTGGTTGCGATAGCTGATGCCCAGCGTCCTGACCATCATCAGTCCACGTGCCACCGACTGGGTGATCTTGTACCACGTCTCGTTTTCCAGTGAGGGCTTGGGTACTACTGTCACACTGATAGCCACCGAGTCCTTGTTCTTGATGAGAATCTTGTTCTGGTCCACCACCTTGTATTTCACCGGATAACTCTTGCCGTCCTTCGTCTTCGCCGTGACAATGAGGCGCTTTGTTTTCTTGTTGTGGGTCACGGTAAAGGTGGTGTCAGGCTTCAGCACCAGCTCCTGCTGGTAGGCATTCTTGTTCTTAGGGAGTTTGCTCTCTTCCTTGCCGGCCTTGCCATCCTTGCCATTCTTGCCATTCTTGTCGTCCTTACCGTCCTTACCATCCTTACCGTCCTTACCGTCTTTGTCATCCTTGTCCTTCTGGTTCTTCTTGGTCGTCTTCGAACTCTTTGTATTCTTGGCAGGAGCCTTCTTGAAACGGTCGTTGGTCTTCTTCAGGAAGGGGAAGTGGTTATAGAGTGTCTCAAAGTTGATATTTCCATTGATATTGATCTGACGATTGTTCGAGATCGTATTACCCAGAGTAGTACCGTCTTCGCGCTGCGTACCACGTACCCAGTTGTAGGTGGCATTATAGCTGGCATCGGCCGTCACCCAGTCCATGATGGGCAGTTTGTTCAGTGGCAGCTGATAGCTGGCAGTGAACGTCTGGCGATAGTTCAAGGGTGTTCCGAGATGCGAGATACTGTGCCATACCGAGTCCTTCCACGCCGTATAACGGTCCGGATAGAGGTCTTTGTTGATGGGCAGTTCGCTGTCGGGTTCTTCCACTTCTGCCTGTGTGCCTGACTGGAAGTTCATGTGCAGGTTCTTGGTGAAGTCCCAGCGCAGCGTGAAGTCACGGTTCCACAGGAATGTCGAGCTCCACTGTGCAGGAATCTTCGAGCCACCCAGATTGTCCATATCCCTTTCCTGCAGTTCAGAATAGGCATGCGAGAGATCCGTATTGAACGTGATGCTCTGGGGCAGATAGTTGATGCCGAAGGCCTTGGGGAATGCCATCCACTTCGATTTCGACTTCGATTTCTTGAACGGCTCCCACGTCTTATAGACTGGTGAATAGGTATAATTGAACGAGCCTCGCCATTGGTCATCATGCTCGTAGACGGTAGTCTCACCCGACTTCCTCGTCGTCCGTGAACTGTACGAGAACGAGAAGTTGGCAGGATCGTAGGGCATGGGGTGGCGCTTGGTCTTGATGCCTACACGCACATTGCTGAGCGAGAAGTTCTTGGTGGTCGACTTGGTGACAGCTATCGACTCAATACTGTCGCGCTCGTGCTGGTCAAGTGCTGACTCCAAGGCATCTTCCAGTTCCATATCAGTGTCCAGCGGATTATACTTCGGACGTGTCTCTTCCTTCGTGATGCTATAATAGATAGGTGCTGTCACCTTCATCTTGTCTGGGAAGAACTTACCCAGCTCAAAGTTGGTAGTCACCGAGTAGGTCTTGTAGTTGTCGGTGGTGCGCTGTGCGACACTTTCCTCCAGTCCTCCGAAGCCCTCGGTGATAATCTTTCCCGTCAGGTTCACGCTACCCACGTCCGACAGCTGCATGTTCAGATTACCCGAGGCTGCCCAGCCACCCTTGTTGTTGACATCCTGCAGGCGCAGCTCGTTGACCCATATCTCACCCGACTTCACACCTCCGGCCATGTTGCGCACACCAATCATCATCGTCTTCACCTCTCCCAACGACGGATTACCCATAATGGCTATGCGGTTGTTGCCATTGCTGGGGTCATAGTCGTAGTATTCCGTCGTAAAGCTGGCCGTTCCTGCTGCACGGGCCTTGTTACGGGCTTTCTTCAGCTGTGTGAACAGTGTCAGGTCAATATTCAGCATATTTTCCTGTGGCCATACCATCCGGCAGTCGTCGAGGTTATACTTGTTGTAGTCGTTGCGATCGGGCGTCAGCTTCAGCGGAATCAGGTATTCGTAGTAGTTGTTGCGATAGTCGCTACCGATACGTACGAAGACAGCCAGCTGATCGTCCTGCAGGGCTGTGGCATCTTCCAGCAGGTGGTTGGCATGCACGTACATCTGCAGGTTCTTATACTGGCGCAGGTCAAGGTTCGTGGTGCGATAGACGGCCTTCGACTCTCCCTGCGACAGGTTCTTCACAATCATACACAGCGACTGCTCGTTAGCCTCGGTGAGCTGTGGCTGCGAGGGGTCTGTCACACGCGAGATGCCTGGTGGCACGACGTAGTTGACGGGACGTCGGTCGTTGTTCTCCTCGATATTCACGGCGCTGATTTCCAACAGACCGCTGTTCGATGTTCCCGTGAGCTGCTGGTCATAGACGCGCCATTCGCCACGCACCAGGTCAAGACTGCCGAATCGCAGCACGATGGGTTTCTTGAACTGTGTCAGGAACATACGCATGAAGCGGATGCTGGTAAAATCGCTGATGCCCCCCACCCTGTCGTCATACTGCGCCAGGGGGATGCGGAACTGATACCACTTCACGGGTTCCTTGTTGCCATTGCGCAGCGAGGCTGTATATTCGCGCACATCGGTGATGAAGTTATGTCCCAGGCGCAGGTCCTCGGGACGGATGCTGACCTTGTACTGATAGTAGCGCTCATACTCGTTCAGCGTATAGTCCTGGTTGATGTCCTCGACGTCGGGGAATGTCTTGTACGACGTGTCGTAGCCCTCCGTCTGCTGGTCGTTGTCGGGGGAGTTGCCCTGAGGCATGTTGATGCGCTTGTAACGCTCCAGAATGCTGGCCTTGCGCGCGTCAAGGTCGCTGCCACGATAGTAGTGGTAGTTGTCGTTGGCAGGGTCTTGGTTCCACGCAGCACGCACGCTGTCGTTCACTGTGACATGGCTCAGGAAGTCGGCATAAGCCGGGAAGCCGCGCTCTTCCTCGTCGTTCAGACCGTTCAGACCCACGTCCTGCTTGGCACGGGCACCAGTGGTGGTGGCAAAGGCATAGGTCTGGGTGGCCTGTACAGGAATCTTACCCCACTGGCTGGTGGTAAACGAACTGGTGCCATCGACAGGCATACCGCTCTCGTAGAATTTCTTGCCATCGTGCAGGATGTCCTCGCTCACCTCACCGAGGTTGATGTAGAGGTCTCCGCCATAGTCGGCGGCATCGGGCTCCAGCGACGAATAGATGAAGGGGTCGAGGAGCCAGAACTCGATATATTCCACGTTGGCCGTCTCGAAGTCGTTGGTATCCAGCTTACGCATCATACCGCCCCAGTTGCGCTGTGGCAGTGTCAGCGTACCGTTGAGGTTCACATTGGTGTTCAGATTGTACGGACCACGTTCCTCCGGATAGTAGGCCAGGTTGAGAATGGGCAGCGTATTGGTGGCACCACTGTATGTCGACTGGTCGCGGTTGGGATAGAGCTCGCTGACGTACACCGCACGCACATAGTGGTTCGACAGCTGGTCCAGGTCGCTCTTGATATGGGAAGGTGTCAGACTCGACGAACGGTTGGTGAACAGCGGGTCGATGGTATACCACGACAGCAGGGCACGGTTGTAGTTGCTCGACACGGTGTCCTTGTCGACATGTTCAGGGAACATCGAGGGCACACTCGACAGCGACCACGACTTGGGTTCCATCACGTCGATGCCGCTGGTGGCACTCTCAAAGTCGTCAATGTATGAGGCATCGTCCTGCGTACCACTGGCCGTACTGGCAATGAGATGGGCGAATTCTCCCGTAAACGAGATTTGCGAGGGCTGCGTACAATGCAGCAGGGGCAGCCTGTCGAGCATGTTCGTCAGCCACTGGCTCTCCGTCTTCCAGTTGATGTTCAGACCCCACAGGGTGTTCTTCAACGGCTCGGAGCCCATCGTCACCTTCGACGTCAGGGCCTGCTCCGACAGGTGTTGCAGCGTACCGCCTATCTGGAAGTCCTTCGAGAAGTCGTACTCCCAGTTGAAGCCCACCATCGTCTTGCGCTGCATGCCGTAGTCGCTGTTCGACTCCAGCGACACGCTGACGCTGGTGCCGGCATCGATGATGCTCTGGTTCAGGATGGTCACCTCACCGGCCGAATAGTCTACGCTATAGTCGGAGCCTTCCTGGAGGATGACACCGCCTGCTGTGACAACCACCGAACCCTGAGGCACGTTGTAGGCACCCAGCGAGATGACGTTGGCCGACGAGCCCTTGAACTGTCCCACCAGCAGGTATTTGTCCTTGTCCGTCATCTGACGGGCTGCCGTGCGGGTGGTGTCGTACAGCTCCTGGAAGCTATATTTCTCAGCCACCTTCTCGCTGATGCCGTTGCGTAGCAGGAAGTTCTTCAGCGTCGAACCGAAAGGCTCCGCAGACGGGAAAAACACACGGCCGTTGCTGATGGTGTAGCCCTCCACGAAGTCGAAGACGCCGTTGGGGTGTATCTTGTTGTTGTTGTCCAGACGGTCACAGCCCAGTCCGCGCAGCAGCGTGACATCCTTCACCTCGGGGATGTACGACAGATAGACACCTGCCGTGTCGCTCTTGAACTTGATATCGAGCTTGAACTTCGTCTTCTCCACATTCGATGCCAGGTAGTACACGTTCTTCATCATCAGCGGCCAGTTAAACTGTTGCGGATTGTTCGACGTGTTCTTCAGCGACTTCACAAACAGCGCGTCACTGGCTTTGGTATGGTCAGCAGCAAACTCACCCACCTGGTAGGTCTGGCCACCGTAGGTGAACTCATAGGCCACAGCCAGCACCTGATCGGTCTGTAGCGCCGTCTTCAGCGAGATATAGCCCAGAGAGGCATTCAGCGTATATTCCGACGAGTTCAGCAGTCGGGCAGCAGCCAATTTCTCATAGTCCGTGCCTCCTTCGAACTCCGCACTCAGCACTGCCGACGCCTGGTCGATGTCACGCGCTGCGGCATACGTCGTCGTCAGCGCCGTGTACTCACCGTTGGCATTGTTGTCAGGCACAGCCGACGGACCAGTACCTCCTCTCCACTTGCTCTCGGCCAGACCGGAGAAGGCCAGGATGTTACGCGAGTTCGTCGTCGTTCCCGACTTGTTGGTCACCCACACCTCCACACGGTTGATGGTGACGCCCGTCATGATGTTCGGCAACTGCGACATGGCAGCATCGTAGTGCTCACGGAAGTAGTTGGCCAGGAAGAAGTGACGGTTTTCCTCATAGTTGGCGACGTCAATCTCAAAGGGCGTCAGCTGCATGCCACCCTTCGACGACACACTCTTCGTCGTCGAATTCTTCTGCGAGAAGACGGTCTGCAGCTTCAGCTTGCCAAACTGCATGTCGGTGCGCAGACCGAACAGACTGCTGGCACCCTTCACCAGCGAGTTGTTCGAGGGGAACGTCACGTTACCGCCCTCCACCAGTTTGATGATTTCGTCCTCCTTGCCCTCGTAGCGCAGCTTCAGGTTCTTCGTGTCGAAGTCGAAGGTGGCATCGGTGTTGTAGTTCAGCGACATATTGACCTTGTCGCCTACCTTACCCGTCACGTTCAGGTTGATCTTCTCGTCGAAGTCCACCGCTGTCGTCTTACGGTTACGCTCAGGCAGCGACGGATTGTCGATGTTCTTCATCGTCGCACCCAGCTTCAGCTCGGCCGTTCCCTGCGTCTTGATACGCACACCACCGGGACCGAAAATCTTCTCAGCAGGACCCAGGTCGAAGTGCATATCGGCAAACGAGAATTTCTCCTTGCCTTGCTGCGACACGTTCTCAGCATCCTTCTTGCGGAAGAACAGTTCACGCTCCCTGCGCTCGCTCCAGGCATTATACTCTTCCGGCGTCATCAGGATTGGCGTATTCAGGTACGAGTCGCCCATCTTCGAACCGATGCGGTACACGTGCAGCGAGTCGTCGTACTCCACCTCCTGCTTAATGTTCTCAGGGAAGCGCAGGTCCAGTGCCGACGAGTCCAGGTCGGCCACCTCCACCGGTGCCGTCTTCTGAATCTTCCAGCGTGCCTTGATGAGAGAATCGGGTTCTTCATCCCGATTCTCAAATGAGGAATGAGAAATGAGAAATGAGGAATGACGCTCCGCTAAATGAGAAATGAAAAATGACGAGCGCGCCGCTGCAACACCTACTAAGGCGATGCACATTGCGCACAGCACGACAACAGGCAGAAGTCTTAGAAGCCCCCTGTCCGTCAGTCGTCGGATATGCCATTTCCCATTTTTCATTTTAATTTCTCATTACTCATTCCTCATTTCTCATTTTATTTGTTTCAGTGCCAGCTTCACCACCTGTTCCACAGGCAGATCAGGCTGCTCTTGCAGCAGCTTCACCACCACCTTCTGCGTCGGAGCGGGAGCAAAGCCCAGCATGGTCAGGGCTGCCACAGCCTCGTCGCGCACGGCATTGTTCACAGGTGCCGTCACAGTGCCACCGGCAGGAATCTCGTCGGCAATGCCCAGAGCCACAATCTTGTCCCTCAGGTCCACGATGATGCGTTGTGCCGTCATTTTTCCGATACCCTTGATGCCCTTGATCAGCCGTTCGTCACCTCGCGAGATGGCAGCACACAGCTCGCTGACACTCATCGACGACAGCATCATGCGTGCCGTATTGGGACCTACGCCGCTGACAGTAATCAGCAGCTCGAACATCTCGCGCTCTTTCTTCGACACGAAGCCATACAGCACGTATGCATCCTCGCGAATCGACTCGAAGACGTACAGCTTGGCTGTTGGGTGTTGGGGGTTAGGTGATGGTTGTTGGAGCCCTTGCAATGACGAGTACGTCGTCAGCGAAATGTTCAGGCCATAGCCCACGCCAGCAGCCTCTATTGTTGCCAACGCCGGCGTCAGCTCCGTCAGTTCTCCCTTGATATATTCAATCATAATTTTACTGTTTTACCTTTTGCCCTTTGCGGGCTTTTTTTTCTTTTTTACCTATATCTAAACGCGCTCCACCCCATATTTATTGTATAAAGGGGAAAAATTTACCTAACGGTTATTGGCAATGTAGCGTCAGGTTTGTGACGATGAAACCTCAGCTTTCTCCCAGAGAAGACTGAGGTTTCTCCCAGGGAAACGCCCAAATCCCACCCTTTAATGGTTATTGGTTATTGGTTAATGGTTATTGATTGTTATTCATTTTTCTTTACATTCACTTTTCCAGAAGTACCCGTTTCCGATGATTTTCATGGATGCCACCATTCTTTTGTACTACAAAACGGGTACAAATGGGCATATTGTCAACTCGTGCTCCACTCGGATCTACAAAGGGGATTCGGCGAAATACCCGAATGCCCGAATGCCCGAATGCCCGATAAGAAGAAATTGAACTTTAAAATATATTATATATTATATATATAATATATTTTATATTGATTTTTTAATTTGAATAGCCCTTAACGGGCATTCGGGCATTCGGGCATTCGGGCACAAGAAAGAATTTTACAAAGGGGGAATGATGAGGATAAGACACTCATTAAAAATAGTGTGGGAAAGATTTGCTTATTCCAAAATTATTGCAATTCTCGTGACATTATGAAAATCGAAATTGGCAACAGCATGCAGACAGGCGATGGCGGAGGCCACAGCCCCAGCATTGCAGGATGAAGAAGAGATAAAAGAGCCGGAGTAAAGAAATTAAGATTTTTCTTCCTAATTATTTGGAGAATTGGAATAAATATATTACTTTTGCGGCATGAACGACAGAATTAGAGCAGCAACATATACGAAGGAGTTTGACGAATACTATCAAAACTTGCCTCAGAAGATAAAAGACAAATATGATTTTGTATTCGAAATCATGCTGACAAAATACGTTGTCAGTACGAAGTTTGTCAAGCGTCTTGAGAAAACGGAGTTCTATGAAATGCGCGTGTCTGTTGGCAACAATGAGTATCGCACTGTGCTATTCGCAATTGACGCAGACAATTTTATGGAATGTCATCGTATGGTGATGCTCAACTCTTTTGTTGAAAAGGGTACGAAGCAGTACCCTGCCGAGATTAAGAAAGCAGAACGACTATTAAAAGAATGGGAGGACAGTTTATGATAAAGATTAGTGAAGAAAAATGGGCAAAATTGCCACAGATTGATGACCGACTGACTGAGAAGTATGGTCCTGTAGGTTCACCGTCGCGTAAGGAGTTTCAGGCGAAGGCTGAGGCTTGGTATTATGCTGAATTGCTGCGAGATGAGCGCAAGCGGCAGAAACTGACGCAACAAGAATTGGGTGAGCGTATTGGCAAGAAAAGAGAGTACATTTCTTCGCTTGAGCAAGGTAAGACAGATATGCAACTCTCTACTTTTATGCTTATAGCCAAAGCACTTGGCTTGCGCTTCTCTTTGGTTGTTGGCTAAAGGGTGCAATCCGAGCCGTTTATGTCAATACCTCTTCGCGCATCCAGGCGGCGACGCTCTTGTGCATGCGCTGCTTGAAGGCAGCGCTGAATGTGCTGTAGCTGTGGTAGCCGCTCTCTTGGGCCAGCTTCTGGGCGACGACGGGCTCATGTGCAGCGGCAAGCTCGCGGTAGCGCGTTATGAAGTAACGGACGCGAAGGTCGTGGATGTATGCATAGTAATTTGTGCCCTGACTGGCGAAATAGGCGCCGAGGTAGGTGCGGTTGCTGCCGATGGCAGCCGAGAGTTGCGTCAGGGTCAGGTCTTGCTGAAGGTAGAGCTGCGTGTCCTCGCAGTACTTCGCCAGCAGTAGGCCGATGGCAGACCCACCCTCAGCAGACCCACCTCCTTGCCCCTCGCTGTGAGGGAGGGGATTAGATAGTTCTGCAGTTGTTTTTTCGTCCTGAGAGTATTCACTCCCCTCCCCTACAGGAAGGGGCTGAGGGAGGGTCTGTTGGGGCTCTAGTCTCTCCAATGTCTCCACGCGCCACAGCAGGAGGCCCGCCAGCGGGAATCCGGTGAGGTGGGCGATGGTGGACATCACGTAGTTGTCGGTATATTCAAAGCTCATGAGCAGTATCATGAGGCCGATGAGCAGCGTAAGGCTGCGCCACACCTCCTTGTGCTCCAGGTCGGCGTAGTTTTCGCGCAGCCACCGCCCATATTGCCGCACGGCCACTACCATATATATAATAAAGGCTACGGCGAGTACCAGCCCATAGATCATGTTCGGGGTCGTGAGGTCGATGGATGGCAGGGCGGTCTGCAGCACTGCGATCACCGCACAGGGCGTCATGACGATAAAAATGGGCCACAGCGGTCGGCGTCGGTCCTGCAGCATGTTCAGCAGTGTGCCGACGAAGACGGGGGGCAGCGCCAGACAGTCGAGAGCGACGAGCAGCCCGTAAATCACCGAGTGGCTGTCGTCCGAGTATGTGTAGAACAGCATCCACCAGATGTGAGCCAGGGCCATGATGCCGAATAATGCCGCTGCCCAGCGGCGCAGTCGTGCGGGCGGCGTGATGTCGGGCGCAATCGCCTTGCCCCGGCACAGCAGCAGGTAGAGGAACAGCACGACGCACACGGCTGTTCCTGCGCCGTGGAGCTGGAGATACAGTACTGACAATGGCGTTATCTGTTCGGGCATATCGTTCTTATTATCGCGTGCAAAGATACAACTTTTTACTTTGAAAAAATAAATATTTGTGTATTTTTTTACTTTTGAGAGTAAAAGGATATCGGATATCTTTTCAATAATTGGTGGTTGCCAATATCGAAATTGCTTGAATTGAGGTTGAAATTGCATGAATGGGCGAATTTGGAGTGTGTGGTGACTCTCAGCTAATGCAAAAAAGTCTCAGCTAATGCAAAATCATCGCTTGCGGCGATTTTTGCTTTGCAAGTTTCGGTTATTTTGAGTACCTTTGAGGCAACATTATTAATAAAACAATTACTAACATTATGAAACAAAAACTACTTTTTGTGCTCGTGCTGCTCACAACAGCATTTACAGGCGCAAGAGCGCAAGGCGACGTGACGGTGAACGGTTCGGGCAATGCCTACAACTTCACCATGCCAGCCTTTGACGTGGAGGTGACCACGGAACTATGGTACAAACTAGCGCAGGGTACTGACAACAGTGCTATTTACACAAAACTGGGCTCTAGCACCCCGGTGGATGTATATCTGGAGCGATCGCTGCAGTCGGGCGGATGGAACTCGTTCTGCGCTCCGTTTGCAATTGCTGCTGAGGATATGGACGGTGTGTTCGGCGCAGGCAACTGGACACTGAAGGCTCTCAGTTCATCAGCATGGGACGAGGGCAATAAGACTTTGACACTGAACTTTACTGATGCCACTGAGGTAGCTGCCGCTACACCTTATCTGCTGAAGCTGACAACAGCTGTAGACCTATCTACTGAGGGCAAGGAGTTTGAGGATGTAACACTAGTGACCACTCCCGCCAACGTGGAGACAACCTATGCCGACTTTATCCCAACGCTCAGCCCTGTGGCCATGACCAGTGGCGACAAGAGTATCCTCTTCATAAGCAACGGTTCGAAGTTGGCGTTCCCCAACGCCAACGGCTCTCTAGGTGCGTTCCGCGCCTACTTCAAGCTGAAGGGCGCTCTCGCAGGGGCACGTGCGTTCAGCATGTATTTCGGCAACGGCGAGCAAACTACTGGAATCATAGATGTAACGAACACGAATGGCACTAACGAAACTAATCAGGTATATGACCTGCAGGGCCGCAAGGTTCAGAACGCTACCACAAAGGGTGTGTACATCGTGAACGGAAAGAAGTTAGTCATCAAATAAAATATGGAGGAAACAGATATGACAAAGAAAGAATATCAGAAGCCCTCGATGGAGGTCATTGAGGCTGACATGGAGCTACAGCTACTAGTAGGGTCGCTAACAGACGTTACGACTAGCGGGCTTGGCTTGGAGGACCTCGACTTGGACGAGGATGGCGCTAATCCCATACAAGGCTGGTAATCGCTGCGTAAAGAGTTTATTTTTCAGAGATAAGAAAATAGTAACGATAAAACAGAAAAAGATAATAAGATTATGAAACGTACAAAGATATATCTTACCCTAGCCCTGCTGCTAGCTACAGCTACGGGGTCGTGGGCTCAGACACACAACGTGATATTTGCCAACGGTGTTGACACCGAGGGCTGGACTATCAGCCCCACCGAGGCTGCTGAGGGTGCAACCGTCTCCGTCAGCTACTCAGGCCAGCACAAGGTGAAGAGCGTCACTGTGAAAGGAATTGTTGGAAAAAGCGATTTTAGCACTGGCTATACGAACGCAACGTCAAAAGCCTACCAGCTAAACGAGGGCGAGATGGCCACATTCACCTTCGTGAACCACACCGATAAGGCTGCAAACTGGAATAACTTCATTGCCTGGGTCAAGAACAGTGCCGATGCCAACCTCAGGCTGCTGCGTGGCGACGCCTGGGATGATGCTCTTAACAGCAATGCCGGCATCATAAGCAACTTCGACTGGAATACCTTCCTAAATGACATAGACGGGGCAACGGTCGTCGTTACCTTTAAATACTATAATGGCAAGGTGTCCGTTCATGCCGACGTCACAACAACCGACAGCAGGAAATTCTATGAGACGGCCTCTGTCGATGCCTCTGGCACCGTCAGCGTCTGCATGACCATAGGCAACGGCTGTTATCTCAGCGACGTGACTTCGCAGAAAAGCGCCTATAATACAAACATCATCGGCGAGGTGGACAACAGCAATGTCTATCAGGGTGTCCGCACCCAAAAGGTTGCCATAGAGCGTGGCCAGACAGTCACCTATAGTTTCACCAACTACACCAGCAAGGGTGGCAACTGGACCAACTTCGTGGCTGCCGCCTCCGATGAAACGGGCGAAATTATTCTGCTGCGTGCCGACGCATGGGACAACAGACAGAACAACTATCAGGGAGGAAACGCTGGCATCACTAATAACTTCGATTGGGACACCTTCCAGGACGACATGGATGGCGCCAGTGTGGTGTTGACCTATACTTACAAGAGCAATGGACAGCTTATCACACGTGCCGACATCACCACCACAAGCAATCAGTCGTATTACGAGGAATACGAATTCAATAGAGCGGCCTTGGGTACCCTCACGACGTGGGTGACACTGGAACTGAGCCATCTGGTGTTGAGCAATGTTACCACCGGCACCGCTCCGACAATTCCTTCACTTAACATCATCAACCCCGTTGTGAAACAGGTTATCGGTAGCGACGGCAGGAACTATGATTACGAAAACCTGCCACCGGGCGTGAACGCCGAGGCCATGATCTGGTACGTCAATGGCAACAATGGCCTAGCACTCGCGATGGCCGACGAGGACGTGAATAAATTGGTCTGGAGCTCGGCCATAACGACTGCAGCCGCCCACCTTGCACCTTTCACTGGTGGCACATGGAAACTGGCCACCAAGGACGAGTGGACCAATATGGTTATTGACGTTTCACATTCTGTAGAACTGCGCGATGGCTTCGCCAGCGTCGGCGGAACGAATTTGCAGGCGGACTATTACTGGTCGGCTACGGAGCGGTCGTCTGATACTAGTAGAGCGGAATGCTATTGGTTCAATGGGCAAAGCGGGTGGATGCATGGCCCGAAGACCAACCACCACTACGTCCGTGCCTGCCTAGAGTTCTAACATCCGAAAATAACTACAACAAAAAAGCCTCGCATCGGAATATGGTGCGAGGCTTTTTTTGTATTAAATCAATCCCCACGCAAAAAAAACAAAATACAGGCCTGCATATCGCTCGGCACGGATGTAGAACTTTTCCGTATGCTCCAGAATCACGAGGAATCACGAGGGACAGGTCAACTGATACAACTCCTTAGTGTGAATCAAAGTTCCTGTCCCAGATGATTTTCCGGCACAGCAGCAGGTAGAGGAACAGCACGACGCACACGGCTGTTCCTGCGCCGTGGAGCTGAAGATACAATACTGACAATGGAGTTATCTGTTCGGGCATATCGTTATTATTATTTACGCCGCAAAATTACTACTTTTTCAGTGAAATCAGGTAAGTATTCAAAAAAAGTTTGTTATTATTTGCTATTTCGTCGGTGGTTGCCGATGTCGAAATTGCTTGAATTGAGGTCAAAAATGTGTGAATGGGCGAATTTGGAGTGTAGGGCGACTCTCAGCTAATGCAAAAAAGTCTCAGCTAATGCAAAATCATCGCTTGCGGCGATTTTAGCCTTGTACACTTCGATTATTTTAAGTACCTTTGCGGCCTAATTCCTATTATATATTACAAACTATTGCTGTCCGATAAAAATCGGAATTGATTAATATTCATTTGAAACTGCCTTTAAACAGGCAAATTTATTTTTCACTTCAAAAAGTAACCCCTCCTATGTGGGAAATAGCTCCAATTGTCGGATATTCTGACTTGCTACCCATCTCGCTCGCTGTTGTTCCAACAGGTTCCAGTCGAGTTTCGGACAGTTGAGCAGCGTAACGAGATCGATGTACGCGCCCAATGTCGCCCTTGTAAGCATCACGATATTCGAGAAGGCTAGTTTGCTTTTGGCTTTTGTCTGCATAACTCGCAACAGGAGGTAAGCTATCATGGTCACCCATATCTGTATCTCAATGGCATTGCGGTTGTCGCCAAGGAAGTATTTCAGCGGGAAGTTCTGCTTTAAACGCTTAAAGAGCGACTCGATGCTCCAACGCCTGCGGTACGTCTCGCATACTTGTTCTGCCGACATTTCCTCAGGATCAAGCACGTTGGTAACGAACTGGATGGTATCTTTACCGTCATCTGTACGCCTGACGATCCTGCGACAGCGGTATGTTCCTTGCACACGCTCCTTCACGGTGACGATGCCAGAATTGGGCCTTCTGCCACGACGATGTTTGAGTTCCTCGTCAGTCATGGGACGCTCGACATACTTGTCATACGTGAACTCTATAATCTGGTCTGCGATGATGTCTTTCTCAGGACACTTTCGCTGCTCGATGATCTTGAATTTGGCATTGTCCTTCAGACGACAGACAAACTTGTAGCCGGCTTCATCAAGCCGTTTCCATAGCTGATAGTCGGTATAGCCCATGTCGAAGGTTATGAATGAACCATAGGGAAGATCGAACAGGCGCTCCATAACCTCATGGTCATGCACTATGCCTTCTGTATAGTCGACGAAAACAGGAAGGTCGATGTTCTCCTCAATAATGGTATGAGCCTTGATGCCGCCTTTTTTCTTTCCATTATTCGGATTGCGTCCAACTCCCCTAAGTATCTGAGAGAAAAGGCTTATCGTGGTCGAGTCCATTACGTAAAGCTTCGTAGAAACCTCTCTTTTCAACATGCTGTCCGATAAAACTGGTGCATAACGCTTGTAAAGCATGCGATAAATGGATCCAAAGAAGCTGGACTTGCGTCGTTTATTGGCATCGGACAGCGTACAGCGGCATATCATGTGATCGATACCCAAATGATTCATACGGGTAGCATTGGCTGCAAAACCAAGACAGGTCTCACGCAGGGAGCGTAGATTGCTAAGCACGGCATAGAGCATCACAACCAGTTGTGAGTACCCGTCGAGATGCTTCGTGTAGTAGTTTGCACCCGATTTTGACGCTAAAGTGTTAATTTTTGACCTGTCCATCAATTTTATTAGCTGACTTAGTACCGGCTGTCCGGAGAAATTTGTACCTTTGCCCATAGATTTGGAATTTTTGGTTGTAGCAAACGCAAAATTACAAATCTTTGGGGACTTGCCGAAAGGTTTGTCCCCTTTTCTGTCGACTCAGCTCAATTTTTTATCGGACACCAATAATTACAAACATATATTATTAATTCATATTATTAACAACATGAGAATAAAAACAATTTCTATTTTAGCCCTACTGTTGACGGCAGTTTCGGGCGCATGGGCTACCAAGCAAGATCTTAACAAGTTCTGGGCTTGGAACAAGGATAATCAGCAGATCACTCAGAGTGGTGTCATCTACACCTTTAATAATAAAGCTTGGGATGGAGGTCAAACTAACGTTTATGATGACTGGTCTGGTTACGACTATGTATGGATGAAGTATTCTGAGCTTAGTGGCCAGATTAATTTTATCATTATGTATGATGAGTATTTAAGTACAGAAAGTTATGGAGATGTTTATGATTCCGAACAAGTTGAATTGATCAGTTCTGATGCAACTTCGGGAATCGTGAGGATTGCCATCAATAAGACTAAGAAATTTGTCCATGGCGATAAGGAGGGTGCGCACAAAGGTGACATCTATGCCAAACATGTCCGCGAGCTGAGAATTCAGAATCCAACGTATCCATCATCTATTAAAGTTGAGGGAATATGGGTTGGTACTGCTGCGGATTACGAAGGAGCCATGAGCGAGACTTATGACCCAACCAAAAACCACATGATGAAGGCGTATAACAGCAGAATTACGGAAAACATCTGGGAGAATGTTGCACAATACACATTTGCAAGCGGAACCTCAATGGTGACAGGAAAGAACTACACCGTCAAAATGAAGGTGCATGCAGCCGACATTACTGCACCCTGCACAGTGAGATTTGGCTTTATTGGTTTCGATCATGTTAACTATAGTGATTACGTCTATGGCGCAAATTTGACCATCCTGCCTCATACATCCCCAGAGTTTATTTACACCGATCAAGCCCTAGCGAACCATCCAACGTTTGAATTCGATATGGGTGGTGTCATAGGCAATGTGTATTTTGACGACGTGTCATGCACGCTAGCCGATGATGCAAACGTCAATATGGTAGATAATGCTGACTTTGAGACTCAAACCTACTACGGTTGGAGTGCACCAGGTTATACCATGCAGTCTTTTAGCCACGTAGAGGATCCTTATACTGAACTTAAAGAGACTGTCGACAATTCTACCTGGCTCTCAGGAAATACCGAACCTGCCAATGTAAGGCTTATCCGCACGCTGCAGAAGGGTGGCTGGAACACGTTCTGCTCACCGTTCAGCATCAGCAGTACTGACCTGACAGCTATGGGTATAACGGCAAAAACACTGAGCAGCTCGACGTTCGATGATGCTACAGGAAAGCTGACACTGAACTTTGTCAATGCAGCAAGCATCGAGGCAGGTAAGCCCTATTTGGTGAAAGTGAACGCAACAGTGCAGAATCCGACTTTCGAAGGCGTGACCACTGTCAGCAGCGCAACGCCAACACAGACTACCTATGCCGACTTCATCCCGACACTGGGTCTGACCGAGGTTACGGGCAACACGAAGGAGATTCTTTTCATCGGTAGCGGCAACACACTGCTCTATCCTGAAACACTGCCAGGCAACTTGAAGGGCTTCCGCGGCTACTTCCGGCTGAAGAGCGACGCAGCAGCAGCCAGCAGCTTAAGCCTGAATCTGGGCGAGGAGACGACAGGCATCGAGAACGTGAACTGTGAAACAATAACCAATAACCGTTATTACGACCTGCAGGGCCGCCACGTGGCTCAGCCGACGAAGGGCCTGTATATCGTGAATGGTAAGAAAGCCGTGATACGCTAATGATTTTTAAACACGAATTGCCACGAATTGAACACGAATTTTTCATGAATGATAGTTTATGGATAATTAATGGGCAATTAATGGTAATTACATGTGAAAGAAAATATGATTAAGTAATTATTATTGTAAGATATGACAAAGAAAGAATATTTGCAGCCCACGATGGACGTGGTTGAAATCAATATGAATATCCAAATTCTGGCCGGCTCGGTAACCGACGTCACAACCACCGGTCTCGACGATCCCCCCACTACCGGCGGCTCCGGTGACATCAGCGATGGCATGAGCCCGCTGTTTGAAGGTGACGCATGGGACGTTCTCTTGAAATAACAAGTACTACAATTTGAAATAACAAGTACTACAATTGATGGCAGGGGACTTTCCCTTGCCATCAATTGTCTAAAATTACACACCGGTTCGCGTGCCACACTCCTACCTTCAGGTGGGAGAACCGACCCCGTGTGTAATTCAGTGCCCCTTGTGATTTTTTACGGATACATTTGGTCGTTTCAGTTTTTTATATTATCTTTGCAGGGAAATACGACATGATGTATAGCAAACAGAAGAACAGGGATTATGGAGTACGCGAATTACATTAAACAGATAGAGATCGACTCGCTATGGAGCGGGAAGAAGCACATCCTGTGGACCCTCGACCCGCATGTGAACATCCTCAGCGGCATCAACGGCGTGGGCAAGTCGACCATCCTGAACAGGATATTCAAGAGCATCAATACCAATGGCGACCTGTTGAACCACCTGTTGAAGGGTGTCCACATCACGGTAGAGCCGGAAGGTGCCACACACATCCGGTACGACATCATCCGTTCGCTGGACTCGCCCGTGCTCGACCTGAACACGATGGCTCACGTGGACTCGCGCATCACCTCGGCACTCGACTTCCAGCTGTATCAGCTGCAACGCAAGTACCTGGACTATCAGGTGAACATCGGCAACCGTATTATTGCCGAACTGCAACAGGGCCATACGGAGGTCGCCCAGCAGCTGTCGCAGAAGAAGGCCCGCTTCCAGGACATGGTGGACGACTTGTTTGAGGAGACGGGGAAGAAGATAGTGCGCACGGAGAACGAGATACGCTTCTCGCAGATTGGCGAGACACTGGTGCCCTACCAGCTGTCGAGCGGTGAGAAGCAGATGCTGGCCATCCTGCTGACGGTATTGGTTGAGGACTGCCAACCCTACGTGCTCTTCATGGACGAGCCTGAGGTGAGTCTGCACATCGAGTGGCAGAAGCGGCTTATCGACCTCATCGTAGAACTGAATCCCAACGTGCAGGTTATCCTCACCACCCACTCACCGGCAGTCATCATGAACGGATGGATGGAGAACGTGACGGAAGTCAGCGATATTACTATTTAGCACGCATGCCCAGTAAACTGAAAGATAATGTCAACAGCAGTTACTTCGAGGCAGCCAACAAGCTGAGGTCGAAGCAGGCACGCAAGCGCATCGTGGCCTACGTGGAGAGCTACGACGACATCTACTTCTGGCGTACCGTGCTGCGACGTTTCGAGGACGAGAAACGATACTTCGAGATTATGCTGCCCTCGCACCAGAAGCTGGAGCGTGGCAAGAAGTCGGTGCTGATGAATCTGACGGGCGAGGCACTGGGTCACGACATGATAGCCTGTGTGGATGCCGACTACGACTATCTGCTGCAAGGTGTCACACCACAGTCGAAGATGGTGCTGGAGAATCCCTACGTCTTCCACACCTATGCCTATGCCATCGAGAACCTGCAGTGCTATGCCCCTTCGCTGCACGACGCCTGCGTGGCCGTGACGCTGAACGACCACCGCACCTTCGACTTCGAAGACTTTCTGCGACAATACAGCGAAGCCTTGTTTCCGCTGTTCGTATGGAGCGTGTGGGCCTATCGGACTGGGAAGCACAACCGTTTCTCGATGTCGGACTTCAACCGTGTGGTAGCTCCTGGAAATACGAACATCGCCAATCCACAACCCACCATCGACCATCTGCGCAAGAAGGTGAATACCAAGGTCAGGCAGTTGCAGGCCGAGTTTCCGGACAACAAGGAAGCCTACCTGAAGACCAAGGAGGACATCAAGGCACTGGGCATTACCCCTCAGACGACCTATCTGTACATTCAGGGGCACCACCTGTTTGACAACGTCGTCGTGCCTGTCGTCAACAAGGTGTGCAACTGGCTGCGTCAGGAACGTCAGAACGAGATTATACGCATGGCACGCCACCATACGCAGCGCACAAACGAAATGTCCTGCTACGAACACTCGTTGCAGGACATCCGTCAGGCGTTGAAAAAGAATACGGCGTACCAGGCGTCAGAACCCTTCCAGCGCATTCTTGACGACCTTGCTCATTTCTTGTCGTAAGCGTGCAGCGGATAGTCGGTGGTGAAGTGCAGGCCTCGGCACTCCTTACGCTCCAGAGCCCAGCGGGTGATGAGATAACCCACATTGATCATGTTACGCAACTCGCAGATGTCGCGGGTGGCACGCACACGCTTGAAGAGTCGCTCGGTCTCCTCGTAGAGCATGTCCAGACGGTCCCAGGCACGATGCAAGCGCAGGTCGGAACGCACAATACCCACATAGTTGGACATAATCTGGTTCACCTCCTTGACACTCTGGGTGATGAGCACCTTCTCTTCATTGGTCATCGTACCCTCGTCGTTCCATTCAGGCACCTTATCGTTGAAGTCGTACAGGTCGACATGCTGCAACGAGTCGCGAGCAGCAGCGTCGGCATAGACCACGGCCTCGATGAGTGAGTTGGAGGCCAGACGATTGCCACCATGCAGACCTGTGCAGGAGCACTCGCCGAGGGCATAAAGGCGCTCGATGCTGGACTGTCCGTTGAGGTCGACCTTGATGCCGCCACACATATAGTGGGCTGCAGGCCGTACGGGAATGTAGTCGGTGGTGATGTCGATGCCGATGCTGAGGCACTTCTGATAGATGTTGGGGAAGTGGTGGCGCGTCTCGGCAGGGTCTTTATGGGTGACGTCCAGACAGACATGGTCCAGACCGTGAATCTTCATCTCCTTATCGATGGCACGGGCCACAATATCACGTGGAGCCAGCGACAGGCGTTCATCGTATTTCTGCATGAACTCTTCACCATTGGGCAGTTTCAGGATGCCGCCATAGCCACGCATGGCCTCGGTGATGAGGTAGGCAGGATGCGTCTCCTTGGGATTGTGCAATACCGTCGGATGGAACTGTACGAACTCCATGTCTGCCACGGTACCCTTGGCACGATAGACCATCGCGATGCCGTCGCCGGTAGCAATGACGGGGTTCGACGTTGTCAGGTAGACAGCTCCGCAGCCACCCGTACACATCACGGTCATCTTCGACAGGTAGGTGTCGACCTTCTGGGTCTTGGGATTCAGCACATAGGCACCATAACACTGGATATTCGGCGAACGGCGTGTCACACGGACACCCAGATGGTGCTGCGTGATAATCTCCACGGCGAAATGGTTCTCCTTGACGTCGATGTCAGGACAATGGCGAACGGCCTCCATCAGTCCGCGCTGTATCTCAGCACCCGTATCGTCAGCATGGTGCAGGATGCGGAACTCAGAGTGGCCGCCCTCACGGTGCAGGTCGAAGTCGCCCTGCTCAGTCCTGTCGAAGTTCACACCCCACTCCACCAGCTCCCTGATTTGTTCAGGAGCGTTACGCACCACCTGTTCTACAGCTGCACGGTCGCTGATGTAGTCACCGGCAATCATCGTGTCTTCGATGTGTTTGTCGAAGTTGTCCACGGCCAGATTGGTCACGCTGGCCACACCGCCTTGTGCAAACGACGTGTTAGCCTCATCAAGACCTGCCTTGCAGATCAGACACACCTTACCTTTCTTGGCGCGAGCAACTTTCAGGGCATAACTCATACCGGCCACACCGGCACCGATAATGAGAAAATCGTACTTATATACCATATCTTAATAGTATTAAACGCTGCAAAGGTAAGAAAAAGATTAAAGATGAAAGATGAAATATGAAATATTTTGCTCTGTTTGTGCCTAAAAATGTTAAAAATGGATTTTTTTTAATCTTTAATGTTTAATTTTTAATTTAATGTTGTACCTTTGCACCGCATTTTTAAAAGCAGTCTTTGAAATCGTCGGCATAGCTCAGCTGGTTAGAGTATCACCTTGACATGGTGGGGGTCCTTGGTTCGAGTCCAAGTGTCGACACGTAATTTAACGAGGATTTTTTTATGAAAGTAGCAATTGTTGGTGCCTCTGGCGCCGTCGGTCAGGAGTTTCTTCGTCTCCTTGACCAGAGAAATTTCCCAATGGATGAACTGGTGCTGTTTGGCTCTGAGCGTTCAGCAGGTAGTAAGTATATGTTCCGTGGCAAGGAACTGACCGTGAAGTTGTTGCAGCATAACGACGACTTCAAGGATATCGACATCGCCTTCACCTCTGCAGGTGCAGGTACGTCTAAGGAATTTGCTGAGACCATTACCAAATATGGCTGTGTGATGATTGACAACAGCTCTGCCTTCCGCATGGACGACGACGTACCCTTGGTAGTACCTGAGTGTAATGCCGAGGATGCCTTGCAGCGTCCGCGTGGCATCATTGCCAATCCTAACTGCACCACTATCATGATGGTGGTCGTGCTGCAGCCTTTAGAGAAGCTCAGCCACATCAAGCGCATCCACGTGGCCTCGTATCAGAGTGCCTCTGGTGCCGGTGCCGCTGCTATGGCCGAGTTGCAACAGCAGTACAAGGAGATGGTAGAGACGGGCGAGGTGAAGACCATCAAGAAGTTCCCCCACCAGCTGGCCTATAACGTCATTCCTCAGATTGACGTCTTCCAGCCCAACGGCTATACCAAGGAGGAGATGAAGATGTTCAACGAGACGCGCAAGATCATGCATACCGATGCCAAGTGTTCGGCCATGTGTGTCCGCGTCAGCTCACTGCGCAGCCACTCTGAAAGCGTATGGATTGAGACGGAGCGTCCCATCAGCGTCGAGGAAGCCCAGCAGGCCATTGCTGCTGCTCCCGGCTGTACACTCGTCGACGACCCTGCCACGCTGACCTATCCCATGCCACTTGATACTGCAGGCAAGGACGACGTCTTCGTAGGTCGTGTGCGTAAGGACCTCAGCGACGAGAACGGACTGACCTTCTGGCTCTCAGGCGACCAGATCCGTAAGGGTGCTGCTCTGAATGCCGTACAGATTGGAGAATACTTGATTCAGGTAAATGGCCTCTAATATCGCCATATACTCCCTTACCTCTGAGTTACACGACGAACAAGCCATCCGTCAGGTCACAGAGGAATTCCTGGGCACCCTGAACGTTGCCTATGAATGGAAGGGTGACGACTATAGCGATTATGGCAGTCATGCGCTCGACCTGATTTATGTCCGTACGGGTGGTACGGAAGGCATCTTCAAGCGCATGCTTCCTGAACTGCAGAAAAAGCACAACGGTCCCTTCCGTCTGCTGACGTCAGGGAAGAGCAATTCGTTGGCAGCATCGCTGGAAATTCTGGCATACCTGAGAAAGCACAATATCCATGGAGAAATCGTTCATGGCTCGCCTGAATATATCAACAGACGACTGACACTGCTCGAAAAAATCGGACAGGCCAGACGTCAGTTGGCAGGCTGTCGGTTGGGTATTTTCGGACAACCCTCCGACTGGCTTATCTCAAGCTATGCCAATCGCGAAACCATCAAATGGTCCTGTGGCATCGAACTTGTAGACATCCGCATGCAGGAACTGATGGATATCCTCGAACAGACGCCAGAGAGCATGCCTAACGAGCACTGCGATGCAGAAAATATCCGACAGTCGCTCCCTGGTGCTAACCGTATCTATCTGGCTCTCAAAACTCTCATAGAGCGCCATCACCTGCAAGGGTTTACACTGCGCTGCTTCGACCTGCTGACCAGCATACACAACACAGGCTGTCTGGCTTTGGCAAAGCTGAACAGCGAAGGCTATGTGGCAGGATGTGAGGGAGATGTGCCTGCTATGGTAACGATGATGATTGTACGTTCGCTGACAGGTGTTTCAGGATTTCAGGCCAATCCGTCGTCTATCGACCCAGAAACAGGCGAAATGGTCTTTGCCCATTGCACCATCCCACTCAACATGGTGGAACGCTACGAGCTGGACACTCACTTCGAGTCAGGCATCGGTGTAGGCATTCGTGGCTATATGAAACCTGGTCCCGTCACCATCTTCAAGGTGTCTGGCGATATGCAGAGCTATTTCATTGCCGAAGGTGAGCTGGTACGCAACGAGGCAAAGCCCGACTTGTGCCGTACGCAGCAAGTCATCCAGCTCGCTGACAAAAACCAGGTAAAATACTTCCTGAAAAATCCCATTGGTAACCACCATATCATATTACCCGGCCATCTGCGGGGGGTGTTGGAGGAAATACTCAAGTAAAAAGGGAAAAGTGAATAATAAAAAGTGAGAAATAGGCTAATACAATTGCCATTTCTCATTTTTTTTTGTAATTTTGCAGGCAAAATATAAAAAACAAGCATATTATGGAAAAGAAATTCAAGAGAACGACGGTGACATCAGCCCTGCCCTATGCCAATGGTGGTGTGCATATCGGTCACCTGGCAGGTGTCTATGTGCCTGCTGATATTTACGTTAGATACCTGCGTCTGAAGAAGGAAGATGTGATGTTTATCGGAGGTTCCGACGAGCACGGCGTGCCCATCACGGTACGAGCCCGTAAGGAGGGTATCACGCCTCAGGATGTGGTAGACCGCTATCATAAGATGATCAAGGATTCGTTCGAGGAGTTCGGCATTTCGTTCGACATCTATAGTCGTACGACAAGTGCGACGCACCACAAGTTTGCTGCTGAGTGGTTCCGCAAGCTGTATGACGAAGGCAAACTGGTGGAAGAGACCACCGAACAGCTGTACGACGAAGAGGCCAAGCAGTTCCTGGCTGACCGCTATGTGGTGGGCGAATGCCCCCACTGCCACGCTGAGGGTGCCTATGGTGACCAGTGTGAAAAGTGTGGACGCGACCTGAGCCCTACGGAGCTCATCAACCCCAAGTCGACCATCAGCGGTTCGACACCCGTGCTGAAGGAGACCAAGAACTGGTACCTCCCCCTGAACGAATATCAGGAGTGGCTGAAGGAGTGGATTTTGGAGGGTCACAAGGAGTGGCGCCCCAATGTCTATGGCCAGTGTAAGTCGTGGTTGGAGATGGATCTGCAGCCACGTGCCATGACACGCGACCTGAACTGGGGTATTCCCGTACCAATCGAGGGTGCCGAAGGCAAGGTTCTCTATGTTTGGTTCGACGCCCCTATCGGCTATGTTTCCAATACGGTAGAGTTGTGCGAGAAGGAGCCCGAGAAGTGGGGCTCGTGGCAGAAGTGGTGGCAGGACGAGGACACCCGTCTGGTACACTTCATCGGCAAGGACAACATCGTGTTCCACTGCATCATCTTCCCTGTCATGATGAAGGCCCACGGCAAGTATATCATGCCGGATAATGTACCATCGAATGAGTTCCTGAATCTGGAGAACGACAAGATTTCGACCTCACGCAACTGGGCCGTGTGGTTGCACGAATACCTGGAGGATATGCCTGGCAAGCAGGACGTGCTGCGCTATGTGCTGACAGCCAATGCTCCTGAGACCAAGGACAACAACTTTACATGGAAGGACTTCCAAGATCGTAATAACAACGAGCTGGTGGCTGTCTATGGCAACTTCGTGAACCGTGCACTGCAGCTGACCAAGAAATACTGGAACGGCGTGGTTCCTGCTTGTGGTGAATTGCTCGATGTCGACAAGCAGACCCTTGAGGAATTCAAGGATGTGAAGCAGAAGGTGGAAGCACTGCTGGATCAGTTTAAATTCCGCGATGCCCAGTTCGAGGCCATGAACCTCGCTCGTATCGGCAACCGCTATATCACCGAGTGTGAGCCGTGGAAGGAATGGAAAGCCTCCCCCGACCCCTCCGAAGGAGGGGAGTGGTTGCACGGTCCGAAACGTGTGGAGACCATTCTGAACATCTGTCTGCAGCTGACTGCCAATCTCGCTATCGCCTTCGAGCCTTTCCTGCCGTTTAGCAGCAAGAAGTTGCGTGAGATGCTGAATCTGGAATCATTCGAGTGGGAACAGCTAGGCTCTACAGACCTTCTGAAGGCTGGTCACCAGCTGGGTGAGCCTGCTCTGCTGTTTGAGAAGATAGAGGACGAGACCATCCAGAAGCAGCTGGATAAGTTAGAGGCAACCAAGAAAGCCAACGAGGCTGCAGCTCATAAGGCAGCCCCCATCAAGGACACCTGTTCGTTTGAGGACTTCGAGAAGCTCGACATCCGTGTTGGTCTCATCAAGGACTGTCAGCGTGTGCCAAAGAGCAAGAAGCTGTTGCAGTTTACCATCGACGATGGTTCTGGTACAGACCGTACCATCCTCAGTGGTATTGCCGCCTTCTACGAAGATCCTTCTGTTCTCGTAGGCAAGCGCATCCTCTTCGTCGCCAATTTCGAGCCACGCAAGATGATGGGTATTGAGAGTCAGGGCATGATCCTCAGTGCTGTTGACGCTGACGAGAGCCTCAGCGTGGTGACCACGACCAAGGATGTGAAACCAGGAAGCCAGGTAGGCTAATGCAGGCAATTATCTTAGCAGCAGGCATGGGGCGCCGACTGGGCGACTACACAAAGGACAATACCAAGTGTATGGTCCCTGTGAATGGTGTGCGACTGATTGACAGACTGTTAGGTCAGCTTGCCAAACAGCAGTTGAAGCGCGTTATCATCGTCGTAGGCTATAAGGGTAAGGAGTTGCGCGAATACATAGAATCGCAGTATGGCCAACAGCTAACTGCCAACTGCCAATTGCTGTTTGCCGAAAACCCTGTCTACGACAAGACCAACAACATCTATTCGCTGGCGCAAGTCAAAGACAAACTGCAGGAGGACGACACGCTGCTCATTGAGAGTGATTTGATTTTCAGCGAACGTCTCATCCCCATGATTGTCGACAACCCCTACCCCAACCTCGCTCTTGTAGCAAAGTACGAGACGTGGATGGATGGTACGATGGTACGCATTGACGACGAACAGAACATCGTGAACTTCATATCGAAGGATGCGTTCGACTACAACGATGTGGACGCTTACTACAAGACGGTAAATATCTACAAGCTGAGTCGTGAGTTCTCCAAAAACAAGTATGTTCCCTTCCTCGATGCCTACACGAAAGCCGTAGGAAATAACGAATACTACGAAAATGTGCTGCGCATCATCTCGTTGCTGAACAACCACGATATGAAGGCTCTGCCCATAGGAAGCGAGAAGTGGTATGAGATTGACGACAAGCAGGACCTGGACATCGCAGAGGCATTGTTTGCTGACGAGAAAGATGTGCTTCGAAAGTACTACGGGCGCTATGGCGGATTCTGGCGCTTCCCTCAGATGCTGGATTTCTGCTACCTGGTGAATCCCTATTTCCCCAGTCGCAGGATGAAGGACGAGCTACGTGCCAACTTTGACACGCTGCTCACCGAATATCCATCGGGCATGAAGGTCAACACACTCATCGCCAGCAAGTGCTTTGGCGTCAGCGAGCCTTATATCGTGCCGGGAAACGGTGCTGCAGAGCTGATTAAGGTGCTGATGGAAGGCCTCACCCCAACCCTCTCCAAAGGAGAGGGAGCCAAGACTGGATTCGTGCGTCCAACGTTTGAAGAATATCCTAACCGATATGACAAAGACCAACAGGTGACCTTCGTGCCACAGGACGAGGAGTATCGCTATACGGCTGACGACCTGATGGCATTCTTTGGCGACAAGGATATCAAGCAGCTGATGGTCATCAATCCAGACAACCCCTCTGGCAATTTCATTCCCAAGACAGACATCCTACGTCTCGCAGCATGGGCTGAGGAAAAAGGTATTCGGCTGGTGGTCGACGAATCCTTCGTCGACTTCAGCAAGGACTATGCCACCAATACCCTGCTCAGCGATGAGATTCTGGAGCAGTATCCCCACATGGCTGTCATGAAGAGCATTTCCAAGAGCTATGGTGTGCCAGGACTTCGTTTGGGCATCCTCTGTTCAGCTGACAAGGAGCTCATCGCACGCATCAAGAAAGAGGTAAGTATCTGGAATCTGAACTCGTTTGCCGAATTCTTCATGCAGATCTACAACAAATACGAGAAGAACTATCAGCGTGCATGCGCTAAGTTTGTGGCTGAGCGCGACAGTTTTGAGCAGCAGTTACGGCAAATACCTTTCCTGCGCGTCATGCCCACCGAGGCCAACTACTTCCTCTGCGAGGTGCTGCCCCCGTTCAAGGCCAGCGAGATTGTCATCCGTATGCTGAAGCAACACAACATTCTGACGCGCGACTGCAGTCTGAAGCCAGGTCTCGACCCCAACAAGCAATACATGCGCATTGCTGTCCGTAACCATGAGGACAACACACGATTGATAGAAGGGCTATTGGCTATTAGCCGTTAGCCATTAGCAATTAAATAGAAGGAAAAATGGTTTCAGTTATTCAACAGCAGCAAATAGACCAACTGAACATCAATCCCAAGGATTGTATCGAGTGGGTCAGACAAGGGTTCCTCATAAAAGACGATGCCCAGATGCCTGCCAAACTGAGCGTTCATCCACAAGGCGAAGACTTCATGACATCTATGCCTTGTCTGCTTCCCATACACAATGGCAAAAAATACTTCGGTCTAAAGCTCGTTAGTCGCATTGAGGGACAGACGCCCACACTAAAAAGCGACATCACCCTCTATGATGCTGAGAAAGGACAATTGCTGGCTGTGATGGATGGCGACTGGATAACAGCTATGCGAACAGGTGCTGTTGCAGCATTGGCAGCAAGGACGTTTCAGCGCACTGGCGTAGACACCTACTCCATGATTGGTCTTGGAAACATAGCCCGTGCTGTAGCTCTTTGTCTCATTGCAGACAACAGCAATCGTCATATCACGATTCGACTGATGCGTTATAAGAACCAAGCAGAGTTGTTTATTGAGCGCTTTAAAACCTACGATAATGTAACGTTTGAGATTATCGATGACCCCACGGAATTCCTGTCAGAGGCTGATGTTGTGATATCGTGTGTCACAGTAGCCACAGAATTGCTATTCCCTGACAACACACTTTATAAAAAGGGAGTCACGGTGATACCTGTTCATGTGCGTGGTTTCCAAAACTGCGACCTGTTCTTCGACAAGGTCTTTGGCGACGATACAGGTCAGATTCAGAAGTTCAAATACTTCAATCAGTTTCACGCTTATGATGAGATTCATCACGTACTACAAGGTAAAAATCCTGGTCGCACCAACAACGATGAACGTATCTTGAGCTACAACTACGGCATTGCCCTTCACGACATAGTTTTCGCCTCACGCATTTATGAGAAAGCTAAAGCTGGTGCCATCAGCTTTGAATACACCAAACAGAATAAGAAGGTCTGGGTTTAATCTAACCAGTAGGCTTCGAAATGATGGGTAACTCGTTGCTCCACAGGGGGTAGCGTCATATAGTTGCCATAGGTGCGCTGCAGATAGTCTTTATAGCCCACCATCGTCTTATACATTCTGCCCTCGAACTCGATATCCACAGCAGTGGCGATATCTTCTGCAGGGAAACAGCCTTTGATACTTGGCCCAGCCTCCGTCATGTTACATACTGTCTGGGTGGGGGTATCAAGTACTATTAGTCTTCGGATGCGCTGTTCTGTCTGGTGAACCGACAATGGCCAATGCTTATAAATGAAATAGGCTAACTTCGAATAAAGGGGATTGTTATTCGATATCTTACAGCGACGAATCTTATATAACAGCTTCTTCTGCTTGAAAATGCGTTCACGTTCCTGCAAGTCGTCCGTCACATAGTCGACAGGGAAGATGTCCATATAGACGCCTATCTCATAGCCTTCCGTTTCTTTCTCCACCATCTTGGTACGCATGTCGACAACCTTCGCAAACGTATAGTAGTAATGAGGTTCTGTCTGAGGATTGACGGCGCGATAGATTCCCTTTGTATCTGAGAAAGATGTCAGAAACTGCTCATAATCCTGACGAGGCATATAGATGTCGATATCATCATCCCAAGGAATATAGCCCTTGTGGCGCACTGCTCCTATCAGCGTACCACTCGACAGGAAATAGCGCAGGCCATGCTGTTCGCAAAACCGATGCACCTCGTCGAGAATACCCATTTGTATCTGGCGCAGTTCTTGAATATCTTCTATCTTTCTCATACGTTAGGAACGTCCGAACAGCCATTTCTTGAAGAACGGACTGATGCGGAGAATGTTTGAAGTGATGATACAGAAACCAATGATAATCAGTCCGACGATGACGGACAATGTGGTATCGATGACGAAATTGTGAGAATGGGCATTGAAGAAAGAGCCCAAGCCAGGCAGGTCAGGAATGAAGATGAAGTGCAGCAGATAGATGTCGAGGGTACGACGGCCTATATATTGCAACGAGGCTCCAATGAGTGAGAACTTCGTGAAATACTGCTTATAGTGACGGAAATACATGAAGGTGATGGTCAGCAGTCCGAATTTGGCTATCGTCAGTGGCACGATGGCCCATGCCATACGCATCGTGTGCCATTTCAAGGCGTCGACAGTAGCAAAGATGACGATGACGACAATCATAGGGAAGAACCACTTCGAATCCATCAGTCGCTGCCACCTGTCCCAATAGCGATGTACGATGTTGCCATAGAGGAAGAATGGGAAGTAGAGCAGCATCTGTCCCAGACTGCTATCTGTCAGGAAATAGTAGGTCATCGTCTTGGCACCTTTATAGCCTAACGCCCATGAGAAATATTTGGGCTGATAGCACGACTCGTAGAACACCAGCGACACCAGGAATAGCAGGGTGATGGGAATCCATCCGAATCGTTTCTTGGCTGTTGGTGAAAGCCACGATGTCAGCAGACTTTCCACGAACGAGAAGATGTAGTAGGCTATGAACATGTAGAGCAGGACGATGGTAAACCAGTAGCCACCCTTGTATGGTGAATGGAACGACTCTTCGAAAGCCGGCCAGAAATGACGATTCAAGATGGCTGTTGCCAGCAGGAAAAAGACGATGGTGGGAATGGTCTGCACCTTAATCTTCTTCCACAACAAGCTACCGAAATTCCTTAGGTTCCACACCTGCGATGCCTTATAGGCCAGGAATCCGCTGACAAAAAAGAACAGTGGCATGCGGAATAACACCAGGAAGGGCATGGACGACGAATGTCGCCACGACTCTCCAAAGCCCATCTCTGCCACATGATAGGCCACAACCAGTATCATGGTAAATCCGCGGAGGGCATCGAGCCACTCCAAACGGGGCTTTTTTACTTTTTCCATTTCGCTCATGGGTGCAAATTTAGTGAATAAATTTGGAACTTCAAAATTATTTGTTTACTTTTGCACCTTAGAATGGATAATCTGAAGGAAAAGACTGCAAAAAGCATTGCCTGGGGAGCCATTAACAATGGCACCACACAAGTGCTAAATCTCGTATTCGGCATTGTCCTGGCACGCAAGCTGTCGGAGGCAGACTACGGTATTGTCGCCTTGATTACCATCTTTACGGCTGTAGCCAGTTGTTTGCAGAGTGCAGGTTTCTCACAGGCTCTTGCCAACCTGAAGCCCCCCACTTTCCGTGATTACAATGCAGTCTGTTGGTTCAACATCCTGGCAGGTTTCTCGATGTATGCCATCTTGTTTCTTTGTGCTCCGCTCATTGCCATCTTTTTCGAACAGCCCCTGTTGACTGACGTGTCGCGAGTGGCTTTTCTGTCCATTCCCCTGTCTGCACTGGGTATTGTGCCCAATGCGAAGCTATGGATTGAATTGCGTAACCGTGAACTGGCCATAGCAGCCATCGTGTCCCTGATACTTTCTGGTTCTGTCGGTATGTGGCTTGCCTTTCACCGCTATGGCTACTGGAGTCTGGTGTGGCAGCAGATTATCTTCATCGGAGCAAACACACTCATCAAGTATTACTTCACACGATGGATGCCTAAGTTGCCTGTCGACTTCACACCCATCAGGCAGATGTTCGGATTCTCGTCGAAACTGTTGCTGACCAACATATTGACTGTTATCAGCCAGCAGGTACAGACCTTTATTTTCGGAAAGATGCTGCCCATCAACACCGTGGGACAATTCAGCCAGGCCAACAAATGGAACACCATGGGGCATTCGTTCATCTCGAATACGATGGCGCAGGTAGCACAGCCAGTGTTGACCAATGCTGACAACGAAGAAGGTCGCCAGGAGCGGGTATTCAGAAAGATGCTGCGTTTCACGTCGCTGGTCTGTTTCCCCCTGATGTTCGGACTGGCCTTAGTGGCCCATGAGTTCATCATTGTCACCATTGGCACGAAATGGGAACCATCTGTCATTCTGCTGCAGCTGTTATGTATCGGTGGTGCTTTTATACCTTTGCAGACGCTTTATCAGAATTTCATCATCAGTCGGGGACGTTCTGACAGTTATCTGCGACTGGTGGCTCTGCAGATTGTGCTGCAGATCATCCTTACGCTCAGTCTGGCACCTTTGGGCATCACGGCTATGGTGGCAGCATTCTCTGTGCTCAACGTACTGTTCACTGCCTGTTGGCATTTTGCCTTGCAACGCATCCATCCCCTGCCTGTGCTTGATGTGCTGAAAGACACCATGCCTTTTGCGCTGATAGCAGCTGTCGTCATGCTGGCGACTCACTATATCACACTTTCTGTCACCACTCTCTGGCTACTCCTGCTGACACGCATGATGCTTGCTGCTGTGCTCTATCTCGTCATCATGCGCCTGCTGAATGTGGCCATCCTCAAGGAGTGTCTGCAATTCATCCGGAAGAAGAACAACTGATATATGAAGATCTCAATTGTCATACCCGTCTACAACAAGGCAGCATACATCGATGGTTGTATGGAATGTCTGCTGCAACAGGACTTCGACAGTTTCGAGGTCATCTGTGTCTGTGACGGCAGTACTGACAATTCTGGTGAGATCTGCGACCAATGGGCAGGTAAGGACCAGCGCATCCGCGTCATTCATAAAGACAATGGCGGAGTGACAGCTGCTCGCAGAAGAGGTGTGGAAGAGGCACAAGGCCAGTACGTGATGTTTGTCGATGCTGATGACAAACTGCTTCCAGGTGCCCTGAAAACCATGTATCAGGCTATCGAACAGTCACAGGCTGACGAGGTGATTGCCACGTTTACGACCCATGAGGGCGTTGCCTCTCCTGTGGTCTATCAAGGTTTTACACCTGTCGAACCTCTCATCAAGGCCATTATCACGTCGAAGAACCGATTCCCAGTACTCTGGGGCATCATTTTCCGTCGTGAACTGCTATCGGACGTACTCGACACTCCTCGTGAGATAATTGAAGGCGAAGACAAACTGATGCAGGTCAAGGTATTGATGAAGCAGCCTAAGGTATTCTTCATTCCACAGCAGGTCTATTGTTACACATTGGGATTGCCAAACTCGCGCTGCCATACCCTGGAACGTGAACAGCTCTATGACCAATTGCTTGAACAGACCATCGGTGAACGCTGTCACGACTTCAGCGATGCCCTGACGTTGCATAAACTCAAGGAGTACGAGCGATTCATCAACGATGGTGTATACCATGTGCGGAAAGACTATTACAAGTCAGCTGTTGGCAGCCTGCCTGCTGCCATTCCACTTTACGATCGTCTGGTGTTTGCGCTTCCACCATTGCTGGCACGTCCTGTCATCAGACTATATCGTACATTAATAAACATCAAGCAAAAAGGACTATGACGAAACAACCCTACAAGACTGATATAGCAGTACTGCTGCTGTTCTTCACCCGTAGCGATACATTTCAGCAAGTGTTCAACGAGGTTCGGAAGGCACGCCCCTCGCGCCTGTTCCTCTTTCAGGACGGCCCACGCGGTGAGCGTGATATGGCTGGCATTGAGGCTTGCCGACAGATTGTCAGCGACGAGAACATCGACTGGGAGTGTGAGGTGCATCGTAACTACCAGGAACAGAATCTGGGCTGTATGGTCGCCGGCTATACCAGTCATCAGTGGGCTTTCTCGCTGGCCGACAAGTGTATGGTACTCGAAGACGACGTGGTGCCCTCACAGTCGTTCTTTCCTTTCTGCAAGGAGATGCTCGACCGTTACGAGAACGACGAACGCATCACGATGGTGTCAGGCTTTAATGTCGACGAGGTGACCCCAGAGATGCCCTACGACTACTTCTTCACCTCCGCCTTCAGCATCTGGGGCTGGGCTTCGTGGCGCAGAGTCGTACAGCAGTGGGACAAGGAATACACCTTCCTCGACGATGCCTTCAGCATGCAGCAGTTGGACGCCTTGATCCGTCAGCGTGGCTATCGCAAGAGCTTCATCAAGATGTGTCAGGACCATCGTGCCAGCGGACAGCCGCAGTTCGAGAGTGTCTTCTGGGCGACTATGCTCTTCAACTCAGGGATGGCCATCATGCCTTCCAAGAATATGGTCAACAACGTCGGCGCATCGGCTGACTCGGCGCATTATTCTGAGTTCAAGACCATGCCGCGTCGCCTGAAGCAGCTCTTTACGATGAAGCGCTACGAACTTGACTTCCCACTACGCCATCCGCGTTATGTTATCGAGGAGGCTGGCTATTGGAAACGCATGTACAAGACCAATGGCTGGGGATATCCGTGGGTGAAGGTGGGACGTTCCTTGGAAGAGCTGTGGTTGAACCTGCGCTATGGCAATGTCCGCTTCATCACAAAGTCCATAGCACGTCGTCTGCGCATCCTGACAGGACAGGAGAAGTTCCATTAACCGTCTCAGTTCTCACTTCTCAGTTCTCACTTCGTAATACTTCCGTACCAACGGCTCTATCTTCGCAGGCACCATACCTTTAATGCTTTCTCCTTTTCTGATCCGTTCCCTGATGTCCGTACTCGACACAGGAAGCAGGGGGACATCAATCGTGCCGGGATATTCATCGCGCGGATACACCACCACGTCATAGTGACGCAGGATATCCTTCCAATGGCGCCAACGCTCGAAGTGTGCCCAGTTGTCACCACCTATTAATAATAAAAAGGTATAGTCGGGATAGTCCTCCGACAGGTGTTGCAGTGTATTCCAGGTATAGCTGGGCTTGGGCAGGTGGAACTCATAGTCGCAGGCCTTCACACCCTCGACACCCTCTAATGCCTTTTCTGCCATCTGGAAGCGTAGCGTATCTTCCAGCAGGTCAGTCTCTTGTTTCAGTGGATTCTGGGGCGACACCATCAGCCATACCTCGTCCAACGCACATTGAGCCAAAGCCGCTTGTGCAATGGCCACATGACCTACATGGATAGGGTTGAATGATCCGCCGAAGATTCCAAGCCTCCCCCGACCCCTCCAAAGGAGGGGAGTGCCTACCGGGTTTGTGTGACTACCAGACTCCATCCTTGTTACTATTATATGCTGTCCGCGAGGCCATCCTCTCCTTTGGAGGGGTTGGGGGAGGCCAAGAATTTTTCAATAACCTCCAATGTATTCTGCTTTGCTAAGTCCAAATCGTCATTTACTATTATTTTGTCAAACTGGGGGGCAAAAGTCAGTTCATAAGACGCTTTAGACAATCTTGTTTCTATTGCTTCCTGACTATCAGTTGCTCGTCCTTCCAATCTTTTGCGCAGTTCTTCTATTGAAGGCGGTTGGATAAATATACTCAAAGCATCTTCACCATAGAACTTTTTGATATTGACGCCACCCTTAACATCTACATCAAAAATAACATTTTGACCAGCACAAAGTTGTTTTTCAACTTGTGACTTCAACGTTCCGTAAAAACGATTTTCATACACTTCTTCATATTCTATGAATTCATCATTAGCAATCTTTTCACGAAACTCCTCTGGTGTCAGGAAGAAATACTCCACCCCATTCTGCTCCGTACCACGAGGCGGTCTTGAAGTACAAGAAATAGAAAAAGATAGATTCAACTCTGGATGTTCTTTCATCAACCATTGTACGATTGTTGATTTGCCACTTCCTGACGGTGCGCTGAAAATCAGAAGCCTCCCCCGACCCCTCCGAAGGAGGGGCGTGGCTGGCGCGTTGTTATTAGTTACTATTGTTGGGCGTTTGTCCATAACCTCTCTTATTTTTTTGATAACATTATCTGTATTGCCGATTATTTCGTCATTTGTAAAACGTAGCACTTCAAATCCATGCTGATTCAGATATTCTGTGCGCTCTTGATCACTTAACTGTTGGTCTCCTATAAAATGATAACCACCATCGACTTCAATAACAAGACGTTTGAGTAAACAGACGAAATCTGGAATGTAATCGCCAATGGGATGCTGTCGTCTAAATCTATAACCGAACTGTTTGCCACGCAAGACTTCCCATAATGCAGACTCAGCAGGAGTCATATACCGACGGTTGTCTTTTGAGAATCTACGAAGGATATCATAGTTCACTCCTGCCGTTTCATATCCGTAATATACGTCTTTTTTCATAATTTGACGTGCGCCAGTCCACTCTAAATACTCTCTGATTATTTAAACCCTTAGCGCCAGCCAACTCCCCTCCTTCGGAGGGGCGGGGGAGGCCTTTATAGCGCGTTCAGCACTTGTTCCTTGATCTGCTCCAGCTCGTCCTTCATCATGACGACGATGTTCTGCATCTCAGCCTGGTTCGACTTAGAGCCCGTGGTGTTGATTTCACGACCCATTTCCTGAGCAATAAAGCCCAATTTCTTACCCTGTCCGGGAGCATCAGCCATCGTCTCACGGAAGTACTTCAAATGATTGGCCAGACGCTGCTTCTCTTCGCTGATGTCCAGCTTCTCAATATAGTAAATCAGCTCCTGTTCCAGGCGGTTCTTGTCGTACTCTGCCTCAGGAATCTGCTTCAGACCATCCGTGATGCGGCTGCGAATCTTCTCCACACGACTCTTCTCATAGGGTTCGATGCTCAGCATCAGGCGCTCGATGTTGTCTATCTTCTCAGCAAACTTCTTCTCCAAGGCAGCACCCTCCTGCGTACGGAAGTCCACCAAGTGCTGAATGGCCTCACAGACACCCTCGCGCACCACCTGCCACTCATCATCTTCCAGCACCTCCGTCTCAGTCTTCGTCAGCACGTCAGGCATGCGGATCAGGGTCTGCATCCAGTCGGCACCCTCCATCAGATGGTTCTGTTCGGCAAAGGCGCTCAGCTGCTGGTAGTAGTTCTGCATCAGAGCCGTGTTCACTGGCACAGCCTCCGCTGTTGCATCCTTCTCTATCCACAATGCAAACTCCACCTTGCCACGCTGCAGACGCTCGGCAATCATCTGGCGCACCTCCATCTCCTTCTCGCGATAGAGGGGTGCGATACGTGTCATCAGGTCCAGCTGCTTGGAGTTCAGCGACTTGACTTCAACATTGATTTTCTTTCCTTTATAGGCTACGACCGTCTTGCCATAACCCGTCATTGACTGTATCATATATGCTTCGTTATAGAGTTGAAATTTAATATATTGTAGACACCTTATACATCACCATATCGTTCTGTCCGAAAAAACCGCTAACTCAGTAAGAATTAGCGGTTTCTGCATGTTGTCAAAGTCGAGGTGACAGGACTCGAACCTGCGACAGCCTGGTCCCAAACCAGGAACGCTACCAACTGCGCTACACCTCGTTGCCTCGAAAAGCGGGTGCAAAGGTACGCATTTTCTGCGACCTCTGCAAATTTTTCAGCAATTATTTTATGATTCCCTGCTCGACGAAGATCTTCTTCAGTGCCACGACAGAACGGTCTACCTGTTCGTTGGTGTGCGTAGCCATGAGGGCATAGCGTACCAGCGTGTCCTGAGGAGCACAGGCAGGCGGAATGACGGGGTTGATGAAGACACCGGCCTTAAAGGCGAGGGCTGTCACGAGGAACGTCTTCTCCACGTCGCGGACATACAGCGGAATGATGGGACTCTCGGTCTCACCAATCTCGAAGCCTTCCTCGCGGAAACGCTTCAGGGCATAGTTGGTGACATTCCACAGGGCCTCGATGCGCTCAGGTTCCTGCTGCAGGATGTGCAGTGCCTCCATGGCTGCTGCAGTGGCTGCAGGGGTGTTGGATGCCGAGAAGATGTAGGTGCGACAGGTGTGGCGCAAGAAGTTGATGGTATCGCTGTCGGAGGCAATGAAACCACCGATGGATGCCAGCGACTTCGAGAACGTACCCATGATAAGGTCTACCTCGTCAGTCAGTCCGAAGTGGTCGCAGACTCCCCTACCCTGACGTCCGAAGACACCGATGCCGTGGGCCTCGTCGACCATGATGGAGCAGTTGTACTTATGCTTCAGCTCAACAATCTCGGGCAGCTTGGCCAAGTCGCCCTCCATAGAGAACACACCGTCGACGACAATGAGCTTCACAGCGTCGTAGGGCAGTTTCTGCAGCACGCGCTCCAGGTCTTCCATGTCGTTGTGCTTGTAGTGCAGCTGGCGCGCAAACGAAAGACGGCGACCGTCCACAATACTTGCGTGGTCACGATCGTCGCAGATAATATAGTCGTCCTTGCCAACTACCATTGCCAAAACACCCTGGTTGACACTGAATCCGGTGGAGAAGCACAGACAGTCGTCCTTGCCGATATACTCCGAAATCTCCTTCTCCAACTGTACGTGCAGGTCGAGGGTACCATTCAGGAAACGGCTTCCGGCACATCCGGAGCCATACTTGTCCAGTGCAGCCTTTGCTGCATTGATGATACGCTGATCGCCTGTCAGGCCTGTATAGGCATTAGAGCCAAACATCAGTACCTTGTGACCACCCATCTCTACCTCTGTTCCCTGTTTGCCCTCAATGGTACGGAAATAGGGATAAACGTCAGCCTCCATGTACTTCTGCGGCTCACGATAATTCTTGTATCTGTCTTGTAATTGTCCCATAAAATATAGGTGCAGCCTCGGCTACATTTAGTTTCAGACTGCAAAGTTACACATTTTTTATCAATTCGTGCAAAAAAATTTAGAGAAATCTACATTTCATGCAAAAATATTACAATTCTACCCTCTTTTTTCAACAATTATTCGTATTTTTGCATCGGTTTATGGACAACAAACGACAAATCACGTTCATCGTCAACCCCATTTCGGGTACGCAGCGCAAGGATCACCTGCCAGCACTGATTGACGAGATGCTCGACCACGACCGCTTCGACTGCGAGGTGCTGTTCACCGAGTATAGCGGCCATGCTGCAGAGCTGACACGCCAGTGTGTGGCTCGTGGCGTCGATGTGGTGGTAGCTGTCGGGGGCGATGGTACGGTGAACGAGGTGGCTCGTTCCCTGGTCCATACCGGGACGGCCCTGGGTATCATCCCCTGTGGCTCTGGCAACGGCCTGGCACGTCACCTGTGCATACCCCTCGACATTCGCAAGGCCCTGGGCATCATCAATAGCTGCCAGATAGAGACCTTCGACTATGGCGTCATCAACGGCCTGCCTTTCTTCTGCACGTGTGGCATGGGCTTCGACGCCTTCATCTCGCTGAAGTTTGCAGAGTCGGGCAAGCGCGGACCCATTACCTACGTCGAAAACGTGCTGAAAGAGGGGCTGAAGTACAAGCCAGAGACCTACGAGATTGTCGTCGAGGGCGAGGGCAAGCAGCGCTACAAGGCATTCCTCATTGCCTGTGCCAATGCGTCGCAGTATGGCAACAACGCCTATATCGCCCCTGGCGCCACCATGAAGGACGGACTGATGGATGTCATCATCATGGAACCCTTCGATGCCCTGGAGGCTCCACAGATTGCTGCCGACCTGTTCATGAAGACGCTGGGCAACAACTCGAAAATCAAGACGTTCCGCACCCGCCAGCTGACCATCCACCGCAAGACTCCCGGTGCCATCCACTATGACGGCGACCCCCTGATGACTGACAGCGACATCGATGTACACATGGAGCCCATGGGCATCCACATCGTTGCCAATCCCGAGGCTATGGAGGACAAGGCGCAGCCCAACCAGGTGCTCAATGCCTTCAGCGACTTCTTTAATAATATAAATAATGTACGCGAGGACATTGTGGGCGACATCGAGAAAGGCAGCCGTCACATCCAGGCCATCAACAAGGTGCTGTTGCGCAAGTTGAGAAACTAAGCTTGCTAAATAATGCAAATCATAGCGACAATCGTCATATTAGGGGCTGCAATAGCCTATGCCGGATGGGCTGTGGCACGTGCCATACGCAGAAAAGACCCCTGTGCAGATTGTGAATTGAAAAAAAACTGCAAAAAGTTTGGTCAATCCAAAAATTATTGCTAATTTTGCACCCGCAAATAAGGAACGGTGTCCTGACCTTCGGTCGAAACACCTACCGCTCGGTGCCTTGGATGAGTGGCTTAGTCAACGGTCTGCAAAACCGTCTACGGCGGTTCGAATCCGCCAGGCACCTCAAAAAAAATCGGGAACTCCATTTGGAATTCCCGGTTTTTTGTATCTAAAGGCTACCTCTCCAATTAGAAGAAGAGGTAGCGGTTATCCTTCACGTCAGCCTTCAGGTAGAGCTCGTTCATGAAACGGCTGGCAGCCTGCATGGCCTGCTGCTTCAGCTGCTGCGTCTGCTCGGCGGCATCAAACTTAGCACCCTCGCGCTCCTTCTTGCTGACAACCTGGAACAGGTAGGCAGCACCATTACCCTTGATGGGAGCAGCACTGAACTGACCTTCCTTGGCAGCTGCTACGGCACCACTCAGAGCGGGCTCAGAAGCACCGGCAGACTGTACGAAGACAGGAGCACCGAAGGTGATCTGACGGATGCTGTCGACAACGGCACCCTTGGCCTTGGCATCGGCGATGGTCTTCACACCAGCCAGCTGGGCAGCAGCCTTCTCAAACTTCTTGTCGCGGATGACCTCCTGCTTCAGCTCGTCCTCCATGTCAGCGAGGTCACGATAGCCTACGGGATGAACCTTGGTCAGCGCAACAACCATCAGGTGGTCGTTGTTGCCACACTCATAGAGAGGAGAGACGTCACCGGCCTTGGCATCGAAGATCCACTTCATAGCCTCACGGGTAGCACGCAGTCCGGCTACGGTGTGCTCTGAGTTGTACAGATCCTTACGCTCCTGGACCTTGAAGCCGAACTTGGCGGCATTCTGCTCCAGACCCTCCAGCGTCTTGTTCTCGCTGACATACTGGCTGAACTTGTTGTAAGCCTGTGAATAGGTATCCTTCGAGAAGTCGATGCTGTGCTTTACAATGGCGACGTCATACTTGTCGACCATCTTCTTACGGTCAGTCACCTGAATGACGAAGTTGCCCTGAGCCAGCTCAAGGTTCTTCAGCTCGCCAGCACCCATGGTGGTCAGCGTGTTCAGATAGGTCTTGGTGTCAGCATCCAGCTGTGCACGCTCATACATGTTTGAGGTCAGCCACTGCTTGGCACCAGTCTGACCATACTTCTTGGCAATAGCCTCGAAGTCAGCACCACCCTTCAGGGCTGTATAAATGCTGTCCGCGCGCTTGTGAGCGTCCTCGGCAGTCTCGCCACCAATCTGCAGCTGACGGTATTCCACCGAGTCAGGCAGCTGGACCTTGGCAATGTACTTCACCACGTTCAGCGTATTATCAAACTTTGTCTCGAAAGGTGCAGAAACCTGACCAACGGCCATAGAGTCGATCTTGGCGGCGATGTCAGTAGGCAGAGCGCTACGAGACACAGCAAGACCATTGTAGGGAAGCTGCGACTGAGCCTTGCGAACCACCTCGGCAACGGCCTGGCCAGCCTCGAACTGCTGCTGGGCATCCTTCATGCTCTTCATCAGCTCAGTACGGTCTGCAGCAGAAGCAGTCACCTGGAAGTCCACATACTTGATGTCGCGGCTCTCCACAAACTGCTTGAACATCTCCTTCTGCTCATTATACTTGGCCTTCAGGTCAGCGTCAGCAACCTGGACGTCAGTATCCTTGATGCTGCTGTAGGGCACTGCAGCCAGCTGGATTGTCGTCTCGGTGTTCTTGCCGTCGAAAGCCATCTTCGAAGAAACGGGGTTGCTCAGCAGACAAGAAGCCAGCAGCGACTGGTACTTCTGGGTCAGCAGATTCTGACGCAGCTGCTTCTCAACAAACTTCCAGTAGTTATAGATGCGCTGATACTGCTCAGAAACCTCTGCAGAACCAGCAGTCTGCTGTACCTTCTTGTAATCGGCCAGGAACTTCGTGAGCTGAGTCACGTCGAACTTGCCAGTCTCCTGATTCACAAACGGAGTCTGCATCAGCATCTGGTTCGTACCAGTCTTCAGCACGTTCTGGAGCTCCTCGTCAGTAACGGTGAGACCCAGCTTGCTGCACTCGTCGTTGAGAAGGGTGCTGTTGACGAACTCCTGCCATACCTGATCCTTCACCTGGTTCAGCTCCTCCTCAGAGAGGTTGTCGCGGTTCTGCGACATCTTCATGACATCCTGGTACTCGTCAACGAGTGCCTGGAATTCCTGAACAGAGATTTTCTTACCTAACACTTCGCCTACTTGCTGACGACGCTCGTTGCCAGTAGCCTCGCACGAGCGGAACATCTCTTCGGCAATGAATGCAAAAAGGGCCAGACCAATCACCGTAGCGAGTACTGGTCCCCAGCTTCTGATTTTTCCAATTGCTGCCATTTAATTTTTTACTTTTTATTTATTTAATTTTTTATATTTTCGAATCGGCCTGCAAAATTACTAAATTTCGCGCAAATCACAGCATCTTTTCCAGAAAAAATGCTCGTTTTAACGTAATTTGTTGTTCTACACCGTTTTTTGTGCACGGCAAAAATATGTCTTTTGCAAAATTACATTACCATTTTTTGCACCAAAACGTAGACTTGTAGACATGTAGACTTGTAGACTTCAAAAAAACTTGGCTACCCTCCCGGGCAGCCAAGCTTTTTTTAATGGTTATTGGTTAATGGTTATTGGTTAATGTCACCAATCGAATGGTCCGAAGCCTGTACACGACGTGGTCGTCAGTGCTGTCAGGAATGCGGTGAGGGCAGCTACTATCATCTTCACTGCAATCTCGATAATTTTCTTTTTCATAACTTCAAAATAAAATTAAATGAGTAATGAGAAGTGAGTAATGAGTAATGACGGACTTCGTCCTAAATGAGTAATGTAAAATGACATTGGCGTAGAATCTCGGGAACACGATGCGCTAGGCATTTCTCATTTTTCATTTCCATTTCTCATTTCTCACTTCTCATTTCTCATTTGCACAAAGCGCTTAATCTCCCGGATTCACAGGTGCGCGGAAGGTCTCCAGCGGCGTGGCGACGAGGTTCTTGTCGACCTTGGTGCCCGAGAGCA
>JBGUQW010000234.1:0-1561 GCA_045131435.1 Prevotella sp.
CACAGCTTCTCAGGGTCTTCTCCTTATGATTCCTAACATGTACAAGATCGCAGGTGAGCTTCTCCCATGTGTATTCGACGTTTCTGCCCGTACACTTGCTTCACACTCACTCTGTATCTTCGGTGACCACCAGGACGTAATGGCTTGCCGTCAGACTGGCTTCGCTATGTTTGCTTCAAGTTCTGTTCAGGAGGTTATGGACCTTACAGCTGTTCCTCACCTCGCTACTCTCGAGACAAAGGTTCCATTCATCAACTTCTTTGATGGTTTCCGTACATCTCACGAGTATCACAAGATCGAGGTTATGGACATGGAGGACATCAAGGCTATCACTCCTATGGAGTATGTCGAGGAGTTCCGTAATCGTGCACTCTCTCCAGAGCGCCCTGTAACACGTGGTACTGCCGAGAACCCTAACGAGTTCTTCACACACCGTGAGGCTAGCAACACATATTATGAGAATATCCCTGACGTAGTAGAGAAGTACTGCCAGAAGATGACCGAGATCACTGGTCGTGACTACCACTGCTTCAACTACTATGGTGCTAAGGACGCTGAGAACATCATCATCCTCATGGGTTCTGCTTGTGAGGCAGCTAAGGAGGCTATCGACTACCTCATCTCTCAGGGCAAGAAGGTTGGTATGGTTAACGTACACCTCTATCGACCATTCTCTGTTAAGTACCTCCTCGCTGCTGTTCCTAAGTCAGTTAAGAAGGTTGCCGTACTTGACCGTACCAAGGAGCCAGGTGCAGAGGGTGAGCCACTTTACCTCGATGTTAAGTCTGCATTCTACGATGTAGAGAACCGTCCATTAATCGTTGGCGGTCGCTACGGTCTCGGTTCTGCTGAGGTAACTCCAGCCAAGATCATCTCTGTATTCAACAACCTCGAGCTTCCACAGCCAAAGAACCACTTCACAGTTGGTATCGTTGACGATGTTACAAACCTTTCTCTCCCAGTTGTAGAGGAGATGGCTCTCGGTGGCAAGTCAATCCAGGAGTGTAAGTTCTTCGGTCTTGGTGCAGACGGTACCGTAGGTGCTAACAAGAACTCAGTAAAGATCATCGGTGACAATACCGACAAGCACTGTCAGGCTTACTTCTCTTACGACTCTAAGAAGTCAGGCGGTTTCACCTGCTCACACCTCCGTTTCGGTGACGAGCCTATCCGCTCTACATATCAGATTACCACACCTAACTTCGTTGCTTGCCACGTTCAGGCTTACCTGCACATGTACGACGTAACACGTGGTATCCGTGAGAACGGTTCATTCCTTCTCAACACAATCTTCGAAGGCGAGGAACTCGTAAACTTCATCCCTAACAAGGTAAAGCGCGTATTCGCAGAGAAGAACATCAAGGTTTACTACATCAACGCTACAAAGATTGCACAGGAGATTGGTCTTGGTAACCGTACCAACACTATCCTCCAGTCTGCATTCTTCCGCATCACAGAGGTTATCCCTGTTGACCTCGCTGTTGAGCAGATGAAGAAGTTCATCGTTAAGTCTTACGGCAAGAAGGGTCAGGACGTTGTTGACAAGAACTACGCAGCTGTT
>JBGUQW010000235.1:0-5032 GCA_045131435.1 Prevotella sp.
CACTAGTGACACTAAAAATCATAAACTCTACGCGTACCGCGTATGCGCGCGCGGTACGCGAGGGGTTTTAGAAAACTACTGTCACTAATGTCATATGTCACCGTTTTTTTGCATCCTTCCACTATGTCAATTATAAGCCTTAACATACAGCATCTGTTAATCATACTGCAAAGATACAAAATTTTTAAGGCAAATCCAAATTTTTCAAAGAAAAAAAACTGCCCCATAGTCACTTTTTGCCTCGTGCAGAAGGACTCACAGGAGACAGGCAGCAAGCTCACTGGTTGTCCAATCTCGAAGCCAGCACATTGAGATAGTTGCAGATAGCACGGGTTAAGACGACTTTCTGAGTGGAATAGGGGTAAGGGGTTAAAAGCAGCAGACGTCCCTCACTACAGGCATCAAAATAATGGCCCTGAGGCTTATAGTAAGGTGAAAAGCCATTGGGCAGCAGTTTGACTATGGGCAGGTGTTCCCGCAGAGATGTTTCCTCCACAAAACGCTCACCAGTACTGATGAAAGGGGAAATGAGGACGGTACCCTGACGGGCGGCAGAAAGCAGGTCGTGCTGTTGACGGTTGCGCTCTCCCTCTGTGATACGAGTGGAGATACGCACTGCCTGCCGTTTAGGGGCATGAAGCAGTTCAAGATTTCCAAAAGCATAGAGGGTGGTGCCAGCCGCAGTGATGGTAAAAGGACGGAACCAGTCGGCATGCTGCCGCCTGACAAGGCTGCGCCGCGGGTTTTCGCGGATATAGTCGACAAGCCGCTGCAACTGGCCCTCGCCAGAAAGGACGCGGTCGTGGTAGCCTTGCTCCCAGAGGAGGCCTTTCCCTCGGGCAGCAGAACTGCCCGACACCGAACCACCGGCAGCAGAACTGCCCGACACCTCGTCCGGTGCCCAGTGGTTTTGCCACTGGGTTCCCTGCCCTCTGGCTTTCTGCCACTGGCCTTTCTGCCCTTGGGTTCCCTGCCACCGGCCTTTCTGCCCTTGGGTTCCCTGCCACCGGCCTTTCTCCTGCATGAGCCGCCATTTCTTGTTGCAACCAGCCTTAAAACCGGACACCACCTGTCCCAAATGGACGGGCAACGGACGCTTCACATAAAGCAGAATGTGCAGATGGTCAGGCATCAGCTGGCGGGTAATGATGGTTATTTGGGGATAGTAGCGGGGGATCCCATCGACCTCCTGCAACACAGCCGCACCCAGTTCCGACGGAAGGAGCCGCGGACCGTTGGGGGCTGTCGTTGGCAGGGTGACATCACCCACCAATGTTCCCAAGAGGGGCAGGCGCCCCTCCGTTGCCAACGTCAGCATATAGATTCGAGGCTGGCTATAGTCCCAATCATTCAGCCGACGTTTATAGGATGGTATCGTTTCTTTTTTCTCCATACCCTGCAAAGATAAGCTTTTTATTCCACTCAGACAAATAATTTGGAGAGAAAAAAGCGACGGCTCGTCCGAAGGCACATCCCGGCTCGTCCGAAGGCACTTCCCGGGGCGTCCGCACGGAGCAGACGGGCCAGGAGCTGGGAGCAGACGAGGCAGGAAGTGCCTTCGGATGAACCGGCTGTTTGTTGGGGTGCGATTTTCGTCCGTTCGTTCATGCACTTATATATTAATAAATATATATAAGTGTGCATGCACAAACAGACAAAAACCACTACGCATCCCAGAGGCGCGACGTGAGGACTGAAAAAAATAAAGAGGCTGTAACATGTACAGCCTCTATTATAATTTTTATAACTCTATGACCTTGAATCAAGGTGCTGATGGGACAGCAATATCGCCACCATCTGCCCAACTGTCTACTGTTACTGTCACAAACTTGATTTCAGAATTATCAAGGATTGGGTCAAGAGCAGAATCGGTGTCTGCTTGGTTGGTGGGGAAATAACCGCCACCTGCGAGATCAACAGTGTAAGTATAATGATAACCAGGTAACCATTGTGTAGCAGGAAGGGGCCATAGTGCTACGACAGAGCTCTCTGCACTGCCAACAACATACGCACTATTAGCTGTGTTTTGTATCTTTAAAGCCACAGTAATGTAAGCACCGTTAAATGCTGCACCAGCATCTCCTGAGGCATAGGTTGCTGCATTTGTCAGTGTCTGCGGAATCAGAATCATTGAGTTGGTCAATGCAGTAGCAGCAGTAGCAGAAGTGTAAGAAGTAGTAGCAGCAGCTTGCGTATAGCTTCCAGAAGTCGCCTGACCTGTCCAATCGCTATACTTTAGATATGTGCTATTATTGTTACCTACCGTATTATCGGTCGTTGTCGGGGTTGCCGCATTGTCTGTTGAACCGGTAAATGTGTATGTACCAGTAGTATACACATTGCCTAAAACCACATCTCCAACAGTGATGGTAGTAGTAGTTGATGTATTCTTAAGCTTAATCGTAACCTTCGACTCGGCATGACGGAAGTTAAGAGTCACACCAGCACCATTAGCAGCTTTAGTCTGACCTTTTATGCAAGCTACCACCAAATCGGTTTGGTTGGCTGCAGTTGCACTAGGGGTAACCGTAAATGCCTTTGTCAATGCTGTATGTGACACGGTATTATTTCCACTCTCACTATATTGGTATGCAAAGAAATCAAGTGTTCCTTCGGAGGGCCAGTAGTATTTTGTGGAAGATGTATAAGCACCTGAACTATAGGTAAATGCTGTCTCAGGGAAATAATTGGTTTCCGAAGAACCAACATTTGCGAAAACAGTGAAACCCAATGTCTGCAAGCCATAAGTTCCACTTCCAGCATCAATATCTGCCGCACGCGTCACGTTATTCATCAGCGGTCTAAAGCTGATGGTATTAGACTCACTGGTCGCTTGGCTCGCAATGGTCTCATCATTACTGCAGGAAGCGAGCGAGATGGCTGCTATCGCTGCAAAGAATAAAATCTTTTTCATAATCTTCTTTTTATTAGTTAGTACTTTCTTTTTTCGTTCTCAGTTTTATATAACTCTTAACTGTATTTTACATGTCCACTTCGATCTCGATGCCTTGCCAGCCATCGATGGTGGGCTGGAAGCCAGAGCCGTTGACGATGGGCTTGGGAATCGGCAACTCGTCGAGTTCTATCTGTACGGTGTCGTCACCCGTGCCCTGTCCGTTGCGATGCATCTGACCACTGACATCGGCAGTATAATACCATTTCGAGCCATCTGCCAGTATAACATAGACGGTGAGCATGTGGGAATTGTAATCACCATGAGCTCCCTCCGGACAGTGGCCGAAGATACGCACCTTGAACTCCAGCGTGGTGGCGTCGACAGCGCGACCCGCAAAGGCCTCTGTGACGCGACCTTCTCCCAGGATGCCCGACGCGACGAGTACGGAGGGTGCCAGACCTGACAATGCACCACCAAAAGCCGTACAATACTGCAGGTTAGGCACATCGTGGATGGTGACAACCACCTCCTGGGTTCGCACCTGCGGACAGGTGGTGATGCTCTGAGACCTATTCATCTCCACTGGGAAAATGCTGCTGACAGCTCCACACAGGGGGTCTGGTTCCAGGATCACCGGCTCATCCTCTGTATTCTGGGCTCGCGGCATATCGCGGGTAGGTAGCTGCGTACCCTCTGCGATGGATGACTGTCGCGTATAGGCCTCCAGCGAGGCTGCTGACTCCATGCCCTGATACAGGATGGTCTCCGTGTCGTAGTTGTAGGCTACGGTCTGCCACATTCCTGACTGCAGGCGGGCTTTTCCGCCCTCGCGGCCAGTGAAGTCGTAACGCTCAGGGTCGCCAGTGCCTTCCCGATAGAAGAGTACCGTCATGCCCCCAGGGTCCATGTCCGGTGCATCTTGCCAGTCGAAGCGCACGAAGAGGTCCGCCCAGTCATCTTGCTCGTAGTACAGCTCCTTATACTGGCAACTGCTGAGCAGGATGAGCAACATGTAACATAATGTCAATCGGGTGAGGTGACGATGTCTCACTGGTCACCCCCTTTCTTGCTGTGGCCACTGCCACCCAATAGCCATACCAACGACACCTCTGCCTTGGTGGGGCCGAACCAGTGGCGCTGGCGTGTTGCCTGCCACACATATCGGTCGCCCTGCGGCTCATATTCTTTGTACTCGCCCCCCTGATAGCCAATGCCTAAGGAGAAGTCGAGGTTCAGTCTGCGTCCAACGGCCCATGAATAGCCGTATTCTATGCCTCCGCCGAAGCCGAACTTTGAGGCTTGATAGCCCTTTCCGCCCCACTCCACATCGTAGGTAAGGGCCAGCCCGTAGGCTCCAATATGGTGTCCGGTAAATGGTGAATGGTGAGGGGTGTTGGATGTTGGGTGTTGGGGGTTAAAATAACGCCTCACCGTGAGATAGCCCCCATAGGTCTGCCAGAAACGATGACTGCTATCCTTCGACCACCACGCCATCATACCCTCTGCAGCCACTGTCCACTGTTTGCCCAGCGACACCTCTATGCCGATGTTTGGCACCAGAAGCACGTCGTAGAGCAGGTTGGTTTTTAGGGCCACGGGGCTCGGCTTGCTGTCTGTTTGTGCCTTCCCACTGGTGGGTATCAGAATAAGCAGCCATACGACTAACTGGGCTAACTTTGCCATTGTTTCAATCTGTTTCGGCGACAAATATAGACATTTACTTTCATTTTACCAAATATTTGCACCAAAAAGTGATGTTTTTCGATGCTTTTTGACAAAATGGTCTCCAAATTGACATCATTTAGCATCATTAGCCGTCTTTTTTAATTCCTAAAAAACAATAATTCTTTACGCGTTTATTTGTTATTTTATTTAATAATGTGTACCTTTGCGTCCGATTTTGCGCAAAGGTGCGCGTTTTTTATATTTAGATGTTTTAATTTTAAGATGAACGTAATTACAAAAACCATTCAATTGCCCGATGGAAGAACCATCACAATTGAGACCGGGAAAGTGGCAAAGCAGGCCGATGGCAGTGTGATGCTGAAGATGAACAACACTGTACTGCTGGCTACTGTTTGTGCCGCAAAAGATGCAGTTCCCGGAACCGATTTCATGCCTCTGCAGGTTGACTAC
>JBGUQW010000236.1:0-7145 GCA_045131435.1 Prevotella sp.
GGAGAATTTCTCCTGAGCACCGGAGATTGACATGTTGTTCATGTTCTCCATCGCCTGCTGCTGGTCGCGCTCGTTCTCGAAATCGATGTCAATAAAGGGCGAAACCACCACACCGTCAAATAGTTCCTTGATGGCTTGGGGCGAATAGGCAGAAAAACCTGGCCGCAATGTCGATGGGCAAACTTCTATCGTCTTCATTCTTCCGGTCTTCTAAGTACAAACTTCCCGATGGCATCCATGCCGCAAATCATCTCCAGCATACCGAAAAAATCATTTTCGTCCACCTTACTTGCTCTGCACAATGCCCTGCGGTTGGCTCCCTCAGGCAACATATTGGTGAACACAGGGAAGATGCGCTCCGAACGATATACCTTCTGGCTCTTGGGCAAGTTGACAGACACAGGAGGGGTGCTGCCGTCGGCACGAAAAGCATCATCGTAGGTGAACTCATAGCTGCCCCTTGACAACTCGACGAGTTGCCCGGCATAGACATCACCGTAATACACATTCACTTTTCTCATGCTCTATACTATTTAACGGTCTGTTTAACCTGCAATACCATTTCCATACCCACCACATCCAGTATCTTCTGTAGTGTCTGCAGCGACGGATTTCCCACGCCTCGCTCCAAGTCCTTGACTGTAGAGATGCCTACTCCAGAGTAATCCGAGAGGTCTTGCTGCGAGATTCCCAGCAATGCCCTGCGCTCCTTAATCACTGTTCCTATATCCATCGGCGTATGATTTATCGTACTTTTGGTGCAAAGATATGATGAAAACCTGATTAAGCAAACCAAAAGTATGATTTTTCGTACTTCCTTAATTCAATTTAACAATAATGGAGACTATGAGCCTGATGATAGCAGCCCTTCCCCGAATCTGAACACCAGAATAAACACAGGGAAGTGAAAGACTGCCAATGGTCTCTACTATCTTTATCATCGCTACTGCAAGAGGCGAGAGAGAATGCAGCAAGCATCATAAATGCGATTCTCCAAAGGAATGTTCAGCACAGCTTTTTCATCGGGACAAATGACTACCTATAATGTTTATCAATTGAAGATTCATGAATTTCTCTCTGTAAATATCTTTCTTCGGGAAGGCTATCTTTGGCAAGCTATTCTTGCTTTCCTCCTTATTCGTGACATTTTCCTTTAAAAGAAACAGTTTGTCCAAAGGACGGTTTATTGTATCGGACTTGGCTATTCTTTCTTGACAAAGTGAATCCATTGGAATAGAGCAACTATCTTTAGGCGTTTGTGCCTGCCCCACCACTGCGACGAGGGCGAGCAGTGCGGTAATGATGGCTTCCTTTTTCATTATTCTTTTGTTTTTTATATGTTTTGTGCTGCGAAGTTCTTGCTATGGCAAGCGGCAGAGCCGAGCGACAAAAAGTCCCACGAAAAAGCCCTCGGCAATATCCGAGAAGCGGCCGCCGAGGGCGCAGGTCTTAAACTAGTTAAAGAGTTTTGCCCTATTTCTTGCTTTCGAACGTGATTGACTTGCGAATCGTGCTCAGATAGTTAGGGGTGATGCAAAGGCGCTCGGCTTTGCCGCTTTGCTTGCAAAGAATACTGTTTTTCCCGAATTTCTGTTCCATTACCGACAACGCCGCTACTCAAACTAATTATTATTGTCCAAAATCCACTCTTTGAAGAACGGGTCTTCTAACTCATAATGGTCAGTGTAGATGACGTAGCCATCCTTTTGCAGGCGCTTCAATGCACTGTAAATGGTACTTGTACGATATTCACCAGACTGCAAGGGCTTCTTTGATACTAAACGCTGTAGAATCCATTTGTTTGTGCGATTGAAGTTCATCCACAGACGCTCATAGTCCAAGCCATGAGTCGTCACAATATGGTCAATTGCCTTTTGCAAAGGGTCTGTTGTAGCAGGCTGGAGGACGCCAATCTGCCACACATTAGCGGCCAACTGCTGAGTATAATAGGGATGGCAACTCGTATAGTCAAGAATCCTATCTGCCAATTCTGCATGATTCTCCGCATAACATCCAGCCAAGCGATCCGACAAATATCGATGGAAATCATCACGAGGCAGTTTGGCCAGACGCATCAGTTCACCAAAATGATAAAAGGGTGATTTCTTATTCTCAAAGATATCCGTCATCATACTCTCCTGGCTTCCGAGCAAGATATAGTTGATGTTCCTCTGCTTCTGCATGATGGAGCGCAAATGTTTGTCTAGATTAGGTGCCAGGTCGCGGATTTCCTGAAACTCATCAAGTATCACAATCATCCGGTCCTGTTCCGAGTGTGCTTTCTCTATCAAAGTCAGCACGTCTTCAATGAGCATCACACCATCCACACCAGGCTGAAACGATACGTCAATAGAACCTGTCAAAGGGTTGGTCGATACCATTGGTATCACACGAAAGTGGGTTATCAGATGCCGAACTCGCTCCATGGGATGCACCTTAAAGAACTCTTTCAACAGTTTGGCTGATAGGTCGGATACAGACGTGGCTTGTTGCAAATTCACTGTGATGTGTTTACGGTCGATTTGTTTCATGGCTTTAGCTACCACGCTACTCTTACCAAAACGACGCGGACTGATCAAGACCAGGTGGTTGGCACTTTTCATGAACTGCTCAATATAAGCGACCTCCTCCACTCTGTCTGTGAAGTAGTTTTCCTCTACGATAGTGCCGAATTTAAAGGGATTCTCCATATTACGCATTTTTTCGTTACGCATTTTTTCGTAGTCGATGCAAAGATAGATATTTTTCCTTTAACTTCCAAATCTTTAGACAATTATTTCAATATCAGCCATCGAAAAGCTGCGAAGTTCGTGCTAAGGCAAGCGACCATAGGTCTTTTATCGCACTGACATCGAAACTATATGCCTGATAGCCCTTGGCATTGAACAGCGGGATATAGTCACTGATTGCTGTCTCGTTCATTTTAATCTCCTGGGCCAGCCCTGCCATTGCGACGAGGGCGAGCATCATCGTAATTATTGTTCGTTTGTTCATAATGCTTTATTCTACAGAAATATTGCGGATAACGAATGCTTCCTCGCCGTCGCCCGCCTTGAAGTCGAAGGACTCGGGCACAGACTCGAAGGGTTCGAAGGTCAGCGTGAAGTCGCAATAGTTGATGTCGAGTCCATATTTTACTCTGACTGAGTATGCTTTAGTTTGGGGTGTGATATTCTCGCCGAGTGTGATACTATCGGTTGCTATCAGTTTGTATTTCTTAGCATTGGCGGAGAGGTAAGAATCGTGGGCAATGCTGAACCAGAGACCCTTCTCTGTATAATAGCGGAAACTGATGGTTGTGCCTTATGCGAATTCTTTGTTTTTTCAGTTTTTCTTTGTATCTTTGCCCCAGAATCATTTAATTGTTATGGACTATGACATTCTTCAATCAGTTTCACAAGGAAGTGACGGAGCGCAAGATGCGGAAAATAGCCGAGTCAAAGCAATCGCCGATGAGCTCAGTCGACGCTGCCAACTATATGAAGCGCAATCTGGAGATGGCCAAACACATGTAAACCCTTTTGAAATCGAGCAGCGCATTACTGAATCGTTTGCCAAGGAACACGGTCTGTGGATACCGATAGATTCCGTGTTCGATTTGGGGACACCAGGACCGAGCGGGAACGAGAATGATACATACGTTTCAAATGACATAATCTATAAGGTCAATAATCTTTTAATGCCCATTCTGAAACAAGACCTCGTAAAGAATGCCAACCCCACGCCGCAAGTATCCATTGACACTTATATGGCAGCCCTTGGTTTCAATCGTGAGGATGCTGTTGGCCGCTATTCCAATGGTGTCTTTATTGTCTGGGACTTGATTCCACGCAATGTCCTCGTTGACCCCGATGGTGACATCTTCGTTGTCGATGCGGAAATTAAACGCATTTGATGTACCTGCTGGCAAGCGGCAGAGCCGAGCGACAGAAAGTTCCACAAAAAAGGCCCCGACAAGACCGAAAGGCGGTCATCGGGGTGCTTTCTATTCTTGGGCAAAAGTGTTGCACTCCAATATAAACTTCAGCATGGACCGGCCTACAGACCAGCCAGCCTCTTTAGCCACATACCAAAGAACCTGTCGTAAACCATATAGCCTTGTTTGGCATCGTAGAACAGGAACTCTTTGTCCTGTAGCGACTTCAGTGCCATTTTGATGCTACTGGGGGCAGGGAGTTGGTGACGGAGGATGAAATCGAGCGCTGTAGGGGCGTTGACCTTGCCCTCACAGGCGATGGCGGTCAGCAACAGCGCTTGGTTGTCAGTCAACAGATTGTAGTTGGACTGGTAGTTGATTTCTTGTTCATGCAGAATCTTGTCGGTTGCCCTGAATACATCTTCTTGGTCAAGCTTACCCTTTGGAGTGCGGTAAAGACGGTTGAGGATTTTTTGTACATACCACGTCTGACCGTCAACCATATCGTATAAATAAATGAATGTCTCCTCAGACATTTCTCTCTTCTGCCGGGCGAAAAAACTATTGGCAAATGCCCAATAGGCATTGGCATCGATGGTGCCTATTGTCACAATTTGTGAACTGTTGAAGAACGGATGTTCTGGTGACATGAACATGTCTGCCAATAGTTGTTGCTGACTACCTGAAAAGATGATATGTACGTTGGGAATAAACTGAATGATAGAGCGTATAAATGCATCGGCACCAATCTCGGTATAGCGGCTTACCTGTTGGAACTCATCGATAGCCAGATAGCATTGCCGTCCCGACTCTTTCATCTATTCGAACACCAGCTGGAGTGTATCGCGGGCCCTTTCGGAAGTTACAGACACACTGAAAGTAGGCATGTCCGTAATCGGATCCTGACTCATCGTTGGTCGTAGGGCAGACACAAAACCGTTGAGTTTCCTCATGACCGACTGCGAGGGGGAGTCGAGTTTCCCGATGATGGCATTGGCTATGAACTGTACCATCTGGTTGAAGGTCTTTGTCGAGAAAATGTCCACATAGAAGCAGCGCAGGTTTTTGTCCCTCGCCTTCATCCGTTCAAAGGCATGGCTTATCAGCCCTGTCTTACCTATGCGCCGAGGAGCCATTAGCGTCACATTGCTGCCATTGACCAGCGCATCAATTAGTTCTTCCGTCTCCTGCTCCCTGTCGCAGAAGTATTCCGGACCAAAGTAACCATACTCAGGGAAAGGGTTTTCTAATTTCATATTTTACGTTTCATATTTTATGAAATGCAAAACAACAAATATATCTGCATAAATGCAAGGAAAAGGTACAACAATTAAGCATAATTAACTCTTAGCGAACGCTATGTAACTACTCAGCACCCGTGTCATGAGTAGTTGTCTTACTGTTGTACGACAGCAAGAATCGCATTGAATTTAGAGTTGCCATTCTTCATGGCAGTCTCCGCTATGGAGTGTATCTTTGCAAAGTCGTTAGCGCCGCCATCCGTACGGAAACAACCGCTGACTTTCTGTTTTACCTTTATCTTCCTTACCCCTCGTTCACTTGCATTATTCTCATAGGGTACGTGAAGGTCTGTGAGGAAGGTAAACAGATAGTCCTTTACTTTGAGGATACCTTTCTTGAAACTCTCAAACTCTTCGTCAAGATGCGTAAGGCTCTCACCCAAGAGTTTCTTCATTTTGGTCTTCAGTACCTTTATCTTCCTTTTTGTGATGTCGCCCGCCCGTCTGAGATCGATGGCATGAGCTATCAGATGGATAAACCTTCGCGACCAGTCCTGTTTCGTGTCCAGCTCGTTCAGGTATTCGGCATTCCTAAGCAGGTGGGCCAAGCAGACCTGATGATCCTTGACGTTCATATTGAAATAGCTCCTGTGCCTGTCCGTCACAAGCGTAGAGTTGGGCAGACCGTTAGGGAACTTGGAGTCTATGGCCTGCTGGCCTCTCGACTTCATCTGATACACATAGGTAAGCAGGTCGTTCTGGAATATCCAGTTCCAGTGCAACTCTTTCCCGACAGCGGCGCCGGTCTCGTCGGCTCCTACTACTGGGGCACACTCAATCCGCTTGCGTATTTCTTCGTATGCCGCATCGGCCTTGGTGCTGTTTTCCTTGAGTATGTTCTGCACGGTTCCCTCGCTTATCTTCTGACCGCACAGGTCTGAAATGAGTTCGGCAATCCGCTTGAAAGGGATGCACTGCACGACATTGAGATAGGTTACGAGTGCACGGATGTTGTCGCCGTACTTGATGCGGCAGTTTGGTGCATCGCAGTTGTTCACACAGCCGCACTGGCAGACCTTCTCGTAATACTGGTGCTCACTGGTCTCGACGATAAACTTGATGTCTATGACTTGTGTCGTGCGAATCTTCCTAAACCCAACGCTCAGCGGACGGCCGCAGCACTTGCAGTAGTGTGGCTTATGCTCTATTATCCTGTCTGGTGTAGCGACCGACTTCAGGGTGCTTCCCTTGTGACCGGGTTGACCGCCACTCGGCTTCCCGCTGGGTTTGCGCAGAGACTTCGTCCTTCGCAACTCACGTGCCGCAATACTTTCCTGAGATGGCGGGACGCTGCTGTTGCTACTGTTCTTTTCTGGTTTTCCTGAAGTGCCGGAAGAATTATCCTCATCGTCATCGGACGATTGGTGCTCACCTGCGTTTTCTTCCATTTCCTCAATATGGGCTTTGGCATCGGCAAGCTCAGATCTGGTTGAAGCAAGATCCATCTTCAGGCTGTGTATTTCCTTGTCTTTCTGTCCGATGATGCGGTTGAGCCGCCCAATCTCCTCGGTCTTCTCGGAGTCGGACTTCTCAAGTTTGCGCAGACGCAGGTTTATCATGCGCAGGACTTCGTCAGTGTCGGTGAACTGTTTTGCCATTTCATCGGCAAATATATACATCTTTCACGAAATGGCAAAATGCAGGTTTACATTCCTTAACAGCAATTTCGTGATGAACAAAAATGCAAAATCCTCACTCGTGCACGTTCTCTTGTTTGATGGACATGATTGACTCTACGGATAAGCCAATGAAACTGACGACCTCATACGGCCTTGTGGTGAGTGTCATAAACTGACTACCCACTCAACGACCTTACAGAAAAGCTTTTTGCTTTTGTTTGAAATCGGCACACAAAGAAGTTTATATTTTATTAACTCGCTTACTTCGCTTAGTAACTACTCATGCACTATAGGGTGCTGAGTAGTTAC
>JBGUQW010000237.1:0-69985 GCA_045131435.1 Prevotella sp.
TGCTGTCGAGCCCGGCGCGCATGCGGTTGCGGTCGGCCTCGGTGGTGCAGCAGCACAGTGCCACCAGCAGTACGAATATGCTCAACAACTGTTTCATGATGCAAAGGTACGAATAAGCGAGGACAATACAAAACAATTAAGTGTTTTTTATCCCCGCATTATAGCCGCCCCTTATCGAGTTCACTGAAAAAGTCCATAATGTTAACTGCATTAACAGTTGAGCTCCGTTGACTGGGTTAGTGAGAAAAATCAAATTATTATACATTATTAACTCTAAATGTTTGTGTATCTCGCTGATTTTTAGTATCTTGGCGGAAAATTTCAGCTATGCTAGGAGATTATCAGCAAACCCGATTGAGCGAATATGCGCGCATCTATGACATACTCATTCCGCGTGACCACATATTCCGTCGCATGAATGAGGAGATAGACTTCTCCTTCGTTCGCAAGGAACTGCAAGACAAGTATTCTGTAGGCATGGGGCGCTCTGCAGAGGATCCTGTCCGCATGTTCAAGTACCTGATGTTAAAGGCCATGCATCCAGCCTCCGATGAGGATTTGGTGAAGCGTGCGTATACAGACATGTCATACAAGTTCTTTCTGGGGCTCAATCCTGAAGATGACGTAATAGATCCTTCATTGCTCTCCAAGTTTCGCAGGCAGCGCCTGCAGGATGTAGACCTGCTGAGCCTGCTGATATCCAAGAGTGTCGCGATGGCCATTGCAAAAGGAATCATCAAACGCAAGAGCGATATAATTGTGGATGCCACTCATGAGTTGGCAAAATCCATAGCCTATAACCCTATTGACTACCTGCGTAAAATGGTTGGGCAGATACTTAAGGCTTGTGAGCCGTTTTGGGGAGAAAACTTCCATAAGGAAGACCTTCCTGCGTGTGGCAAGGATTCAGATATTGAAGTTATGAAAGAGTATTGCCAAGCACTCATTGATTCTCTCGAGGGTAACGGCATTGCCCAGGTTCCGGCGGTGGCAAACAAGGTAAGCCTACTCAAGGAAGGGCTTGAAGACATGGAGCATCTGTCGCATATATCCAAAGACAAAGGAGCCAAGTTCGGAAGCAAAGGCCCGGGAAAGTCATTCTTCGGTTACAAGGCTCATATAGGAATGACTCCTGAAAGCATCGTTGTCGCTGCCTCTGTGACCTCGGGCGAAGCCTCTGATGGCGACTACCTCGTACCGCTTGTGGAACAGGCCATACAGAATGGTCTTGAGGTGGAGAGTGCGATTGCTGACGCTGCCTATGCAGGTAAAGACAACCTCGACGCACTTAGAGATAAGGTAAAAGTGGTTGCTCCCGTGAACCCTATAATTACGCAAGGTCACCGAAATGGGATAGACTCAGGATTCCATTACAACAAAGATGCAGATACATATATGTGCCCAGCAGGCGAACTGGCCTATTATAAGTATTATAGCAAGGAACGTCCAAGAACGTATGATGCCAACGGAAAGACGAAACGCTCGTATAAGAATGCTCAGGTAAGTTACTTTTTTGATGTCAAGAAATGCCAAGAGTGCCCTCTTCGCGAAGGATGCTATAAAGGTGGAAATTACAAGACTTATACAGTTACTATCCTCTCCGATGCTCACAAAGAGCAGATTGAGTTTGAGAAGACACCAGAGTTTAAGCAGAAAATGAAGAAGCGAAAACGGATAGAGCCGCTCAACGCACATTTGAAGAACGACCTAGGTATGAAACAGAACATCTCGTACGGTATTGAAAGTATGACGATGCAGACCGCTGTGGCCATTTACATGTCGAATATCCAGAAAATTATGAAATATAAGGGATAAATGGCCTTAAAAGACCATTTCTACCCCAAAACTAGTCGATAAAGTAAAAACATTAAACATTTTGCAAAAATATTGCCATTTAAATCAATTGGACAACCTTACAATAGGGTTAATTTGTGTAAACCCTCCCGAAAAGGAGCCACTTTATCAGTGAGCTCCTTATCAAGGGGCTCTAAATGTTTTTATTGTCGAGCGAAAGTATCTTCGACGAAGTCAGAGTTACGAATAAGTGAGAACAATACAAAACAAAAAACGATTATTTGTTTTTATTGTCGAGCGAAAGTATCTTCGTTCTCTATTTTCGCTGCTCCAAAATTTGATTGTCATCGAATTTTGTCACGACTCAATAAAGAAAATGTATTTTCTGGCTCAGTCCGAAAAAACCCCTGCTAGAGAATTCTCTAAGACAGGGGTTCATAATGAAAGGAGGAAAAAGTGGTACCTCCAGGAATCGAACCGGGGACACACGGATTTTCAGTCCGATGCTCTACCAACTGAGCTAAGGCACCATCATGTTTTCAAGGCAATCCTCCTGATTGCGGGTGCAAAGGTACGAATAATAAATGAAAAATGAGAAATGAGGAATGAGAAATCGCCGTTTGTTAACGTTTTTTAGGGATTAACCCTATTCCATTCCTCATTTCTCATTCCTCATTTCTCATTTATAACGGATTCCATCCTTGTGCCTTGAGCTCGAATTCCTGGTCGTCGCGGGTAACGAGGACATGTCCGAGGTTTTCCTTGGTGATATGCCCGATGAGATGCACGTCGTCCACCTGCTGAATCTTCTCATGGTCACCTATAGGCACAGTAAAGAGCAGTTCGTAGTCCTCACCGCCATTCAGGGCACAGGTGGTGACGTTCATATTCAGCTCTTCAGCCATCACTGCCGTCTGGTAGTCGATGGGAATCTGCTTCTCGAAGACGCGACAGCCCACATGGCTCTGCTTGCAGATGTGCATGAGCTCGCTGCTGAGGCCGTCAGAGATGTCCATCATAGCGGTGGGACGGATGCCTGCCTCGCGCAGTTTATTGACGATGTCGCCACGGGCCTCAGTCTTCAGCTGACGCTGGAGAAGGTATTCCTTACCGGAGAAGTCGGGCGAAGCAATAGTTGAGAGTTGAGAGTTGAGAGTTGAGAGTTTCTGGCTGTCGCCATTGGCTTTTGCCTCTGCAATCTTCTTTTGCAACTCATTCACTTGCTCATAATACACGGTCTTTTCGCGCTCCAGCAGTTGTAGGCCCATATAGGCAGCACCGAGATCGCCTGAGACGCAGATGAGGTCGGTCTCGCGGGCTCCGTTGCGATAGACGATGTCGTCCTTGCGGGCTTCACCGATACAGGTGATGGAGATGGCCAGACCAGTATATGACGAGGTGGTGTCGCCTCCGACGATGTCGACGCCCCACTTGTCGCAGGCCATGCGCAGACCGCTGTAGAAGAGGTCGATGTCCTCGACGCTGAAGCGCTTGCTGATGGCCAGCGAGACTGTAATCTGACGCGGAGTGCCGTTCATGGCGAAGATGTCGCTGATGTTAACCATGGCGGACTTATAGCCCAGATGCTGCAGTCCGATGTATGTCAGGTCGAAGTGGACACCCTCCATAAGCATGTCGGTGGTCACGAGCACTTCCGTGTCGGGATAGTGAAGTACGGCGCAGTCATCGCCTACGCCGTACTTTGTTGATGTATTCTGGGGCTTGACATCCTTTGTGAGATGGTCAATAAGCCCGAATTCTCCTAGTTTTGCTATTTCCATTCTTTTCTGTTTTTGTTTGTTGCGACTGAATCGCAACACACTTAGCAGCGCTTAATCATTTCACGCATGATCTCAGTCATCAGCGGCTGGGCCTTGTCGGCAGCTTCCTGCACCTCCTCATGGCTGACCTCAACAGGATTGTCAAAGCCACCCAAATCGGTGACGACGCTGATGCCGAAGGTGCGGATGCCACAGTGGTGGGCTACGATGACTTCGGGAACGGTAGACATACCTACGGTGTCGCCACCCAGCGTGCGATACATCCTGTATTCTGCCGGTGTCTCGAAGGTAGGTCCGGTGGTACCGATGTAGACGCCATAGACCAGTCGGATGTTCTTCTCCTTGGCAATCTTCGTGGCGAGGTTGATGAGCTCGTGGTCGTAGGCTTCGTGCATGTCCGGGAAGCGTGGACCTGTGGGGAAGTTCTTGCCACGCAACGGATGCTCGGGGAAGAAGTTGATGTGGTCGGTGATGACCATCAGGTCGCCAATCTTAAAGGCAGGATTCATGCCTCCGGCCGCATTGCTGACGAAGAGGGTCTTGATGCCCAGCTCGTACATGACACGTACGGGGAATGTCACTTCCTTCATGTTGTAACCCTCGTAGTAGTGGAAGCGGCCCTGCATGGCCATGATGTCCACACCACCGAGCTTACCGAAAATTAACTTTCCGCTATGTCCCTCGACAGTAGACACGGGGAAGTTGGGAATATCGCCATAGGCAAACTCCAGTTTATCAGTTATTTCTGAAGCTAATTGTCCGAGGCCTGTCCCCAGAATAATCGCGGTTGTCGGGTTTGTTGTCATCCTCTCTCTTAACCAGGATGCTGTTTCTTGAATTTTTGCGTACATAGCCTATAATATAATTGTTAAACACTTCTTCCTGGTCCTGCATGAAGCTGATACGGACAGGAAGCATAAAAAGATTATTGCGTACTTCATCACTCAGTCCCTGGGCAGTCAGCAGACGCGTAGTGTCCTTCTCCGTAGTGATGATGCACTTGGGTGAAGGCATTGCAGCAAAGGTATCATTGATGAGCTGGATGTCCTTCTGTCGGAACTGATGGTGGTCAGGGAAGGTGAGTGGCGTGAGGTGTGAGGTGTAAGGTGCGAGGTCGTGCTCTATCTGCTGGGGTGAGGCAATGCCTGTCAACAGCATCACGTTGATGTCCTTCAGCGCTGAGAGCTGAGGTACGTTGCCAGCTTTAGAGAAGACAGGACACAACTCGTCGTACTCCAGTGTGGTGAAATAGAGCTGCTGGTAGGGATAGACGTTCATGGCACGAGTCAGGACACGATACTCCATAGGTTTCAAGTCCTTAGGACACTTGGTTACAATTACCACATCAGCACGATCCTTGCCGTTCAGGGGTTCACGCAGCCGGCCTGCAGGCAACAGAGTATCGTAGATGACAAGGCGATGGTAGTCGACCAACAGGATATTGACGCCCGGTTTGACATAGCGGTGCTGGAAAGCATCGTCAAGCAGGATGACGTCCAGCTTGTCATCTTCTGCCGTCAGTCTGTCAATGCCGTGGCAACGGTTCTTGTCGACAGCCACAGTGACCTTGGGGAACTTCTGCTTCATCTGGAAGGGCTCGTCACCGATCTCAGTCACCGCGGTCTGGACAGAGGCTTTCACAAATCCCTTGCTCTTGCGCTTATAGCCTCTGCTCAGCACGGCGACGTTGAACGTATCCTTCAGCAGACGGGTCAGATACTCCACATGGGGTGTCTTTCCCGTTCCGCCAACAGTGATGTTACCTACGGAAATGACAGGAACCTGGAAGGAACGCGACTTCAGAACACCCACTTCGAACAGGATGTTCCGAAACTTTATAGCCAGACCATAGAGCCAGCTCAATGGCAGCAGCCACTTGTTGATTTTTATGAAATCACCTTCCACGTTCTTAACTATTTACTTAATATTCACATAGAAGGGCAGACGGGCCTGAATAGCATTCTGGCGATTGATGCTCTTGACGTACATCAGGGGCTCGTAGAACTCACCCAGTGCCTGACGCATCTGGTCGTCGAGATAGCTGCCCGAAGTGCCTGTGGAAATCAGATTCTCCCACCAGGTAGGCTCCTCAGGATAGTCAGTGGTGTGATACTCTGACAATTTAGCCAGCTGTGCAGCTTTGGCAATGGCCTTGTCCATTCCGCCAATCTCATCGACGAGCTTGATCTTCAGGGCATCGTTACCCAGCCATACACGACCCTGGGCAATCTCCTCAATCTGCTCGATGCTCTGCTTGCGACCATCGGCCACACGCTTGCGGAACAGGTTGTAGCCACGATCGATGTATTTCTCCAAGAGAGCCATCTCCTCAGCATTGAAGGGACGGGCCATGGTGCCAAAGGCAGCATGCTTGTTGGTCTTCACCTCGTCGAACTTCACGCCCAGCTTCTCAGTCAGCAGTCCGCTGAAGTCGGGGAACATGCCAAAGATGCCGATAGAACCGGTGATGGTGGTAGGCTCGGCAATGATATAGTTGGCCGGACAGCTGATATAGTAGCCACCAGAGGCAGCATAGCCACCCATAGACACTACAACGGGTTTCTTGGCCTTAAGGTTCATGATGCTATGCCAGATCTGCTCCGAGGCATAGGCAGAGCCTCCAGGAGAGTTGATACGCAGCACCACGGCCTTCACGTCGTCGTCGTTGGCCAGTTTCTCAAGATCCTTGCAGACATCCTGAGCCACGATGTTATGCTCCTGCTGAATCACGTCGGCAGACGGAGAGTCGACGATGGTGCCATAGGCATAGTAGACGGCAATCTGCTCGCCATCCTCCTTCTTGCCTCTCACACCTTCCATATCGGACAGCGTTAACTGTGCAATCTTCTCGTCAGCGTCAATCTTGAGCAGCTTCTTGATTTCGCCCTTTACCTCGTCGGTATACATCAGCTTGTCCACGAGCTTCATCTTCACGTAGTCAGCAGGATCGGACAGCATGACGAAACGATCGGCATAGGCATTCAGCGAATCTACAGGAATCTTCCTGCTGTCAGAAACTTCCTTCAGCATGACCTGCCAGATACCGTTGATATAGGCTGTCACCTGTTCACGGTTGGGCTCACTCATGCCGTCAGCAGTCATCATCTCAGGGGCACTCTTATACTTACCCACCTTGCACAGTTGGTACTTCACGCCGAACTTGGCCAACAGGTCCTTTAGAAAATAGGGCGTCGAGGCCAGTCCGTGCCAGTCGATGATTCCATCAGGGTTCAGGAAAATCTTGTCTGCTACACTGCATATATAATAGGTAGACTGCTCGTACGTGTCAGCATAGGCCACAATCCACTTGCCGCTCTTCTTGAAATCGAGCAGGGCCTCACGGATGGCATGGGTTGAAGCAGGCGTGTCAGAAGAAAACGCACCCGCTTCAATATAGATGCCCTTGATGTCTTCGTTGTTCTTGGCCTTTTCGATAGACTTCAGGATGTGGTCCAGTCCGAGATTGGTTGTCACTTGCCCCGTAATCATATTCAGAGGATTGTCGAAGGTGCGCTCTTCCATCAGGCCGGAGAGCTGCAGCGTGAACACGGAGTTCTTCTCCACGGGAGTGGTGGCTGCATTCGATGCGACAAGACCTACCAAAGATATGACAGACAGGATTCCCATGATAATGGCCAGGATGATAATACCCGTGATAGTGGCCATTACATACTTCATAAACTCTTTCATAACAGTTTAGGTTTAGTTATGAATATGGTTCGTTGGTGCCCACACGGGGCACCAACGATTTTACTTCATGTCAGCCTCAGCAGCCTTTGTCTTGGGGTCGTTCTCACCATAACGGCCATAGTAAGCCTGATAGCGGTTGTAGCCCCAGTTAGCCTGCAAACGGTCCGGATCGAGTTCCTTAGCCTTATCGAAGGCTGAGATGGCCTCGTCGTACAACTTGTTGCCACTGGCAGTATCGGTGGCGTTAGCAGCCATCACACTCAGACAGGCACCCAGATAGGTCCATACTACAGCATTGTCGGGCTTTGCCTCAGTAGCCTTGCGGAGCCACTTGGCACCCTCTTCAGCATTATTGGCATTGACAGCCATCAGACCCTTGTTGGCCAGGGCAGTGAAAGAGGTAGGATACTTGGCGAGGTGAGCGTCGAGGAATGCTTCCTGAGCGGCCTTGTCCTTCATGCCCTCGTACATGGCGTTGATACCATCGAGGATGATGTCGTTCTCGGGCTCGGTCTCATACAGCTTCTTCAGGTAGTTGACGTACTCGACAGAGTCAGCATGTGTCTTGAGCTGCTGACGGCGGGCATAAACCTGGAAGTTGAAGGCTTCTTCCTTCTGCTGCGGGTCACGCTTGGCAACCTCGAAATACTTGTTGGCACGATCCATCTCGCCAGCCTGGAAGGCATAACGTCCGGCAAAGAAGGCAACCTGTCCGATATACTCCTGCTCGGGAGCGTGATTCTGGGCTTTGAAGAAAGGCTCCTCAGCAGAATCGACGAAAGCACCCCAATACTTCAGCACACCGGCCTCGCTGCCCTTAGCAGCCTGCTCCTGACCGATATTCACCAGATGAGTTCGTACAGCCCATATGCGCTGAGCGTTCTTCTCGTCGAACTTAGGCTTCACCTTACCCTTGGCATCGGGCAGCTGGTCGAACTTGTCGCACTCTAAAGCAGCCTGAATGGCATTACAGATGTTATCAGCCAGTCCGAGGGTGTCATAGGCCTTCACCTTACCCTGTCCCATAGCTGCCATCTGGTTCTCAGCCATAATACCTGTCTCGTTCTGTACCTTAGCCATAGCGAGGTCTACGAGGTGGTTGTAGGCCTTAGCCTTCTCGGCATTGTCAGCCAACTGACCCAGATTCTGCTGTAGCATCTGAGCTGCCTCAGCATAGTTCTTTGACTTCAAGATACCCTTGAGTGCATCACTGTCACCGGCAAAAGCTGTAGCACTGGCTACAAACATCATTGCCATCATCATTACTTTTTTCATAAGCCTTTTTAATTTACAATTTGACTTTTTTATTTACAATTTGATTTTCTACTTATTCTACATCAATAACGGGAGCATCACTGACGGACTGGTTGTCGTCAACAACCTCAGCCTCCTCGATGTTATCTTCTTCTGCCTGAGAGTGCATGACCTTGCAGACGCTGGCGATAGAGTCGTTCTTCTTGGTCAGGTTGATAAGACGCACGCCCTGAGTAGCACGGCCCATAACACGGACATCAGCCACCTTCAGGCGGATAAGGATACCACTCTTGTTGATAATCATGAGGTCGTTCTCGTCAGTGACGACCTTGATGGCTACCAGACGACCTGTCTTCTCCGTAACAGCGAGGGTCTTGACACCCTTGGCACCACGGGCAGTCTTACGGTAGTCCTCAACCTCAGAACGCTTGCCATAGCCATTCTCCGAAACCACCATAATCGTTTCGACGGTGGGATCGTTGACGCAGACCATGCCGACCACCTCGTCGTCGCCTCCGTCGAGACGCATACCGATGACACCAGTGGACACACGGCCCATGGTGCGCACATCGTTTTCGTCAAAGCGAACTGCACGGCCATTACGGTTAGCCAGTAACAGCTCGTTATGGCCATTAGTCAGACGTACGCCAACGACCTCGTCCCCCTCATTGATATTGATGGCACGGACACCAGCAGCACGTACGTTCTTATATTGGTCAAGACGTGTCTTCTTGATAATACCCTGCTTGGTGGCAAAGACCACGTAATGCGACTTCAGGAACTCATCGTCATTGAAGTTCTTGATACGCAATACCGCATTGATGGCATCATCGGGCTCAATGTTAAGCATATTCTGGATGGCACGGCCTTTCGAGTTCTTGTCACCCTCGGGAATCTCATAGCACTTCTGCCAGTAGCAGCGTCCCTTCTGTGTGAAGAAGAGCAGCGTGTTGTGCATGGTGGCAGGATAGATATACTCGGTGAAGTCGTTGTCGCGATGACGTGCGGCCTTGGCACCGACGCCTCCCCTGCCCTGCTCGTGGAACTCGTCAAGCTTGGTTCGCTTGATGTAACCCATGTGCGAGATGGTAATGACCACAGGATCGTCGGGATAGAAATCCTCAGCATTGAACTCGTGGTCAAAGGGGATAATCTCCGTACGACGCTCGTCGCCATACTTCTCCTTCACCTCCTGCAACTCATCCTTCATCACCTGCTTGCAGCGCTCGGGGTTGTCAAGAATCTCCTGAAGGTCGGCAATGAGCTTCATAAGGTCGTCATACTCCTGGTGCAGCTGGTCAACACGCAGACCGGTAAGCTGCGAGAGACGCATATCGACAATAGCCTTCGACTGCAATTCATCCAGTTCGAAACGAACCTCCAGGTTGCGCTGGGCGTCGCTCGGTGTCTTCGAGTTGCGGATGATGTGAACCACCTCGTCGATGTTATTGACAGCAATAATCAAACCCTCTAAAATGTGAGCGCGCTCCTGAGCCTTCTTCAGATCGTACTGGGTACGACGGATGGTCACGTCATGACGGTGCTCGACGAAGTATTTGACGCATTCCTTGAGCGAGAGCAGACGGGGGCGTCCCTTGACCAGTGCGATGTTGTTAACCGAGAACGAGCTCTGCAGAGCTGTCATCTTGAACAGCTTGTTCAACAGCACGTTGGCATTGGCATCACGCTTCACATCGACCACGATACGCATACCCTGACGGCCTGACTCGTCGTTGACATTGGCCACACCCTCAATCTTATGCTGGTTGGCAAGGTCGGCGATATAGGCCACAAGGTCGGCCTTGTTGACACCGTAAGGGATCTCAGTGACAACAATCTTGTCGTGAGTCTCGCCAGCCTCAATCTCAGCCTTGGCACGCATGACAATACGGCCGCGACCTGTCTCATAGGCATCGCGCACACCAGCCAAACCATAAATGTAGGCTCCTGTGGGGAAGTCGGGACCTGGGATATATTCCATCAGTCCGTCGGTGTCGATATCAGGGTTGTCGATATAGGCGCAACAGCCGTCAATAACCTCACTCAGGTTGTGGGTAGGCATATTGGTAGCCATACCTACAGCAATACCGTTACCTCCGTTTACCAACAAATTGGGAATCTTGGTAGGCATCACGGAAGGCTCTGTCAACGAGTCGTCGAAGTTATTGACCATATCGACGGTTTCCTTGTCCAGGTCGTCCATGATATGTTCACCCATCTTCGAGAGACGGCACTCCGTATAACGCATAGCAGCAGGAGAGTCGCCATCGACTGAACCGAAATTACCCTGACCATCAACCAGCGTATAGCGCATGTTCCACTCCTGGGCCATACGGACGAGGGCACCATAGACAGAGCTGTCGCCGTGAGGATGGTACTTACCGAGCACCTCACCTACCACACGCGCGCACTTTTTATAAGGTTGCGTTGAGACGTTGTTGATTCCCATCATACCAAACAGGATGCGACGGTGTACGGGTTTAAAACCGTCACGCACATCAGGCAAGGCACGAGCCACAATCACCGACATAGAATAGTCGATGTAGGAGGACTTCATCTCCTCCTCGATGTTGATTTTAATAATTCTGTCGTTGTCGAATCTCTGATCCATCAGTTCAATTTACTATTTTACAATTTACAATTATACTAATTCTGTTATCGCTTTTTGAGTAGATTTTGCGTTTAAGGCACTTTTTAAGCCCGTCAGCGCGTTTTTGCTATTTTCATAATAGCGTACAAAGGTAGTCATTTTCTATGAAACGACGAAAGATTTTAAGCAATTTTAAAGAGATTCTGACTTAATCGCGGTCATCAAGCACACGAAACTTGTTGCGACGACGCTGTAACTCGACTAAGTCGAGATCGACAGTCAACAACTGCACCTCGTTCTTATGACACTGTCCAAGGGTCTGACCATAGGCATCGACAACCACCGAACAGCCTGCATAATGTGAATAGTGATCATCTCCCACCCTGTTGCATCCAATGAGATAGCACTGGTTTTCGATCGCACGGGCACGGGTGAGCAGCTGCCAGGCAGACTGGCGTGACTCAGGCCAGTTGGCAACGACAACGATGGCGTCGTACTCCATACCTGTAGCATAACGGCTCCAGCAGGGGAAGCGCAGATCATAACAGGTCAGCAACAACAGCCTGAAACCATTATACTCAACAACGGTATGCTGTTGCCCAGCAGTATAATAACGATCCTCATGGCCATAGGTAAAGAGGTGGTGCTTGTCATAGAAGTTAACGATGCCACTGTTGCCATCAACGAAATAGTGACGATTACGGTAGCTTCCGTCGGCCAGTCGGATGGCCAAGCTGCCGCAGATGGCACAACAGCGAACAGCACTCTCCGACTTCATCCATGCAAAGGCAGCATTGTCTGACTCATCGGCAGCGATGCCTGCAGGTTCTGTGGCAAAGCCTGTGCTCCACATTTCCGGCAACACGTAGAGGTCACTCTCATCACTTTGGGAGAGCAGTTGCCGGACTCTGCGAATGTTTTCATCAGGTTGTGCCCAGCTGATATCTGTCTGCAGAAGGGTTACTTTCAATATTCCAGTAATTGGGTAGAGGTTTTGCCGTTGAATGCAACCACCTGATCAATCAGATAGCAAGAAGCATCTTCAGGAATGCACAGCGAGACGTTGAAATGGAAGCCGCCAGCATCAATCTTATTGAACTCCATGTTATTCAGAATGGACTGCTGATAAAACTGAGGCGTCACATGACGCTGATAGGCCTGCTTGCGAAAATCACGCGAGAAAAGCTGTGCAGCACCCTTGAAAATACTCAGGTGGATGATATTGTCGTAATAGGCATTCTCAACAGTCAGACCATCTTCGTTGACCACCTGTCGCGATACCTTGTATTTTGTAGGATTAACAGCAATATACAAGTGATAGCGATTGCCTTCGTAAAACACCACAGTGTCGCGCTTCAACACATCGGTCAGTTCTAAAATCTGTGGCTTAGCTTTTTCGAATACACGATCCATCGTCTGATTATCGTTCTTGACATATTTGACCGTCTCACCATTGGGATTCTTAAACCACAGCACATGCTCAGTCTGTTTTTCAATATAATAGCGTCCGGATGTGCCAATATAAAGGGTGTCGTCGATAACACGGAAATACGCCGGCATTGACGTGGAATCGGCATAGTAGACAGTATCACCCTTCATCCGGAAAGCGAGGGTCTCCGTATCCTCGTCCATCCATACTCCTTGCAACAACTGCTTAGCCCCTCGACTTTCCTCACGCTGTTCAGCAGGCTGTGGCTGACCGCCACAGCTGACAACCAAAACGGACAGAATGACAAGTGTTATGATATCGTATACAAACTTATACATATTTATATTATAGTAGCAAAATGCTATTCAAACAATTCTGCATCGCACAACAAAGGCTGCTTCAGGTCTTTGTCGCTGGTCAGCACATCCTTGGGGTCAATGGGCCAGTCAATGCCCAGTGACGGATCATTCCAGCGGATACCAGCCTCAGCCTGGGGGGCATAGACATTGTCGACCTTATAGGTAAACACAGCCTCGTCGCTAAGAACGAGAAAACCATGGGCAAAACCTCGCGGAATGAAGAACTGACGCTTGTTCTCGTCGCTCAACTCAACCATCACATGCTGGCCGAAAGTCAAACTGTACTTACGCAGGTCGACGGCAACATCCAACACCTTACCTTTAATAACGCGCACAAGTTTAGCCTGCGAAAAATCGCCTTTCTGGTAATGAAGACCACGCAAAACACCATAGGACGACTTCGACTCGTTGTCCTGAATAAAGTCGACAGACCCCACATGTTCCTCAAACTCCTGCTTCTTCCATGCTTCGAAAAAGTAACCACGCGCATCAGTAAACACGCGAGGCTCAATAATATAGACACCTTCGATAGCGGTTTTCTTAAACTCCATTGATGTTTTTTCTTAAAATTCTGCGTGCAAAGTTAGGAAAAAAAATCGTTTTTTTTGCCTATTTCAAAAAAAAATCGTACCTTTGCAGTCGTGATTCAACTCGGAAGACATATTGAGATACTGCTGCTTGACAATGACTGTGTCATTGTGCCAGAATTCGGAGGATTCGTAGCGCACCATGTATGCGCACGCTACGATGAGGACGACCACATGTGGCTACCTCCCATGCGGACCGTGGGATTCAATCCACAGCTGCGCATGAACGACTCATTGCTGGCGCAGTCGTATGTCAATGCCTACGACATCAGCTACCCTGAAGCTTTAAGACGCATTGAGGACGAGGTTGAAGAGTTGCAACAGTTGTTAGATACCTACGGGTCGTATGAGTTACCCGACGTAGGATTGCTCATCGTCAACAGCGAAGGGAACCTGCAGTTCGAACCATGTGAGGCTGGTCTTCTGTCACCAGAATATTACGGATTAGGAGAATGTGAAATTGTAACCCTGAAGGAAGCTATCAGGATAAAAGCAGCCAATAAAGCAAGCCAAACTATCAGAGAACCGCAGGAAACTGCCGAGCCAAAGGAAGACAATAAGACGACGCCCACCCTGCTTGAGTTTGTCGACAAAGACGAACAGGAAGACCGCGCTATTCAGATTAAGATGTCGTGGGTACGCAATGCCGTTGCCATCGCTGCTGCCATTGTCGTCTTCTTCATCATGGCAACTCCTATTACCAACAGTAATTTGGGAAACAGCACGATGAGCAGAATTCAGGGCAACGTGCTATACAAGCTGATTCCTCAGGACACCAATTTGGCAAAAGCCACCCCAGTCGAAATTCCTGCTACCGCCAAGGATTCTGTAGCCACTGCCCAGAATACGGAGGAGGCAGTAGTCAAACCTGCTGAAAGCCCCGTTGTAACCCCCACTGCTGAACCCACGCCCAACTATTGCATAGTGCTGGCCAGTCAAGTGAAGCTGTCAAATGCGGAACACTTCGTGGAACAGCTGCAGAAGCAGGGTTACAAGAGTGCCGATATATATATCCACAATAAAACTGTACGTGTGGTTTATGGTAACTATGAGACGGAGGCTCAGGCCTACAAGGAACTCAACCGACTGACCAAGAAGGAAGAGTTTGCTGATGCCTGGGTTTATAAAAAGACTGACAGCAACAACCGTCAAGCTGAATCATAAAAACCATGAAACGCGTCAGATGCCCCAAATGTGACAACTACATTATCTTCGACGAGACTCGCTACGAGGCTGGTCAGTCATTGGTATTCAAGTGCAATGAGTGCGGCAAGGAGTTTGGCATCCGCATTGGTGTGTCAAAGCTGAAGAATACCCAGAAGGACGAGAATGTAGAAATGGCTGATGACAGAGGAGAGCGCTCTACCGAAGAGGCTCCCTGTGGCAGCATTGTTATCATCGAGAATGTGTTCCACTACAAGCAAATACTACCTCTGCGCATGGGTGACAACATCATCGGACGTTATCAGAAAGGCAATCCCATCAACACCGCGTTCGAAACCGTTGACCCCAGCGTCGACCTGAACCACTGTACCCTGAACGTCAGTCGCAACAAGAAAGGCGGACTGCGCTATACACTATCAGACAATAACAGCAACACTGGGACATTCGTAGGCGACGTAGAACTGCAACCACGAGAACGTCGCATCATTGAGGATGGTACACTGTTTACGCTGGGGGCCACCAGCATCATCCTACGAACTGCCGATAGCGAGGAAAATCATTCCCAACAGGACTAACGCCAGATCGAAAGCTTTGGCCTTGAGGTTCTTCTCATGAAAGAAGGCCGCACCAAACAGGAAGCTTACAACAACGCTTCCCCTACGAATCATGCTGACAATGGAAATCATGGCATCAGGGAGCGACAGCGAATAGAAATACATAAAGTCGGCTGTCGACAAGAACAGGCTGACACCGATAATAGACCAATGCCAATGGAAAGGTGTAGTCTCGTGGTGTTTAGGCCACCACAGCAGCCATAGCATGGCCAGCATCATGAAACATTGATAGATATTATACCACGACTGCACCATCATACGATCTAACCCTATGCCGCCATCATTGACAGGTGCCATCAGATACTTGTCATAGAGTCCACTAATAGCTCCAAGAGCTGCTGCACCCACAATCATCCAAATCCAGTGGTTGTGCTTGAAGTCGATACCTTCTTTCTTTCCGCTGCGGCTCAACAACAGGAATGAGGCCACAGCCAGCAGTACACCTGCCCACTGCCATAGATTCAGACGCTCACCAAAGACAAGCAACGCACCTACGAGCACCATCACAGGACGTGTAGCATTGATAGGTCCTACTATAGTCAGTGGCAAGTGCTTCATGCCAAAATAGCCCAACACCCAGCTGCTAAGTACAATCAGTGCTTTGAGCAAGATATATTTGTGCATCTCCCATCCACCTGAGACAACATGGAACATTGAGCCATCAAGAGCATTTGTTGTGGCACTGAGTACAATGAAGGGCAGGAAGATGAGTGACGAGAATAACGTGTTTAGAAACAAGACCGGCAATACGGCATTTCCCTTCAATGCCTGTTTCTTAAACGAATCGTAGCAGCCCAATAATGCTGCAGATAGAAAAGCTAAAACCAGCCAAGCCATCTTGATTTACAATTTGACTATTTACAATTAATGATTAGTATTCAACTTTTTCCAAGAACAGCGCTTTGGCAGGCATCGACTCGCCAGCCTGCGTGCGTTTCTTGCCTTCTATCACCTGTCGGAATTCATCGAGTGACATACGCCCTCGGCCCACTTCAATTAACGTTCCGACAACGGCCCGAACCATATTGCGAAGAAAACGATTGGCCGTAATCTCAAAATACCACGTCGACTCTGACGTCTGGTGCCACTGAGCATGTGTCACCTTGCAGAGCGTCGTCTTCACATCGCTTCCCGCCTTGCAGAATGCGCCAAAGTCCTCATACTCCAACAAGATACGAGCAGCCTCGTTCATGCGTTCATAGTCAAGCTGATAGTGCAGTTCCAGCGAAAACTGACGCAGGAAAGGATTCTTCCGCGTGTGCACATAATAATGATAGGTACGCGCAATTGCTGAGAAACGGGCATGCATGTCATTGTCAACTGCCGCCACATTACTGACACCAATATCCTGAGGCAGCAGACCATTCAGCTTATGTGCCAAATCGAAAACACTCATGGGTAGTTCGTCGATATCGAAATGAGCAGCCATCTGTCGTGCATGGACACCTGTATCCGTCCTTCCTGCCCCCACAACACTTACCTCTTGGCGCAACAGCAAAGACAAACAGCGCTGCAATTCACTTTGCACCGTGATGCCGTTGGGCTGTATCTGCCAGCCGTGATAGCGTGTCCCATCATAGCTAAACCAAATAAAATATCGCATAGCGGGTGCAAAAGTACAAATATTTTTTGAAAACTAAGCATATTCTCACACTGAAATGCAGAATATATACATTGCATCGTCTTTTTTGCACATTAACTTAATTTAACTGCACTTTTCTATCACAATATCAACATATTGCCGGAGATTCTTCGTATCTTTGCAAACAGATATTAATAACCACTAAAAAGAGCAATGAAGAAAAAAGCTATTATTGTAACTATTGCTGTAGCCTTTTCACTTAGTGTATCGGCAGGAGACAACGTAAAGGCAACAATTCATGCCGATCAGGCAGGAGCCAAAATTAACAGAGAGATTTACGGACAGTTCTCGGAACACCTCGGCAGCTGTATCTATGGCGGTCTTTGGGTAGGCGAGGAATCGCAGATACCTAACATCCAAGGGTATCGTAAGGATGTATTCGAGGCTCTGAAAGCCTTGAGGATTCCCGTATTGCGCTGGCCTGGTGGTTGTTTTGCTGACGACTATCACTGGATGGACGGTATTGGTCCTAAGAGTCAGCGTCCATCACTACGTAACAACAACTGGGGCGGTACCATTGAGGATAACTCGTTTGGTACACACGAGTTTCTGAATCTCTGCGAGATGCTCAATTGCGAACCGTATATCAGTGGTAATGTGGGCAGCGGCACAGTAAAGGAGATGGCTCAGTGGGTAGAATATATGACTAGTGACGGTGACACGCCAATGGCTCGTCTGCGTCGTCAGAACGGTCGCGAGAAGGCTTGGAAAGTAAAATATTTCGGTATCGGCAACGAAGCATGGGGCTGTGGCGGAAATATGACGCCCGAATACTATTCGGATGAATACCGTAAGTTCAATACCTACTTACGTGACCAAGGGAACAACAAACTCTATCGTATTGCCTCGGGCGCTTCAGACTACGACTACAAGTGGACGGAGGTGTTAATGGATCGCATCGGAAACCGTATGCAGGGCATCAGTCTCCATTATTATACTTGTTCTGGCTGGGACGGTTCGAAAGGCTCTGCCACGAAGTTCGACAACGACCAATACTATTGGGCACTTGGAAAATGCCTGGAAATTGAGGAGGTCATCAAGAAGCACAAGGCCATCATGGACAAAGCCGACCCCGAAGGCAAAATTGGCTTGTTGGTCGACGAATGGGGTACATGGTGGGACGAAGAACCTGGCACCATTGCCGGCCACCTGTATCAGCAAAATGCCCTCCGCGATGCCTTCGTTGCTGCACTGAGCCTCAACGTATTCCATAAATATACCGACCGTGTCAAAATGGCTAACATTGCCCAAGTGGTGAACGTGCTACAGTCAATGATCCTGACCGATCAGGAAGGTACAGGCCACATGGTGCTAACACCGACCTACCACGTCTTCGAGATGTACACACCGTTTATGGAGGCTACCTATCTGCCCGTCGATTTGAAGAGCGAGATTGTGCAGGTGAGTAAGGCTTACTTTAAAGAGAAGGAAGATGCCAAGGATGCCGGTTATCGCCCCTGTCCCCTACTCTCTGCGTCAGCTGCCAAGACGACAGACGGCAGCATCGTGCTGGCTGTCACCAATGTCAGTCTCGACAAAGACCAGACCATCGACTTCGCTATCGAGGGCTATACTGCCAAGACGGTTAGCGGACGCATCCTCACCTCAAAGGAGGTTGACGACTTCAACGACTTCAACCACCCTGACGTCGTAGCCCCCAAGGACTACAAAGATGCCAAACTGAAGAAAGGTAATGTCAGCGTGAAAGTTCCCGCCAAGTCCATCGTTGTGCTTACCATCAAGTAAGCACAACGAAGGGGTGTACGGGCTATCAGAATTCTGAAGTAAAGTGGAAACGGATGTGCTCGAAGTCTTGTTGGGCCATTGAGAGCACATAACCGGAATCGGCAAGGAAGACGTCACGGCCTTCCTTGTCTTTTGCCATATATTGGTATTTGCGTTTCTTGAAGTTCTCCAGTTCCTTCTCGTCGTCGCTCTCTATCCAGCAGGCTTTGTATAGGTGGACGGGCTCCCAACGGCACTTGGCGTTGTACTCGTTCTCCAAACGATACTGAATAACCTCGAACTGCAATTGCCCCACGGTACCGATAATCTTACGGTTGTTGAACTGGTTGACAAACAACTGGGCGACACCCTCGTCCATAAGCTGGTCAATACCCTTCTGCAACTGCTTCGACTTCATGGGGTCGTCGTTCTCTATATACTTAAAGAGTTCGGGAGAGAATGAAGGCAGACCGCGGAAATGCAACTGTTCCCCCTCTGTAATGGTATCGCCAATCTTGAACATACCACCCGTATCTGGCAGGCCTACGATGTCGCCAGGCCACGCCTCATCGATGGTCGACTTACGTTGGGCCATGAACTGCGTAGGTGAGGAGAAACGCAGCGTCTTGCCCTGGCGCACATGCAGATAAGGCTGATTGCGCTGAAATTTTCCACTACAGACCTTGCAAAAAGCAATACACGAACGATGATTGGGGTCGATATTCGCAGTAATCTTGAAAATAAATCCAGTGAACTTATTCTCATCGGGTTGTACATCGCGCTCCTCAGCCTTGGTAGGCTTGGGACTCGGAGCTATCTCGACGAAGCAGTCGAGCAACTCCTGCACACCGAAGTTATTTAGGGCAGAACCGAAGAATACGGGAGCCACCTCAGCTGAACGGTAGGTCTCGACTTCAAAATCGGGATAGACGCCGCTGACCAGTTCCAGGTCTTCACGCAACTTGCTCGCATCGGTTTCTCCGACACGGGCGTCGAGCTCGACAGAATCGAGCTCCACACCTACCTTTTCGGTCACGCGCTGCTTATCTGGCGTAAAGAGGTTGAGCTGCTGCTCGTAGATATTATAGACGCCCTTGAACTTTGCACCTTGATTGATAGGCCACGACAAAGGGCGCACCTTAATTTCTAGTTCCTTCTCAAGTTCGTCGAGCAGGTCGAAGGGGTCGCGTCCCTCACGATCCATCTTATTAATAAAGATGATAACGGGGGTATTGCGCATACGGCAGACATTCATCAGTTTGCGTGTCTGTGTCTCTACACCCTTGGCGCCATCGACCACAATGATAGCCGAGTCAACAGCAGTTAGCGTTCGGTAAGTATCTTCGGCAAAGTCCTGGTGGCCAGGAGTATCAAGAATATTTACTTTATACTCGATATCCTTGCCGTCAGGAATATAGTCGAACTCCATCACAGAGGTTGACACCGAGATACCACGCTGTTTCTCAATATCCATCCAATCGGAAGTAGCGGTTTTCTTAATCTTGTTATTCTTCACTGCACCAGCCACCTGAATCTGTCCGCCAAACAGCAGAAACTTCTCAGTCAGTGTAGTCTTACCGGCATCGGGGTGCGATATTATCGCAAATGTTCGTCTTCTTTCTATTTCCTGATTCATCAACTTTCAGATTTCATTAATAACTTATTCTCCTCTTGCATTAACATAATGGCCGTCGGGACCTATCTCGCGACTTTCGATTCTATCGTCTATCGGGTTAGGATGGAAATAGTTTGGCTGACTCTGCGATGGTTGTTCACAGAAGTTCATAGTGCCGAGATTTTCCGTCGGGTGGTAAATAGCACAGCCTAATAGGGTGAATTCGCGATCAAAACTAAAAAGCGCAGCATCCCCCCAATTTGCATAGAAACGGCAATCCTCAAACATAGTACCCACGCATCCGCGACTCTCAACAAGCGCATACTCGCGATTGTGTAGGAAATCGCAGTGGGTGCAATACACGGCCTCACAATTCTTTATTTGCATAATGCCATAGGTGCAGTCGTGTATTTTGCTGGAATACAGCGAGAAACTATTGGTTCCGTCGAGGTCGAGACCATAGGTGCCACAGCCGTAGAGATCACAGTCGGCAACCATATTTCTCCATCCGCGCTTCACACCGATAACGCCACCTTCACAATAACCACCTTCTGTATGACCGATAGTAAGGTTTCTTATCGTACACTGGCTACAATCGACCAAATGCAGACAGAAAGCATAGCGCGGCTCGACTACAATACGTGAGTTCTGCTCACCTTCGACGAGCAGCTGCTTCATGTTAACCAGCGTCAGTTGACGGCCGTCGAACACCTCTTCACTGACCACCGTCTCGCGCCCACCATTGATACCACTCGAAGCATCGGGCATCCACATCTTAAAGCGGGTGCGGAACAAACTCTGGTCGTTAAGTATCGGTGTGAGGTTAATCTCCGTATTCTTTGCAACCAGCACATTACGGTTCGAGCCAAGAGCATTAAGGAATTGCTCTGCTGTATAGACACGGATATATTCATCGTCCTTATACTTGATGGTTTCACCAAAGCTTCCAGTAGGGGCTGATACCTGTACGTTACCTGCTGGACGACCCGGTTGTTCCTGGTCAAACTTAGCACCATTCCACTTCATCAATATCTGCACCTCTCCCTGCTGGGCATGGATGGTTGCCATGATATCCTTGCCAGCCTGGGGTAAAGCATAGGTTACCTCAGATTTGGTATGAATAGAGGCACCGAGATCAGTGTTATAGGTATGTAAGATTCGCTTTGTCGCATTGTCGTAGGTATAGAATTTCAGCCCTGTGAACTGTGCCGTCACAGGCTTCCCGCCCTCAATACAGCCACGGTTCACGGCTAACAGCTTATGCTGATTATCCTTACAATTCCAATAGCACAGTTCGGTGTAGCTATAAGTGTTGGACGCATAGCGTTTATCGTAACGTACAAAGCCGCTTTTCATGTCAACGAGAAAGGAAGCGCCGTCACTCAGTGCTTTACCTTGTTGGTGACACTGCCAGTCTTCCCAGATGCCTCTGATCATTTCTTCATCATCTTCTTGAGAAAGATAGGCTGTTACGAAATCACTGATGGTGAGCTTGTCGCCTTTGTAATTCACACGAACGCCCTGTGCTTGTACTGACATGCTCATTTCCAGGATGATGGCAAAAAGAACAATTTTCTTCATATATCAAAATCGAGTCATAAATTTGAAATACATTCTCTCAACGATTCTTCCCAATATGGAATTTCTAGTCCATAGACTTTTTTGATCTTCGTCTTGTCAAGCACGCTATAATGAGGGCGCTTGGCTTGTGTGGAATACTCTGCCGTATGGAGAGGACGCACATGACAGGTATTGATGCCTGCAATGCGGTGGATGGCTTTCGTAAAATCATACCATGAAATGACACCTTCGTTTGAAAAATGGTAGATACCAGGCTCAATACCATAGTTGACAGCTGTCATGATGGCTACTGCAAGGTCACGTGCATAAGTTGGAGTACCTATCTGGTCGAAAATGACGCCTAGTTCGGGTTTCTCCTTGCCCAGCCGTATCATGGTCTTGACGAAGTTGTTGCCAAAGGTGCTATATAGCCATGCCGTACGGATAACCATTGACTTCTCGCACAGTTTCTGAACATTCAACTCACCCACAAGCTTCGTCCTTCCATATACACTATTCGGACAAGTATCATCGTCTTCGGTATAGGGAGTATGCTGAGTACCATCAAATACATAGTCGGTAGATATTTGAATTATCCAGCCACCACGTTTTCCGATGGCATGAGCCAAAAAGGCAGGGGCTTCAGCATTTAGTTTCTGGCAGAGTGCCTCATTATCCTCAGCTTTATCAACAGCCGTATACGCGGCACAGTTCACGATACCGTCAATCTGATTGTCACTGACAAACTGCTCAATAGCCCATTGGTCTGTAATGTCGAGTTCATTCACATCTGTATTAAAAAAGGTATGCTGGGGATTCTTCTTCTCCAACAGTTGCATTTCATTTCCCAGTTGGCCGTTACAGCCTGTAATCAATATGTTCATACTATTCAAATTTCAGGCCTTCTTCTTTATCTTTCTTATAATAGTCACTGAGCATACCCACAAAGACTGAAATTTCCTTGACTGCCGCCTGAGTATTAGGGGTTATTTCCTTTTTTTGCAGGCGAAGCATCATAACACCATAGAGTGAGTTAAAGCAGGTCTCTATTTCGTTCTCGTTCTTGTCGGCACCACGATTGCGCAATTCCACGATATAAGGAAGCACCTTGTAGTACTCAGCATTGTAGAAGGGGAATTTCGTCGATGACAGCAGTTGGGTATGAAGTTCCTGCAACTGCTGCATCACGACCTTATTAATCTGAAGATGCCCCTGCTTACGACAATCCTCTGAATTCATCATTCGAATGAGATTGCCAAACCAGTCGGTCTCTTCTTCCTTCTGATCGTCATTGTACTCAAAACGGTCGATATATTCCCTGCGAATACGACTGATGGAACAGTCAAAAGCGCGTATGGTATCCTCCACCTGCCACATATAAAGCAGGTATTCGGCAATATTTGTCTTTCTTAATTCCTGTGCAACAAACACCTTAAAATCTACTATTTAACAATTTACTATTTAAAAAAAGCGAAAAAGATTGGTCACTGTTCCAAACAACGAGATAACGGAGAAAATTGTCACGACAGCCCCAATGACTTGATTAATAATACGAATACCGTGTTCATCAAAGATAACACGTACCTTGTCAACCAGCCATGATAGTCCATACCACCACAACAACGCTCCGCCCACAATACTTGCAAACCCTATAAGCATCTCAAAGGGATGGTCAGGAATAACAAAAGCAAACTGGGCAAATAATGCCATGAAAAGGAAAACTATCAGCGGATTGGAGAATGTCACCAGGAAAGCAGTCCACGTGTTATACCAAAGAGAACCTTTTTGCTGGCCAGACTGGTGCATATTCCTTGTCGGGTCACTGCGCCATGTATAGATACCAAAGGCTAACAACAACACACTACCTATAATTTGAAGGTAGAACTTATTCTGGTCATTATTGATGAAATCCATCACAAAGACCATACCAAAGCCAGTAATACCAGCATAAATAATGTCGCTCACAGCAGCCCCCACACCTGTAGCCAGACCATAGATACGCCCTTTGTTCAACGTACGCTGTACGCAAAGTATACCCACAGGTCCCATTGGTGCTGATGCTACCATGCCAATCAGCATGCCCTTAAACACCAAATCTACTATATTAATATGTATAGGAAATACCATATCGAGTGCAAAGGTACAAAAAAAAGTGAAAAGTGAATAGTGAATAATGAAAAATTTACGCTCGCAGTAAAATAATTCCCAATTAATTTGTATCTTTGCAGTCCAAAGATAATAATAAGTTATAAACTAAAAACATAAAAACAATGGAACAACAAGGAATTAAGCCGTACGTTATTGGCTTGGACTTAGGAGGCACGAACTCCGTATTCGGTATTGTAGACGCACGTGGTGAAATCAAGGCAACGACAGCAATCAAGACTGGCGGTTTCGACAAAGTTGAGGACTATGTAGCAGCATGTGTCGAAGCTCTGCAGGTGATTATCGACCAGGTGGGCGGCATCGACAAAATCAAAGCTATGGGTATTGGTGCGCCCAATGGTAACTATTACAATGGTACCATCGAGTTTGCCCCCAACCTCGCATGGGCAAAGAACGGTGTGGTACCCCTGGCCAAGTTGTTCAGCGACGCGTTGGGTATTCCCGTAGCACTGACCAACGATGCCAATGCTGCTGCTATTGGCGAAATGGTATATGGCGTAGCTCGTGGAATGAAAAACTTCATCGTCATCACACTGGGAACGGGTGTCGGTTCTGGAATTGTTGTCAACGGACAGTTGCTCTATGGTCATGATGGTTTTGCCGGAGAACTCGGTCATGTGACGATGGTTCGTGGTGCTGAAGGGCGTTCTTGCGGCTGTGGCCGCACTGGCTGTCTCGAGGCCTATTGCTCTGCCACTGGCGTAGCCCGCACAGCTCGTGAAATGCTTGCAAAAACCAATCGTCCCAGCATTCTGCGCGAGATGAATCCTGAGGACATCACCTCTCTCGATGTTTCAATTGCAGCTGGCAAGGGTGACGAACTGGCCAAGGAAATCTATGAGTTCACTGGTAAAATGTTGGGCGAGGCCTGTGCCGACTTTGCTGCATTCTCCAGTCCCGAGGCATTTATCTTCTTTGGTGGCATGGTTAAGGCTGGCGATCTCATCATGGAGCCCATTAAGAGAGCATACAACAACCACGTCATGAATATCTTCAAGAACAAGGCACAGTTCCTTGTCAGCGGCCTCGATGGTGCTTCTGCTGCCGTACTTGGAGCTTCAGCCATTGGTTGGGAAATACAAAATTAATGAAAAGGGAGGGGATTCCCTCCTTTTTATGCCCTAAAAAGAGGTTGGTGCAGGACGCTACCAACCTCCATATAAAGAAGATAAGCTTCCTAAGTTATGAGTGACATCAGCTTATCGGTGGCAAATATAGGGATTAATTGGGAGAAAAGCAAATTTTCTTCCAATTATTTTTATTTTATCAATGAAAAATAGTTGCCACCACAGAAAATTAGGGGAAAAAGCGTAGAAAGTGAAAAAATATGTGTAACTTTGCACGATAATTTGAATATTAAAGAATAAATATTGAAATGGAAGAGAAGAATATTAGTCAAGGTGAAGAGAAAAAAAACTCAAACACGGCTTCTCAGAGCCTAAGTTTTGTGGAACAGTTTGTGAAGGAAGATTTGGAGGCAGGTAAAAACGGGGGACGCCTGCAGACCCGTTTTCCACCTGAACCCAACGGATATATTCACATTGGACATGCCAAAGCTATTTGTATGGACTTCGGTGTTGCCGAGGAGTTTGGCGGTGTCTGTAACCTTCGTTTCGATGATACGAATCCCACGAAGGAGAATACAGAGTACGTGGAAAACATCATGAGCGACATCAAGTGGTTGGGTTTCCATTGGGAAAATGTGTACTATGCCTCAGACTATTTTGATAAACTGTGGGACTTTGCCGTGTGGCTCATCAAGAAGGGTTTGGCTTATGTTGACGAACAAACCTCTGAGCAGATAGCTGAGCAGAAGGGTACACCAACACAGCCAGGTCGCCCAAGCCCATTTCGCGACCGTCCCATTGAGGAGAACCTGCACCTGTTTGAGCAGATGAATACCCCTGAGGCCGTAGAGGGTTCAATGGTGCTGCGCGCCAAATTGGACATGGCCAACCCCAACATGCACTTTAGAGACCCCATTATCTACCGTATCATTCAGATACCCCACCACCGTACAGGCACGAAATGGCATTGCTATCCGATGTATGACTTTGCCCATGGACAAAGTGACTACTTTGAGGGTGTAACCCACTCTATTTGTACTCTAGAGTTCGTTCCTCACCGTCCGCTATATGACAAGTTTGTGGACCTATTGCGCGAATACATCAAGGAGCAGAAGGCCGAGGGCAAGACTAGCGACTATAATCCAGACATCGTGGCTGACAGTTACGACGGAACCCGACAGATAGAGTTCAACCGCCTGAATTTGACCTACAGCGTCATGTCGAAGCGCAAACTGAAGGCGCTGGTCGACGAGAAGCTCGTCAACGGTTGGGACGATCCCCGTATGCCGACCGTCTGTGGCATGCGCCGTAGGGGCTATTCTTCGCAGAGTGTTCGTAACTTCATCGACTCGATAGGTTACACCAAATTTGACGCACTGAACGACTATGCCCTATTGGAGGCCAGCGTACGCGACGATTTAAACAAGAGAGCTTGTCGCGTCAATGCAGTTATTGACCCTGTAAAACTTGTGCTGACCAACTATCCCGAGAGCAAGACAGAAGAGATGATTGCCATCAACAATCCTGAGAACGAGGCTGACGGCACGCATACCATCACCTTTGGCCGTGAGCTATGGATAGAGCGCGACGACTTTATGGAAGTGGCCGAGAAGAAGTTCCAACGACTGGCTCCTGGCAAAGAGGTGCGCCTGAAGAACGCCTACATCATTAAGTGCGACGAGGAGCATCCCTGCGACAAGGATAGTGAGGGTCGCGTAACCACCATCTACGCCACCTACGACCCAGAAACACGTAGCGGTATGCCTGGCGCAGACCGTAAGATTAAGGGAAAGACCCTGCACTGGGTAAACAGCGTGGATGCCGTCAAGGCTGAGGTGCGTCTGTACGACCGTCTGTTCTCGGTAGAGAATCCTGCAGCCGATGAGCGTGACTTCCGCGAGCTGCTGAACCCCGACTCATTAAGAGTTCTCGACAATTGCTTTGTTGAGCCATACCTAAAGGAAAAGAATATTGGCGACTTTCTCCAGTTCCAACGCATCGGATACTTCACACTCGACCTTGATTCAGCACCCGACCATTTGGTGTTCAACAAGACGGTTGGACTCAAGGATACATGGAAGAGGTAAAAAAACAAAAAGGTAAAAGCGTTTGAATTTCGACGAAGATTATTTCAACAGCGAGGAGTTCCAGGAGTTATTGGAAAGCTACGAAGCAGCAAAGGCAGCAGGTGAAACCCCGATGATGGATGCCGATGACTTGGTAGATCTAGCTGACTTCTATACTTGGCAAGACGATGATGAGCGTGCCATTGACATCATTGAGCAGGGCTTGCAGTTCTACCCTGAACATGCCTTACTGAATGTGTTTATGGCTAGGCGTGCACTGATGAGCGGTGACTACGACAAGGCACAGTACTATGCCGACAGCATTGAGGACACTGAGGCTCCAGACTATCATTATCTGCATGCAGAGATACTCATAGCACAAGGGCGTATTGAGGAGGCAGACCGCTATCTGCGCGACTACGGTCTGACAGTCCCTCCCGATGAATATAGCGATTTCGTGAAGGATGTCGCCAACCTATACGTTGACTATGAGGCCAGCGAGAAAGCTTACGAATGGATGCTTCGCACAACGGGAGATGACAGTGACGATTTCAAGGAACTGATGGCACGCGCACTCTTTGGTATTGGAAAATACAAGGACTCTGAACGTATCTTCAACGAACTCATTGATAATCATCCCTATTCGAAACATTATTGGAACGCACTGGCATCGGCACAGCTGATGAACGAGGATTACTCGAATGCCATTACCAGCTCGGAGTATGCCATTGCTATCGACCCCTCTGACCCTGACGGTTTCTGTAGTAAGGCAAGCGGACTATTCCGTCTTGGCAACTACGAGGAGGCACGAAAATGCTACCAGCGTTATTCGGAATTGGTGCCAGAAGATGAGTTTGGTCTATTGCACCAAGGTGTTTGTCTGGTCAACATGGGACGCAACATTGAGGCACGGGATCTCTTGGAACATGCGCTGTCCATTGCCCCTGAAGACTCACCTTTCCTATTGCAAATCTATCAAGAGCTGGCTTTCTGCTATGGTAGTCTGAAAGAGGTTGACAAAGCACTTGAGATGTTGCAGCGTACAGAAACGATGGAGTGCGACCATATTGACACCATTGTTATCAAGGGACATATCCTATTACAGAACGGACGAGTAGAAGAAGCTGAAAAAGCCTTCAAAAAAGCTATCATGCAGTCGGACAACGCGCCCAATGTTCTACTACGGATTATCGTATCGCTTTACGACAATCACTACGTGAATGCATGCTATCAAATGCTTCTGAAATTTCTGGAATTCGTCCAAGCCTATTATCCCGACTTCCATAGCGGCTATGCCTATATGGCATTATGCTGCTACGACCTGTCAAGGACGGAAGACTTCATGAAATATTTGCGACTAGCAGTGGAAGAGAATCCTCAAGAGGCACAAACCGTGTTGAACTGTTTATTTCCTGAGGGAACGCCAGTTAGGGATTACGTATCCTATATGGAACAACGGCTCCACTAGAATTAATCCAAGACTCGAAACAAAAGAATAATTATGAACTTTATAACAACACTATTGGGGAACCTGAATTACGGCACCATTCTGTTTCTGATGCTGTTGGAGAGCACTGTAGTGCCCGTACCTTCAGAGTTTGTCGTCACACCGGCGGCCTATCATGCTGCCAGCGGACAGTTGGACGTATGGCTAGTGATACTCTTTGCCACCATTGGTGCCGACCTCGGAGCAAGTATCAACTATTTTGTTGCCCTCTACGTAGGGCGCCCTGTCATATATAAGTTTGCTAACAGTAAATGGGGAAAAATGTGCCTGCTGAACCAGGAGAAGGTGGAGAAATCAGAGCGCTATTTTGACGACCACGGTGTGGTGGCTACACTGACGGGACGTTTGATTCCTGGCATCCGTCATCTGATTAGCATTCCTGCCGGATTAGCACGCATGCACTATGGAAAATTTCTGCTTTACACCACTATTGGTGCTGGTGTCTGGCATAGTATTCTAGCTGGTTTAGGCTGGTATCTGCACACCATTGTACCTGAGGAACAGCTGAACGACAAGATTGCGGAGTATGCTGAGTATATCAAACTCATCATCATCGCTCTGGTCATAGCGGCTATCGTCTGGTTTGCCGTGAAAAGTTGGGTTAAAAGAAAGAAATAACTAATCCCTTTTCTTTCTCCTCTTTACTGGTCAGGATTAGCAACAAATCCTTGGTATTCCGGATCAAGGGCTGACATGACGCTGTCATAAGCTTGATGCATGGTGGCCTGAATGTTCTGTGGTCCCTGACCAACAGGATAAATAGGCTGGTGAATGGTCAACGACAGCGGATGCCATGAGGCAAAATGCCAGTCTTTCGTACGCGGCATCACTTGGAAAGAGCCATTGATTGTCAAAGGGACAACAGGCAGTTGGAGTTCGTCGGCCAGCATAAAGGCTCCTTTGCGGAATTCGGCCATGTGACCAGTAAACGAACGGGCTCCCTCTGGGAACACCACCACGCTGCAGTTGGCATGTTCCAGAATGTTGCGAGCATCCTGATATGTTTTCTTAATCTTACTCACACCGCGCTTGTCAACCATAATCTGGTGTGACTTCTTACAAGCATAGCCAACAAATGGTATCTTGTTAATCTGATACTTCATCATCCATTTGAAGTTACGCCCCAAAAAACCGTAAATGAGGAAGATATCAAATGCCCCCTGATGGTTAGCCACGAAAACATACGACTGATCGGGCTCCAGGTTGTCGCGTCCCTCAACTTTGACAGGCAGTAAAAAGGCCTTTGTTATGACGCGCGCCCACCAACGACCGGGATAATAGCCCCAATAGTGGCCGTCACCCAGTGTACAACCCAATCCCACGGTAATGGCAGTCAGAATAGTGGCCAAAATGGTAACAGGGATAGAGACAAACACTTGAAAAATACGATAAAGATATTTCATTTCTTTTTTTATTTTACCCTTTTACTTTTCAAAGTAACAACCACGATTTCGCCTGGTTGACCCAAACGGAAGGGAATCAAAGCCCCAAGCCCTGTCGAAACATGTAACATGCGGTTGTTTTCACAATATACTCCCCCCCACTCCTCGTAGTTCATTGCAACGGGTGACCACCCCAAAATAGAGAATTGTCCTCCATGGGTATGACCGCTAAGCGTCAGTTGCGCGTGACTATCGGGGAGTATCTTTGCACGCCAACAAGTTGGATCATGTTGTAGCATCACAATAAATGGGTGATGGATATCAGGCGATGGATGTTGGATATTTAGCCCTGCCAAAGTCTTTTTGACATCGCCCTTGCGAGGCATGCGCTTAGTTGTTCCCCAATTTTCCATACCTGCAACAACAATAGAGTCGGAGTCACGCCTGATAATACGGTTTTCGTTCAGCAATAGCGTAAAACCCATCTGGCGAATGGCAGCAATCGTCTGCTGACAGTTGCGATCCTTCTCTACACTGTCACAAGGCTGGTAAACGGCATAGTCGTGATTTCCCAACACAGCAAAGACGCCGTCCTTCGCATGCAGCTGTCGGAAAACAGATGCCTGTCCGTCTAATTCCTGCGGATATATGTTCTGCATGTCGCCCGTAAAGACAATCATATCTGCTCCTTGCACATTGATTCTGTCGACTGCACGTTTACGAAGCCATTCGTTATAGCCTGTCATAGTGGCGATATGAGCATCAGAAAACTGCACGATGCGATAGCCATCAAAGCTCTCAGGCAAATCAGCACTGACAAACTCCACCTGACGAACTATCAATTGCCGATAGCCAACAAAATGGCCATACAGCACAAGAGCCCAAATAACCAGTGTACATGCGACAGCAACTTTTCGCCAATATCTGCGAGGTGTCATCCATCGACAGAGCAGTGTCAGCACCAATGGCACTACGACGAGCCCCATAATAAAGAAAAAAGGAATGGCAAAACGGGCTATCATATCGTGCGATGGTTAAAACGTATTTCTTCGCCGATGACCTCCTTATTGACAGTACCATCTGTATACACAGTATGACCATTGCAAAGTGTATGCTCCACACGCCACTGGAACTCATGTCCTTCCATCGGACTCCATCCACACTTGCTCTCTATCTTATCAGCTGTTACCGTCCAAGGGCTATGTGGACGCACAATGGTGATATCGGCATGATAACCTGGACGCAGGAAGCCACGCTGGCAGACGCCAAACAGACGTGCAGGATTGTGACACATCAGTTCCACCAGTCGTTCGATAGAGAGCACACCGGCATCCACTAGTTCAAGCATGGTAACCAATGAAAACTGCACCATAGGCATGCCCGAAGCAGCCTTGCAGCAGCCACCCTCTTTCTGCGACAACAGGTGGGGAGCATGATCTGTGGCGACCACGCTGATACGCCCGTCGCTAAGTGCTTCTCGAATCATAAACTGATCGACGGGTGTCTTTAATGCAGGGTTTACTTTGATTTTACTGCCCAATCGTTCGTGATCAAGCTGAGTGAAACAGAGATGACCTGCCGTGGCCTCAGCCGTAATGTTTGTAACGATGTCATCACCACTTACAGAATAAGGCTCAATAAGCTCTAATTCCTCAGCTGTCGATATATGAGCTACGTGCAGACGTGTTCCATATTTATTAGCCAACTCTATGGCTTTGCGAGTTGAGGAAAGGCAAGCCTCTTCACTACGTATCAGCGCATGAAGTGCCACCTGTGGGTCGTCTCCCCAGGCCTTCTTGGCTTCCATCATATTACGATTGATTATCGCCGTATCCTCACAATGAGCCATCAGCGGTAGCTTGCATGTTTTGAATATGCGTTCCAAAGTCTCCTGCTGATCTACAAGCATATTACCTGTCGATGAGCCCATAAAAAGTTTGATGCCTGGAATGCGTGTGGCATCGAGCAGATGGAAAGTATCGATATTGTCGTTGGTGGCACCATAGAAGAACGAATAGTTCACATGGCTTTTCTTGGCAGCCAACCGAAATTTCTCATCGAGAGCCTTTAGCGTAGTAGTTTGAGGCACGCAATTAGGCATATCAAAATAACTTGTCACACCACCAGCTGCTGCCGCACGACTCTCACTCTCAATGTCAGCTTTCTCCGTCAGCCCTGGCTCTCGGAAATGGACGTGATCATCAATGATGCCCGGCAGGACATAACAGCCCGTAGCATCAATTGTGGAGACGGGTGATGAGTGATGGGTGTTCTCTACAATATAACCATTCTCGATAACAATGTCGCCATCGAACGTGCGCCCTTCATTAACGATATGTCCACCTTTAATAAGTATACTCATTTCTGCGGAACATTCGTCAGAGGGGTAGCTGGCTGCGAAGCCAGCGAGTCAACATATGGACGAGGTTGTTCTGACTGAGGCACGGCTACATCGCTAAGGCCATTCATACGTTTTTCGTTCTCTTGAGCCATGTGATAATATTCCTTCACATAGGGATCGTCCTTGAATGCCTTCGTTGCCTTCGACATAATATACTCTATCTGTGGTGTCAAAATAGGATAGCGATATTGGCTGGTAATCATCATGAATACGCCAGGTCCCAACACGTTATTATAGTTTGCCTCAATGAACTTAGTCACCAATTCGTCCTCTGCAGTAGCAATCTGAGCGGCTTCAGCATCCAGTTGCTCGTCAATTGTACGTTCGTCAATACCATCTAGAATCATCTGATTCTGCTTATGACCCAACTCGTTCATCTGGTTGATGAGCTGGTTGTGTTTGTCAATAAACTTATAAAGACTATCGTTAAGTGGCGTACCACCAACCGTAGGACCTGCAGGACCTATCTTCACCTGAATATCACCTTCCTCCAGAATGACGGGTAGTATACTCTCTTCATCCATATAGAGGTTAACAAGACGGACAGAATCCAACAGGCCAGCAAAGTGGAATTCTCCGTGTACGACGTCACAAGAGTCAATATTCTTAACCTTACCGTCCTTAAGAGCTTTTAAGTAGAGTTTGCTTCCGTCAAGTGCCGACACGGATGATGAACCGGTGACATTATATGAGCTGGCACATGATGTAAGAAGTGCCGCAGCAACGGTTGCAAATAGAAGTTTGTTCATAGACGATTGTTAGCGTATTTTTGATTTTGCCGACAAATGTACAATGTTATATCGAAATAAGAAAAAATATTTGCGCATTTTAAAACATTTGAGCAATTATTTAGCGTTTTTTTGCCTCTTTTTCTATTTCATTAGCAATTCTATGGCTTGTATAGAGTTGTAAGATGGCTGCAACGAGTAACACCACAATCCAATTATTATGTACATATTTCAGATAGGATATATAATCCAAACCGAAGAAATTACTCTGACTGGCAAACATCAGCAGTGCAGCGATTAAAAATAAGACATCACTCAGCAGCATCATGTAACGCAAACGCTTTATGGTGACATTCGCCCCCTCATAGCGCTGTCGCATTTGCATTGCGGCAAACAACAGGGCACCAGGTGCAAAAACATAGGGCGCCCACGACTGTAGCAATACGCTGGCACCAGCTCCCACTACCATCAGCAGGCCCCCAGTCAGCATCAGATATGTTTCCATCTTAGTCAGAGACCTCATCACTATCGCTCTTTAAGGATTCATGGTCGTCGCTAAGCACAAAGATATCCTCATCGTCAGCTTTCATGAAATAACGCTCCCGGGCAATCTTCTCCATCGCCTTCGGGTCACGGTCAATCTCGTGAATGCGTTCCAGATTACGGTCATTCAAGTCGGACAGCTGCTTGATTTCATCCTCAAGCTGGCTGATACGCTCTTTATTTTTCATGTGACTCCATACGCTGTTCTCGTCAACAAAGCCAATAAGCACAACGGCAAGAATAGTCACCAAGACATATTTCAAAGCCCTAATGTGATAGATGCGGAGACAGATATTCTTCAGTTTCTTCATGTTCGTTTTTCTTTTCGCATGCAAAAATACGAATAATAATGGAGAAGGAAGCAGGAAGAAAGGAGAATTTTCAATTTTTTAATTTTTTAATTTTTATATTCTTCATTTTTATTACTACCTTTGTGGGCAAAATCAGTGAATAATATGGAAGAATATATTGTTTCAGCGCGGAAATACCGTCCGATGTCATTTGACACCGTCGTGGGACAACAAGCACTCACCACCACTCTGAAAAATGCCGTGAAGAGCGGAAAATTGGCTCATGCCTACCTCTTCTGCGGACCTCGTGGTGTGGGTAAGACCACCTGTGCACGTATCTTCGCCAAAGCCATCAACTGTATGACACCCACTGCCGACGGCGAGGCTTGTGGACAGTGTGAATCGTGTCAGGCGTTCAACGAGCAGCGTTCGTTCAACATTTTCGAACTCGACGCTGCCAGTAACAACTCCGTCGAGCATATCAAGACGCTCATGGAACAGACACGCATACCACCGCAGGTAGGCAAATACAAGGTGTTTATCATCGACGAGGTGCACATGCTGTCGACAGCAGCCTTCAATGCCTTCCTAAAGACGTTGGAAGAGCCACCCGCACACGTCATCTTTATCCTCGCCACCACTGAGAAACACAAGATTCTGCCAACCATCCTCAGTCGTTGCCAGATATACGACTTCGAACGCATGACTGTCCGTAACACCATCGACCACCTGAAGAGTGTGGCTCAGAAGGAAGGCATCAGCTACGAGGATGAGGCACTGGCCGTCATTGCCGAGAAAGCTGACGGAGGCATGCGCGACGCTCTCAGCATCTTCGACCAGGCAGTATCATTCTGTCAGGGCAATATTACCTACCAGAAGGTGATAGAAGACCTGAACGTGCTCGACTCAGAGAACTATTTCCAAATCATCGACCTCTCTGTCAATAATAAGGTTAGCGACATCATGGTGCTCCTCAACCAGATTATCAACAAGGGTTTCGATGCAGGTCTCCTCATACAGGGGCTTGCCAAACACGTCCGTAACGTGCTCATGGCCAAAGATCCACAGACACTGCCCCTACTCGAAGTCAGCGACCAGCAGCGTCAGCGCTACCAGCAACAGGCTCAGCAATGCGACACACGCATGCTATACGAGGCCCTGCGCATCATGAACCGCTGCGACATCAATTATCGCCAATCCAGCAACAAACGTCTACTCGTCGAGCTCACACTCATCGAGATAGCCCAAATCACACAGCCTGACGAGGGGCCCGCTAATGGGCGCAAGCCCAGAAGATTAAAATCCCTGTTTAAGCAACTGGTACAACAGCCTCAGCCAAAGAAAGTAGTTCCGCAGGTAGCTACGGCTAAGGCTGTTGCACCCAAGCCTTCTACTCCTTCGACGGCCATTCCCAAACTCAAGAGCAGCATCAGCTTCTCATGGAACAATGTCCGCGAAATGTCGAGAAAGAAGAAAAGCATTATCGGCAACCTTATCGACGACGGTAGTGGCAATGCCGATGCTGCTGAAGAGATGGTAGAATTCACCCAACAGGACCTCGCGCTTCAATGGCTCTCCATGTGTAACCGCATGCCTCAAAAGCTGGGTGCCATTGCCACACGTATGAAAAACATGACTCCCGTCATCACTGATCATCCAGCCATTGAAGTGGTCGTCGACAACCAATTGGCTCTTGAACAGATGGAACAGATCAAGGGCAGCATTGTCAACACGCTGAAACGCGACCTTCACCATCAAGGCATCACTCTCACCATGCGTGTGGCCGAGCATCAGGAACGCGAGCGTCTGCTCTCCCGTCGGGAGCAGTACGAACAAATGGAACAAGAAAATCCCTCAGTCGCTAAACTGAGGGAGTTCTTCGACCTTCAACTGGCCTGATAGCTTTTGATATTTATCTGTTTGCCAATTGCTAAATCAACGTCATTCCCAGCTTCTTACACTCAGCTCGCATATCGTCTGGCCATATAGAAGCCTGGATTTCTCCAATATGTCCTTTGTGTAATAGCACCATACACAGACGGCTCTGTCCGATACCGCCACCTATCGACAGAGGCAGCTCATCGTTCAGCAGCTTTTGGTGGAAATACAACGCTTTACGTTCCTCCTTGCCCTCCAGCTTCAGTTGGCGCAATAAGCTCTCCTTATTCACACGGATACCCATTGACGACAACTCGAACGAGCGTCCCAGTACAGGATACCATATCAGGATATCCCCGTTCAAGCCGGCCAAGCCATTTTCGCCCATTGTCGACCAGTCATCGTAATCCGGTGCACGTCCGTCGTGCTTCTCACCATTCGACAACTTACCGCCTATACCTATAATAAATACAGCACCATAGGCCTCACAGATGGCATCCTCTCGTTCCTTCGGTGTCTTGTCAGGATACATCTTCAACAGTTCCTCAGCATGAATAAAGTGAATCTTCTCAGGCAGGAATGGCTTGATCTGCGGATAGGTCTCACATGTCAGATACTCCGTACGGCGAATGGCAGCATAGATCCGTTCCACCACATTCTTCAAATAGCTGATAGCACGTTGCTCATTTGTTATCACTGCCTCCCAATCCCACTGGTCAACATACAATGAGTGCAAGTTGTCCAGCTCCTCGTCAGCACGGATAGCATTCATATCCGTATAGATGCCGTAACCAGGCTCTATCTGGTATTCAGCCAACGACAGGCGCTTCCACTTTGCCAGTGAGTGAACCACCTCGGCACGGGCGTCATCCAAGTCTTTGATAGGAAAGCTCACGGCACGCTCCACGCCATTCAGGTCGTCGTTGATACCCAAGCCCTTCAGAACAAACAAGGGAGCCGTCACACGGCGTAGGCGCAACTCTGTCGAAATATTCTGCTGGAAAAACTCCTTAATCAGCTTAATGCCCTGCTCTGTCTGTTTCATGTTGAGCAGTGGTTCGTACCCTATGGGTTTTATCAGTCGGCTCATCTTTTATTTTTCTATTTGACGGTTAATAATTAACATTAAATCATATACTGTTATCAAGACAGTTTTTATTCTTTGCGTGCAAAGGTACTACTTTTTATATTAAAATGCAAGTAAAGAGCCAAATATTTTTGCAAAATGACAGTATTTTCTTAATTTTCACTAACAACCTGCACGCTTCCCAAGCCGTTAACAAATCATAATTTCTAACATCTATTTCTCATTTCTCATTTTAAAATCGTACTTTTGCACTTGCATTAACAGCATAGGTCCCGTAGCTTAGCTGAATAGAGCGTCAGATTCCGGTTCTGAAGGTCTTGGGTTTGAATCCCAACGGGATCACAAAGATAATAGGCCACAAAGGTATAAAGATTTCTTATGATGAAGAAGATTTTTTTTATGATACTGGCCGCTATGTTCTCAGGAACAGTTGGCAATGCTGAAGGTCATATCACGGGAGACAAAACTAATGCTACTAATGGAGTAGAAGCTGTTGATTTAGGATTAAGCGTCAAATGGGCAAACATGAATGTGGGTGCCAAGAAGGCTTCTGGCTATGGCACCTACTATGCTTGGGGTGAGACGAAACCGAAGGAATACTACTCGTGGGACTCTTATGCCTGGAGCAAGGACAAATCCCAGTTACTGACCAGATATTCGAAGACTGACAAGAAGAGTCAGCTGGCACTCTCAGACGATGCTGCCCATGAGAATTTGGGTGGCAAATGGCGTATGCCTACCGTTGATGAGTTTGAAGAGCTGATAAACCCTGACAATTGTACATGGGAATGGACCTCGCAAGACGGCGTCAACGGCTACAAGGTTACGAGCAAGAAGAACGGCAACTCCATCTTCCTGCCTATCACCGGTTTCCGCTACTATGCGGACATTCAGTTCCGTGCTATCAGTGGTATCTACTGGACATCATCCCTCTACACGCCTAATCCTAACAAAGCGTGGTGTCTGGAATTCAACTTCAACAATGTTGATGTACACTACGGAAATCTATCCAGCAATCGCTTCAGCGGTCGCTGCATCCGTGCTGTCCAATAAAAACCTGCTTTTTATAACCATCAAGTGAACCACTTCTCATTGTCCTTCTCGTGGCAGTAGCTGGAGCCATCGAAGCAATGAGTGCATACTTGGTCTTTGGGTAATCCGATGGACTTGATGAGGTCTTCGATAGTGGCAAACTTAACGCTGGTAAGTCCCAGACGTCGTGCTATCTCGTTGACCATGCGCTCGTATTCTGGTGTGCCCGTACGGGAATATTGTGCCAGATTCTTCTTGTCATCGCCTTCGAAGTCGCGTATGATACGGCGCGTAATGAGTTCGAGGTCGCTCTTCGACGAGGTAAAGCCGATAAAGGGACAGCCATACACTAGCGGAGGACAGGAGATGCGCACATGAACCTCCTTGGCTCCGTTATCGAAGAAGGTGCGGACGTTGTCGCGCAGCTGTGTGCCGCGCACGATGGAGTCGTCACAGAACACGATGCGCTGCCCCTTCAGGATAGCGGGGTTTGGTATGAGCTTCATCTTTGCCACGAGGTCACGACGGTTCTGGTTGCCTGGTGTGAAGGAACGTGGCCATGTGGGGGTATACTTCACCACTGCACGCTTATAGGGAATCTTTTTACCTTCTGAGTATCCCAATGCCATACCGACACCTGAGTCGGGGATGCCACATACCAAGTCGGCTTCTACGCTGGTATCCTTTTCACCCATCAGCTGTCCGTTTTTCTCGCGTACATATTCAGTATTAATACCTTGATAGTCGCTGGCAGGGAATCCGTAGTATACCCATAGGAAAGAACAAATCTGACAACGTGTGAAGGGTTTCTGAAGCACCTCGACACCATCGGCCTTGATACGTACAATCTCTCCAGGACCGATATCGCGCAACACTTTGTAGTCAAGGTTGGGGAAACTGGTTGTCTCGCTCGACACGGCATAAGCCTCAATCAGTTCATCGGTGCCGATGGGCGACAGTCGGTGAATGTGTTTCTTGCCAATGACGATGGGCGTACGTCCCAGGAAGTCGCGTGCGGCAATGATGCCGTCCTCAGTGAGGATGAGCATGGAGCACGAGCCTTCTATCTTCTGGTACACCTTGTTGATACCCTCTACAAACGTGTCACCCATATTGATGAGCAGCGCCACGAGCTCCGTCTGGTTGATGTTGTTGGCTGACATCTCGCTGAAGTGCATGCGCTCGGCCAGCAGTTCATCGGCAATCTGCCGCAGGTTGTTGATCTTGGCCACAGTCACCACCGCATAGCGCCCCAAGTGGGAATTGACGATAATGGGCTGTGGATCGGTATCGCTGATGACACCTATGCCCTGATGTCCCTTGAACGAGTCGAGCTCGTCCTCGAAGCGTGACCGGAAATAGTTGCGTTCCAACGAGTGGATAGAGCGGTGAAAGCCACTCTCCTCGTCGAATGTTGCCAAACCGGCGCGTTTTGTACCTAAGTGCGAGTTGTAGTCGGTCCCGTAAAACAAGTCGTTTACGCAGTCCCTTTTCGAGATAGTGCCAAAGAAGCCACCCATATGTTACTATTGCTTTTTAAATTTGGGCGCAAAATTACAAAAAAATCAGCAAACGGATGCAGCCTTTGCCGTTTTTTTTCACGAACTACTTCATTTATTGATTATGGACAACACCCATCACCCAACACCCAACACCCAACACCCAACACCTATATACTAATGTCTGGTTGCCAGAGGATGACTTCGCCAGCATAGAGGGTTTGGGGGACATCGATGAGGCGCTGGTTGCTGGAACCACGGAAGAGAAGGTCGGGGTCGTGCAGTCGCTGGATGAAGGGTCCGTCGACCAGCACGTCGATGTTTTCAAGCAGTTCGCGCTGGTCGTCGTTGATCAGGCTCTCGTAGGTAAAGCCCGTGAAGCACCAGATGTCCTTGTTGGTGCGTTCGTGGATGGCCCTTGCCAGTTCTGCAAAGCCTGCTGCCTGATACATGGGGTCGCCCCCTGAGAAGGTGACGTTGGCGTATGGGTCAGCCTCAATGATGCGCATCAGCTGTTCGGTGGTCATCTCCCTACCCTGCTCGAAGTCCCACGACTGAGGATTATGACATCCCGGGCATGCATGGCGACATCCGGCACAATAAATGGAGGTCCTGAAACCAGGACCATCCACCATTGTATCTTCTATGATATCGAGGACGCGGATCATTCTCCAAACATATCCTGAGAGCCGTGATCGATATGCGTGACGCGGTCGTTAAGCTCTGCCAGCTTGCCACTGTTCCAACGGTCGGTGGTGCCAACGAGATACCCCGTAATGCGCTGCAGCTTGTCGATATTCGTCGAGCCACACTTCGGACACTGCTCCAGGTGGTCGTCAGCATTCTCGTAGCCACAATCCATGCAGCGGTTTCGGTTGTGGTTCACCGATCCATAGCCCATGTTCAGCTGATCCATCATATCGACGACGCTCATGATGACCTGCGGGTTGTGGGTGGCATCGCCATCAATCTCGACGTAGAAGATGTGACCGCCACGCGTCATCTCGTGATATGGTGCCTCGACCTCGGCCTTATGGCGCGCGCTACATTTATAATATACGGGCACGTGATTGGAGTTGGTGTAGTAGTCGCGATCGGTGACACCGGGGATGATGCCGAACTGCTTGCGGTCTTTCTTCGTGAACTTGCCGCTAAGGCCCTCGGCAGGGGTAGCCAGCACCGAGTAGTTATGGTGGTAGCGCTCGCAGAAATCGTTGATGCGTTCGCGCATGTATCCTACAATCTTCAAACCCAGCTGCTGACTCTCCTCGCTCTCGCCATGATGCTTGCCAGTGAGGGCAACCAGACACTCAGCCAACCCAATGAAGCCAATGCCCAGCGTACCCTGGTTGATGACGCTCTCCACCGTTTCGTTGTCGCGCAGCTTGTCGCCACCAATCCACAGGCTCTTCATGAGCAGCGGGAACTGTTTGGCGAAGGCCGTTTTCTGGAACTGGAAGCGGTCGTCGAGTTGTTTGGCGGTGATTTCCAGCATGTTGTCGAGTTTGGCCATGAACATGTCGATGCGCTTCTGCTGATCGGGTTCATCCATACACTCGATGGCAAGCTTCACGATGTTGATGGTCGAGAACGAGAGGTTTCCGCGTCCTATAGAGGTCTTGGGGCCGAAACGGTTCTCGAACACGCGAGTACGACAACCCATCGTAGCCACCTCGTGGATGTAACGCTTGGGGTCGTCGGCACGCCACTCGTCTGTCTGGTTGTAGGTGGCGTCGAGGTTCAGGAAGTTGGGGAAGAAACGACGTGCCGTCACCTTGCAGGCAAGCTGGTAGAGGTCGAAGTTACGGTCTTCGGGCAGGTAGTTCACGCCACGCTTCTTCTTCCATATCTGGATGGGGAAGATGGCCGTCTCGCCACCGCCCACACCCTCGTAGGTGGAGAGCAGGATTTCGCGCATGACGCAGCGTCCCTCGGCACTCGTGTCCGTACCATAATTAATAGAGGAGAACACCACCTGGTTGCCACCACGCGAGTGGATGGTGTTCATATTGTGTATAAAGGCCTCCATCGCCTGATGCACGCGGCCAACGGTCTTGTTGATGGCATGCTGGCGTACGCGGTCGACACCCTTCAAGCCGTCGAGTGGCGCCTTCAGATAATCCATCAGCGGCTCGTCGTAGAGTTCCTTGTAGCTCTCGCCATACAGGTCTTCCAGGTATTTCAGCTCTTCGATATACGTCAGTCGCACATAGGGAGCCAGATAGAAGTCGAAGGCAGGAATGGCCTGTCCGCCATGCATCTCGTTCTGTGCACACTCCATAGAGATGCACGCCAGCACGGACGCTGTCTCGATGCGCTTGGCAGGACGCGAGGCCCCATGACCAGCCACAAAGCCACAGGTGAGGATATTGTCGAGAGGATGCTGCACACAGGTCAGCGACTTGGTGGGATAGTAGTCCTTGTCGTGGATGTGCAGGTAGTTGTGCTCTACGGCGTCGCGGCTGTCAGCAGAGAGCAGATAGTCGTCGACGAAGGGTTTCGTCGTTTCCGAGGCAAACTTCATCATCATGCCGGCAGGCGTGTCGGCATTCATATTGGCATTTTCGCGGGTGACATCGTTGTTCTTGATGTTCACGATATCGAGGAACACATCGCGGGTCTTGGCCTTACGGGCTATTGAACGCTGGTTGCGATAGGCGATGTACTTCTGAGCCACATCCTTGCGGCTCGATTTCATCAGCTCCATCTCCACAGCGTCCTGAATCTGCTCCACCGTCATCTGACTCTCACCACGCTGTGCGATGCGGTCGGTGATCTGGAAGAGCAGCCGTTCATCTTCGCCTTTGTCCGTGTGTATCATGGCCTTACGGATGGCAGCCATGATTTTTTGCTCATTAAAGCCCACAATGCGTCCGTCGCGCTTTACTACTGTTTGTATCATATATCTTTGGTTTTAGTTGCGATTTGGATGGCAAAATTACAAAAAAAAAACGAAAGGCAGCCATTCTCTGACTACCTTTCTTTGTTAAATATTTCAAATTAATGACTGAGGCGTTTCTTCAGTCGGCTGATGGCGTGTTCAAGACTCTCGGTGGGCTCGATGATGTTGTAATCGGCCCAAAAGTCGGGGTCGTCAAAATAATCCACACGGTCGTAGAAACGCTCACGGATGCCAAACGACGAACGGCCGCGCGGACGCTTGGCTTCCCGTCCCTGCTTCAAGCGGTCGGTAACCACCATCTCGCTCACCGTCACATAGGGCGACGAGAAGAGCCGGCGCTTCCAGTCGCAGTTGAAGCGCATCACGTTGCGCACGTAGTTCATACGTGTAACACCCTGTTCATCCGTTTGGTACACCACCGTCACGCTGAGCTCCTTGGGGCGGAAGCGCAAGCCGAAGGGTTTCTGCACCAGCATGTAGTCGGAGGCACGTCGCCAGTCGCTGACGTCGAGCTGCAGCTCTGCCCGCGTAATGGCCAGCGTCCGCTGGTCGATATACAGCAATCCGCCCATCAGGGCATGGAGGGTGGCCGGCTTGGGTGTCATGCTGACCACATAGTGCAGTCGGTCGTCAATCTTCACGGGCATCTCCATGTGGAACTGATAGCTGTAGAGCTTGTCGGTGTTCAGCAGATAGTCGCGGTTCTTGGCCACGTCGACCATCAGCGGCGTCACTGGGCCACCCTGGATTTTCACACCGAGGGTGTCGCTGGCCTTCATGCTCATCAGCCGGCGCCCCTTGCGGATGGCCACACCGTCGAAGTCAGGACCTACGCTATAGTCGCTCTTGTACATCTCGGTGACGGCCTCTGCCACACTGATGAAGCGTGACCCTCGCCGTGCTGTCTCACGATAGAAACAGCGCACCAGCTCGTCCTGCTGGGGATAGTTGCTCTCAATGCGACTCATGGCAGCCTTGATGATGGCAAACGGGTCGTCAGCAGACACAACAATCTCGCTCAGCTCCACGGTGCTGCCTGTCATCGACAGATGCAATTGGTCTATAGATTTTCCTTCCATCGACACCCGACGCGTCTTATAACCGATGTGGCTCAGTCGGATATAGCCAGGGAGCTCCGATACCTTCAGCGAGAAGCGTCCGTCCTCGTTGGTCACCGTATGCACGTCAGTTCCTTCCGCCATCACGCTGACGTGCGACAGCGGCTGCTTCGTTTTGCTGTCCGCCACCACACCGCTTACCGTTGTCTGTGCGCTTGTGGCAGCCACAGCCATCAGCAGCAGCATGATTGATAAGAGTCTTTTCATAGTCAAAGGTTGTTGTGTTGTTGGGCTTCTTAGTCTGATTCCTTGTTACCAGTCAGAGAGTTCGGCCTGGGCCTCTATCTTGTTCTCGAGCGGGTCGTCAAGACTGCTGAAGAAGTCGAGACCTGTCATGCGTTCAATATCATCCACACTGCGGACAGCCTCCGCCATCGGCTGACTCTTGCCCTTGTTGTCGTAGACGAAGCCGATAGCCGTAGGATTCTTACCCATGCGGAGCACTACCTTGTAGAAGGCCTCGGGCACGGTGATGCGCTTGGTGCGGGGACCTATCTGCTTGTGTTCCGTGCCGCGCAACACAGGGCCGCAGACGATATATACCTTCCCATACTTGCGCGCCCAATGGCGACAGAGCTGCTCCAGGTCGTTCCAGTCGTTCTTGTTCAGGTTGTGGTTCTGCGGACAGATATTCGTCATGAGGAACGTCTCGTCCAACGCCTGCGGGTGCCACTTGTTGTCGCCGGCAGGACACATGTGACCGCGGTCATAACCCGTCTGCATATAGTCGTAGGTGGTGACGGCATTCCTGATGTCGTCGTCAGGATGGAACTCCATGTTCTGGCGCTGGTTATTGCCATAGGTGTGCTCCTTGGTCAGATACCACGCCACGGCCATCGGGATGCGCAACTGCTCGGAGTACCACACCTTATAGGCCATACGCTTCAGGGGTTTGGTAGACTTCGCATGGCGGACGTCGGTGAGGTCGGATGAGGGCTGTTGGGTGGTGGATGAGGGCTGGCTGACAAAGCCCGCGGTGGCGGGTGCCGGTTTCTCTTTACATGACTGCAAGCTGAACAGCAGCAGGATGATGAGTACGGCCAGAGCAGCCAGTATCTGCCACTGCTTCAACAGCGGACGGAAGGCACGCTCGAGGGCATGCACCATGAAGGGTCGCAGGGCTTGTCGCTCTGTGGCACCGTTGCCCAACAGGTATTCGCGCAACGAGTCGTGCTGCTGACGGTCGCGTCGCCATGTGTTGATGCCGCGCTTCCAGGCATAGTAACCTTTCCACGCCAGGAGTGCCAGAATCAGTAACGTCAGGAATATCGTCATAGCGTCAGGGTGATGGGTGTTAGGTGTTGGGTGATGGGTGTTAGGTGTTGGGTGGTGGGTGATGGGTGGTGGGTGATGGCCAGCACGGTGGCACCACGCTGGGTGGCCTCCGCCAGCAACTGCTCTATCGCCTCAGCCTTCTCAGGGGTCACCACTTCCGAGGGCTCGTCGACGATGAGGAGCATCTTCTCCGAACGAACGGCACGCTCCAGCAGCTGCAGATAGTCGGTAGGTACTGCCGTATAGCCTTCCGGCACCGACAGGTACTGTGGCACGTATGCCATCAGCTTGCGGAAATAGCGTGCCGAACGGGGTGTCAGCAGTTCACCGTCGATGCTGATATGGCCACCATCCAAGGGCAGGAAGCCCAACACTGCGCGCAGCAGCGTGGTCTTTCCCGAGCCTTTCTGCCCCGAGATGCAAGCCATCTGACCGTCGTTGACAGTCAGCGAAAGCCCCCGTATTCGGTCCCCTACAGATATGTTATGCAGTTCTAACATCATATTTGAGCGCAAAGTTACAAATAAAAAAAGAAATAAAAAACAAGAATTAGGAATTATTTTGCTGCGCCAACGTCATTTCTTCATTTTTCATTGACATTTCTCATTCCTCATTTCTCATTTCTCATTTTATTTCATTACTTTTGCAGCATGAAAAATCAAAAACGACGCATGTTGGCCGAATGGGAGCCACAGAGCATGGTGCAGCTGACGTGGCCGCACAAGGATACCGACTGGGCTCCGATGCTCGACGAGATTACCGCTGTGTATGAAGAGATAGCGCGCGAAATCACCAAGCGCGAAGGACTCATCATTGTTGCCCCGGAAGGTGTGCAACTCAATGTTCAATGTTCAATGTCCAATGTTCAATGTTCAACGTTCAATGTTCAATGTCCTACAAACGACACGTGGGCACGCGATCATGGCTTCATCACGGTGGAGACCTACTCCCCTCCTTCGGAGGGGTCGGGGGAGGCTGCGGCTCTCCTCCTCGACTTCTGCTTCAACGGCTGGGGCGAGAAGTTTGAGGCCACGCTGGACAATCAGATCAATCGGCACCTCTATGAGCAAGGATTGGTGCGCGGCACCTACGAAGACCATCTGGACTTTGTGCTCGAAGGCGGCTCGATAGAGAGCGACGGCAAGGGCACCATTTTCACGACGGAGTGCTGCCTGATGGCTCCCCACCGCAACCAGCCGCTGACGAAGCAGGAGATTGAAGAGCGGCTGAAGCTGTGGCTGGGTGCTGAGCGCGTCGTATGGCTGCAACACGGAAGTCTCATCGGCGACGACACCGACGGGCACATCGACACGCTGGCACGCATCTGTCCTGACGACACCATATTATATACAGGGGGCGATGACGACCACCCGGATTTGGCTCTCATGGAAGAAGAGCTGCAGGCGCTTCGTACACTCGACGGCAAGCCCTACCGACTGCTGAAGCTACCACTGCCGCGACCCATCTGGGCCTCCCCCAACCCCTCCGAAGGAGGGGAGAAAGTCCCCCCATCCCCCGACCCCTCCGAAGGAGGGGAGACAGAGCGCCTGCCTGCCACCTACGCCAACTACCTCGTCATCAACGGGGCCGTACTGGTGCCCACCTACAACCAACCCGACCTCGACGCCGAGGCCCTGCGCATTGTCGGCGAGGCCTTCCCTGACCGCGACATCATCGGCATCGACTGTCGTGCCGTCATCCGTCAGCACGGCTCGCTGCACTGCTGCACCATGCAGTATTACTGATTTGCTATTTATACGTTATTTTGAAATAGTCGAGTAATGATTTGTACTGATCTTGGGCGGTGAGACAGGTATCTGTCAGGAAGCCATTGACGTGACCCCACTCGCGCAGTCCTCGATAATAGAACAGCTTGAGGTCATCAGTAATGATGAAGGGCACCATATCGTTGGCCAGACACTCCTTAAACATCAACAGACGTCCCACACGTCCATTACCATCCTGAAATGGGTGAATCTGCTCGAAACGAACATGAAAATCCAGAATGTCCTCAAAACTCTTTTGCTTAATGACATTATAGTCAGAGAGCAGTGCCTTTATCCTGCGGTGGACCTCTTTCGGCGGACAGGTTTCCTGACCTCCCACCTCATTAGGTAATCGCTTGTAGTCACCCACTGCAAACCAATCTTTCCGACTGTCTGACGTTCCCGTTTTCAGCATCAGATGTAACTGCTTCACTAAGTTTTCTGTCAACTTCTCTTCTGCATGGTCGATGATGAAGTCGATGCATAGGAAATGGTTGACGGTCTCCACAACATCATCTACATTCACCGTTTCGTCAGCAATACCAATAGTGTTTGTCTCAAAGATATAGCGTGTCTGGTCATGCGTCAGACGACTGCCCTCGATGTGGTTGGAGTTGTATGTCAGGTCGATCTGCGTACGATGATATATGCTGCCTTTTAGTCGTGAGGCTTTCTGTTCACGCAGTGCAGCCAACAGGGGCGACATTTTTTTCTTAGTCGTCCCTCGTTGAGGCAGAACGGCATCTGCTGGGATGTTCCACGTTTTACCTGTCAGGAATGCTCCCTCAATTTTTCCGCTCGCACAGTAGTTGCGGGCTGTTCGTTCCGAAATGCCGAATTTCTCGGCAAATTGTGTCACTGATATATACTCCATAGGTCAATTAGTACTCACTATTGCCTTCTATCGGCAAGTTTTTCGTTTCTTTTCAGCTGCAAAGATACTAATTTTTGCCGATACCGGCAAGTTTTGGAGAGAGAATTTACATAAGTTTCGAATAATTCTTCAAACCACCAAATATTTTATCAAGAAAAGTGCAGCACGTCTTCACGACGCACCGCACACATCCGGGTCTTGTATCAAAATCTGTCTTATTTAAACTCAATCCTACGGATTGTCAATATGCAGATTACTATAATGCAGACGGCTAGTGTTGCTAGCGATAGCAGTATCGCTTTCCAGAAGCAATCTTCAACGTACCAGATGTACAGCCAGAACGGAGCAACGATACTGATGAACCCTGCACAAAAGCAATAATAGAATTTGATGGGTTCCCGTTTCGGACGTAATGCTCTGTTACAATTGGGGCACTGAATGGTGTGATTAGTCCCTTTCAGGAAATACTCCGATATCTTCCGTATCCCTATCTTCGTATCACAATGAGGGCAAACGGCTTGGTCGTGACTAAGCAAAGTTGATAATAGTTTCATATCCTGTCTGACTATTTATTGATGCGAGAGTTAAGTAAGTCGCAGATTTCTTGGGGTGTTTTTGAGAGACCTCTTACGTAGACCTCATAGGGATAGCCCTGCATACCGGCTTTAAAGCGTCGTTTGCGTCCTTCGTCTATCACCTCTTCTGGAAAGCCCCCTTCGATATTGTCCTTATAACGTATACCAATGAACTTGCGGCCTTTGAATTTGCCGACGTAGAATGACTCGACTCCTGACAGTTGCACGACCCACGGCTCTGGAGCGTTTACTCTCAACTGAACATCAGTGATGACAAGTTTCGTCTTGCTTTTGATGTATGCAGGGCCTAAAATGATTGTAGTGACGCAGATGAACATCGTTATCATGTGATACTTGTCTGCCCCTATAGCACCTGGGCCTCCAACGGCTCTACTAATACCCATGATAATTGCAAAACATGCTGCCACAGCCAAAAGAATGTAAATCCATACCTTAATGGATACATTGATTTTTATCTCTTCCATAATCTTTATTTAATTGTTCCTTTATATTTAATACATTTAAGTCGACAGAAAGTCGAACAATTTAACAAATATTATTCATCTCTATATTCGAGGATATCTCCAGGCTGGCAACCCAGCTCGCGACAGATGGCCTCGAGGGTAGTAAAGCGAACGGCCTTGGCCTTGCCCGTCTTCAGGATCGAGAGGTTAGCCAGCGTTAGGCCTACCCTCTCTGCCAATTCGCTGAGCGACATTTTGCGCTTAGCAAGCTCTACGTCTAAGTTTACAATAATCTGTCCCATATACTAAATCGTTAAGTCCTGCTCTTCCTGCAACTTCTGGGCGTCTTTCAGAATCTTGGGAGTGAAGAAGTAGCCGACGATCATCCAGAATATGGGACCAACATACAAATGATGAACCATTCTGGGGAAATTTTCTACGAACTGAGGTTCGATGTGATTATAGACGTTCTTGCTAAAGATGCCGGCCCAGGCGAAATACATGAGCGCCGATGCCCCCAACAGATAATACACTCTGATGCACCACTTCGAGTACTGCTTATGAATATAAGTAAGGAAGGACATCAGCTCGAAGATGCAGAAGAAATAACTCTTGGCGATATTCTCTATCAAATAGATTAGATTCTGATAATAGTCATACTTCGTCGTGGCAGCCTGCATACGGTTGACGTCGCCCACCATCAGAAAAACTACATACACTGCCAGAATCAGCACTACTCCCATTGAAAACAGGTTTTCACCCTTGCGAAAAAAAGTTTTTAATTCCATACGATTTATTGTTTTAATAGGTTTATTTATCGAATTTCGATATGCAAAAGTAGACATTCTTTTTGAACCAACCAAAGAAAAACAATAAAAACTTATCGTTTTTCGATAAATTTAACATCTCGTAACAACTATGCACACCCTCGCTTATTCGTACCTTTCACCTTGGTGAAAGAAGGCGGCATTTCAGAAAAACTCAAATATATTTGGTTTTTCGTTCGATTTGCACTACCTTTGCAGGCATTATGAAGATAGGTATCATACAACAGCACAATACGGGCGACCGTGAAGACAACAAGGCACGGCTGGCAGCGAAGATTCGCAAGGTGGCAAAGGAGGGTGCAGAACTCGTGGTATTGCAGGAACTGCACAACGGTTTGTACTTCTGTCAGACGGAGGACGTCAGCGTGTTCGACCAGGCAGAAACGATTCCAGGACCCTCGACGGCGTTCTTTGGCGAAATCGCCAAAGAATTACAAATCGTGATTGTCACGTCGTTGTTCGAGCGTCGCGCCACAGGCTTGTATCACAACACCGCTGTGGTGCTGGAGAAGGACGGCACCATCGCCGGCAAATACCGTAAGATGCACATCCCCGACGACCCCGGCTACTACGAGAAATTCTACTTCACGCCTGGCGACCTGGGATTCCAGCCTATCGACACCAGCGTAGGACGCCTGGGTGTACTGGTGTGCTGGGATCAGTGGTACCCCGAGGCAGCACGCCTGATGGCGCTGGCAGGGGCAGAGCTGCTGATATATCCTACGGCCATCGGCTACGACCCCCACGACACCAAGGAGGAACAAGAGCGCCAGCGTATGGCCTGGCAGACGGTACAGCGCGGACATGCGGTCGCTAACGGATTACCGGTTATCACCGTTAATCGCGTGGGATGGGAGGCCTCCCCCAACCCCTCCAAAGGAGGGGGGATGACCTCTCCCAACCCGGTATTATCTGTCCGCAGGCCCTCCCCTCCTTCGGAGGGGTCGGGGGAGGCAGTCCCGTTCTGGGGCACGTCGTTTGTGGCCGGTCCTCAGGGGGAACTGTTGTATGAGGCACCTACCGACCAAGAGGTCGAGGTCGTCGTCGAGGTGGACATGCAGCGTTCTGAGCAGGTGCGCCGCTGGTGGCCGTTCCTCAGAGACAGAAGAATAGAAGCATACGACGATCTGACACGTCGCTTCATCGATAAATAAATAAATTGTAAATAGTAAATCGTCAAATTGTAAATTATAATGGCAAACAATTTAAGATTTCAGGTAGTAGAGGAGGCTTTCAAGAAGCGTGCTCTTGAGGTGAAGGTGCCCTCTGAGCGTCCCTCGGAATATTTTGGCAAATACGTCTTCAACAAGGAGAAGATGTACCGTTACCTGCCCAAGGACGTCTACAACAAGATGATTGACGTGATGGACAACGGCGCCAGCCTGGACAGAAGCATCGCTGACGCTGTGGCTGACGGCATGAAGAAGTGGGCCCTGGAGATGGGCGTCACACACTATACGCACTGGTTCCAGCCGCTGACCGAGGGTACTGCCGAGAAACACGATGCTTTTGTGGAGCATGACGGCAAGGGTGGCATGATAGAGAAGTTCAGCGGAAAACTGCTGGTACAGCAGGAGCCTGATGCCTCATCGTTCCCCAACGGCGGCATCCGCAATACGTTTGAGGCGCGCGGCTACAGTGCCTGGGATCCCACATCGCCTGTGTTCATCATCGACGACACGCTGTGTATTCCCACCATCTTTATCGCTTATACGGGTGAGGCACTGGACTACAAGGCTCCCCTACTCCGTGCGCTGCATGCGGTAGGAAAGGCTGCGAAGGATGTCTGCCAGTATTTCTATGACGACGTGACGAAGGTGCAGGTGAACCTGGGTTGGGAACAGGAATACTTCCTCGTCGACGAAGGGCTCTACTCTGCGCGTCCTGACCTGCTGATGACTGGTCGTACGCTGATGGGCCACGAGAGTGCTAAGAACCAGCAGATGGACGACCACTATTTTGGTACCATCCCCGATCGTGTGGTAGCCTTCATGAAAGACCTGGAGATACAGGCTCTGGAGCTGGCTATCCCCGTGAAGACGCGCCACAACGAGGTGGCTCCCAACCAGTTTGAGCTGGCACCCATCTTCGAGGAGTGCAACCTGGCTGTCGACCATAACATGCTGCTGATGTCGCTGATGAAGAAGGTGGCACGCAACCACGGTTTCCGCGTGCTGCTGCACGAAAAGCCCTTCGACGGCATCAACGGAAGCGGCAAACATAACAACTGGAGCTTGTCAGCAGACAACGGTGTACTGCTGCACGCTCCTGGAAAAACCACTGAGGAGAACCTGCGTTTCGTGACCTTTATCGTCGAGACGCTGATGGCCGTCCACAAGCACAACGGGCTGCTGAAGGCTTCAATCATGAGTGCCACGAACGCGCACCGTCTGGGTGGCAACGAGGCTCCTCCAGCCATTATCTCGTCGTTCCTGGGCAAGTATGTGTCCGACCTGCTGGACAGCATTGAGCAAACCTCAACCCTCACACCCCAAACGTCCAACCTCCAACGCGTCATCGACATCCCTCAGATTCCCGACCTGATTGTCGACAATACCGACCGCAACCGCACGTCGCCCTTTGCCTTCACGGGAAACCGCTTTGAGTTCCGTGCACCAGGTTCGAGCGTCAACTGTGCATCGGCCATGATTGCCCTGAATGCAGCGATGGCTGAAGCCCTGAACAGCTTCAAGGAGCGCGTAGACAAACGGATTGCGGAATACTCGACATATCCTGAGTTCTCCGGGAACACTGGTCATACCGCCAAGTTCCACGCCATTCTCGACGTGTTGCGCGAAGACATCAAGAGCTGCAAGCCCATCCGTTTCGACGGCAACGGCTATTCAGAGGAATGGGTGCAGGAAGCTACCCGTCGCGGATTGGACGTCGAGAAGTCGTGTCCCGTCATCTTCGAGCATTACCTCGACGACAGCAGCATCCAGATGTTTGAAAGCACCAAGGTCATGAACCGGAAGGAGCTGGAAGCACGCAACGAGGTGAAGTGGGAGACGTACGTCAAGACCGTGCAGATTGAGGCGCGCGTGTTAGGCGATATGGCGATGAACCACATCATTCCTGTGGCTACGCATTACCAGTCGAAGCTCATCAAGAACGTGCAGGGCATGAAGGACATTTTCTCGTCAACCCTCTTCAATACCGAGAAGGCCAACAAGTTGTCGGCACGAAACATCAAACTCATCGAGGAGATTGCCGAGCGTACGGAGAAGATAGAAACGCTGGTGGAGGAACTGACCGATGCCCGTCGCGTGGCCAACCGCGTGGAAGACATCCATCAGCGTGCCATCCAGTATCACGATACGGTATGTCCCAAGATGGAGGCCATCCGCAACGAAACGGACAAGCTGGAAATGATAGTAGAGGACGGTCTTTGGACGTTGCCTAAGTACCGCGAACTACTGTTCATCCGGTAATTTACTTCTCGAAGTGCTGGTAGTCTTTCTTGGAATTCCAGTCACCTCCCCAACGGAAACCATGTTGTATGAAGAGACGATACGCAAGGTCGCCTCTTCGTATTTTATAGGGGAACAAGGCCCTGCGATTGACATAAGGCTTTCCCGTCGACGGCTCCACCTTGAGCGTGCCGTCCTTCTTGCGCGAGACGCAGGGATTGTAGAGCGGATTGATGTCGATGGCCATTCCGCGGGCATGCTTCGACAGCTTGTTGCTACCTGCTATCTGTCGATAGCAGTAGCACGACGTGTTGTTGGCCTGCATGGAGCGTTCGTCGTCGTCATCATACTCGGAGATGGGTCGGATGCGCTCGATGGGGTATTTGGCCCTGTAGAGCTCAGCAAAGATATCACGCAGGTCGCCAGCGATGTTCTTGTTGCAGACGATGGTGCCCTCATGCGTCACCCCATTGCCGTCGATGTGTTTTACGCTTAGCGTATCGAGCACGACACCAGCAGGCTGGGCAGACACAGAAAAGAGGGCGAAAAAGCACCATAGAAAAATAACTGTCATTCTTTTCATGCCGCAAAGGTACAAAATAATTCCTAATTCCTAATTCCTAATTCCTAATTTATTTGTATCTTTGCAGCATGAAGCGTTATGTGACCTTATTTCTGATGACTATCGTAGCCCTCAACATGTGGGCGCAGCATACTGACTACCGGAAGATGTCGGCACTGGTCAGACGCGCTGCGGTGGCTGCTGACAAGCCGTCGGCACGCCGCTCGGCAGGCAACGACACACGCGTTATCACCGCTTTTGTTCAAACCACCGACGACAGCGTGTTCGACAGGTATGGCTGTCGGAAATATGCACAACTGGACGATATCGCCATCGCCACCATTCCACTGCGACAACTGAAAGCGATGGCCGGTCATCCTGCCGTGCTCCGCATAGAAGCCGGACAGTCGTCACAGCCGCTGATGGACACGGTGCCAACCATCAGCAATATTTCACCTGTTTATGAGTCTACTGCCCAGCATCGGGCTTTCACCGGCAAGGGTGTCGTCGTGGGGTTGATGGACATCGGCTTCGACCTGACTCACCCCAATTTCTACAACAACAAGACGATGAGCCGCTATCGCATCGGCGCTATCTGGGACATGTTGTCGAAGGACACCATCGACAGTCAGTTGCCTGTGGGGCGTGACTACGTGGGAGAGAGAGAAGTATTGATGCATCAGTGTTCCACCGATGGGGCTACAGAGTCGCACGGCACCCATACGCTGGGCATCGCAGCAGGCAGCGGCTTCAACAGCAACTATCGCGGTGTGGCTTACGAAAGTGACATCTGTCTGGTGAGCAATGCCGTCAGCAGCGACATCATCTACATCGATTCCGCCGACTACTATAAATACACGACAGCCACAGACGCCCTGGGATTCAAATATCTCTTCGACTATGCCCAGCAGCACAACAAACCGTGCGTAGCATCGTTCAGCGAGGGTTATACGGCCTATCTTGACGAAGACGACAGGCTCTTTGCAGAATTCCTGGAAAAGCTGACAGGACCTGGACGCATCATCGTCGTGGCTGCAGGCAACGAGAACAGGGCGCTGACGTATGCCGAGAAACCCAAAGACGCAGAAGTGGCTGGCGCCTTCATCCGCTGTTACAACAAGGGTGCCCTCTATCGGTTGAAAGCTGATGGCCCTGTCAACATCAAGCTCTACGCCTACGGTCAGGGGAGTACGCCGTCGCACACCATCACCATCGACTCGACTGACGGACGCCTGGATTCGCTGCTGACGGACACGCTGTTTTTCAATACTGACACCTGCGCTGTCTGCGTCAGCCGCTATCCGTCGGAATTCAAGGAAGGAGAGGACATCTTCCTGCTTCAGCTGAATGCCAACCGTAACATCGACCAGCTGCCGAAGATGGCACTCACAGCAGAGAGTACCGTGAGCCGGGTGGAGATATACGGCAGCTATTCGTCAGCACTGGAGAATCTTGATACCGACCCACGATGGAATGCTGCCACACAGGGACATAACATCCTGGCTCCGGCATTCTTCCCTGCGGTCATCTGCGTAGGAGGCACCACCCACCGAGTGGCCTTCACCAACAGCGAAGGGGAAAGAATTGACGCCTCTGCCACACAGCATCAGGGACGGCGCATGAATGCCTCGTCAACAGGCCCTGCCATGAATGGTTTGATGAAACCTGACGTGACAGCACCGGGATACAACATCATATCGTCGTTTAGCAGCTTCTACATGTCGAATGAGCCAAGCAACTACTTCAAAAGCCATGTGGTCAAACGTTTCATGTTTCTTGGACGCGACTACTACTGGGTAGCCGAATCGGGCACCTCGATGTCCTGTCCTGTCGTCGCCGGAATCATCGCCCTGTGGCTCCAGGCAAACCCCACGCTGACCCGTCAGCAGATTATCGACGTGTTCAGCCGCACCTGCAAGCATCCTGACACGTCACTCTCCTACCCCAACAACGAATACGGCTACGGAGAGATTGACGCCTATCGCGGACTGCTCGACATACTGGGTACCACCAGCATTCAGGAACTCAGCAGCCATCAACCCGAAGGCGTGCGTATCCTACCCGTAACAGGCGGCCTTCGCCTCATTTTCAATGCCCCATCACCCAACACCCATCACCCAACACCCATCACCGTCAGCATCTACTCGCTGACAGGAACACGCTTGTATCAAGAGACGCTGACAGTCACCTCGCAGGAAATGACCCTGCAACTGCCACCACTCTCCGCGGGTGTCTATGCCGTTCAGCTGAACAGCAGCGAACAAAGCCTTACAGGATCAACATTGGTGAGGATGTAATGAACGACCAATAACAACAATATATGGGAAAGATTATCATAGCAGGCATCGGCCCTGGCAGCAAGGAAGACATCACCCCCGCCGTACTCGAAGCCGTACGCGAGGCAGATGCCATCGTGGGATATAAGTATTACTTCCAGTTCATTGAACCTTATGTCAAGCCGGGATGCGAGTGCATCGACACAGGCATGAAGAAGGAGCGCGAACGGGCCGAGCAGGCTTTTCTGCTGGCTGAACAGGGAAAAGACGTCGTCGTGATATCCAGTGGCGATGCCGGCATCTATGGTATGACGCCGCTCATCTACGAGATGAAGCGCGAACGCTGTACTCTGAACGGCGATTCTGTCGCCGTCTCTATCGACGTGCTCCCAGGCATCTCGGCCTTCCAAAAGGCGGCATCGCTGTTGGGGGCGCCTATTGGTCACGATATGTGCATCATTTCCCTGAGCGACCTGATGACACCTTGGGAAGTGATTGAGCGCCGTATCAAGGCTGCTGCTGTGGGCGATTTCGTGACGGCCATCTATAATCCCAAGTCGCACGGGCGCTATTGGCAACTCTACCGACTCATCGAATTATTCCTGAAAGAGCGCTCCCCTGAAACCCCAGTGGGCTTTGTACGTCAGGCAGGAAGGGAGGAACAGGAGATAACGGTCACCACACTGGGTGCCTTCGACCCTGAGGACATCGATATGTTCACAGTCATACTCGTTGGCAACTCGCAGACGTACATCGCTGACGGGAAGATGATTACCCCGAGAGGATATTATCGGGAAGAACAGCAGGCAGACATCAAACCCGGTCAGCAAATCATGATGGAGTCTTTCCGTACCATCGCCAGCGAACTGCGTCATCAAGACTATCCGCTGGATCATAAGTGGGCCTTGTTGCATGCCATCCATACTACAGCCGACTTTGACATGGAGCGTATTCTCTATACTGACGAGGGAGCCGTAGAGACATTATATAATAAGGTTAAGGACGGCACGCTGAAGACAATCGTCACTGACGTCACAATGGTTACCAGCGGCATCCGCAAAGGAGCCCTCCAACGACTGGGTGTCGAGGCGAAGTGCTACCTCAGCGACCCTCGCGTGGCAGAAATGGCAGCATCGTTGGGAATAACAAGGACACAGGCGGGTATCCGGCTAGCTGTCGAGGAACATCCCGACGCCCTCTTCGCCTTCGGCAATGCACCTACTGCCCTCATGGAACTCTGCGACCTCATCCGTAAGGACAAGGCCCATCCTGCTGGCATCATTGCTGCTCCTGTAGGCTTTGTGCATGTCCGTGAATCGAAGCACATGGTGAAGCCGTTCCGTGATATTCCCAAGATCATCGTCGAGGGACGCAAGGGTGGCTCGAATCTGGCAGCAACCCTCTGCAATGCCATTCTGACCTTTGACGATGCTGAACAACTCAAACCTGGGCGTGACTTATGAAGACGTGTGACATCATAGGGATTAGCGACAGTAGGAAGCTATGGTTTCCACCAGAGGTGACGGATGCCATCAAGTGCGGAAGTGTATTCTCCGGTGGCAAACGGCATCATGAGATTGTGGCCACACTGTTACCCGAAAATGCCGTTTGGATAGATATCACCGTTCCGCTGGAAAAGGTGTTTGAACAATATGAGCACTACGACCACGTCGTGATCTTTGCATCAGGCGACCCGTTATTCTTCGGTTTTGCCAACACTGTTCAGCGAGAATGCAAGGGGGTAACGATGAGGGTGTTCCCATCGGCCAACTCATTGCAGATGCTGGCTCATAGGATGTGTGTGGCTTACCACGACATGCATGTGGTGTCGCTTACAGGGCGCGATTGGCAGAAACTGGACGAGGCACTGATTCAAGGCGAAACGATGATAGGATGTCTGACGGATAGGACAAAGACACCACACGCCATCCATCAGCGGATGACGGAATACGGCTATACGAACTACCTGATGACGGTTGGCGAGAACCTGGGCAATGAAGAGAAGGAACGGGTAAGACAGTATGACGAAAAGGCCGTCTATGAACATCCCAACTGCATCATCCTGCAAAGAACAGCTGAGCGCATACGGCCCTTCGGCATTCCTGATAACGAATTTGCGTTATTGGACGGTCGTGAGAAGATGATTACGAAGATGCCCATCCGTCTGCTGACATTACAAGCACTAGAGCTGCCCAAGAAACACGTGCTATGGGACATCGGTTTCTGCACGGGGAGCATCTCTATCGAGGCACGCCTGCAATTCCCGCATCTGCAGATAGAGGCTTTCGAAATCCGTCCTGAGTGCGAAGGCATCATCCACGACAATGCCCGCCGTTTTGGTGCCCCAGGCATTAACGTCCACATGGGCGACTTCCTGCAAGCCACCATTCCCATCGATTCTTCGATGGGGCATCCCGATGCTGTCTTTATTGGGGGACACGGGGGACACCTCAAGGACATCATGGCCAAAGCACTTCAGCATCTGGCTCCCGATGGCGTCATTGTGATGAACAGCGTCAAGGCTCCCAAGGTAACAACAGACAGCCACCAGCTGTGGGACGAGGCGTGCACAGCACTGCATCTCCAGCAAGAACCCCCACTCCATATTCAGTTAAACGACAATCATCCTATTACCATATTGAAATGCAGAAGATAGCCATTATACAGATTAGCGAAGAAGGCAAGCACATGGCTCGACTGTTGCTAAGTCAGTTGTTTGCCAGAAAACATGAGGCAGAAATCATCAGCCGTACCAATGTCGGCAAGCGTTGGAAGGACTTCGAGGCCTTTGTGTTCATCGGAGCGATGGGTATTTGTGTACGAACCATCGCACCCTACATCAAAGACAAGCATGAAGACCCTGCTGTCGTCTGCGTCGACAGCCTTGGGATGAATGCTATTTCGGTACTCTCAGGGCATATCGGAGGAGCCAACGATTTAGCACGTGATGTGGCTGCGATTATTGGCGCTCGCGAAGTCATCACCACACAAAGCGACAACGCAGGCTTGTGGGCTCTCGACACACTCGAAGACAGGTTCGGCTGGCCAGTCGCCAGTGATATCGAAGACATGAACCAGTGTATCTTTGCTTTCGTTAACCGAGAACCTACTGCACTCTTGTTGGAGGCTCGTGATGAAGGAACTGACTATCTGGAAGCCACCAAACCTGACCACGTCACCATCATCGACGATATCAGTCAGGCTGATCCTGCGAAATACCGGTTGCTCATCATCGTGTCTCCCTATATCCGTCATGCACCTTTCGGCATGCTGGAACTGCATTTCGTGCCGATGGTAGGAACAATCGGCTTTGGATTGGCTCATCATCCAGACGACTACTTGGCCATCTATGACGAAATAGACGAAGCCTTTGCCCATCGTGGCATCCTGCCATGTGCCCATCGGTATTGTACCATCGACGTCAAAGAGGACGAGGAGTTTGTAGAACTGTTGGAAGACGAGTACGACGAGGAAGTGGTGTTCTTCACGGCTGAAGAGCTCTCTGCCGTTGAGGTTCCTAATCCCAGCGATACTGTTCAGAAGCATGTAGGTACCCCCAGCGTTTGTGAGGCAGCGGCCATTCTGGGTTCCAATCACGGAAAACTCATCGTTCCTAAAGTGAAGGGCAAGCATTGGACAGCAGCACTGGCGATCGACTACAAATATCTTCGCGAAAAACAAGGCCACATCGAGATTGTGGGAGCAGGTCCTGGCGACCCTGACTTGGTCAGTGTGCGAGGACGTAAGATGCTTGAACGAGCCGACCTGATTCTCTATGCAGGATCATTGGTTCCCAAGGCACTGACAGAGTGCCATAAACCAGGTGCCGTTGTCCGTTCTTCAGCAGATATGGCACTTGAGGAGCAATGTGCGCTGATGAAACAGTTCTACGACCAGGGGAAATACATCGTGCGCCTGCATACTGGCGACCCCTGCATCTTTGGTGCCATTCAGGAACAGATGGCGTTCTTTGATGCCAACGGTATGAACTATCACATCACCCCGGGTATTTCCTCGTTCTTAGCTGCTGCCGCTGAACTCCAGAGTCAGTTTACCATCCCTGAACGTTGCCAGACAATTATCCTCACACGAGGGGAAGGCCGTACACCCATGCCGGAGAAAGAACAACTTCATCTGCTGGCAAAGAGCCAGTCGACCATGTGTATCTTTCTCTCAGCAGCTATTGTCGACGATGTTCAAAGGGAACTGTTACAGGAATATCCGGAGAATACCCCCGTGGCTGCCTGCTACCATCTGACGTGGCCGGATCAGAAAATCTATCGTGGCGTACTCAAGGATCTCGCGAAGATTGTTCATGACAACCACCTCACCCTTACCACGATGCTCGTCGTAGGTGAGGCCATAGACAATCGCCAGGGCCTTTCTGAACTTTATTCAAAGCATTTCACACACCTCTTCCGGAAAGGTGACGACGAGACAGCATCATAAGTTGTCATCCATCAGGTATTCTATGACCTTCTCACGCGGATTGAATGGCTTCAGGTCGTCCAATCCCATCGACTTGATGGCCATATTGATGATGTCCTCCTCAGGAATAGCAGTCGAAAGGTTCTGCTTCTGCAGGAAATAGCATCCGGCCTCAATGAGTGACCGTTTGGGAACAAGGCCAATGATCTCTGTACCTGTCACACGGACACCACGGTTCTGAGCACAGCGGGATACCTCCTCAAAGGCCACATGCAGCGGAGTAACGTTGATGTTGGTCATGTTCATCGACACTTGGGCAATGCCATATTCGTCGATATACCAGCCAATAGCCTTCGTACACTTCAGCGTACCAGGTTGCTTGATGGCAGGACGGCCTTTCTCGCGAACGTCGCAGGCAATGTCAGTAGCGATGCTGACTGACGTCGTGTTCAGATTGTAGTTGACAGCTATCAGGAAATCACGGGCTCCGACAACAGAACATCCCGTACGTTCAGCACGGCTCAGGTCGGCAGGCATCTTGTCAGGCATACGACTCGGTGTCGTCAGCTTCTCTTTCAGCGCTTCGTATTCACCACGCCGACACACGGCCAAGTTCTTACGTTCGGGCTTATAGGCAGATGCCTCGTAGCAGTAACAGGGAATGCCTAACTCATCAGCCATCCGTTCGGCCAGCTGACGCGCCAGTTCAGCACATTCTTCCAACGAAATGCCTGCCACAGGAATCAATGGCAACACATCGGTGGCTCCTATTCGAGGATGGGTGCCATGATGCTGACGCATGTCAATGAGCTGTGCTGCTTTGGACACACCTTGGAAGGCGGCCTCCACCACTTGTTCAGCTTCACCCACAAAGGTGACAACAGTACGGTTGGTAGCTTCTCCCGGATCAACGTTCAACACCTTGACACCCTTCACGGCACCTATGGCATCGGTGATCTGCCTGATAACGTTCATGTCGCGCCCTTCACTGAAGTTGGGCACGCACTCCACGATCCGCCTGCGTTGTTGGAGGTTCATCATTATTTCGCGTAAGCCACAGAACGTGTCTCGCGGATGACGGTAATCTTCACCTGACCGGGATAGGTCATCTCGTTCTGGATCTTCGAAGCAATCTGTCCGCTCAGAGCCTCCGTCTCGGCATCGTCCATCTTGTCAGCACCAACGATAACACGAAGCTCACGACCTGCCTGGATAGCATAGGTCTTCGTGACGCCAGGATAGCTCATGGCAATGGCTTCGAGGTCGTTCAGACGCTTGATATAAGCCTCGACAATCTCACGACGGGCACCAGGACGTGCACCACTGATAGCGTCGCAAATCTGTACGATGGGAGCCAACAGTGTCTGCATCTCCATCTCGTCATGGTGGGCACCGATAGCATTGCAGATGTCGGGTTTCTCCTTGAACTTCTCAGCCAGCTTGGCACCATAGATGGCGTGTGGATCGTCAGTGTCCTCATCGGGCACTTTACCGATATCGTGCAACAATCCGGCACGCTTGGCTTTCTTCGGATTCAAGCCCAGCTCAGCAGCCATCACAGCACAGAGATTGGCCGTTTCTCGGGCATGCTGGAGGAGGTTCTGACCATAAGAAGAACGATATTTCATCTTACCGATGATACGGATGAGCTCAGGATGCAAACCGTGAATACCCAGGTCGATGGTGGTGCGCTTACCGGTTTCGATAATCTCGTTCTCCAGTTGCTTCTTGACTTTGGCCACCACTTCCTCAATGCGGGCAGGATGGATACGGCCGTCGGCCACCAGCTGATGGAGAGCCAGACGGCAGGTCTCACGACGGATGGGGTCGAAGGCACTGATAACGATAGCTTCAGGGGTGTCGTCGACGACGATTTCAACACCGCAGGCAGCTTCCAAAGCACGGATATTACGTCCTTCACGGCCAATCACACGACCCTTGACATCGTCGTTGTCGATGTGGAACACACTGACAGAATTCTCAACGGCTGTTTCTGTTGCCACACGCTGGATGGTTTGGATGATGATTTTCTTCGCCTGGGCATTGGCGTTAAGCTTGGCCTCGTCCATGATTTCATTGATGTAGGCAGCAGCATCGGTCTTCGCCTCGTCCTTCAGCGACTCCACCAAACGGGCCTTGGCCTCTTCAGCAGACAGACCTGAGAGCTCTTCCAGCTTGGCGCGCTCCTGCAATTGCATCTTCTCCAGCTCTTCCTGCTTGATGTTCAGCAGCTTCTTCTCGTTGTCAATACGGTTCTGCTGGTTGTCGAGATCGTTCTTGCGACGTCCAAGCTCTTCCTGACGCTGGTTGAGCGAAATCTCACGCTGCTTCAGTTTGTTCTCGCTCTGCTGGAAGTGCTGGTTACGCTGCTGCACCTCCTTTTCCAGTTCACTCTTCTTGTTGATGAACTTCTCCTTAACTTCCAGCAATTTCTTTTCTTTGATTACCTCAGCCTCTTTCGTGGCTGTTTCAATCATCTCCTTATATTTTCCCTTAATAACATAACGGAAAATCAGATAGCCACAAAGACCACCTATGATCAAGGCAGCCGTAATGGCAATAATAGCAACAATAATGTCCATAAATGTTAGTATATATATTGTTAATAATGTTCTCCAACATAAAGAACCCTCACTCACTGAGGGCTTCTTCGATTTCTGCCGTCAACTTGGCGAGAACACTATCATAGGGCGTCGTATCGTTGTTCATACGTTCTTTCTGATACATCAGGGCAATGTCAATAAGCGTCATCAATGAAACTGTATGCTCACTCTTACGACCCTTATAAGCCTGTGCATAGGCATTATAACGGTCGGTAATGAGCTTAGCCGCATTGCGATAATACTCTTCATCGTCGCGATTGATCACAACCTCGATATCTTCATCGTATACATGCAATCTGATATGTAATCTGTCCTTGTTCTGTTCTGCCATAGCTTGTCTCCCTTACTGATTTTCATCGCTTAGGATAGCAATGCACTTGTTGACGTCACGGATGAGCTTTGATATCCGTTCCTTGGCGCCTGTCAGGTCATCATCGGTAATCTCCATCATCTTGGCCATCTTCAGTGACTGGTAGTCGTTCTGCTGCTGTTCCAACTTTTCGCGGAGCTGCGAAAGCTCCTTTTCGCTCTTCTCTACCATACCATACAAGTCCTCATTCTCCTTCTTCAACTGCTGGAAGCGGAGAATCATCTGGCGTAGGCGAGTCTCAAAAGTCGCTAAAGTCTTCTCGTTAGCTGTCATACTACATCACTTTATCTCGCAAAGGTAAGAATTATAATTAAGAATTAAGAATTAAGAATTAAGAATCGCTTTCAATTAACAAGATTTAACCTTTACGGCATTATTCTTACCTCTAACCTTCTACTTCTTACCTCTTTTTTACTCCTTCGGTTTCGGCTCCTTTTTCGCCAACATCACGACCTTATACACGAAGTTGGTGGTCCACTGTTGCGAGAATCCCAGTTTCTGGGCATACTGGCGTATGGCCACCACAGTCTTCATGACACCGGCATCCGTGAAGTCGTTTTTGTTGAAGATATCATTCACCGTCTTTTCTGTCATCGTACGAATAGCACTCTTGAAAATGCTGGGAACGCGCAGCTTGAACTTCATCAGATTGCCCGTTAGCATCATTAAGTCCTGCGTAAAACCGCCGAACTGATACATATACGTCTGCACATCCTGTGGCTTTTTACAGCGTTTGCGAATGCTCTGTTCTATCTCCTTCGTGAAGTCATCATCCATGCCGTACAGTTCCTTGAGCATCTTCTTGCACTTCGTTTTTTCAGCCAATCCCAAGCGGTTGTTCTGCGTAGGAACCTTCAGCGTAGCCTTGAACACACGCAGGTCAGGCAGGGCGGCCAAGTTCGAAATACCCAAATCTGATGCCATCACAGCCTGAAAATACACGCGGATGAGGGTCATGAAATCTTCCATACCGCCAGTCTTCTGCTTATCCTCCTTCTTTCCAAACAGTTTGCTGATAATACTCATATTTCTATTGTTTCTTTTATGACGTTTTTATTGTTTTCGTACGTTCTTATTCAATTTGGTTGCAAAATTACGAAATAATTTGTTTATTTATGCATAGTTGCGAGGCTTTTTGGCATATAACGCCACTTTTTGCATGTTTCTTCTCAAAATAAAGCATGCCGCCAAGACGTTTTGGAAGCATGCTCGCATTTTCGTATGAGGATTTTGAGTTATCGCACGACCTGTGTGAATTCAGGCTGTGCACCAGGTGTATTGCTGAAAGTAACGAAGATGGTAGAAGTTGACTCCTGTCCATCCATACCTCGTCCTGTGACAGTAAACTGATAGTCGGTGCCATCGGGGGTAGTGCGTTTGCCCACGGTCTTGGGGGTGCCCAAGGGGAACTGATAGCTGGAACAGGCTGCATCGAAGATGGCACGCTCTGCCTCAGTGACGGGCTGCTGTGCAGAGTATTCTGGCAGCTTCTCGACAGTGCCGGCCTTATAGCCGTTCTCCTTTAAAAAACGGTCTAACTCATTGGGAGCTGCAGCGACACGAGCAGTACGGACGCCATAGCCGACAGCAATCTTTGCCTTTGGCAGAGCCTTAGCAAGCGCATCCGACGAGGTGTTGAGTCCACCACTACCGAAGGTGCAGAAAGGCACAATGGTCTTTCCTGCAAAGTCATTGTCCTTGACAAGGGTAGTGACAGGCATAGCATAGGTGCCAAACCAGATGGGATAGCCAAGGAAGATGACGTCATAGTCAGAAAGACGGCTCTTGAGAGGCTTTAGGGCAGGGGTCTTGCCCTCTTGCATCTCACGCTGGCAGCGTTGGATGGTCTCCTGGAAGTTGCCGTCATAGGCCTCGACAGCCTCGATGGCTTCTATGTCTGCCCCCAGCTGTTGTTTCAGCTCTTCAGCAACTGTCTTGGTAGTACCCGTCTGTGAGTAATAAAGAATAAGTGTCTTCTGGGCGTAAGCGGTGGAAATTCCTGCCACCATTGCCATTGATAATAATAGTTTCTTCATAACGACTTATAATATAAATAATGTATTGTTACTTTTTTGCCGGCACAAAAGTTTCATACGTCTGATCATCGTAATAAACTCGGATTTCAGTGACACGACGGGGTTCTTTGTCAAGATATTTCGCATCATCATTTTGAAAATTTAATCGTGTAGAATTTACACCCTGCGGAATAACTGTCGTCGAAGGGCCATGAGTTGAACCATAGGGGGAAGGTGTAGCTGCAGAATCAAACTGAAGCATGGGTTCAACACCATTGGGAAGGGGTGGTAAAGACGACTCTTGGGGGGTGTCCTGATGGGTGATATATCGCTCACCGGTACCATAGAGGAGCCACTCGATGTTGATGTTGGGAATCTTCATTTTGATGGCATCGATAACATTAAGGGTAGGGCGGGTTCTTCCGTTGAAGATACTGCTCAATGTAGCAGGTGACTGTTGAAGGAAGTCGGCAAAGACCTGTTGAGTCATGTGCTGATCTTCCATGAGCTGTCTGATTCTGTCTTTTGTTTCCATTTAGTGTCGTTTTAAGGGCAAAATGCCCATTTTTCTTTGATTTTACAAAGGTAAAGCTTTTTTTTGACTTATGCAAGAAATCTAAAGAAAATTTTTTATTTAGATATTTGGATTTGCGCTTTTAAATTCTAAATTGTAAAACATGGCAGATATCAATATTGACTTTCGATTTGTAAACGTGAATTGTTTACAAAATTAATAAACAAAGGAAATGTAAAGCTGGTAAACGTAAACAATTGGCTATTAATCAAGTATTTACAAAAGTTATGGCCTGCTTTGTCGAATATGCACACAAAACTGGCAATATGATACGCATATTTTATAGTATTAGTGGGTATAAACTACAGAATTAACTGATTATTAGGCTGTTATATATAAATATAGAGTAATGTATATTCATGAATATACAAAAACAAATCGTTTTGTTTGGGTATTTAAATTCGTATCTTAATTTGTGATTTTGATTTACAAATATCCAACTATATATTTGTAATCATAAATTTGTATACAATCCTAATTTCTTTGGGTTTGCAAATCTACAATTGTAAATCATAAAATTTCCTAATCCTAAATTTTGAAGCTTTCAAAATGCTCATTTTTTGAATCCTGAAAGAATTCTGAACAGACGGCCTAAATGCTGAAAATTAGCGATTCTAGAAGGGGGAAAAAAGTGTGCAAACTACGATGGCAAGGGCATTTGAGGCCGTTTTTTTATGTTTACGAAAATGCGCAAACTAGAAAAAAAGGGGTAAAAAACCAGGCGATTTTAGTGGAAAATGAAGAAAACGAGCTCCTTCATCAACTCTCCAGCGGACGTATTTGGGTTGTCCAATCCCTTACTTTTGGCATCAATCTCTCTCATTTTCGAAATGATCTGCATAACCTTCAAAGCAGAGTAGTTTTTGAGACCTGTCATATACTCCTTTGCGAACCATGCGCTCTTGATTTCCAACCATTGTATAAGTGCATCCTGGTTGCCCTTTTGTGGACAATAGTGAGCAATCATCAAATTCTGGAAGTAAGAAAAGAGCAACGGGAGTGCTGAGTAAATGCTACCAGCCTTCGGATTTTCGTCAAAATATTTGATTATCTGATTTGCCTTGTAAATATTCCTGTTGACGATGGCATCCTTGAACTCAAAACTGTTAAAGTCCTTGCTGACGCCAATTCGGTCCTGCACCACCTGTGGGGTCACCCTTCTGTCGCCTTCAGGCAATCCGAGGAGCACCTTGTCGAGTTCGCTGACCAGACGGCTCAGGTCGGCACCGATATGTTCAGCTATCAGCTGAGTGGATTTGGGATCGATAGAGGCTCCTTTCTCTTGCAGATACTTCTCGATGAAGGGTGCCAGCTGCCAGTCCTTCAGCTTCTGGCTTTCGAAAAGGACGCCAGCCTCGCGCACAGCTTTGACGTAGGCCGTCTTGCGACCATCTATCTTGCCATTCTTATGACACAGCACCAGGATGGTAGTGGGCATGGGGTTCTTCAGATACTTCTCCAGGGGCTCCGTATTCTTGATATACTGTACCTCCTTGACAATGACAACCTGATATTCAGACATCATGGGATAACGGCGTGCTGCGTCAACAATCTGCGAGGCATTGACGTCAGAACCGAAGAGCACTGTTTGGTTGAAGTCGCGTTCTTCGGGCTGTAGCACGTTCTCGGCTATCCAGTCGCTGATTTTATCGATATAATACGACTCGTCGCCCATCAGGTAGTAGAGGGGCTTGAAATGGCGTGCCTTGAGGTCGCTCATCACGCTGTCGTATGTCACTGCTGCTTGAGCCATGCTGCAAAGGTACGAAAAAAAATGAGAAATGAGAAATTTCTTTCATTTTTATTTTGTACTTTTGCACGCGATATGAACGAACTGAATCTGCCTCCCTACGACGTCAAGCTACGCGGAACACGCGAAAAGCCGGAGATTTTCGACTTTCTACGTCGTCGCTACGTGGCCTTGACACCCGAGGAATGGGTGCGTCAGCACTTCACCCATTGGCTGGTAGAGCATAAGGGCTATCCTAAGGGGTTATTAGGCAACGAGATTGCGCTAAAATGCGGCGACAAAACGTTGCGCTGTGACAGCATCCTCTATGATAAGGATACACGCCCGCGCATGATTATAGAATACAAAGCACCCACTGTATCAGTGACACAGCGGGTGTTTCATCAGATTTCAGCTTACAACCTGCTGCTGCACGTCGACTATCTGGTGGTGTCGAACGGCATACAGCACTATTGTTGCCAGATGGACTACGAGCAGAAGACCTACGTCTTCCAGCCCGATATTCCAGACTTCGCGTCGTTAACCGTTAACCGTTAACCATTAACCGTTAATTATGCTTCTTCCTCAGGAACCGCTGGGGTCTCAGCTTTCTTCACAGTCTTGCGAATGGCACGCTTGCGCGTCTTCTTCTCCTCAGCAGGCTTGTCGAGCTTCACGCCAGCCAGTTCGGGGTCAATGAGGATACGGCCGCAATACTCGCAGACGATGACCTTCTTGTGCATCTTGATGTCAAGCTGGCGCTGAGGCGGAATCTTATTAAAGCAGCCGCCGCAGGCATCACGCTGCACGTAGACGATGCCCAGGCCATTACGGGCGTTCTTACGGATGCGCTTGAACGAGGTCAGCAGACGAGGCTCGATCTTGGCCTCCAGGTCCTTCACCTTGATCTTCAGCTTCTCCTCCTCGGCACGTGTCTCTTCCATAATCTCGTCCAGCTCGCTCTTTTTCAGGTCAAGGGCCTGACGACGGTCGTCGATGATTTCCTGGTTCTGCGCCAGCTCAGCCTTCTTCTCCTCAATGCGGAAGTTAGCCTCCTTGATCTTCTTGTTGCAGAGTTCGATTTCCAGGGTCTGGTATTCAATCTCCTTCGACAGCGTGTCATACTCGCGATTGTTCTTCACGTCGTTCAGCTGAGTCTTATAACGCTCCACGCTGGCTTTGGCGGTCTCTATCTCGCCTTTCTTCATGTTGATAGCCTGCTCGTACTCGCTAATTTCATTCTGAATCTTCTCGATACGGGTGGTAAGACCTTCGATTTCATCTTCCAGGTCCTGTACTTCCAGAGGCAACTCGCCTCGCAATGCACGCTTCTCGTCGATGCCAGAGAGCGTGGCCTGCAGCTGATAGAGGTTCTTCAGACGCTCTTCAACCGGCATGTCCATAGGATCTTTCTTTGCCATAATTCTTTCGTTTTTTACGTTATTACGTTATATCAATATTTCGTTATTCCGATGTTTCGACCTAATAATAATAAATAGGATTCGTGCTGGTCTCTGCGATTTCCGTGCGCACACCTGGGCATTCGCGCTGGATGATGTCACGGAAAATCTCCGATGTGTACTGCTCACTCTGATAATGCCCGATGACACAGATCTGAATCTGCTGCTCGTAGCCGAAATACTGGTGGTAGTGCATCTCGCCCGTGATAAAGGCGTCAGCACCCTCACGCAGAGCGTCTTGCAGCAGAAAGTCACCGGCACCGCCACAGAGTGCCACCTTGCGGATGGGACGCTGCAGCAGTTCGTTACACAAGGCACACTGCACATCGAACTGGCGCTTCACCAGTTCCACGAAGCCCTGGGCAGCCATCGCCTCTGGCAGTTCGCCTACTACACCACTACCCGCCTCTATGCCGTCCACCACCTTTTGGGCAAAGAACTGGCTGTTCACCAGCCCCAGCCGTTCAGCCATCTTCCAGTTGACGCCATCCCGCGCATTGTCCATGTTGGTATGCATCGACACGATAACAATATCGTTTTTGATGGCTTTTATGACACAACGCTGCACGTAGTCCTGACCACAGATTTGCTTCAGGCCACGAAACAGCAAGGGGTGGTGGCTGACAATGAGATTGCAGCCCTTACGAATGGCCTCGTCAACAATCTCCTCGTTGACGTCCAGACACAATAATGCCCCTGAAACCTCCGCCTCTGTCAGTCCCAGTTGCAGGCCAGCATTGTCCCAGCTTTCCTGCAAGGGCAGGGGCGCGAATCGTTCAAGGGCGCTCAGCACTTGCTTTATTTTCACGCTTCAATCCTGTTTTGAGCTGCAAAGGTACGAATAAATGAGGACAATACAAAATAAAAAAGCAACTTTTTTAAGAAGATGTTTAGCCTTTTCCTTGCCACAAGATATCATCTTCCTTGCCACAAAAGGCCATCTTGCTCGGCACGACAGCCTGTCGCGGTGAGCAAGAGAGCCTGTCGCGGTGAGCAAGAGAGCCTGTCGCGGTGGGCACGACAGCCTGTCGCGGCAAGCAGGACAACCTCTCGCGGTGGGCAAGATGGCGTGTTACTAAAAAGAAAACGAAAAAAAGAAACCGAGAAACCGAGAAAACGAGAGTTTGATTTTCACGGTTTACACATCGATTGCAGACGTTGTTGACAGCTTTATAAGGAGTTAATATATAGTATAATTATAGTATTAATAATTATTATTAATTATAATTAATAATAATCTATATATACTTAGATTTACTCTCCTTCTGCCACCTAAAGCGAGAATGTGCAAAAACCGAGTTCTCGTT
>JBGUQW010000238.1:0-1659 GCA_045131435.1 Prevotella sp.
GAGGCTTCGGTAGTTTGTGTGACAAGGGGCTAGCCTAGGCAGCAACGCTCTTCGCTCCCTTCACGCCCTTCTTCCTCGCCTTCACCGGGCGACCCGGGAGCTGGGGCTGGCAGTCGCCGCACCTGAGCATGAGCAGGGCCACGAGGTTGTCGGTGTTGCGGAAGCCGTAGCCCATCCTCACCGTCACCTTGATCTTGTTGTTGATGGCCTCTACGCGCCCGTTGCTGATGCCGAGCTCGACTGCGGCGATGATGTCGTCGCGCCGGCGGCGCACCTTCTTCTCCACGGCGACGACCTTGGCGATCTTGCAGTAGGCGGCCCTGTGCATCCAGTCGTCGAGCAGCTCGGCGGCCTCGGAGCCGTCGGCTGCCCGGAAGACGGCCCGCAGGTCCTCCTTGAGCTCCCAGGCCCTGACCAGCCGCGAGCCGGCCCTCTTCTTGAGCGCCTCGAGCCTCGCCCTCTGGCCGTCGGTGAGGTCCTCGGGGTTCTTCACGAGCGCGTAGCGGCTGCCCTTGATGGAGGCCGCCTCCTCCTCGAGCGCCCTGACCTCCTCGGGCGGCAGCTCGCCTTTGGCAGGCCTGCCGCGCTTGCCCTCGGGCCTGGGCCTGGCGGCCCTGGCGGCGGCCCTGGCGGCGTTCCACTCCTCGCAGCGCACGGCGTCGAGCGCGTCGTTCATCCACTGGACCACGTGGAAGGGGTCCATGACCCACCTCGCGTTGGGGCAGCGGCGCTTGACCAGCTGCCTTATCCACCTCGCGCCGTCGGCGGTCACCACCTCTATGGCGCGCCTCTGCTCGCGCGTGAGCTCGTCGAGGAACAGGTTGAGCACGTCCTTGCCGGTGCCCTCGTGCGCCCAGATGAGGCAGCCGCGGTCGTGGTCGACGACCACCGTGACGTACTTGTGGCCCTTCTTGTACGACGTCTCGTCGATGCCGATGCGGCGCACGCCGTCGAACCTCGAGGCGCCGCGCGCGGCCTCCAGCTCGGCGTAGACGCGCCTGCACACGCCGCCCACGCTGTGCCACTCGACGCGGGCGAGCTCGGAGACCGCCGAGGCGGTGCAGCGGACCGCCAGCCACGCCACCCAGTCCTCGAAGTCGCGCGTGAAGCGCGCCCCGTGCCGCGCCCAGGGGACGGCCTCGGTGCGCACGCCGTGCTCCGGGCAGCGCACCCTGCAGGGCGCGTACTCCAGGTAGCAGGCCGAGCGCGCCAGGTCCATCGCCCTCCACAGCCTGGGGGCCCCGCGGTTCGCCATGTCGTAGAAGTCGCAGGCCCTGCCGCATACGGGGCAGCGGCGCTGCTCGCGCTTGTAGGGCCGGACGCTCACGACGATGCGCTCGGCCTCGATGCGCGCGCCCAGGACGACCGTGCGGGCCAGACCGAGGGCGAGAAGTAGTAGACTCTTCATGCGTCACACCTCTTCGGTTGTCTGAATTTGGCTTAGCAATCATAGGCGGATGACGCGGAAACGGCCCCTCCCGGGGCCGTTTCAGTTCCAGATCGTTGTTTTCGCCCGCTGAGCTGGGCCTATGCCGGAATCTCTCCCACAGAAACCACCGAAGAGCCCTTTTTATACAAACCCACCAAACCAGCTACCACTTGCCGATTCGCGTTTTGGTGCAAGAACGGGCCCAAATTTGGTGCACGCTTGGTGCAAAA
>JBGUQW010000239.1:0-1706 GCA_045131435.1 Prevotella sp.
AAGTCTTGCCCTTCCGTATCGTTGCGGTTTCTGCCCGTGTCGTTCAGGCTTCTTTCTGGGATGTCCGGAACTGCCTGCAAATATACGGAGATTCGGGGACATTTGCAAGGGATTGCACGGGATTCTTAGTCATTCTTAGATATTCTTAACATAGTGGGCTGGATATCGGGAATATTCGACGTAATAATCCCGTCGTTTCCGAGTGCCCACATGGCGAGGAAATACACGGCGTAATTGCTAACGATTGTGATATCATGTTAATTAGTGTATGTCACTGGAATATCTATCGGAAATTCTTCGTACCTTTGTGCCCATAATAATAGTATATATAATATGGCGCACGAGAAGAAGAATATCAGGGTCAAGTCTGATGACAAGACGAAGACCATCAAGGTAGATAGTTTCTCCCTTATCAAGCAGTATGTTGACTATACCTGGAATCGTCTCGCAGGGATCACTACCAGCGAGGCGGCAACGAGACTGTCACGCGGCAAGGGAGTACCGAGTAAGAGTGACAGTAACATCAGTGCTGCCATTCATGAACTTATACAGCGGATAGACCAGTTCCGTCCGATGGTTCTCTGGTCCGGTAAGGATGCCACCCCATACCGTAACCGTAACCAGGCATGGAAGGGCAGGCTGATGAAGATTGCAGAACTTGTTGGCAAGGATGCCAGGCCAGTGTATCTGATTGATGAAGTCAACAAGATTCTCCGTGAGAAATCGGCACGCCAGATTGACACGGTGAAGGACAGCATCAAGGACATCACTGAAGCACAGGCTTCCAAGCAGCATCTCACTGTTGAGCAGAAGAGCAGACTGGATGCTGCCCGTCAGCATATCCGCGACATCAGAAGCCAGTACGTCTGCACTCCTTTAATACTTGCCAAGTACCTCCACGTTCAGTATCAGGATTGTACGATGGAGGTTCTTACGCAGAAGATGGAGCCTGCTGTCATTGCCAAGTTCATCACTGAACATGACGGCACGACATGGGAGTATCTGCCCGTCAAGATGGAGACTGTCAAGTACAGCGTCCGGATAGACAAGAAGAGCAACTGGAGAGCTGCCGACGTTGCCAGGCACATCGAGATACCCTATGCCTGCCCGTCGATAGTCACGGCCATGACGGACAAGAACATCCTCGCCGACATTCAGAACGATATCAATGTTCTGGATGAATACATTGCCTGGTATCAGGCATCTGGAAGTCTGAACCTCACCAATGAGTACCAGGCTATCTACAACAACTTTGTCCGTCAGCTCAGAACTCTTGATATATCCATCGACACCTTCAGGCAGAAGAAGGATAGCCCCAAGAAAGAAGAGCAGCCTGTGACAGCGGAACCAGCGAGGGAAGGTATGACGATGCATTCATCAGGAATGACATACGTCGCCATCCAGAACAAGATCATGAGAGGTGAGCCACTGAACGAATCAGACCAGCTCTATTTAATCAGAGTGAAGCATGAATGTCCGAAGTGTGGTCGAAAGTTGACCGAGCACACCAGTCAGATAGGCAGGAAGTACGTATCATGTGACTGTCAGTACTACGCACCAGGCACATTTGAGAATCCGGTCATCGATGAGAAATACAAGACCGGAGTGATTAGGCAACGACCGTAGGGAAGTTGCCCGCGCCATAGCGGACTGCGGTCACCATCTGAAGGCCATCATCATATACATGACTGCCATCAGGTCAGCCA
>JBGUQW010000240.1:0-2160 GCA_045131435.1 Prevotella sp.
ATTGACGCCATCCATCTTCAGACAATCATAAAGACAGCCGCCAATGTTCAGCCTTAATGACAGCATGCGCTATATGCTGTACAACCAGCCAGCTGACATGCGCAAGAGCTTCAACACCCTGAGCGGGCTTGTGAAGAACGCAATGGGTCATGACCCGTACAGCGGTGACGTGTACATCTTCATGAACAAGTCACGCAACCGCCTGAAACTGCTGCACTGGGAATCGGGAGGTCTGGTGCTGTACTCAAAGGTGCTGGATGTAGGTACCTTCAACCGGCCGACCAAGGTCTCGGACGGAAGCTCCACCTGTGTTGAATGGCGTGACCTGGTTCTTATAGTTGAAGGAATAATAGAGAATCCGAGCAGCAGAAGACAGCGTCTTGAGACGCTTAAAAGCCTAAGAAAAAACGCTTAAAAATCATGAAAAAGTTGCAAATACGCTTGTTTAAATAGCTGATTTTTAGTATCTTTGCACTACCAAATCAGAAAGGTATGACAGAACAGGAAGAAGCAAAGATGCGCAAACTAGAGGAGGAGAACAAGCGTCTCTCAGCCAAAGTTGCGAGCCTTATGGACGCCCTTGCGTGGCTTCGCAAGAGAGTCTACGGGCAGATGAGCGAGAAGCATCTTCCTGTGGATCCGAACCAGCTCAACCTGTTCACAAAGGAGGAGATGTCCGAAATGGAGCGCAAGTCCGTGGAACAGGAGACAGAGAAGGAGGAGAGGACCATAACCAGGACCATCACGGTCAAGGAGAAGCCTGCCCGCAGAGACCTCAACCTTGAGGGACTTCCAGTCACAGAGCACCACATATACCCTGAAGGGACTACAGACGAGAACGGTGCACTTAAATCGGACTACGTGGAGATAGGGACAGAGGAGTCATCCAGACTTGAGCTGACACCTGCGAAGCTGTGCGTGGCAAAGACCATCCGCCACAAGGTCATCCTCAAATCAGAGCTTGAAGACAAACAGCCGGAAGAGAGAAAGATAATGATAGCGCCAATGCCTCTGATGCCGGTAAGCAAGTCAATGGCGGGTGCCTCGGTTCTGGCGGACATCATAATAGGCAAGTTTATGTACCACCTGCCGTTCTACAGACAGATACAGCAGTACAAGGAGCACGGCGTAAGCATCAGCGCATCCACGATGGGCGGCTGGTACGAGGCGGCGGTGGAGAAACTTAAGATACTGTATGACACACTCCGACGGCAAATCCTGCAGAGCGAATATATCCAGATAGACGAAAGCGTGATACCGGTGCTAGATGATGAGAAGCACAAGACTAGAAAGGGCTATGAATGGTGTGTCAGAGACGGCATATCGGGCGACGTCATGTTCTATTATGACCGCGGCAGGCGTGACGCCGACGTGGCAAAGGTTCTGCTTGGCGGGTATACCGGCATAGCGCAGTCTGACGGCTACGCCGTGTACGAACGATATGAGAACGTGAAGGGGCTGACCATGTGCTGCTGCTGGGCTCACGCCAGAAGGAAGTTTGTGGAGGCACTTGACGAGGATAACGCCATGGCGAGCGCTGCCGTAGGTGCCATAGCCCAACTGTACAAGGTGGAAACAGACGCTGACAACGAGGGCCTGACAGCTGATGAACGTCAGAAAAGACGCAAGGAAATATCGTACCCCATAATACTTGAGTTTGAAAAGTGGCTGATAGACAGCTATGACAAGGTCCTGCCAACGAGCAGGATGGGCAAGGCTATAAAATACACATACGGCCATCTGCCAAGCCTCTCCAACTACGTGAACGACGGGCGCATCAACATAGATAACAACCTCATCGAAAATGCAATCCGTCCGCTTGCGCTAGGCAGGAAGAACTACCTTTTCTGCGGCAATGACGCATCAGCCTACAGAGCCGCCATTGTGTACTCGCTGATAGGCACCTGCAAGGCTGCAGGGGTTGACCCGAGAGTCTGGATGGTTGACGTGCTCCGCAAGCTGCCTTATTACCAGCGTGACGGCAAAGATGTGGCTGAGTTACTGCCATGCGCATGGAAAGCATTACACCCGGACAATTAGTTCCTACTAAGTCCTACTAGCCCCTATTAGTGCCTACTAAGCCTTAATAAGATCTACTAAGACAAATCAGTCCCGACCAAAGCCGAGACTGATAGTTCTTTTATAAAACTATACGTGGTT
>JBGUQW010000241.1:0-27894 GCA_045131435.1 Prevotella sp.
GGGCCAGGAGAGCGTCACCGCCAGCGACATCATCGCATGGCTGCCCAAGGCCTTTCAGCGCATCGCCGACTGAACAGCTCCCACCCTCGACCATCCACTAAGATTAAAAAGATAATAATAAATATGCGAAAAATCATTTTATCGTGCCTCATGCTAGGCTTCGCCCTGCTGGCACAAGCCCAGGAAGAAGCCAAATACTACCTGCCGCGCACCGCAGTGAAACTGCACCTGCTGATTGAGAAAACCACCTATACACCCGGAGAGTTCAACCAATATGCCGAGCGTTTCCTCAGAACGCCCCGCGGCGGCGAGGCCTTCAGCACCTACCGCATCATCGACATGAAACTGCGTACGGAGGGAGTAGCTGATGCCGACAAGGAGTATATCGCCAAGACCGACCCGAAACGCAACATCCAGTCGGTCAATCTGGCTGACGACGGTGTGCTGCTCTCTATCAACACCGAGCCACGGCGCATCGAGAAGCCCGTTCCTTTTGTGCCGGCCGAGAAACCCGTCAGACAGAATCCGCACGAGTATCTGAGTCAGGAAATCCTCTCTGCCGGCAGCAAAGCAAAAATGGCAGAACTTACCGCACAAGAGATTTACGACATACGTGAGAGCAAGGTGATGCTCGCTAAAGGACAGGCCGACTACATGCCGAAAGACGGTGAGCAGCTGCGCATCATGCTCCGCCAGCTCAACGCCCAGGAAAGTGCCCTGCTGCAGTTGTTCGACGGCATTACAGAATGTGACACCCTTGAGCACGAGATTACCCTCATGCCCAGAGAGGAAGCTAACCACATGCTGCTCTTCCGCTTCTCCAAGCATTTCGGCATGACCGACATCGACGACCTGGCCGGCGAGCCTTACTACCTCACCATCGAGGATTTGCACACCACTCCCACCATTCAAGTCGCTGCAGAGCCGGGCAAGAAAGACAAGAACGGAGAGGCCATCTACGTCAACCTCCCCGGAAAGATACGTATCACCCTACAGAATTCCTCACAGACACTGCTCAACGAAGAAATCTACGCTGCCCAGTATGGCCGTGTGGAAATGCTTGACGGCAACTTGTTCAGCAAGAAACTGCAGACCAGCATCGTGCTTCATCCTGCCACCGGCAATCTGGAAAGCATCAAGACCGAGGTGCTGAAGTAGCCAGTTTGCGCCTCACCTGTCAAGGGAAGAAAGAACTTTTACATCACCATAGGGGTTCAGTTCTCGCAAGAGGATTGAACCCTTCCTATTTTTTTAGCGTATTTCCGAAGCCGATTGCATGGCTGCAAGTAGAGGGCTGATGACCCGCAGGCCACAGGGAAACAGGCATGCGTTTTCCTTCGAAAATGGATAAGATGCCAAATCGTAACACACAAAAAAAACGGGAACCCCTCATACGTGAGTCCCGTTCTTTTCAATTCAATTTATATGACTTAACGTAAATTGCGTTTGTTTAGTCGAGCTGAGCCAGCTTGTTGTCAGAGCCAAGCACGTCAACAATCTTGTGCTTGTACATCTTCTTCATGTTCTCGCGGGCGGGCTTCAGATACTGACGTGGATCAAAGTGCTCGGGATGCTCAAAAAGATACTGACGGATGGCAGCGGTCATAGCCAGACGGCTGTCAGAGTCGATGTTGATCTTGCAAACAGCGCTCTTTGAAGCCTCGCGGAGCTGCTCCTCGGGGATACCGATAGCGTCGGGCAGATTGCCGCCGTACTTGTTGATGGTGTCCACCTCTTCCTGGGGCACAGAGCTTGAGCCGTGGAGCACGATGGGGAATCCGGGGAGTTTCTTCTCAATCTCAGCGAGGATGTCGAATGCCAATGGGGGTGGAACGAGCACGCCGTTAACGAGTGTGCACTGCTCAGGAGTGAACTTGTGAGCACCGTGAGAGGTACCGATTGAGATAGCCAGAGAGTCGCAACCTGTGCGAGTAGCGAAGTCGATAACCTCCTCAGGCTTGGTGTAGTGAGACTCTGCAGCAGAAACCTCATCCTCAACACCAGCGAGCACACCGAGCTCAGCCTCGACAGTTACGTCGAACTGATGAGCATACTCTACAACCTTCTTAGCCAGAGCAACGTTCTCCTCGTAGGGGAGGTGAGAACCATCGATCATGACGCTTGAGAAGCCCATGTCGATACAGTCCTTACAGAGCTCGAAGCTGTCACCGTGGTCGAGGTGCAGCACAATCTCAGGATGAGCGCAGCCCAGCTCCTTGGCATAAGCCACAGCACCCTCTGCCATGTAGCGCAGGATGGTAGCGTTGGCATAGTTGCGGGCACCCTTAGACACCTGCATGATGACGGGAGACTTGGTCTCCACAGCAGCCATGACGATGGCCTGCATCTGCTCCATGGTGTTGAAGTTGAAAGCGGGGATAGCATATCCACCGGCAACTGCTCTCTTGAACATCTCGCGAGTATTCACGAGTCCTAAATCCTTGTAGTTTACCATAATGATTTACAATTTAACGATTTACTATTTACTATTTATTGAATCATTTTTTTTATTTGAGCGCAAAGGTACGAAATAATTCACAATTGACAATTGACAATTCACAATTTATTAGGCTGTTTTCACGGATTTTAAGTATTCCGCACCCTCTATGTCTGTCTTGTGGGTGAAAATGCAAAGTGCGTGTTACAAAAAGCCATCAGAATTGCCAGCGGCTGGGCAGCTGTCGCTCCGGCCAAAGATGTTTGGCATAGGTGTACCCTTCCTGTTCGAAGAGTCGCGTCAGACGGGTCAGTCGCTCAAGGAAAGCCTGATAGTCCTTACGGACAGGCTGGGTCCATTGCACCTCGGCCAGTGCCGACATACGTGGCAGCACCTGATATTCAGCCATTTCTTCGTTGGTGACATACTCCGTCCAAAGGTTAGCCTGAACACCCAGGATGTGCTGTCGGGCAGTTGCCGGGAGACTGTCGGGAACAGGATTCAGGCTGTAAACCTTCTCGACAGGAATGTATCCGCCACAGCGACTGGGTTCGAACAGCGCGTCCTCCACCTGCTGATAGTCGAAATAGCAGTGGCTGGTAGGCGCCATCACCACATCATGGCCTGACAAGGCAGCCTTCGAGCCAGGCTCTGTTCCGCGCCACGACATGATCATGGCATCCTGCGGTGAGCCGTCGAGAATCTCGTCCCATCCCAGGGCCCGACGGTGGTGGGCTGTGAGGAAGTCGAAGACGCGACGGGTGAAACGGGATTGGAGAGGTGTTGGATGTTGGGAGAGTTGCTGGCACTTCGGACAATGTTCCCACTTCTCTGTGGGTGTCTCGTCACCTCCGATATGTATGACTTCTGAGGGGAAGATGTCCATGATTTCCGTCAGCACGTCCTCCACAAACTGATAGACGCGCTCGTTAGCCACGCAGAGCACATCCTTGTAGACACCCCAGTAGTGGCCTACCTGATAGGGACCTCCCGTACAGCCCAGTTCGGGATAGCTGGCCAGTGCTGCCAGCATGTGGCCGGGCATGTCGATTTCAGGCACTACGGTGATGTGACGGGCCTTGGCGTAGGCCACAATCTCGCGGGCTTCCTCCTGCGTGTAATATCCGCCGTATGGCATGTGGTCGTCGAGGTCGGAGTTGGTGCCGATGATGGTACCGCTGCGCTGTGAACCCACGGTGGTCAGCCGTGGCCACCGCTTCATTTCTATGCGCCAGCCCTGATCGTCAGTCAGATGCCAGTGGAACACATTCATGTTGTGCATAGCCAGCAGGTCGATATACTTCTTGACAAAGGCTATGGGGAAGAAATGGCGCGAGCAGTCGAGGTGCATGCCACGCCAGGAGAAACGTGGAGCGTCGGTGATGGTGATGGGGGGTAGGGGGGCTTGGGTGATGGCCAGAGCCTTGCGCAGTGTCTGGATGCCATAGAAGACACCGGCTGACGAGCCACCCGTAATGGTGATGTCATTCTTGTTGACAGTCATCACATAGCCCTCGGCTTCCTTCACTTTCGGCGATACAGTGAGTTCGATGTAACGTACCCGCTTCATCCGTTTCGTGGCAATAGGCAGATTGACTCTGCTGACCTCCTTCAGATACTGTTGCAGAAAGGCGGCCTCGCTCTGCAAGTCGGCAGGAGCCAGAATTTCCACGCCCTCCTCCAGTATAAAGGGCTCACCTTTTCCCTCTACGATGCTTTGTGGCAGGGGCAACACGTCGTAGCCAGCTGGCTTGCCAGCCTGCACGAACAAAGGTGAAATCGCTAATAGTAGTAATATGATAACTCTCATCTTTAATCTTTCATTTTTCATTTTTCATCTTTCATCTTTCATCTTTCACCTATATCCTGTATTCCACAAACGCCTCCATGGCCTCGTAGCAAGCCAGCCCAAGGTCGTCATAGCGCTTGGCCAAGTCGCGGTTGCGATCCTCAGCGCGCTGCCAGAACAGGCGTTCGTCGTTGCCCATAAACGGTGCACTCTCCATCTGGCTCTGATGGCGCAGGATGGCGTTACGCTTCTCACGCAGCTCCTCAGGACTCATGGGCACGCACATCTCGATGTCGGCCACGTCCCATTCGGCCCAGGCACCACGATACATCCATACACGGCAGTCCTTCAGCCATTCCGCTCCCGCCTTTTTCTCTTCGTCGATGGCAGCCAGTACGGCATCGGTGCATTTGCGATGCGTGCCGTGAGGGTCGGCCAAGTCAGCAGCCACGAAAATCTGATGAGGGCGGATGTCGGACAGCAGTTGCTGGATGGGCAGCACGTCCTGCTCCGTCATCGGCAGCTTCTCTATCCGGCCACTCTCGTAGAACGGCAGGTCGAGGAAATGGATGTGCTGGCTGTCGATGCCGTTGTACTCGCAGGCCAGACGGGCCTCACCCCTGCGGATGAGCCCCTTCAGTCGGAGTACCGTCTCGTTGTCAACATCGTCAGGCTTCTTGCCTTTCAGGAAGTCCCTGACGGCCTTATAGCTGTTGTTGATCACCTCGTCGGAACCACTGGTGAAAATCATGTTGAAGCCTTTGATGAAGTGCATGAAACGACTCACCTCTTCGTCGCCCACGGCAATATTGCCCGACGTCTCGTAGGCCACATGCACGTCATGCTGCTGCTGCATGAGTCGGCGGATGGTGCCACCCATCGAGATGACGTCGTCGTCAGGGTGTGGCGAGAACACAATGATGCGCTTCGGATAGGGCCATGCTCGCTCCGGGCGTGTCGTGTCGTCGACGTCGGGTTTTCCGCCAGGCCAGCCTGTGATGGTGTGCTGCAGTTCGTTGAACACCTCGATATTCACCAGTCCGGCTTGTCCGTCGAACTCCTCGACCAGATGTCCGAGTCCGTTTTCCACGTAGTCCTTCGTCGAGAGTTTCAGCAGGGGTTTGCCGACTTTCCCGCACAAGGCGATGACCTGTCGCCGTAGCTGGTGGCTGGGCATCGTGATTGTTTCTGTAAGATTCAAATTCATATAGCAGGTTTTTATGTTGCAAAGATACTATTTTTCTTCGAACTATGCGCAGAAAGTTTGATTTTTCCGATATTTTTGCGTAAGTAAGATGGAAAATGCTTATCTTTGTACCGAAAACCAAAAAACAGTCTAAGTATGAAGAGATGCTTATTACCACTTTTGGCCGTATGCCTGTCGATGCCGGCAGTGGCACAGACGACAGACAGGGACTCCACCAAGACGACTGTCCGCGTGGGCTACTACAGGGACAACCAGAACACCTTGTCGGGAGCTGTAGACAAGGTGACTGAGGAGAGAATGAATAAGGGTTTTGTGGGTTCTTCACTCGATGCCTTGAGTGGACAGGCCGCTGGTGTGCAGGTGACGACAGGCGGCAATCAGGCAGCGATGGTGTCGGCCGTACGCGTCCGAGGAACCACGTCGCTCACCGGTGCTAACGACCCGTTGGTCATTATTGACGGTGTGACCTCCGACCTGGCGACGCTGTCCACCATCTATCCTGCTGACATCGAGAGTTTTACCATTCTGAAGGATGCCTCTGAGACTGCTCAGTACGGTAGCCGTGGTGCTGCTGGTGTCATCGAGGTGGCCACGAAGAAGGGGCGCAGTCAGAAGTTCCATATCTCCTACGATGGTACGGTGGGCTTCGAAAGCATCTATAAACGCGTGGATATGCTGAATGCCGCCCAGTTCCGACAGGCATGCAGTGCCCTGCGCATGGACTATATTGACAAGGGCTACGACACAGATTTCAGCAAGAGCATCGAGCGTACGGGTTTCGTCCAGAACCACCACATCGCCTTCGGTGGCGGCTCCGAGACTGCCAACTACCGTGCCTCGGTGGGTATGATGGATCACCGTACCATTATCCAGAACAACAACTACCGTACCTACATTGCCAAGCTCGACATCAGCCAGAAAGCCTTCGACAACCTGCTGGAGGTCGACCTTGGCATTTTCGGTTCCCTGCAGAACAACGACTATCTGCCTTTCCAGCAGAAGCTGTTCTACTCTGCTGACACCTTCAACCCCACATTCCCCGACGGGGCTAATCCCGATGGCAGTTATAACCAGGTGACTGAGGCTCTATGGATCAATAATCCCAACTCGCTCATGACAATGCAGCAGGACGAGGACAACGGACACTTCAATGTTCACCTGAATGGCCTCGTCCACCTGACCAAGGACTTGAAATTGAGGGCCTTCGGCTCCTACAGCTACAGCACCGTCAACAACAACCACTACTATCCCACCATCGTGTGGAGCCACGGCGAGGCCTATCGCGACAACAACAAGTACCAGGAGCTGCTGGGAAACCTGTCGCTCGACTATACCCTGAACACCCGTATTGGTTCGCTGAACCTCATGGCACTCGCTGAGGCAGAAAAGCAGAAGACGACGGGGTTCAACACCACTGTCACCAATTTCTCGACCGATGCCTATGGCTACGACGAACTGATGGCAGGTGCTGAACGGCCTTGGAACGGCACCGACTCTTACTTCACCGATGCCAGCATGGAGTCGTTCCTGCTCCATGCCCAATATACGCTCATGGACAAGTACACCCTCACCGTCAATGCCCGTGCCGATGCCTCGTCGAAGTTCGGCAAGAATAATCGCTGGGGTTTCTTTCCGTCAGTCAGTGGTGCCTGGGTCATCAGCAAGGAACAGTTTATGAAGTCCCTGACCTTCGTCAACAATGCCAAGCTGCGTATTGGCTTGGGACGCTCGGGTAACCTGGGTGGCATCGACTCCTACAACTCCATGCAGATGATCCAGCCCAATGGTGTCGTCCCTGTCAATGGCACCACCGTTACCACCCTCGGCATCATCCGCAATGCCAACCCCGACCTGAAGTGGGAGGTCAAGAGAACTTTCAACGTCGGTCTCGACCTGTCGATGTGGGACAGTCGCATAGCACTGTCCGTCGACTATTATAACTCGAAGACCTCCGACATGCTCTACGTCTATGACGTCCCTGTGCCACCCTTCACCTACGACAAGCTGCTGGCCAACCTGGGAACGATGCAGAACAGCGGTCTGGAAATCGGTTTCGGCATCACACCCTGGCGTACCAACGACATGGAGCTGGCCATCAATATGAACTGGACCTTTGAGCACAACAAACTCGTGTCGCTCGACGGCTATTATAACGGACAATACCTGACGGCACCCCAGATGAAGGGTATCGCATCACTCTGGGGAGCCGGATTCCATGGGGCTTCCGACGTGGTGATGCAGGTGGTAGGACAGCCGTTGGGCGTCTTCTACCTGCCCCACTGCAATGGTCTCAAGACCCGTGAGGATGGTAGTAAGTATTACGATGTCACCAGCGAGAAATACATCTGTGGACAGGCCACACCCAAGGCTATGATGGGTTCGAACATCGCCTTCCGCTATCGCCAGTACGACATCACCATGCAAATCAACGGTGCCTTCGGCCACAAGATATACAACGGCACCAAGCTGACCTATATGAATATGCTCTCGCTGCCCAACTACAATGTCATGGAAGGTGCGCCGGAGGAGAATATCCACGACCAAACCATCAGCGACTATTGGCTGGAAAGCGGCAACTACGTCAACATCGACTATGTCACCATCGGTTGGAACGTCCCCCTGCACTCCAAATATATCCAGGCACTGCGACTCTCAGCCTCTGTCAATAACCTGGCCACCATCACTGGCTACAGTGGTCTGACACCCATGATTAACTCCAGTCTCATCAACTCGTCGCTGGGTATCGACGACAAGCGTTCCATGCCTGTCTATCGCAGCTATACCATCGGAATGAGAATACAGTTTTGATAATTAGAAATTAGTAATTAGAAATTAGTAATTATGATTACCTATATATATAATATAATAAGGTTAAGGTTAGGAGTATTCTCCTTCCTCCTTCCTCTATCCTCGTTCCTCGTTGCAACCTTCCTCGTAACATCTTGTTCGCTCGACGAGAATCCACGCGACCAGATACCAGAAGAGGAAGTGTACACCACTAAGGATGCACTCTTCTTGAACACGGTGGCTACCCTCTATAACTATATCGGAGGCGTTGACGAAGGGCAGGGACTGCAGGGAGCCGTGCGAGGTGTCTACGACCTGCAGACCTTCGGTTCCGACGAAGCCATGCTGCCCACACGTGGTGGCGACTGGTACGACGGCGGACTCTGGCAACACATGTATCGTCATTCGTGGACGGCTGGCCATGACCTGCCCAAGAATGCCTGGCTCTATCTCTATAAGGTCATCACGCTCTGTAACCGTTCGTTGGAATTACTCGAGACTCATAAGTCGCTCCTCAGCGAACAGGAACTGACAAACTACAGCACCGAGGTGCGTGCCCTGCGTGCCATTTACTACTGGTACTTGATCGACCTCTTCGGACCTGTACCTCTCGTCACCAGCACCCAGGTGTCAATGCAGGACGTCACCCAGACACCCCGTGCACAGGTGTTCCAGTTTGCTGTCGACGAGCTCAAGGCATCTCTTGTTGACCTCCCCTACAAGAACAGTGTCCACATCGGTGACTACTATGGGCGCGTCACCTATCCCGTAGCCCTCTTTGTCCTGGCCAAGCTCATGCTCAATGCCGAGGTCTACAGCGGTACGCCACATTGGCAGGAGGTCATCGACTATTGCGACCTGATTGAGAATATGGGATTTGAACTGGAAAGTCATTATAGGAACAATTTCCTGGTTCAAAACGAAAACTCCGTGGAGAATATCTGGACCATCCCTATGGACAAGCACCTCTACAGCAATCAGCAGCAGAACCTCTACCGGACCTATCACTACCGCCATGCTGCTGCCTATGGCTTTACTGGCGAGAACGGTTCGTGTGCCACCAAGCGGACGCTCGAGATCTTCGGCTATGGCACTGACGATGTCGACGAGCGCTTCCACGAGAACTACTGGAGCGACCGTGTGTGGGATTTGAATATGAACGACATCCTCGACCGTACTGGCAAAACGCTCGTCTACTATCCCAACGAAGTCGCCCTGGACCTCAGCGACAGCCCATACGTCGAAACTGCTGGAGCCCGCATGCGGAAATACGAGGTAGATCCTAACGCCACCAAGGATGGTAAGCTGATGGATAACGATATCGTGCTCTTCCGCTATGCCGATGTGCTGCTGATGCGCGCCGAGGCCAAATTCCGGCTGGGGGGTGCCAACTATCAAGGCGAGAAAGGTGGTACGGCACAGGATGATTTCGATGCCATCCGTCTGCGCGCAGGCATGGCGACACGTCCCGTCACGCTGCAAAACCTCCTCGACGAACGTCTGCTCGAGCTCTGCTGGGAAGGGTGGCGCCGTCAGGACCTCATCCGCTTCGGACAGTACCGTAGCCTCTATCATGGTGAGACGGGCGCACCTGTCGTCGACGAGAGTGACGGACACACCAGCCTCTTCCCCATCCCTGCCGATGTGATGGCACTGAACCACAACCTCAAACAGAATCCGGGGTACTAATCCGACAGCTCGCCTTCCGTCAGTCAGGACTCTCTTGGTTATACTAAAAGCAGTACTCCTATAACAATTTTGCCCCTGATGGTCAGACCGTCAGGGGCAAAAGGGAATAGCGATGCTTCGCAGGGAAGGGCTGTTTACTTCTCTGCGGGCTCAATCATCTTCCAGATACCAGCAGCGAGTGCACCACCAACGAAGGGACCTACGATGAAGATCCAGAGGTTAGCCAGAGCAGTACCTCCTTGGAAGATGGCGGGAGCCAGCGAACGTGCGGGGTTCACGCTGGTACCGGTGTAGCGGATGCATACGAGGTGTACGAGAACGAGGCTCAGACCGATGGCCAGACCTGCGAAGTTGTTGGTAGCACCATTGGTCTTGGCTGTAGCACCGAGTACGACGAGCACGAAGACACAGGTGAAGATGATCTCTGCCAGCAGTCCACCCATCATCGAAACGTTAGCCTGCAGGTCGTTGGCACCTGTTCCCTCCATGCCAGGAACGTTAGCTACCAGGATAGCCAGCAGTGCACTGCCGATGAAGGCGCCGATGCACTGGAACAGGATGTACATGCAGCCCTCTTTGGCGTCCATGCGTCCTGCGAGGATGCACCCCAGGGTGATAGCGGGATTGATGTGGCAACCGGAGATGCCGCCAATGGTGTAGGCCATAGCGACGACAGCCAGTCCGAAGGCGAAGGCCGTTCCTACCACTGCGGGAATGTTGTTTACAGGATCACAACCCAGGCTGACAGCTACGCCGCAGCCCATCAATACGAGCACCATAGTGCCCACCATTTCTGCTAAATACTTTTTCATAATTGTGTTACTTTTAAGTGATTATATTAATGTTTTACGGTTTTATGGTGCAAAGATACAAAATAATTCTTAAAAAGAATGCATAATTCATAATTATTTTGTAATTTTGCAAACATATGACAGAAAATCCTTACGTCAAGCAGTTTCCAGACCTGATGGCGGGCAAGACCGTCCTCTACGTGCATGGCTTTGCCAGCAGTGGTCAGAGTGGTACGGTGACACGTCTACGTACAGTCCTCCCACAGGCCAGGGTGGTGGCTCCCGACTTGCCTGTGCATCCGCAGGAGGCCCTGGCATTGTTGCACGACGTCTGTGAGAAAGAGCAGCCAGCCCTGATTATTGGTACGTCGATGGGTGGCATGTATACCGAACAGCTGCGTGGTTTCGACCGCATCTGCGTCAATCCTGCCTTAGAGATTGCCGAGACGATGAAGGCGCACGGCATGACGGGAACCCAGCAGTTTCAGAATCCCCGACTCGACGGCGTCCAGGAATTCTATGTCGACAAGGCACTGGTGAAGGAGTACCGCGACGTGTCGGAACAGTGCTTTGTGGGGCTGACCGACGAGGATGCCGGACGTGTCTACGGACTGTTTGGCGATGAAGACGACCTGGTTGACACCTTCGGCATGTTCAGCGAACACTATCCGCTGGCCACCCATTTCCATGGCGAGCACCGTATGAACGACAAGAGTTTCATGCACTCCGTAGTGCCTGTCATCCGATGGATTGACGACAGGCAGGAGAAACGTGAGCGACCTATTATCTATATAGGTATGGAGACCATGATGGAGAGGAGAGAGGAGAGAGGAGAGAGGAGAGAGTCTCCAGCATCATCGGTACAGAAAGCCGTACGCATGCTCATCGAGCACTATCAGGTCTGCTTCGTGGCTGAAGAGGAAGCTACGACAAAATCATGGCTGACCGAGTATGTCGGTGTGCCCGCTTGGCGTCACCTCATCGTCACCCACCGTCGCGACTTGCTCTATGGGGACTATCTTATTGAAAGGAAGAAGGAAGGAGAAAGAAAGAACGAGACAGGCGAACCTCTGGCTACTGTCATCGAGTTTGGTTCCGACACGTTCAAGACGTGGGAGGACATCATCGATTACTTCGAGAAACTCGGTGGGCAGTGAATTCTTGTCGGGACGTCGTGATATCGAAATAACGTCATAACGTAAACGTAATAACGAAATATTGTAACAATAGCTAAAAAACAATTATGAGCAAAACGATTTTATTCTCGTTGGCAATCGCTGCCATGACGCTGCTGGCTTTCACAGCCTGCACCATGAAGAGTGAGACTACAAACGAAGTGAACAATTTCCGCATCAAGCGTGGCACGAACCTGAGCCACTGGCTGTCGCAGAACAACGAAGACCGTGGCGAGGCCCGTCGTCAGCACATCCAGGAGGACGACTTCGCCCGTCTGGACTCGCTGGGCTTCGACTTCGTGCGCATCCCCATCGACGAGGTACAGTTCTGGGACGAGGAGGGCAACAAGTTGCCTGAGGCCTGGGACCTGCTGACCTTCGCCCTCGACCAGTGTGGTAAGTATCATCTGCGTGCCATCGTCGACCTGCACATCATCCGTTCGCACTATTTCAATGCCGTCAACGAGGAGGACCAGGCTGCCAACACCCTCTTCACGTCGGAGAAGGCCCAGCAGGACCTCATCAACCTGTGGTATCAGCTGTCGGACGCTTTGAAAGGCTATAGCAACGACTCCGTGGCCTATGAGTTCATGAACGAGCCTGTGGCCGATGACCACGAGCAGTGGAACCAGCTAGTGGCCAAGGTGCACAAGGCACTGCGTGAGCGTGAGCCACAGCGCACCCTCGTCGTAGGCTCTAACCGTTGGCAGGGCTACGAGACCATGAAGTACCTGAAGGTTCCCGAGGACGACAAGAATATCGTGCTGTCGTTCCACTACTACAACCCGATGATTCTGACGCACTACGGTGCCTGGTGGGCACCCATCGGCAAGTACAAGGGCAAGGTGAACTATCCCGGTGTGTTGGTGTCGAAGGAAGACTACGAGGCCTCCAGCGACTCTGTCAAGGCCGTCATCGACGAGAACAAATTCACCGAGGTGGAATGGGACATCGACCACATCCGTGCCGACTTCAAGGATGCCATCGAGGCAGCTAAGAAGTACAACCTGCAACTGTTCTGTGGCGAGTGGGGCGTCTACGAGCCCGTTGACCGTGAACTGGCCTACAAGTGGACCAAGGACATGCTCACCGTCTTCGACGAGTTCAATATCGCTTGGACCACCTGGTGCTACGATGCCGACTTCGGCTTCTGGGATCAGAAGAAGCACGACTTCAAGGACAAACCGCTGGTTGACCTGCTGATGTCCAGCAAGGGTCTGGAAGAGTAAAGGAACAAGTGAAATATTATAATACACATAGCAAATGGGGGCCCTTGCGGGTCCTCATTTCTGTGCGTGCTGTCTTCAGGATCAGACTGTACCTGTGCCTCATACTCTGTGATGTAGCGCTTGACCGTTTTCCTGCACACACCAACTCTGCGGGCTATCTCCCGCTGACTCAAACCATCAATGCGATGGTAATGGAGAATTTGTTCTTTCTTGTCCATGTCTACCATGTTTTAACTAATTATACCTTGCAGTGCTCTTATGAGTCACCTTATATATAACGTAAAACTCTGGTCTACGTGGTAACCTTTTCGATTATTATAGTGGTATCCTTTTCAGTTATTATCTACAAAGCAGTAGGCCCAAACAACAAATTAAGCATAAATATATTAACTTTTATATCCAAAATTTGGTAATAACAGAAAATATATTTATCTTTGCAGCATGATTCAAGAAAAAAACATATCACAGATGTATACGATAGAAATTGTAGCGATGCTTGGTAAACGCTACAAAGACTATCGCATCGGCAGCAATCTGACGCAGAAGCAAGTGTCTGAGAAAGCTGGCATCAGCATTATCACCATTAGGAATTTCGAAAATGGCAAGCTAAGGAACATCAGTATGGGAACATTCATCGAACTGTTGCGCGCCGTCGACTTCATGCAAGGACTGGACGATGTTCTGCCTGAGATTCCTGTCTCTCCGTATGAACTAGAGAAAATACAACAAGGAAAACGTAAAAGAGTAAGACATGCAAAATAATATTGTTAGAGTAATGCTTTGGGACAAAGAGGTGGGAAGCCTCTATTGGGATGACAGACGTAAACGTTCTGTTTTCACCTACCATCCCGACTTCTTGAAGGATGGGATTGACATCGCCCCGTTGTCAGCATCCATCAAGAATGCACGCAATCGACTGCCTATCTACGGATTGGCTAATGACGATATTTTCTGTGGACTACCTGCCTTTATCGCTGACTCATTGCCTGGCAGGTGGGGTAATGCCGTGTTTGATGCTTGGTCAGCAGAGAATCACATCCGTGCATCTGAAATCACATCTGTCGACAAGTTGCTGTTTATCGGCAAACGAGGTATGGGAGCCTTGGAATTTGAACCAGCTGAAGAGTTTATCCAAGAACGCAGCTTCGAACTGTCAGAGCTTTACAAAAAGGCGATGGAAATACTCCAAGGTCGTGAAACTGTCACCGTGGCAGGCGATGACCTTACGTTGAACGCGCTCTACGAGGTAGGCACATCCGCCGGTGGCAACCACTCCAAAGCTGTTATCGCCATTAATCGGAAGACGGGTGAAATACGCAGCGGACAGGTCATGCTTCCTGAAGGTTTCACGTATTATCTCATGAAGTTTGCCGAGAGCAAATTCTATCCTCTGACCAAGGTGGAAATGGCATATGCCGACATGGCAAAAGATGCTGGTATCACGATGATGCCATCTGAGTTGATAGACATCGACGGTGAGAGTCATTTCCTGACAGAACGCTACGACAGGAAGAACCAACAGAAGATACATACAGTATCGCTGGCAGGCATGAATCCGGAAGCAACTTCATACGAGCAGTTGATGGAAGTATGCATCAAACTGGGCTTGCCCTACAAGGAGCGTGCAGAGATGTATAAGCGTGCTATCTTCAACATCCTTACCTGTAATGTTGATGCACATATTCGCAACTTTGAGTTTATGATGGAACAGGGAGGCGACTGGCACATCACCCCAGCTTTCGACCTAACGTTTTCGTGCTTCAATCCCAATAATAAGTTGGACGAATACCACTATCTTAGCATGAATGGAAAGCGTACAGCCATCACACGAGACGACATGTTGAGTTTTGCACACATGCCTGGCATAGACAGGCCAGATGGCATCATCAGAGAATGTGTAGATACGATTCTGAACTTCCGTGCGTATGCTGCTAAATATGGCGTTAGCGAATATTGGCAGGATGTCATTGAGCGCCACTTTGCCGAGATGTCTCCCGACCTGCTGTCAGGACTGCATGGCTACAAGCCCTATGTGTTCAGCTTTATGTTGGGTGACGTGCATGTGGAGGATGCGCAATGGGAGGAAATGGGCAATGGTGCCATGCGGCTGACGGCCCGTCTCAACGGACAGGAATACAAGGCTACCTTCAGTGCCAAGTCACCTAATGGCAAGTTGGCTATTGAACGTGGTGGAACGAAAATGACGCAGGAAGACCTGCGCCAGTTCGTAGAGGACTTGTTCCTGCCCCGCTATCTTGAGCGGAGCAAATAGCTACTTCTTCCAGTATACAACGTAGCGACAGTGCTGCAGGTCGTATAATGGTTGGATGGTTAATGGTTCATGGTTCATGGTTGGTTCCATGCTCCATTTAAAACCACCTATATGCTTCACTTCTCCTTACTTAACATCAGCATGCTTACCATAGTTGAAGGTGTAGTAGTCATTATGCTTTGTGGGGTCGCTGAAGGGATGATCCACCTCAGCCAAACGACCACCGAGGACGATAGGGCCATAGAGTATTGTGCCAATCAGGTGAATCGCGCCCTCACCGAACTGCAAGACGGTAACGGCTCGTATGATTACACGATGGAGCCTCGTAACATTTTGGAAGGTGAGACCACATGGAACTGCCGTAAGGCTGCTGCCGAAGAATGGTGTTCTGGCTTCTGGCCTGGTGTACTATGGATGGACTATGCTGTGAAAAATGAAAGAAATGAAAGGAATGAAGGAAATGAAAGAAATGGGATTTCCATTGATTCTTTGCGGAAGGTGGCGGATGGATATACAGCCTCGTTGAACTTTTTAGCCGAGCGTCCAGCCTATGACCATGATTTGGGCTTTCTGGTTATCAACTCGTTCCTAAAGGGTTATGAGGCTACAGGTAACGAGGAATACAAACGCATTGCACTAGCTGCTGCTGATACGCTGGCTACCCTATATAATAAGAAGGTAGGAACCATTCTCAGTTGGCCCCGCCACGTCAAGGACTATGGTGGCCACAATACCATCATGGACAATATGATCAATCTGGAACTGTTGTTCTGGGCTGCCAAGAATGGAGGCTCACAGCATTTGAAGGATATCGCCATCTCGCATGCCGACACGACTATGCGCTACCATTTCCGCCCTGACGGTTCATGCTACCATGTTGCTGTCTACGACACGCTCACCGGCAACTTCTTGCGCGGACAGACCCATCAGGGCTATAGTGATTCTTCGATGTGGAGTCGTGGCCAGTCGTGGCTATCTACGGCTATACGATAGTCTATCGCTTCACCAAGGAACAGCGTTTCCTGGATCATGCTCAGAAGGTAACAGACATCTATCTGAAACGACTGAAGGAAACCTCTGACGACTGGGTACCCATCTGGGATATGGACGATCCGCGTGGACAAAAGGCTCCAAAAGATGCTTCTGCAGCCTGCGTCGTAGCCAGTGCCCTGCTGGAGCTGCAACAATATGTAGATGCTGAGAAGGGACAGCAGTATCGCGAAGCAGCAAAAGCCATATTGCGCGACCTCAGCTCTGACAAATACCAGAGCCGTGACAAGAACTGTGCCTTTCTGCTTCACTCTACAGGTCATCATCCCGCTGGCAGTGAGATTGACGCCAGTATCATCTATGCCGACTACTATTATATTGAGGCACTCACCCGATGGACTCGTGTTCTGAAGGAATGAGTACCACACCGTGCTGCTTCTTGCCGTCCATCATGATTTTCAGCGGACGTTCGAAGCGCACATGGCGTACGAACTCAGTTTCCTCGACGGCAGGCATGCTGTCGAGGATTTTTTGTTGCAGCACACCATCGCCTGTATAGGTGTTGATGGTGAAGTAACCCACACCGAACGACGTCAGGTTCTGGAAGAAGTGCGTGCCCTGTGATGGGTCTACATGGTAGTTCTTCAACCCCGACTCGACAATGACGCGAGCTGCAGAGATGTGAGGCCACTTGACGGGAATGCCCAGCCAGTAGTCGCTGGAGCCCCAACGGCCAGGCCCAATGAGGATGTAGTTCTTGTCCTCAGCCAGGAAGCGGCGATTGATCTGTTCTATCTCTGAGGCTATTTGCGGATTGTTGGCAGCTGTGAAGTCGTCGCCAGCCTTGACATACACCACGTCGACGACATCCTCCGATATGCCGTGACCCAGTGAGTTGTGCGAGCGTAGCAGGCACTGCTCGTCGGGAATGGCTACCAAGTCTTCGTCCAACACCTGCTTCGAGTCGACGATAGGACGGATCTGGAGGAGGTAGAAGTCACCTTTGGGCTTTTGGCCATTGGCTGTTAGCTTTTGGCTATGGAGATTGCACGCAAACTCAATCTCCACAGGCCGGCGCATCTCCTCTGCACCAAATTTCTGTGCTAGCTGCAGGATTTCGGGCAGCGGGAACATGTCGTATTGCAGGACGCCAGAAAACGAGATGACCTTGCGGCCACCTTCGTAGATGCCATCGCGTATGATTTGGTCAACGGGGTCGTAGGTAGAGGCAATGCCCTGCAGTGAGCCGTCCTTGTCGGCTTCCTTCACACGCAAGTTCAGGATGTTGAAGCCGTCATCCACCTTGAAGTCGTCGCCAACATGACTCATATCTAGTGCATAAAAGCGTGTCTGGGTCTCCCTCAGGGCAGTATCCATCTCCGAGGTCTGCAGTACCTGTTTGGGGTGATAGGGACTGACACGCAACGTCTGTCCACCGTCGACGATGTATTTGCCCAGACCTAAGGCCAGTGATGCGATACCCTCTTCGGCCAGCTCGTCGCCGATGGGGTAGTAGTTCAGTGAGCGTAGCACTCCCGAGAAGGTGGGGTAGAAACGGTCGCCATAGCGCTGACCCACCACTTCCTGCAGGATGACAGCCATCTTCTCCTGGTCGATGACGTTCGACGTCGCTGTCATATAGGCCTTCGAGTCCTTGTAATACACGGAAGCATAGACGCCCTTGATGGCACAGGCCACCATGCGCAGCATCTCGTACTTGTCATCTAAGTATGGTACCATATAGGTACTGTAGATGCCTGCAAACGGTTGATAGTGAGAGTCTTCGAGCAATGACGACGAACGCACGGCAATGGGGGCGTTGATGGCGTCGAAGAATGTGAAGAAGTCGGCTATCAAGGCATCAGGCAGCTGGGCACGCATGAAGTGTTGCAGGATTTCCTCGTCGGGGGCGTCGCTCAGGGCTATCTGCCACAGGTTGTTGTTGTCCATGAACTCGTCGAAGAAGTCGGTACAGAGCACGACGGTCTTCGGAATCTGAACGGTGGCATTCTCAAACTGGTTCAGTTCCGGATGACGCTTGATGATGTTGTCCAGGAATGCCAGACCACGGCCTTTTCCTCCCAGCGAACCTTCGCCAATACGGGCGAAGTGGGCATAGCGGTCGAACTTCAGACGGTCGAAGACGGCCACCACACCGATGTTCTTCATGCGACGGTACTGGACGATGGCATCAAAGATAATCTGACGGTGGGCATCGACATCCTGCAGCTTGTGCCACGTCACGGTCTTCAGGAATTGCGACACGGGGAAGATGGCACGGGCACAGAGCCAGCGGCTCATGTGGTTGCGTCGGATGTGGCGTAGCAGCGAGTCGTGGGGAATCTTGAAGATGCTATCCTGCAACTCCTTCAGCGACGACACACGAGCCACCTCCTGCTTGGTAACAGGGTCGCGGAAGATGAAGTCGCCGAAGCCCATGTGCTCTTCGATGAGCCGGCGCAGGTCGACATTCATTTTCTTCGAGTTCTTGTCGACGAAGTGGAAGTGTTCGGCCTCGGCCTTCGCCTTGTTCTGAATCTCCGAGCTCTGAAGGATGAGAGGCACGTATTCGTCGCGCTGGCGAATCTCGCGCAGCAGCTTCAGACCGGCTTCCGGATCGCCCTCCTCGACGTGTGCCAAACGGCCACTCACAGCCTGCATGGGGAAGCGCGTGTCGGAGATGACGCCCAACACATTATCGTGGTACTTCTCATACCACTGTATGGCTTCCTCGTAGGTCGTGGCCAGCACTACCTTTGGACGACCACGCTTACGTTGTGCAGCAGCGTGTGGGTTCAGAGCCTCGGTAGAAAAGTTTTTGCTTTGTGCGAGGATGTAGTTATACAGGTTGGGGAGCACCGAGGAGTAGAAGCGGATGTTGTCCTCCACCAGCAGTATCATCTGCACACCGGCCTCTTTGATGTCGTGCTCGATGTTCATCTGGTCCTCTATCAGCTTGATGATTGAGAGGATGAGGTTTGTGTTGCCTAACCAGCAGAACACATAGTCGAAAATCGACATGTCCTCGTTCTCGATACGCTTGGTGATACCGTGCGAGAACGGTGTCAGCACGACGCAGGGGATTTGGGGTGCCATGCGTTTTACGTCGCGGGCAACGGCAAAGGCGTCGTTGTCGGCATTACCCGGCATACAAATCACCAGATCAACGTCCGTCGTCTTCAGTACTTCGTCGGCCTCCTCCGTCGTCGACACCTGCGTGAACGTCGGCGGATAGCGCATGCCCAGCTCCGAGTATTCGTCGAACAGCTTCTCGTCGATGCGTCCGTCGTCCTCGAGCATGAAGGCGTCGTAAGGGTTAGCCACTATGAGTACATGAAAGATGCGTTTCGTCATGAGGTTGACGAAGCTGACATCTTTAAGGAAGAAGTTGTCAAACTCCTGTGGTATATTCGCGTTCATAATTTGTTGCTAAGGGTGCAAAGATAGCAACATTTTTTAGAAACACCAAATTATTTACTGGAAAACTGAGGGGGGAGGAGTTACAGCGGGTCGACATCGAAGAAGACTTGCAGCGATGAATAACGTCTGTCGGCAAGCAGTTGCTGCTGGGCCAGCCACAAGTATTCGCGGACGCGCTTCATGTCGAGGGAGGGCTCCAGCTTGAGCACCAGTTTACGGATGTTCTGCTGTTTGACTTTGGCTACAGAGGGTTTGTCGGGACCTAACACGCGTCCGCCAAACCACTGTCGCAGCCAGCCGCCCAGCTCCGTAGCCGCCTGATGGACGGTGCTCTCCTGACGATGGCGCAGCAGGACGTAGATGAGACGGTAATAGGGCGGATAGTGGAAGGCCTGCCGTTCGGCGATGATGTCTTTGTAGAGCCCCGTGTAGTCGTTGTGTACCACCTGTCGGATGACGGGCAGCTCCTTCTGCTTGGTCTGCAGGATGACCAGTCCGCGACGACGCTTGCGGCCTGCACGGCCAGCCACCTGCGACATCATCATGAAGGCATGCTCGTAGGCGCGGAAGTCGGGCATGTTGAGCATCGAGTCGGCATTGACAATGCCCACCACCGATACACGGTCGAAGTCGAGACCTTTCGAAATCATCTGTGTACCGATAAGGATATTGGTGCGTCCGGCAGAGAAGTCGCTGATGATGCGCTCGTAGGCATTGCGTGTCCGGGTGGTGTCAAGGTCCATGCGTGCGATGCGGGCCTCAGGGAATACCTCGCGCAGCTGTTCCTCAATCTTCTCTGTGCCAAAGCCGCGAGTACGCAGGTCGGTGCTTCCGCAACAGGGACATTCCGTGGGCACACCGTAGGTGGCACCACAATAGTGGCACGTCAGCTGGTTCAGCTGGCGGTGGTAGGTCAGTGAGACGTCACAGTGCTGACAGGTGGGCACCCAGCCGCACTGGTGGCACTCAATGATGGGTGCGAAGCCACGACGGTTCTGGAACAGGATGGCTTGCTCGCCACGTTCCAAAGCCTCGCGGATGCGGGCCAGCAAGAGGGGCGAGAAGGGTCCTGTCATCATCTTCCGGCGTTGCAGGTCGGCCGTGTCAACGACTTGTATCTCAGGCATTTCGATACCTTTATAGCGCTCTTTTAGCTCCACCAGTCCGTATTTTCCCGTCTTCGCATTGTGATAGCTTTCGAGCGAGGGTGTTGCAGTGCCTAAAAGGACCTTTGGTCCAAATGTAGAGTGTTGAATGTTGAGTGTTGAATGATTCTCGCTTCGCTGCGATGTAGAATGAGAAATTGAGAATTCATCATTTTTCATCGCCGTAGGCGACCATTCCTCATTCCTCATTCCACATTCATCATTCATCTTGGTCAGCATAATGGCCACATTTCTGGCATGATAGCGGGGAGCAGGGTCTTGCTGCTTGTAGCTGGTCTCGTGTTCCTCGTCGACGATGACGAGACCCAGGCGCTGGAAGGGCAGAAAGACGGCTGAACGGGCACCGAGGATGATGTCGTAGGGGTTGGCAGAGAGCTGCTTCTGCCATATCTCCACACGTTCTTCGTCGGAATATTTCGAGTGATAGATGCCCAGACGGTTGCCGAAGATGCGTTGCAGGCGCTGCATCATCTGAACGGTGAGGGCTATTTCTGGCAAGAGATAGAGCACCTGTTCCTTACGCTCCAAGGCACGTTGGATGAGGTGGATGTATATCTCGGTCTTTCCTGAACCAGTGACGCCCTGCAAGAGGGTGACGTTCTTCTGCATCATCGACATCAGGATGCTGTTGTAGGCTTCCTGCTGGGGTGCCGTCAGGGGCTGGATGAGCTCAGGACGGTATTCGCCACTATGGTTCAATCGGCCTACCTCTACCTCGTAGGTTTCCAGTATCTGTCGCTTGACAAGCTGGTTCAGCGTCTCTGACGATGCCTGGCTGGCATTCATCAATTCTTCGCGAGTAACCTCGGTGATGGGTGATGGGTGATGGGTGTTAGGTGATGGATGATTGTCGGCTTGGTCCCAGTGCGACAGTTCGAGATAGCAGGTGAAGGCCTCCAACTGTTTCTTGGCACGGGAGAGTACGTTGAGGGCGATGTGCAGAGCAGTCACGTTGCGGTATTGTTCTGTCAGCCGGATGTAGGTCTCGGTCTTGGGGCGATAGCCGTCCTCATCTTTCAGACCGCCAGGCAATGCTGCCTTATACACCTCGCCAATAGGTGACATGTAGTAGTCGGCTATCCACTGCCACAGCTTCAGCTGACTGTCGGTGACGATGGGCTTAGCATCCATCACCTGCTGTATGGGCTTGACATTGTACCCTTGGGGTTTGTTGTCGTGCAGACGGGCGGCGAGTCCTACATACGTCTTGGAACGTCCGAAACTGACCACTACACGCATGCCCACAGCCACCGCCATACCTTCAGGAATGGCGTAGGTGAACAGCCCTTGCAAGGGCACGGGAAGGATGACGTCAACGTAGTGATTCATGGCTTGCCGTCGGCTTTTTTACTGGTCGCCTTCCACTTCAAAGGTGACGACGCCACCAGTGGCAGGGTCGAGTTGCATGTGGGTGACGTAGCGTTTGAAGAGCTGTCCGTCACGCAACTCCAGGGTGCCGAACTGTGCGAAAGATTTCTCGAAGGAGTCCAGGAACAGGTCTTCCTGATAAAGGGAAATCTCAGCCTTCGTGGGCACATTGACGAAGAAACCCTTGTATTTCCGCGCGTAGCGCTTCTTGTCGTCTGCAGGGTTGATGGCTTCTACACTGTCAGGAAGTTGAGGGGTACTATTCTTAATAGTGATATAATAAGGTACGCCTGCGAGGTCATCGCTGTCGACGATACCCAGACGGCGTGAGAGACGGAAGATGACTTCGCGCTCTACTTCCTTCTCGGGACAATAGGTGACGACGGTCTCGCTGGTGTCACGCTGCACGGTGCCTGTGAAGAGTGCAGTCAGCTGACGGTCTTTCTCGTCAATCTCATGGAGCATCAGACGCAGCTGTTGCTCGTCCTGGGGCATCTCGTCGGCTTCGCCAGTCACCAGCAACCGGCGTTGTTCGCGCATCTCTAACAGTTCACGTGCAATAAGCTCTGCTTTCTTGGCTGAACTGCCTGCTGCCATTACTTCGGCGGAGAGGAAATTGGTACTTTGATCTTTGAACTTTGAACTTTGAACTTTGGACTTTGAGGCAAATGGTGAGCTTGTCGACTGAACGATCGGGCTACTATTGACAGACAGGAGAATGCCGTCGTCGCTGAGCTTGACGGATGCGGTCTCGGCCTTGCCTTTCATACGGAGGATGTAGCACTTCGATGTGTCGCGCACACCGATGGTGCTCAGCTGGTAATTGATGAGCTGGTGGGATACCTGCGGCTCTTGTTGGACGTCTTTCAGTTGCAGGTAGCGCTCCGCATAGCGGGCATATTCGCCAGGGGTGTAGGAGGTCTTCTCCACCAGCAGGTGAAGGCGGATGGCCGTCTTTGGCAGATAATAGACTTGCCCCTCAGCATCAGTCCCTGGCTTCAACAAGGATATCTCAGGCTGGGCGGAGCAAATGAGAAATGAGAAAAGGGATATGAGGACTGTTAATGAGAAATGAAGAAAAGTCTGCCTAATCATAATCTTCAATGTTTATTATTCTCTTAATCGTTTGAAGGCTCGCGCCAGATAACGGATAATGTCGCTGGCCAGCAGACTCTCTTCGCCCAGATCATGAGCAGCAAGGTCGCCAGCCAGTCCGTGCAGATAGGTACCAAGAATGCAGGCATCCTGCGGCTTGTAGCCACGAGCCAGCAGTCCTGTAATGACACCAGTCAGCACGTCGCCACTGCCAGCTGTTGCCATTCCGGCATTGCCCGTAGGATTGAAGAAGACATGACCGTCGGGCATACAGATGGCCGTGTAGCGTCCCTTCAGGATGACATAACCCTTCAGCTTGGATGCCAGATTGATGGCTTTCGTGAGCCGTTCGTAGCTGTCGGCAGAGTGACCTTCCAGGCGATCCAGTTCTTTGGCATGCGGCGTGAGGATGATATCCTTGGGCAGCTGCTGCAGCCAGGCACGATGGTTGGCCAGAATGTTCAGCGCATCGGCATCAGCCACTATCGGACACTGGGTACGGCGCAGCTGTGCGATGAGTGCGATGGCCGTCTGTTCGCTCTGCCCCAACCCTGGTCCTATGCCCAGCGCATCGAAGTCCTCGGTATCTACTGCTTCAGCGAAGTAGGTCTCTTCCATACCGCTCTGGACGATGGCTTCAGGGACAGACATCTGCAGGATAGGGATGTTGCGCTTGGGAGAGTTGACAGTGACCTTACCGGCTCCGGAACGCAGACAGGCACGGGCGGAGAGCACTGCAGCACCAGCCATACAATAGCTGCCTGCAATGAGCAGGGCGTTGCCCATCTGACCTTTGTGAGCGAATGGGTTACGACCGATGAGCAGTTGGCGCACCATCGACTCTTCGACCACAGCATACTGGGCCTCTATCTTTTCCATGCCCTCCTGGCTCAGACGGATGTCAAGCACGCGCAACTGACCGATAAACGTCTGGTTCTCAGGGAACAGGAACGACAGCTTGGGCTGTTGCAGGGTTAGTGTGGTATGGGCGCGGATGATGTTGGCACGGACGTTGTAGGTGTTGTCTTCCGTCATCAGACCAGACGGCACGTCGATGCTGACAATCTGGGACGGCGAGGCATTGATATATTTCACCAGCGAGGCAAAGCCACCTGCCAGCGGCTTGTTCAGACCCGATCCGAAGAGTCCGTCAACCACCACCATGTTCGACTCCAGCTTGGGTGGGTCGAATTCCTCAATCACCTCCACAAACTGCTTCAGCTGCTTCACCTCCTGAAGCCGTTGCTTGTTGGCAGCACAGTCAGGAGAGAGGTGTCCACTGATGTTAAAGAGAAAAGCACTCACCCCGTAGTTCTTCTCTGCCAGCAGACGGGCTACGGCAAGTGCGTCGCCACCGTTATTGCCAGGACCGGCAAACACCACGATGGGCGTCGTGTAAGGGTATTTCTCTACGATGGCCTGCGTAATCGCCTTGGCCGCACGCTCCATAAGATCGAGGCTCGGAATGGGCTCGTTCTCAATAGTGTAAGTGTCTAGCTCATGTATCTGAGCACTGGTAAATATCTTCATTTGCCTGCAAAGTTACGAAAAGTTGAGAGCAAAACAAAGAAATTTGTTTCTTTTTTTTCCGAGACAGCGTATTTTCGCCATGATTAAGTCTTTTCCCTACCCAAGTAAAAAATGTTCCGCAATTCTTTGGTGGTTTTGGAATTATTGCTTATCTTTGCCAACAGAAAATAGATATTGACGCTTATGAGTACGGAGACGATGACACAGAAGATAGCCGAATACTTCAAGACACAACCTGTCCTGAAAGCATGGCTGTTTGGATCCTTTGCCCGTGGAGAGCAGTCGGCAGAGAGTGATGTCGATATACTCGTAGAGTTCGACAAGAACGCCCGCGTCAGTCTGATGAAGCACGCAGGTATGATAGTCGACTTGGAGCAGAGACTATGTCGCCCCGTTGATTTAGTTACTGACGGAACCCTCCTTCCTTTTGCAGCAAGAAGCGCTAATCGTGATAGAATCCTGATTTATGAGAGAGCCAGTTAGAGACAAAGGGCGTCTGGAGCATATGCTTGATGCAATAGACCGGGTGCTGAATTTTATGGAGGACAAGTCGTTCGATGACTTATCCAAAGATAAGATAGAGTATTATGGTCTCGTCAAATGCATCGAGATTGTTGGTGAGGCTGCATATAAATTGTCTCTCGATTTCAAGCAGGCAAACGCTTCTACGCCCTGGGCTGTGATTGAGAAAATGCGTCATGTTTTAGTGCATGACTATTATATGATTGACGAGAACGAAGTAAAATATGTGATAGAGGACGATCTCCGTCCACTTCGTGACCAGATTGAAAAATATCTTGCTGAAACTGACTGGGAACAGTGGGAGAAGGAATAAAAAATGTATAACATTATAAATCTGAAGATGCCTATGGGCTGAGAAAGAGATAACGATGCGTAGCATCAAGGACATATAGGATAAAGAACATCCACTTTTAGATTCTTGTTGTTCGATAATTGGGGAATTAGATAACACTATCAAGAACTGAAGTAGATCGTTCACGCCAAAGGCGTGGGCATTTACTCGTTTAAGATAGTTAGGTTATCCCCAATACCTCGAACAACGTAGACGAAGTAACTTGTCCACGTTTTTCTATTTACCCTTTTCAATGATAATAATAACGATTAAAACTATAACGAAAATGAAGAAACAATTACTATTGCTTGTGATGATGTTACTGTCGTTACCCACGATCGCCTATAACTACTACGACGTGAAGTATGATGGTATTTACTACGTCTTTGATGCCTATTTGCAGGCAGGGGTCACATATTATAATTACAATGACTATAGTGGTGACGTCGTTATTCCGAAATCGATTTATTACGAGGGGAAATATTATACTGTTAAATATATTTGTGATTATGCATTCAAAAACTGCAAAAATCTGACTTCTGTAACGATAAAAGCGAACATAGAACGTATAGGTAGCAATGCTTTTGCCGGGTGTAACAACTTAACCAAAATAAATCTTCCCAATGGTTTGACGGAAATTGGTGGTTCTGCTTTTTCTGGATGTAGTAGCCTGACCACAATAGAGATGCCGATTACCGTTTCATCTATAGGAAACAGTTGTTTCTATGGCTGCAGTAGCTTGAAGAACTTAACTCTTTCCCAACTACTAACACGTATTGAAAATTGGGCATTTGGTAAATGTACAAGCTTAACCTCTGTAGAGATTCCCCAAGATGTTACTAGTATCGGAAGCAGTGCTTTCTATGAATGCACTGGTTTGACCTCTATTGATATTCCAAAAAACGTGACGAAAATAGAAGGTTCTGCTTTCTATGGATGCAGTTGTTTGACCTCGATAGCCATCCCTAATAGTGTGACGGAAATTGGCAGTAGTGCTTTCTCTAATTGTAGCCAAATTACTAATGTTATTATCGGCAATGGTGTCAATATTATCCGTACTCGAGCTTTTGCTAATTGTACCAAACTGAAGGATGTATATTGCTATGCTGCATCAGTACCAACAATGATGGATGATGCGAACAAACAAGTTATAAACCTCTTTGAAGGTGTTTCGATAGGAACTAACACAATACTTCATGTACCATTGGCCTCACTTGATGCTTATCAGTCAGCTTCTCCTTGGAAAGATTTTTATAAGGTAGTAGCCCTGACTGGTTCAGACCCAGGGGCAACAAAGTGCGCAAAACCAACTATCAAAGTCGAGGGAGGGAAACTGTCGTATAGCTGCGAAACGGAAGGTATAACCTTTAAATGGAGTTATAGCTATAATAGTGAGAATGTTGAAAACGAGGGTAACGAAACCATCCTTTCAGGAACTATGACCTGCCACGTCAGCGTATATGCCACAAAGGAGGGATATGCTGACTCCGACGTCGCTACTGCTGACGTTGAATTAAGCGTAGGCGTCCAAGGCGACACCAACCAAGATGGCAAGGTGACGATTACCGATGCCGTGAGTGTGGTGAACATCATCCTGAACAATGGTGAGGCCACAGCCCCAGCAATGGAGAATCCTGCTGATGAGGCTCCATAGGTTGGTGAGCCGGAGAAACATGGCGACCGATTCGTTCAGTATGCTTAAATAGGCTGGGGTAACGTTTGTTACCCCAGCCCATCTGAGTCGGCAAAACGCTGGGTCAGGTCTTTAAGCACCGTTGCGTTTTGCGACACTGTCTCAACCGCTGCACCGTTTTAGTGCACTGATTTTGCTCGTTTCTGACAATTCTGACAAATGACAGTGTCAGAAAATGAGATGCCCTCTTTCTGATAGTTACCCATGCCTTAAAAAAACTGTGATACTGTGATACTGTGATGTGCGCGCATTTTTAAGTGGGTAGTGAACGCAGATTCTGACAGTCAGAATTGTCAGAAAAGAGAAAAAGAAACCGAGAAACCGAGAAAACGAGAACTCGGTTTTTGCACATTCTCGCTTTAGGTGGCAGAAGGAGAGTAAATCTAAGTATATATAGATTATT
>JBGUQW010000242.1:0-79616 GCA_045131435.1 Prevotella sp.
CGTCGGCGAGGGCGATGGCGAGACCGTTGGAGCCGGACACGTAGGCTATCATGGCCACTTTAGTCACGCCGGTGGGCAGGGAGGCACCTGCAGCATAATTCTTGCCGTCGCTGCCGATGACCTGCCCCTTGGCGGGGCTGGTAAGGCTGAGTGCGGGCTTCGCCGCAGCCTTCTTCACGGCCTTGACGCTCTTCACCTTCTTCGTGCCGGTGTAGGTGGCTTTCACCTCCGTACCTGCGGCCACGCCGGTGGTCGTTGCCTCGGCTGGCGTGATGGTCCAATTTGTGGCATCCTCGGTGCCTTCCTTCACAGAGACTTTGTAGGTAGTCTGTGCCATTGCGCCCGTGACTACTGCTGCGAGCAGCACGAGCATGGAAAGAAATCTTTTCTTAATCATAATTGAAAAATATAATTTGTTAATAAATAAAATGATGTTTATAAACTGTCGATTGGGATGAGCCGCTAAGAGTGCACAGGGGGACTGTCCCCGTGTGCACACGTGTACCTCACCAGCGTCTCGTTTCTGCGCTCGATGACGTAGCTTTGCCAGAAGCAAAGGGCGGCCAGCAGCACCACAGCTACAGCGAGTATGATGGTAAAAAGATTTATCATTGTATATAGAAATTTGTTTTAACGTTATGATGGGAATAAAAAACATGCAGGCTTCTCTCGGTTCGCTCCAAGAAAAGCCGAATATTGCCCTTTCGGGCGAGGGCAGGCTGCGCCTCGACATAGCTGGAGCGAGCTCCGCTCTGCACTCGGCTTGCACTGCCCTTAACGCGGGGTCGCCCGCGTATTTTAATAAGGTAAAGTAGGCCGGTAGCGCTAATTGTGTGTGTGTGTGTGTGTGTGTTATAGAAATATCTGGTATAGCCAAATATTCCGCGTTAAATAATCTTATATCACACACTTTCTGCATACAATAATTAAACATACGATGGCAAAATTACAAAAAATTATCGAAACCGCCAAAAGAAAATATGCACAAATTTGGTTTAAAGCCCAAATTTGTGCATATATTAAATACATCCCTTGTTGACCTTATTCGCGCTTACCGAATATGCGAAGCAGATAGATGAACAGGTTTATGAAGTCAAGATAGAGGGAGAGTGCTCCGAGGAGAGCCATCTTCTGAGCCCCTTCACCGGCATCGGGTGCCTGCAACAGCATCTGCTTGATTTTCTGCGCATCGTAGGCTGTCAGACCGACAAACACGAGGACGCCGATATAGCTTAGAATCATCGTGAATCCTGAACTCTTGATGAAGAGGTTGACGATAGTGGCGATGACGAGTCCTATCAATGCCATCATCACGATCTTACCCATCTTCGTCAGGTCGGTCTTCGTGGTATAGCCAATGAAGGCCATGGCGCCGAATGTGCCGGCGGTGATGAAGAACACCGTAGCTATCGACGAGGCAGTATAGGCCAGGAAGATATACGACAGCAAGGCACCGTTGATGACCGAATAGAGGATGAACATCAGCGTAGCCATTGTCAGTGACAGGCGGTTGATGGCAGCGCTGACACCGATGACGAGTGCAAACTCAGCGATAATCATTCCCCAGAACAGGATCTGGTTGGTATAGATGGCCTGCAAGATGCCTGGACTTGTTGCCACGCCATAGGCCGTGAAGCCTGTGATGACCAGAGCCAGCGTCATCCATACATATACCTTACGCATCAATACCGGAAAAGCAGCAGACACATCCCATTGTCTTTCAGCAGGCTGATTCAACTGTTTCTCGGCAGAAATTCCCTGAAAATTCAATTCTTTGTAGTCCATTATTATCCTATTTTTTATGTTAGACGGCGCAAAGATACACATTTATTTGAGCAAAGAATCATCTTTTGTATTAAAAAAAACAAAAAGGTGTTGTATGTTCAAGAATTATTCGTACATTTGCAGATGCGGTGTGCAAAGTGCACGTTTCCGCAGTAGTAATAACTAAAAAGAGTAAAGACTATGACGTACAAAGTGATTGACATTGAGGGCGTAGGTGAGGTTTACGCCGAGAAACTGATTGCAGCAGGTATCAAGACCGACGCAGAATTGTTGGAGAAATGTGCTAAGCCGGCAGGCCGCAAGGCTTTGGCCGAGGCTACGGACATCAGCCCGAAGCTCATCTTGAAGTGGGCAAACCATTGCGACCTGTATCGCATCAATGGCGTAGGACCTCAGTTTGCTGAACTGTTGGAGGCCAGTGGCGTCGACACCGTAAAGGAGCTGAAGCACCGCGTTGCTGAGAATCTGCAGAAGAAGCTTGAGGAGATAAACGCTGAGAAGAACCTGACCAACCGTGTTCCAGCTGTCGCTGAGGTACAGAAGATGATAGACCAGGCCAAGGAGTTGCCTGCCGTCATGGAATACTAATATCCAATTGATAATTGATAATTGACAATTGATAATTATTAGCGACAAGTGCGACATGACTAAGAAACACTTATTGCTTCTGACATTGACGGCTCTGCTTTGCGGAGCCGTCAATGCTCAATCGACATTTACGCATCCGTGGATGCAGAAGCGCGTGGCCTACTTTGGTGACTCGATTACCGACCCGAAGAATGACGGCTCGAAGCTAAAATACTGGCACTTCCTGCAAGAGTGGCTGGGCATCACCCCCTACGTCTATGCTGTCAGCGGACGCCAGTGGAACGACATCCCCCGTCAGGCCGACCGTCTGTATGCCGAACATGGAGACTCTGTCGATGCCATCCTCATCTTTATCGGTACCAACGACTACAACCAAGGTGTGCCCATCGGCGAGTGGTATGAAGAAAAGAATGAACAGGTGGAGTACGCCCATGGCGGCAAGCCCAAACAACTTGTTGATCGACAGCGTCGCTATATGAAGATGGATAACAACACGTACCGCGGCCGCATCAACATGGCACTGGACAAGGTGAAGCGCATGTATCCCGATAAGCAGATTGTACTTCTGACGCCTATCCACCGAGCCCAGTTCCACCGTAGCGAGACTAACTGGCAGATCACCGAGGACTACACCAACCAGTGTGGCATCTATCTTGAAGAGTACATCCAGGCCGTCAAGGATGCCGGTAACATCTGGGCCGTCCCCGTCATCGACATGAATGCGGTCAGCGGCCTCTACCCCATGATGGACGAGCACGTTCAGTATTTCAAGGACGGCGACACCGACCGTCTGCACCCCAACGACAAAGGGCACGAGCGTATGGCCCGCACCCTTTACTATCAGTTGGCAACATTGCCCTGTACCTTCTAAACCATTTCTATAAGCTATTACTGTACGACGCCCTTATTTCTTCGGCGTCGTACATTCATTCACCAGATAGACAATACTCATGTAGGGAATGCCTGTGTTCGTCTCCAAGCCGATTTCACAGGTACGGCTGTTGCTGTATCCTACCTCAATATGATTGGCCTCAATCTGCGGACGCAGCTTTCTTAATCCATACTTGTTCAGTTCAGGGAACGTGAAGCCACGGTCGCCGGCAAAGCCGCAACAGCCCACTCCCTCTGGCAGGAACACCTTGGTAGAGCAGAGCTTAGCCAGATTGATGAGGTCGTCGGCCACACCCATCTGTCGGGTAGAACACGTGATATGCAATGCCACAGGACGGTCTATCTGATGGAAGTCGAGACGCGGCACGAGATACTTCATGATGAACTCGGCCGGCTCATAAAGGTGCATCTTGTGCATAACCTTACGCATACGGTGCAAGCATGGACTCTGGGCACAGAGTACAGGATACTTGCCTTCCTCAGAAGCCTTCCACAGTGCCTGTTCCAGTTCAGCACTCTTGCGGTCTGCAATGTCGAGCATACCCTTCGACTCCCAGATCTGTCCGCAGCACATACGATCCATACCCTCCGGGAAGATGACCTCGTAACCAGCCTTGGCCATCAGCTGGATGACCTCGTCGACCAGGTCGTGAATCTTTCCGCCATGTTTCGATTGTCCCATGGTCTGGTTGATACAACTGGGGAAATAGACGACTTTAGGAGCCTCCCCCGACCCCTCCAAGGGGAGGGGGGACTCAGATGCGCTCCATTGCCCCCTCTCTTTGGAGGGGGATGGGGGGAGGCTTCTTTCGATGATAAACTGCGTAAGGTCAGACTTCTTAGGCTGGCGATGCTTCTTTGGCATGGCCGTGGTCCATAGTGGCAGACCCATCTTGTTCATGCCACGGCAGACACTCGACATCAGCGACGGTCCCAGCGTGATGTGTCCTAAGTGTGCCACGTCGAGCACCACACGCAGACCGCTCTTGATACCCGCCATGTGGTTGGCGGCGAATTCTCCCACCTTATAGCCCACACTGTTGTTGTTCATGTCCATCTGACGGATGAGGTGCGTCAGCTCGCCCGTATTGATCTTCATCGGACACGATGTCGAGCACAGTCCGTCGGTGGCACAGGTCTGGTCACCATAGTATTTATACTGTTTCTTCAGACGGGCGGCGCGCTCGGCAGCGGCTGTTCCTGCAGGGGAGCCGCCGGACGCACGGGCGGTGGCCTCCAGCTCGCGGATTTCGCGCTGCACGGCGATACGCATTCTTGACGACAGCGTCAGACCGCACGACATACAGTTCACCTCGCAGAAGCCGCACTCGATACACTTGTTGGCGCGCTTCACCTGCTCGATGGTTTCCTTGGCCGTCGACAGTGTGGGGTCCATCAGATAGTGACCGCCGTCAGGAACCTTGTCGAAGTCGAAGTCCAGCACGGGCAGCGGCTTCAGACACTTGATGAAGCAGTCCGGGTCGTCGTTGAAGATGACACCCTGGTTCAGCAAGCCCTCGGGGTCGAAGATGGCCTTCAACTCACGCATGACTTCGTAGGCCTTGTCGCCCCACTCGTACTTCACAAACGGTGCCATGTTCCGACCTGTGCCATGCTCGGCCTTCAACGATCCGTCGTAGCCCTCTACCACGAGTTTGGCCACCGCACGCATCATCTCAGCATAACGGGCCACCTCGTGCTCGTCGGCAAAGCTCTGGTTCAGGATGAAGTGGTAGTTGCCCTCAAAGGCATGACCGTAGATGCAGGCATCGTCGTAGCCGTGGTCGGCAATGAGCTTCTGCAGCTTCACCGTGGCCTCTGGCAGCGACTCGATGGGGAACGCCACATCCTCAATGAGACACGAGGTACCCACGGGACGCGTGCCACCTACACTGGGGAAGATACCCGAGCGGATGGCCCAGTATTTGCCATACACGGCCGGATCCTCCGTAAACTCAGCAGGGATATACAGGCGGAACTGTCCCAGACACTCCTTGATCTTCTCGATCTTCTCCAGCAGCTGCTCGTGCGTCACACCCTTCGTCTCCGTCAGGATGGCCGTCAGGTTGTGATAGTCGCCAGGCTCCACGCCGGCAATCTTGCCGGCATCGACATCCTTTTGATATTGCAGGTACACGGGATCGTCCACGCTGCTCAGCGACTTGTAGTCGAGCATCTCGGCACTCTTCACCATCAGCTGCTCGGCACTCATCTTCAGATCCTCGTCGCCGGCCTTTAGCTTCTTCATGGCCACGACAGCCTCGCAACTCTCCTTCATCGTCAGGAAGTACACCATGGCCGAGGCCTTGAACTTGTAGTCATGGAGTGTCCGCATGGTCACCTCCGACAGGAAGGCCAGCGTACCCTCGCTGCCCACCATCGAGTGGGCGATGATGTCGAACGGGTCGTCATAGGCAATGAGCGGACGCAGGTTCAGACCCGTCACGTTCTTAATGCTATATTTGGTACGAATGCGCGATGCCAGCTCCTCGTCGGCACGCACACGGTCGCGCAGGTCCTCAATCTTCTTCAGGAACTCGGGGTGCGAGCGGGCAAACTGCTCGCGGCTCTCCTGGTTGCCTGTATCGAGCACCGTGCCGTCGGTCAGGATGATGCGGGCAGAGACCATCATACGGTCACTGTTGGCATGCACGCCACAGTTCATGCCCGATGCGTTGTTGATGACGATGCCGCCCACCATGGCCGAGCCGATGCTGGCCGGATCGGGCGGGAACACGCGGCCGTAGGGTTTCAGTATCTCGTTGACCTTACTGCCCACGATGCCCGGCTGCAACGTTATGATACCACCTTCGGTTTCAGAGTTCCCCTCGCCCTTTGGAGAGGGGTTAGGGGTGAGGCTCCATTTCTCCCAGTGCTTGCCAGCCACGATGAGCACCGAGTCCGTACAACTTTGACCAGAAAGCGAGGTACCAGCGGCACGGAAGGTGAAGGGCAACGCGTATTTCCGGCATAGGCGGACAATCTGGCTAATCTCCTCCTCGCCGTCGCTGCGGATGACGACTTTCGGTATCTGGCGGTAGAAACTGGCATCGGTACCCCACCCCAGCGTGCGGAGCTCGTCGGTGTAGATGCGGTCGTTGGTCACAATCTGCCTGAGGGCACTCAGGAAGTCGGCGTAAGCCTGCGGTGTTGGATTCTTAGGACTATTCATAAGCGTGTATTATGATTTAAGTTTTCATTTGTCTGCAAATATACGAAAAAAAACGCAAAGCACAAAAAAACAGGCGAAATATTTGGTTATTGCCTGCTTTTTTCGTATATTTGCAGCAATTCTTATAATAATACTACGTAATAACTAAAGATCTATGACTGCATTAGTATCTGTAATCCCAATTCTATTGCTCATTATTCTGATGATGGGCTTTAAAGTGTCTGGTTATAAGAGTGCTATCATCACATTGGTGGTGACCGTTCTTCTGGCCTTGTTTGCAACCCCTATGATGGGCATTATCCCAGAGAAGTATGCCGACGCCTCAATCTATGGCATCACGCTGTGGTCGGTGGTGGAAGGTTTCCTGAAAGCGTGCTTCCCAATCATCCTGATTATCATCTGCGCCATCTTCAGCTACAACATCCTTTGCGAGACGAAGGAGATAGAGACCATCAAGACGCAGTTCATCCAGATGACCTCCGACAAAGGTTTGCTGGTGCTGTTGCTGACGTGGGGGCTTGGTGGTGTACTCGAAGGTATGGCCGGTTTCGGAACGGCTGTGGCCATCCCTGCCGCCATCCTTATCGGACTGGGCTTCAAACCGATGTTCTCAGCCGTCATCTGTCTGGTGGCCAACACGGTGGCAGTAGGCTTCGGTGCAGTCGGACTGCCCGCCACGACGCTCGCCAACCAGGTGGCTGCCAGCGGTGTGGCAACACCTGAGGAACTCTGCGAGGTAGCGACCTTTATTATATTGCAACTCTCGCTGATGTTCTTCATCACGCCGTTCCTCATCCTGATGATGACGGACAAGACGAAGATTGTGAAGAACCTGATCATCGCGCTGTTCGTGGGAACGTTCTCCATCGTCGTACAGTTCTGCTGCGCCCACTTCATCGGCCCGGAGACTCCCGCCATTCTTGGTTCTGTAGCAGCCATCATCGCCATGCTGATTTACAACAAGCTCTTCATCCACGATGAGAACCCTGCCGACGAGGTAGTGGTGGAGAAGAAGAAGTTCGGACTAGCGAAGACCTTGAAGGCATGGAGCGTCTATGGCCTTATCATCTTCTTCATCCTGATTTCGAGCAAGATTGTTCCACCCATCAACGAACTGCTGAACAGCACGCTGGTGACGAAGTTCGACCTGCCCGTCACCGGCAACACGTTCAAGTTCGGTTGGCTGTCGAATGCCGGTCTGATGATTTTCCTCGGTGCCGTCATCGGCGGACTGATTCAAGGCATGAGTTTCGGCAAGTTGATGAAGCTGCTGGCCAAGACCACGCTGAACCTGCAGAAGACGGTGGTGACCATCTGCTGTCTGGTGGCTATGGCCATGCTGATGAACAACACAGGTATGACAAACGACATCGCCAAGGGTCTCGTGATGCTCACAGGTGCTGCCTTCCCGTTCTTCGCTCCGCTCATCGGTTCTATCGGAACCTTCGTAACTGGTTCGGCTACGAATGCCAACATTCTCTTCGGAAAGCTACAGGCTACTGCCGCCAGCGACCTAGGACTGGTCAATCAGGGCACATTCTTCGGTGTCAGCGGTAACGAAACCAACTGGCTCGCCGCTGCCAACTGCGCCGGCTCTGAGGGCGGTAAGCTGCTGTCGCCACAGTCCATCGCCATCGCTACAGCCGCCTGCGACATGGAGGGACAGGATGGTGACATCATGCGCAAGACCATGCCGTTCGCCATCTTCTGGATCCTGATGAATGGTCTGATGGTGTTCCTCGGACTGCACGTGATTTGATTGGACAATTTCACAATTGGACAATTGAATAGTAAATAGTAAAATAGTAAAATGAAAATATGAAGGTCGGACTATTTATCCCCTGTTACGTGGATGCCGTCTATCCAAAGGTGGGTGTGGCAACGTGGAAGCTGCTGAAGCACCTGGGCATCGACGTGACATATCCTGAGAAACAGACCTGCTGCGGACAGCCTATGGCCAATGCAGGTTTCGAGAAGCAGGCCATTCCCCTGGCCGAGAAGTTTGAGGAGAAGTTCAAGGACTTCGACTATGTGGTGGCACCGAGTGTCAGCTGCACGGCATTCATACGCATGAACTATGGGAGACTGCTGAGCGGGGGAACCGCTCAGCACACGGAAGGCATACACGAGTGCGAGACAGCCAAGAAGTGTATGGACGTGGTGGAGTTCCTGCACGACGTGGTGAAGGTGGACCGCCGGTTGGGCACGTTCCCGCATAAGGTCAGCCTGCACAACTCCTGCCACGGTGTCCGCGAGCTGGGCCTGTCGTCGCCCAGCGAGGAACATGTGGCTCCGTTCAACAAGATCAAGGACCTGTTGCAGCTGGTGGACGGCATTGACGTCGTAGAGCCCAAGCGCCACGACGAGTGCTGCGGCTTCGGCGGTATGTTCTCCATCGAGGAGACCGCCATCTGTGCCCAGATGGGAAAGGACAAGGTGGAGCGCCACATGCAGACTGGTGCCGAGTATATCACCGGCCCCGACTGCTCGTGCCTGATGCACATGGCCGGCGTGGCCAAGAAGCAGGGCTTCGATATCAAGTTCAAACACGTAGTTGAGATTCTGGCCGCTGGCCTATAATTTCGGCATAACGGTATAACGTTATAACGTAATAACGCAAAGAATATGAGTACATCACATAGCAAAGCCGCCAAGCAGTTCTTGAAGAACCAACAATATGCCCACTGGCACGACGCAACATTCTGGGCAGTGCGCACCAAGCGCGACAACATGGCATACGGATTGGAGGAGTGGGAGCAGCTGCGCGAGAAGGCTTCGGCCATCAAGCGCCACACCATTACCCACTTGGATGAATATCTCGACCAGTTTGCCACAAATGCCGAGAAGAACGGAGTGGAGGTACACTGGGCAAAGGATGCTGAGGAGTTCAACGAAATCGTTTATGGCATCCTGAAGAACCACAACGTGAAGAAGATGGTGAAGTCGAAGTCGATGCTCACCGAGGAGTGCGAGATGAACCCGTACTTGGAGAGCAAAGGCATTGAGGTGGTGGAGACCGACCTGGGCGAGCGCATCATCCAGTTGAAAGGTCAGAAGCCAAGCCATATCGTCATGCCTGCCATCCACCTGAACCACGACGACGTGGGCGAGCTGTTCGAAGAGAAAGGCATTTCCAAGGAGAAGGGCAACCACGACCCCACGTACCTGACCTATCGGGCACGTCTGAGCTTGCGCAACGAGTTCCTGACCGCCGATGCCGGTATGACGGGTGCCAACTTCGGTATCGCCGAGACGGGCGACATCGTGGTATGCACCAACGAGGGCAATGCCGACATGTCAACGTCGTGTCCACGCCTCCACATCGTCGCCATCGGACTGGAGAAGGTCATTCCCAACTACGAGTGTCTGGCTGTGTTCCAGCGCATGCTGTGCCGTGCCGGTACAGGACAGCCCACGACGACCTTTACGAGTCACTTCCGCAAAGCCCGTCCGACGGCTCACCACATGCACATCGTGCTGGTGGACAACGGCCGAAGCGACTGGATTGCCAATCCCGAGCACTGGGAGTCGCTGAAGTGCATCCGCTGCGGCTCGTGCATGAACACGTGTCCCGTCTATCGTCGCAGTGGTGGCTACTCGTACAGCTACTTCATTCCTGGTCCCATCGGCATCAACCTCGGCATGCTGCGCGACACCAAGGCCCACTCGGGCAATGTCAGCGCCTGCACGCTGTGTCTGTCGTGCCAAACCGTCTGCCCCGTCAAGGTTAACCTCGGCGACCAGATCTACCAGTGGCGCCAGCAGCTTGACGACTTCGGCACCGCCAATCCTGAGAAGAAGCTGATGTGTAAGGGTATGTCGATGCTCTATGGTTCACCAGGCCTGTATAACTTCGGTACAGGTCTCGCCCACTGGGCCAACCTGATTCCATCGCCTCTCATGAACTGCGGCCTGAACCCGTGGGCTGAGGGTCATAAGATGATGGAGTTCCCGAAGAAACCGTTCCACGAAGTCATCAAGGAACTATAATTTCGAAATATCGTAATATCGTAATAACGTTATAACGAAAAAGGAGAAAAGACTATGGCAAGCAAAGAAGATATATTAAATAAGTATCGCGCGAATGTGCGGGAGAAGTACGACATGCCCGACTTGAGCGACATCAAGGCCATCACCTACGCTGACCCGCTGTTGCAGTTTATGAATATGACGAAGAGCGTGGGCGGTAATGCCATCGAGGTCGAGAAGGGCCGCGACATCAATGAGCTCATCAAGGAGCTGTATCCTGATGCGAAGGAGATTGCGTCGAACCTGCCGGAGATCACCATCGCCACGCGTAATCCTGACGAGGTAGGACGTGCCCGCGACCTGAACGGCACTGACGTCGGTGTCATCCGTGGCATGTTTGGCGTGGCCGAGAATGCCTGCGTATGGATTCCCCAGCAGATGAAGGAGAAGGCCGTGTGCTTCATCAGCGAGAACCTCGTCATCCTGCTTGACAAGAAGCAGATAGTGAACAACATGCACGAGGCCTATGCCCGTCTGTCAGCCCAAGCCAACAGCCAAGAGCCAATGGCCAAAAGCTTTAATGAGTACGGCTACGGCTCGTTTATCAGTGGGCCGTCGAAGACTGCCGACATTGCCCAGGTGCTGGTGATGGGCGCACAGGCCGCCCGCAGTGCCACGGTGCTGCTACTTGACGAATAGGCGATATGATTGACAAGGAAACACGTGACCGCATTATTGCTCTTGTCCAGCAAGAGGTAGTGCCCGCCATTGGTTGTACAGAGCCGATGGCGGTGGCTCTTTGTACGGCAAAGGCCAGCGAACAGTTGGGACAGCAACCCGAGCATATCGTGGCCAGCCTCAGCGGCAACATTCTGAAGAACGCCATGGGCGTCGGTATTCCAGGCACGGGCATGATAGGTCTTCCCATTGCCATCGCGTTAGGAGCCCTCATCGGCAAGAGTGAGTACAAACTCGAAGTGCTGAAGGACCTGACTCCCGACGATCTGGAGCGGGGCAAGCAGTATGTCAAGGAAAACCGCATTGACATCAAGCTGAAAGACGGTGACTGCGACAAGCTGTATATCGAGGTGACCTGCAAGGCTGCCGACCGTCAGGCAACAGCCGTCATTGCGGGCAGCCACACCCATTTCGTATCGGGTGATGCCAACTATAGTGGTTCACCGGCGACGGCAGAAGAGGATTCCGACATCGCATTGGATATGCAGACCGTCTATGATTTCGCCACGACGGCACCCCTCGACGAGATCCGATTCATCGAGGAGACACGTAACTACAACATGAATGCAGCCCGTGAAGCCCTGAAGGGTAACTACGGTCACAACTTGGGCAAGACCATCGACCGTCCTATGTCGAAGGGTATCTTCGGCAACACCATCTTCTCGCATATCATCTCCCGCACAGCATCAGCATGCGATGCCCGTATGGGTGGTGCCATGATTCCCGTGATGAGTAACAGTGGCAGCGGCAACCAAGGCATCTGTGCCACCAATCCCGTCTGTGTCTTCGCCAAGGAGAATGAGAATACCGAGGAAGAGCTGATACGCGCCCTGATGCTCAGCCACCTGACAGCCATCTACATCAAACAGAGCCTCGGCACCCTGTCGGCACTCTGCGGCTGTGTAGTTGCCAGCATCGGGTCGAGCGTAGGTATCACCTACCTCATGGGAGGTAACTACCAACGCGTCTGCTATGCCGTGAAGAATATGATTGCCAACCTGACGGGCATGATCTGTGACGGTGCCAAGCCCTCGTGTTCGCTGAAGATCACCAGCGGCGTCAGCACTGCCGTGCTGTCGGCCCTGCTGGCCATTGAGGGCAAGTGCGTCACCTCGGCAGAGGGCATTGTCGACGACTGCGTCGACAAGTCCATCCATAATCTGACCAGTATTGGCGCTGAGGCCATGTGCAACACCGACGACATGGTGCTACATATCATGACTTCCAAATAATCGAACTTTACTGGAACTGGTTCAGGAGGTCAGCCACATGGCTCGCCTCTTCGTTTGTCATGGCAGGATGACAGGGGATGCTAAGCTCCTGCTGGTGAATCTTTTCTGTGACAGGCAATTCAAGGGCATTCCACTCCTGATAGCACTGCTGCTTGTGGGGAGGAATAGGATAATGGATTTCCGTTTCTATGCCATGATCGAGGAGATAGTTGCGCAATTCATCGCGGTGCTTACAAAGCACGGGGAAGATGTGCCACACACTATCTCGGTCGCACTGGGGTATAATGATGTCGGAATGCTTCACCTTATTTATATATATAGCGGCAATCTCCTTGCGCCGGGCATTCATGGCATCGAGGTCACGAAGCTTGGCATCGAGGATAGCCGCCTGCACTTCGTCCATGCGACTGTTACGACCGATGTAGTCAAACACGTAGTGGCGCGATGAGCCATAGTTGCCAAGGGCACGGATAACGGTGGCCAGCTCATCGTCGTCGGTAGTCACGGCACCGGCATCGCCAAAGGCACCGAGGTTCTTCGTGGGATAGAAGCTGTGGGCGGCAGCAGAACCAAGCGCACCGGTCCTTGTATGTCGCGACTCAGTCGTGGCAAGTCGATGCGGGTGAACCGCATCGCACATACAGCCATGGGCCTGGGCGTTATCCTCAATGAGCTTCAAGCCATAGCGTTGGCAGATATCCCCTATCCTTTCAGTATAGGCACAGCGACCATAGAGGTGGACAATCATGATGGCGCGGGTACGCTCTGTGATGGCCTGCTCAATGAGCGTATCGTCAATCTGCAGCGTGTTGATATCGGGCTCGACGAGTACGGGAATGAGACGGTTTTCCGTGATGGAGAGGATGGAGGCGATATACGTATTGGCAGGCACGATAACTTCATCACCGTCGCGTAGGACGCCCAGCTCCTTGTAGGCGCGGAAAATGAGCGTCAGTGCATCCAGTCCGTTGCCACAGCCAATGCAGTGGTTCGTGCCGATATACTCGGCATAATGTTCTTCAAAACGGCGCGTAGCCTCACCACGCAGATACCAGCCGCTCTGCAGCACCTCATCGGCAGCATGCCCGTAGGGTTTGTTAATTGCTTGTAGGTCCAGGTATTTCATAGTTCATAAGAATAGGTATCGTAGCAGATGGCGCGAGCCCCGAAGCCCTCCTTCTGGAATATCAGCGGCAGCTTCAATGCCGTGCTGTCGTCCATGGCCGACGTGCCCATGTCGAGGTATCGCTGTGTGCCAGGCATGTCCGTCAGCAGGTGCGGAAAGAGCATGTCGAGGGCACACACCTCCTTGCCTCGCGGTGATGCCGAGATATATTGCGTCTTCACCACATGTGGCGTAACATAGAGGACGGTGCCTGCCACCATCTCGTCGCCGATGAAGGCTGCCAAGAGTCGGATATTGTCGGGGAAACGGTCACGGAGCAGGGTCATCTCCTTCAGTGTATGGACTGGGCAGGCATGGTACTTCGTCTGGAGGTTATCGGTCAGCAACTGCCAGAAAGCAGCGAAGTCGTCAGAATAGCGGATAGCGACACCTTGGCGCAGTGCCTTACGATGACCGCGCCGACGCAGCTCCATCAAAGGCAAGGCGGCATCGCGGTCGATAACCGAGGCAATGTCACGTGACGTCAGCCGAGCCTGACACACCTCTGTCAAGGCATAGAGGGGCTCGTCGGCAGGCAGACTGTGATAGACATAGGGCACAGGCTTGTACACCACCTTCTTCACACCCTCGCCACGCAGGAAGCCGTTGATGGTCTGCATGGCCTCGCAGACCTCGGCAGCCGTTACCTTATAGTCGATAACCAGGCCGCCATAGGTCAGCCCCTGATGGGAACAGATGGTCTCTCCCACCCTGTTGGCAGGCAGCACCGCCCACAGCTGGCGACGGCGGTAGACCATCAGCGAACAGTCAGCAAAGCGGTCGCTGTGATAGTCCATATAGCGGCGGTCGAAGAGGAACGTGCCGTTCTTCGACTGCGCCACGAAAACATTCCATTCTGCGGCCATCTCTGGTGTATAGCGTCTTATCTCGAACACCATGCAATTTACTATTTGACTATTTACTATTTACTATTTGCAGGAACTCGTCGTAGTCGTAGATATACTCCTGCTCATCGAACAGTTCCGAGGCCAGCACCAGACAGACGGCGCCAGAAGAGAAATCCTCTAAGGTGCGCCACACGCCCGTGCCGATATAGAGCCCTTGGTACGGGTGGTTCAGGTGGTAGGTCTCCGTGCCACCCCGTCCGTTGTCGAGCATAACGTCGAACGAGCCGCTGACAGCAATGATCACCTCCTGACAGGTGCGGTGGGCATGTCCGCCACGCCGTTCACCTGCCGGCACATCGTAGGTCCAGTAGACGCGTGCCACGTCGAACGGCACGTTCTTCATCTGTTCTGCCACAGTCAGGTTACCACGCGGGTCGACAATCTTCGGCAGGTCTATGACTTTTCCTATCTTATCCATTGTTTATTTCTTTTTGTTCGTATACGACAGTAAGTGCTGCTGTATGGGCGCCACTATCCACCTATGGGTGAGATAACTCAGCAGGATAACCACCATGAGGCAGAATGCCAGCATCAGCAGATAAGGCACATGGATGTCCTGTTTGTCGGCATTGTTGAGTATGACGGCAAACACCAGCTGGTGCAGCAGGTAGGTGTCGAGTGTCAGAGCCCCAAGCCATACCATGGTACGCGTCTTGAGGAACCGGCTGATCCATCCGCCATAGCAGTCACCCTGCATGAATACCAGCATCAAGGGTATCATAATGAACCAGTGAATCAGTGCCACATGCCACTTCTCATGGATGGGATATGTGATGATGGTTGCCACTACGGCGACAGCTAACAGTAGTTCTACAGCTGTCGGCCAACGCAAGCGTCCACATGACGGGTGCAACTCATAGCAACGCCAGATGACCATACCCCAGAGAAAGTCCATCAGACGTACCGGTGGAAAGACGTAAAGCCAGTAGTTGAGGTCGTCAACCTGTAGCAAGGCGACAAATACAACATAGACCACCAGCATGCCGAGGGTCAGACCCAGCAGCTGCAGGCCGTTCATTCGTCCGATGGCTCGATAGAACATGGGGAAGAGCAGCAGGAACAATATGAGGTCAGACAGATACCACGACACGGCATTGCCCGAGAAATAAAACGCCTCGACGGGTATCCAGCTCTGTATCAACAGGACGTTGGGAATCAGTGCCAGCCAGTCTGTCGACGTCATCGTCTTGTAGCGGATGACGATGACAGCCAGCAAACACACGAGGTGCAGAGGATAGAACTTACACAGGCGGCGATACAGATACTGGGCAAAGGAGAAACTGCCGTCAAGGATTTTGTGGCCATAGCTTCTCGACATCACCAGTCCAGTCATCAGCATGAAGTACATGGGGCCGACACCCGTGCTCCTGCCTTCAATGCCTGCATACGAGAAGTCGGCCAACATCACTGTCAGCGCAAAGACGATACGCAGGGATTGAAGGGTTTCTATCATCGTTGTTACTTCTTCATGTATGAATCGGTACCCAACACCGTCTTGGCCAGACGCTTGGCTTTTTCACGGAGAGCGTTGACATCGTCGCCAACCTCACCATAGCACAGGACGACGCCCATGCGACGGCCTTTGTGGGCTTCCGGTTTGCCGAAGATGCGGATGCGTGTGCGGTCTTCCTTCAGAGCTTCATCGAGGTTATAGGGCAACAACGAACGATCCACGGGCGTATTGGCTTCGACAGGTGAAAGGATGACGGCACTGGCACCGGCATGCTCCAGATGGATGGCAGGGATGGGCAGGCCCATGACGGCACGGAAGTGCAGCTCGAACTCAGAAAGGTTCGTGGTATGACCTAGCGTCACCATACCAGTATCATGCGGACGGGGTGACAGTTCAGAGAAGATGACCTCCCCCTGCTTCGTCAGAAAGAACTCGACACCCCAGATGCCAGCACCCGTGAGTGCCTTCGTCACCTTGTCGGCCATTATCTGTGCCTGCTTCAATGCCTCATCAGAAATCTTGTACGGCTGCCATGACTCACGGTAGTCGCCACCCTTCTGCACGTGTCCGATGGGCGGACAGAACAGCGTGGGCCAGCCATGCTGCTGGGTGACGGTGAGCAGAGTGAACTCGGATTCAAAGTCAATGAACTCCTCGATAATCACTTCCTTTACGTCGCCACGAGAACCCTCCATGGCCTCCTTAAAAGCAGTCTCCAGCTCATCGTCGTTATGCACATAGCTCTGGCCATGGCCACTGGACGACATGAGGGGTTTCACCACACAGGGGAAGCCTATCTCGTCGGCAGCAGCCTTGAACTCATCGAACGTCTTTGCGTAGAAGTACTTCGCCGTGCGCAGTCCCAGTTCCTTCGCCGCCAGGTCGCGGATGGCGCGGCGGTTCATGGTGTAGTTGACGGCACGCGCCGACGGCACCACCTGGATACCCTGTTCCTCAAACTTGAAGAGGCGCTCCGTACGGATGGCCTCAATCTCGGGCACGATGATGTCGGGCTTATGCTTCTTGACAACCGCCTCAAGGGCGTCACCGTCAAGCATGGAGAACACTTCGCGTTCGTCAGCCACCTGCATGGCCGGTGCATTGTCGTAGCGGTCACAGGCAATGACGTACTGTCCTGCCCTCATGGCGGCAATCACAAACTCCTTGCCCAGTTCGCCGCTCCCTAATAACAATATTTTCTTCATAGCGTAAGAAGGCTATGCGGGGAAACCGCATAGCACACTGTTTTAGCGGTTGTTATACATTTTTTCGTAATACTTCTGGTAGTCGCCGGAGGTGACATTGTCAAGCCACTCCTGGTTGTCGAGATACCAGCGAACGGTCTTCTCGATGCCCTCCTCGAACTGCAATGAGGGTTCCCAGCCGAGTTCCTTCTGGAGCTTCGAGCTGTCGATGGCGTAGCGCAGGTCATGACCGGCACGATCTGTCACAAAGGTGATGAGGTCCATATCCTCGCCTTCCTTACGACCCAGCAAGCGGTCGACGGTATTGATGACCACCTTGATGATGTCGATGTTCTTCCACTCGTTGAAGCCGCCGATGTTATACGTCTCAGCAATCAAACCCTGATGGAAGATGAGGTCGATGGCACGGGCGTGGTCCTCGACGAAAAGCCAGTCGCGCACGTTCTCACCCTTACCATAGACGGGCAACGGCTTGCGGTGACGGATGTTATTGATGAACAGCGGTATCAGCTTCTCGGGGAACTGATAGGGGCCGTAGTTGTTCGAACAGTTGGTCACGATGACGGGCATGCCATAGGTGTCGTGATAGGCACGGACAAAGTGGTCACTCGATGCCTTGGCAGCCGAGTACGGAGAATGCGGGTTGTACTTCGTGGTCTCCAGGAAGAACTTGTCACCGTAGGCCAGATGGTGCTCAGCGCTCGATGCCGTCGTGGTGAACGGAGGCTCGATGCCCTCGGGGTGCGTCAGCTCCAAAGCGCCATACACCTCGTCCGTCGAGATATGGTAGAAGCGTTTGCCCTCATAACGCTCGGGCAGGCTTTCCCAATAAAGCTTGGCAGCCTGCAACAGCGACAGCGTACCCATCACGTTGGTCTTGGCAAACGTAAACGGGTCCTTAATCGAGCGGTCCACATGGCTCTCAGCAGCGAGGTGGATGATGCCATCGACCTTCTTGTCCTGCATCAGCTGGTAGAAGGCGTCGAAGTCGCAGATGTCCATCTTCACAAACTCGTAGTTGGGCTTGTCCTCGATGTCCTTCAGGTTAGCCAGGTTGCCGGCATACGTCAACTTGTCGAGATTGATGATGTGATACTCAGGATACTTGTTCACAAACAGGCGCACCACGTGGCTTCCAATGAAGCCTGCGCCACCGGTAATGACAATTGTTCTTTTCATATTTTTCGATATTTCGTTATTTCGATGTTTCATTATCTTCCCAATGTAATGACCTCACAATCCTTGAACTCCTTGCCGTCGATAGTGAGACGGACGAGGGTTCTTTCCTTGTGCCACCCCTGCAAACCAGCAGCACCAGGGTTGATGTGCAGCATATTCAGCGTCTTGTCGAACTTCACTTTGAGGATATGCGAGTGACCAGCCACGAAAAGCTGGGGCGGATTGGCGTAGAGCAATCCGCGCACAGAGTAGTCGTAGTTGCCGGGATAGCCGCCGATATGCTTAATGAGCACGTCGACATCCTCTATCTTAAAGCGGTTCAGCTCGCGATACATCAGGCGCAGGTCGCCGCCGTCGCAGTTGCCGCAGACGGCACGGAAGGGACGAAAGGCAGCAAGCTTCTCTGCCACCTCCACACTGCCGATGTCGCCAGCATGCCATATCTCGTCACACGGCTCGAAGTAGTGCAGGTACTTGTCGTCCCAATAGCTGTGGGTATCGCTCAATATGCCTATTTTCTTCATGGGTGATGGGTGATAGGTGATGGGTGTTAGTAGTTAGAGATTAAAACGCTTACGGATGAACTCGGCAATGAAATGTTCTGTAGCCTGCAGTCCGAGGACAGAGGTGTCGATACACAAGTCATAGGACTCTGCGGCACCCCACTTCTTACCCGTATAGTAGTTATAGTAGGCCGCACGCTGTGACTCGCGCTGCTGTATGTACTTCTTCGCTTCGACAAAGTCCAGCCCCTGCTTGGCCATAATCTGGCCGATACGGAAACGCTTCGATGCCGAGATGAATACCGACACCACATCCTTCCGATCACGTAAGACGTAGTCGGCACAGCGTCCGACAAAGACACACGAGCCCTGGTCGGCCGCCTTCATAATGGCATCGCTCTGGAACTTGAACAATGCCTCGGGAGAGCATTTGTTCTGGTAAAGGCTCTCGTCGCCGACATACGAGGCTCTCAGATGGAACAGAGAACGGAAGATGCCGCGACGCTCATCGTTCTGCTCGAAAAACTTCTCCGAGAAACCGCTCTCTTTTGCGGCGAGGTTCAGCAGTTCCTGGTCGTAGTATTTGGCACCAAAGTCCAATGCCAGCATACGGGCTATGTCGTGGCCGCCACTACCCAGCTGGCGTCCCACACAAATGATGATATGTTTGTTGTCGTCCATTATCTCTTAACTCTTTATTTTTTAACTCTTAACTTCCGCATATACCACCACAACATCGGTATCGTCATGGCAAACGAACCAAAGTCGCTGGCACACATGGAGTACCACACGCCGTCGAGTCCCCATAGCAAGGGGAAGATGTAGGCCATGGGAATCAGCAGTGTCAGCTGGCGCGACAGCGACAGGAAGATGCTGATCTTCACCTTGCCGATGCACTGGAAGAAATTGGTGATGACAGCTTGCGAACCCACCACGAAGAACACCATCATGTTCAGTCGGATGCCTCGTGCCGCCATGTCAATGAGCGTCTGGTCCGTGGTAAAGATACGGGCTATCTGCCGTGGGAAGAGCATCGACACCGTCCATCCTGCTAATAAGATGGCCGTCGACGCACCGATGGCCAGCCACAGACAGCGGAACATGCGGTCGTAGTTTTCGGCACCGTAGTTATAGCCCACGATGGGCTGCATGCCCTGGTTCATACCCATCACAAACATGAAGAGCACCATCACCACCGAGTTGGCTATCGAATAGGCTCCCACTGCCATGTCGCCGCCATAGCGCACAAACTGGTTGTTCATGAAGATGACCACCAGACAGGCACAGAGGTTCATAAGGAAGGGGGAGATACCGATAGCAATGATGTTCTTGACCAGTGCGCCCTTCAGCTTATAGATGCCGCGCTTCAGGTGTAGCAGTTCCTTCTGGTCGGAGAACAGCCACATCTGCCAGCACAGGGCGAGCGACTGCGACGTGACCGTAGCCAGTGCCGCCCCTTTGATGCCTAAGCGCAGCCACCATACGAAGGCCACCACCAGCACGATGTTACAGCCTACGGTAAAGAGCGTGGCATACATGGCATGGCGGGGTTTTCCGGCAGCCCTCAGTACAGCATTCATACCAAAGTACATGTGCGTCACCATGTTTCCTAACAGGATGACCACCATGAACTCACGGGCGTATGGCAGTGTGACGTCAGAGGCGCCGAAGAAGCGCAGGATGGGATCGAGGAACAACAGGCTGATGACCATGAACAAGAAACCCACGATGAGGTTCAGCGTCACCGTATTGCCCAGCAGATACTCTGCCCGCTTATAATCCTTCTGTCCCAGTTTGACACTGATGCACGTCGAAGCACCGACGCCCACGGCAGCACCGAAGGCGGCACTCAGGTTCATGAAAGGGAACGTGATGCCCAGTCCGGCGATAGCCTCCGGACCCACCAGCTGACCAATCATGGCACGGTCGATGATGTTATAGAGGCTCGATGCCGTCATGGCAACGATGGCCGGCAGCGCATATTGCGCCAGCAGGCTTCCCACGGGCTTCTGCCCCAGTTCCAGTGCTGCTTGTTTATTGTCCATACATATAAATAATGTGCAAAGGTACTGCTTATTGTGCAAATTGCCAAAATAATCCTTAATTTTTCATCTTTAATATATAATTTATTTGTACCTTTGCAGCCAAAAGGCAGAATAATGCAGCGACTGATATTACTATTCACCTTGCTGGCAAGCGTCCTCGGACTGCATGCCGACAGCGACCAAGAGACGACACAGCGCGTACGCTACAAGTACGGGCCGGCATTCATCTATCGTGTCATGCTTACCGACAAGCAGGGCACGACTGGATCGTTGGAACACCCGACGCGTTTTCTGTCGCGTCGCAGCGTAGAACGACGGAAACGACAGGGACTGGCCGTCGACTCCACCGACCTGCCCGTATCAGCCCGATACCTGAAGCTCATCCGCAACAAAGACGTTGACATCATCGGACAGAGCCGTTGGCAGAACACGGTACTTGTCCGTGTCCGTGACAGCTCACAGATTCAGCGCGTCAACCAGCTGCCCTGCGTCAAGGGCATAAAACTGGTGTGGCAGGCCCCGGACAGCATCACCCCCTCGGCTGTCAAGACCAAGTACCACGACTATTTCGAAGACCGCGACAGCGTCAGCAACGAGCCCTATGGCACTGCGGCCAAGCAGATACGCACGCTGCAAGGGCACCGTCTGCACGACATCGGACTGCGTGGCGAGGCCATGATGATTGCCGTGCTCGACGGTGGCTTCAAGAATGTCGACAAGATTCCCGCCTTCCAGCACGTTGACATCCGCGGCCACCAGGACTTCGTCAACCCTGCCTCGCCCAGCATCTTCGCTGAGACCGACCATGGTACGAAGGTGCTCTCAGCCATGGCTATCAACGCTCCTTATCAATACATCGGCACGGCACCGAAGGCCAGCTACTGGCTCTTGCGCTGCGAAGACACCCAGACGGAGCAGGAGGTGGAGGAAGACTACTGGACAATGGCCGCCGAGTTTGCCGACTCCGTAGGCTGCGACCTCATCAACTCGTCGCTGGGCTATAGCGAATACGACCATCCGCAGATGTCCTACCGCCAATGGCAACTGGACGGACGGACGGCTTTCGTCAGCCGTTCGGCATCCATGCTGGCAGGCAAGGGCATCATCGTCGTCAACTCCGCCGGCAACTCAGGCATGGGCACCTGGAAGAAGATTGGCGTCCCGTCCGATGCCGACCACATCCTGACTGTCGGTGCCATCATGGACGACGAGCCCCATAAGATAGCACCATTCAGTAGTGTCGGCCCCACACAGGACCTGCGCATCAAACCGGATGTTGTCGCCATCGGAGCCCCGACCCGACTCGTCAATGGGCGAGGTGTCATCATGGACGACATGGGAACGTCGTTCTCCACGCCCGTCGTCTGCGGACTCATGGCCTGTCTGTGGCAGGCCCTGCGTAACAAGACTGCGGAGGAGATGATAGACCTCATCCGCCAGAACGGCAACAACTACGACCATCCCGACAACATCTTCGGCTATGGCGTGCCCAACTTCTGGCGGGCTTACCAGATAGGCACCTATAACAAACCGTCTACGCTATGACCGCTGACCACTTCACCCTCCGCCAACTGAACCTCATGGTGTGCGACGCCATCGAGATGCATCTGCCCGACGAATACTGGGTGGAGGCCGAATTGTCGGAATGCCATGAACACGGAGGCCACTGCTATATGGAACTCATCGAGAAAGACGAGCGCAGCAACACCCCCATGGCCCGCGCTTCTGCCAAGTGCTGGCGACAGACATGGCTCATGGTGAAGCCCTACTTCGAGCGCACCACCGGCCAGCAACTCCATGCCGGTATGAAGGTACTGCTGAAGGTCTATGCCCAGTTCCACGAGGCTTACGGCTTCTCGTGGATTGTCTCCGACATCGACCCTACATACACGCTGGGCGACATGGCTCGCAAGCGCCAGGAAATCATCCGCCAGCTGAAGGAAGAGGGCGTCTTCGACCTGCAGCGCGAGCTGCAACTGCCATTGTTCTGCCAGCGCATCGCCGTCATCAGCAGTGAGACGGCAGCCGGCTACGGCGACTTCTGCCGACAGCTGGCCGACAATCCCTACGGCCTCCACTTCGACACCACCCTCTTCCCCGCCATCATGCAGGGCGAACAGGTGGAGCAAAGCATCATCAATGCCTTGGAGCAGATATACGCACATAGCCAACACCCATCACCTAACACCCATCACCCCTTCGACTGCGTCGTCATCATCCGCGGCGGCGGCGCCACAGCCGACCTCAGCGGCTTCGATACGCTTGCCCTGGCCGAGAACGTCGCCCAGTTCCCACTGCCCATCATCACCGGCATCGGCCACGACCGCGACGAGAGCATCCTCGACATGGTGAGCCATACCCGCGTGAAAACGCCGACGGCTGCCGCTGCCTTTCTCATCGACCACCTGTGCCACATCCTCGACCGCATCGAACAGGCCGAGACATCGCTCAGCCGGATGGTCAGCGAACGCATCAGCCGCCACCAGCAGCGCATTGCCACCCTCACGACGCTCATCCCCACCCTCGCCCTGCGCCTGCTGAACAACGGCCAGCACCGCATAGAACTGCTGGAAAACCGTCTGCCCGTGGCCATTGAGCGTCGCCTGACCACCCAAAAGCACCGCATCGACAGTCTGGAACTGAAACTCCAGGGCTTCGATCCCCAGCTGCTGCTCAGCCGCGGCTACAGCATCACCCTGCACAACGGCCGCGCCGTACGCGACGCCAGCCAACTGCAACCTGGTGACGAGATTGAGACGCGCGTAGAAAAAGGAACTATTAAATCTATCGTACAATGAACGAAACAATCAAATACGAAGAGGCTCTGGCCCAGTTGGAGACCATCGTCCGCAAGATGGAACAGAACGAGTACGACATCGACGAACTCGCCGTGCAACTGAAGACGGCCCAGCAACTCATCAAGCTCTGTAAGGACAAGCTCACCAAGACTGAACAAGAGATTCAGAAGCTGACGACGCAGGACTAACAATAATCAGAAAAAAATGGCGGAAACTCTTGCATTTTCGCCATATTTTTTGTATCTTTGCAAAGAGTTTGCAGCCTTCCGCAAACTTTCCAATGGGACTTTTTCCCGCCCGCCGCAAGATCTTTCCCCGTTCGCCGCAAGATCATTCCCCGACCGCCGCAAAGTCTTTCCCCGACCGGTGCAGAGCAGTTTGCTTGGCCCTTCCACTCCGTCTGCCCCAAGCTTTCAAGGCGTTTGCTGCGTCCTTCCAAGGCGTTTGCTGCGTCTTCCTGACCCGTCAGCTACGTCTATTCAACCTTTTAACTGTGTCCTTTCGTTCCATTTACTATTAGCTACGAGTCCACGACTTTTAGGTCAAAATGAAAAGTTTTGCACGTTTTTCTTGCCAGTGTGCCAATTTTTGTGTACTTTTGTCGGCAGAATTGCTTATTAAACACAAAACGATTATGAAGAATTTAGACTGGGGTAGTCTGTCGTTCGGTTACATGAAGACCGACTACAACGTACGCTGTTACTATCGTGACGGCAAGTGGGGCGAGATAGAAGTATGCTCCGACGAGTACTTGAACCTGCATATGGCTGCTACGTGTCTGCACTACGGCCAGGAAGCCTTCGAGGGTCTGAAGGCCTACCGCTGCAAGGACGGCAAGGTGCGCATCTTCCGCGTTGACGAGAATGCCGCCCGTCTGCAGTCGACCTGCCGCGGCATCATGATGCCCGAGGTGAGCACCGAGCTGTTTACAGAGATGGTGAAGAAGGTGGTCCGCCTCAACCAGGAGTGGATTCCGACCTACGAGAGCGGTGCTACGCTGTACATCCGTCCGCTGCTCATCGGTACCAGCGCTCAGGTGGGTGTACACCCTGCCAAGGAGTACTGCTTCCTGATTTTTGTGACACCCGTAGGCCCGTACTTCAAGGGCGGTTTCGCTGCCAACCCCTACGTCATCATCCGCGACTACGACCGTTCGGCACCTCTCGGTACTGGTAAGTACAAGGTGGGTGGTAACTACGCAGCCTCTCTCTTCGCCAACAACCTGGCTCACGAGAAGGGCTACGCCTGTGAGTTCTATCTGGACGCCAAGGAGAAGAAGTACATGGACGAGTGTGGTGCTGCCAACTTCTTCGGTATCAAGGACAACACTTATATCACACCGAAGTCAACCTCTATCCTGCCCTCTATCACCAACAAGAGTCTGATGCAGGTGGCTGAGGACCTGGGTATGAAGGTGGAGCGCCGTCCTATCCCTGAAGAGGAGCTGGAAACCTTCGAGGAGGCTGGCGCCTGCGGAACAGCCGCCGTCATCTCACCCATCAGCTATATCGACGACCTCGACACCGGCAAGCGCTATTCGTTTGGCGACAAGCCCGGCCCCATGTCGAAGAAGCTGTTCGACACCCTCCGCGGCATCCAGTATGGCGAGATTGAGGACAAGCACGGCTGGACAACCGTTGTGATTGAGTAAGAGCCTCCCCAAGCCCCTCCCAAGGAGGGGATGTCTAAAACAGGTGAAGGCTTAATCAATATGATGTGACCCAACATCCCTCTCTTAGGGAGGGCTTGGGTGGGCTTAAAGCTAAGAACATGGGCAAAGGAAAGCTGGCGAAATTCGCCGACATGGCGACATACGACAATGTGTTCCAGTACCCCTACGGGTCGCTGGAACACACTGACTTTCCCTTGCAAGGCCGTTGGCATGAGGACTATTTCCACAACCAGAACCCCATCGTGCTGGAGCTGGGCTGCGGCAAAGGCGAATATACGGTAGGTCTGGCCAAGCTGATGCCTGACGTCAACTTCATTGGTGTTGACATCAAGGGAGCCCGTATGTGGACCGGTGCCACGCAAGCCGTGAACGAAGGACTGAAGAACGTGGCCTTCCTGCGCACCAACATCGAGATCATCGACCGCTTCTTTGCCAAGGACGAAGTGCAGGAGATATGGCTGACCTTCAGCGACCCGCAGATGAAAAACCCGCGGAAGCGCCTGACATCGTCATGGTTCCTGGAGCGTTACCGCAAGTTCCTCGTGGACGGCGGCATCATCCACCTGAAGACCGACTCGAACTTCCTGTTCACCTATACCAGCCTGCTGGTGGAGCGTAACCAGCTGCCCGTCCTTGCCCGTACCACCGACCTTTACGGTACAGTGGTCAGCGGTTCCACCGCTGACGCCTTCGCCGCCAGCATCCAAACGTATTACGAGAGCATGTGGATAGCCCGCGGCCTGAACATCAAATACTTAAAGTTCCAGCTGCCCCGCAAGGGTGAGCTGGCCGAACCTGACGTGGAGATAGAGCTCGACGACTACCGCTCCTATCACCGCGACAAACGTAGCTCATTAGAAAAAGCAAAATAACTAAACACTAAGAACAATGAAAAAACTAATGATCCTCCTCATGGCAGCACTTCCGATGCTCGCCATGGCACAGCAAAGCCTCGATGTCAAGACTGACAGCGCAGGCCAGTTATCAACCAAGATTGCAGAAGACAAGCGCTTCACCATCACCGACCTGAAGGTCAGCGGCCCTCTCGACGGTGCCGACCTGAAGTTGCTGCAGCAGATTGTGGCACGCAGCAAGCCCAGTGGCAAGATTGCCAACGAGTGTCTGGTGAACTCCATCGACATGTCGGAAGCCACTATCGTCGAAAGCAATGTCAAGGGCGGTATGAAGACCAAGGCCGACGAGCTGCCTGCAGCCATCTTCGCCGGTGCCAAGAAGCTGACAAGGGCCGTTCTGCCATTGGGTCTGAAAAGCACAGACCGTGAAATCTTCCAGAACTGCGAGAGTCTGACGGACATCGCTCTGCCCAATGGTCTGACAGAACTTGGCAATGAAGCCTTCGAGGGCTGTAAGAGTCTGGCAGGAATCTCGTTGCCCAGCGGCATGAAGGAAATTCCCGTACAGGCATTCAGTGGCTGCAAGGCCCTGAAGAACATCAACATCCCTGACGGCGTTAAGAAGATTGGCGGTTCGGCCTTCAAGGACTGCGAGAGTCTGAAGACCATCGTTCTGCCCTCTTCTGCTGACGAGATTGAGTCGGCTGCTTTCGACGGCTGCAGCAATCTGGAAGCTATCGAGATGGCATCCGTCAAGAAGATTGGTGCCAACGCCTTCTCGGGCTGCAAGAGTCTGAAGAGCGTCAACCTCGAGCGTATTTCCAGTCTGGGAATGATTGCTTTCACCAATTGTAAGTCACTGGAAACGGTGAAGTTGGAGGGTAACCTGTCCGATATCAACACTGGTGCCTTCAAGGGTTGCAGCAATCTGACCAGCATCAAGCTGCCCGACGGGCTGAAGGAGATTAGCAGCCACGCCTTCGAGGACTGTTCACAGCTGACGGACATCGCGCTCCCTGAAGGCATGACGAAGATTAAGGACTATGCCTTCCAGAAGTGTACCAGTCTGAAGAGCATCGTGATGCCCAACACACTGAAGAATCTCGGCGACCACGCCTTTGAGAAGTGTGTCAGTCTGGAGAGCGTTGTCGTCGGCAACATGATTGACGAGATAGAGACCTTCGCTTTCCACGGATGTACCAGCCTGCGCAGCATCACCCTGCCGAACACCGTGAAGCGCATCGGACGCAACGCCTTCTGCGACTGCACCGCATTGTCGGAGATCAACTGGCCTGCAGCATTGCAAAAGATTGAGGATGCTGCCTTCGAGAAGTGCCAGTCGCTGCCATCAGCCAACTTCTCCAATGGTCTGAAGAGCATCGGTGGCGACGCCTTCAAGGGATGTACCCAGTTGGCAACCGTCGACCTGCCCGTGACACTGAAGGAGATTGGCGGCTCAGCCTTCCAGGAGTGCCCGGCACTGACCACGGTGACCATCAACAGCCCTGCTCCTCCCTCCATCAGTGGCGATACGTTCAAGAAGTCCAACCCCGTCATCCTGATTCCAAGAGGCAGCAAGCCCATCTATGACGCTGACAAGAAGTGGATGAAGCAGAAAGGCGTGAAGGAGAATAAGTAATGACATTATATCCAAAACTGATTATGGATGCGCTGGCTACAGTGACGTATGCCGGCACGAAGAAAAGCCTTGTAGATAGCGGGATGGTAGCAGACCAGCCCGCTATCAATGGCAATAAAGTAACTGTCGTGCTGGAGTTCCCACGCGACACCGATCCGTTCCTCAAGTCGACGGTCAAGGCTGCCGAAGCCGCCATCAAATACCACTGTGCAAGTGTGTTCGGCGGCTCTCCCGCCGACATCCCCGTCGAGGTGGAAATCGTGACGGAATACAAGTCGAAGCCACGTCCTGAAGTCGGGAAGCTACTGCCACAAGTGAAGAACATCATTGCCGTCAGCAGCGGCAAGGGTGGCGTGGGCAAGAGCACCGTAGCGGCTAACCTCGCCATAGCACTGGCGCGACTGGGCTACAAGGTGGGACTGCTGGACTGCGACATCTTCGGACCGTCCATGCCAAAGATGTTCCATGTGGAGGATGAGCGCCCCTATGCCGTCAACGTCGACGGACGCGACCTCATCTGTCCCATCGAGGCATACGGCGTCAAGATGCTTAGCATCGGCTTCTTCGTCAGTCCCGACACGGCGACGCTGTGGCGCGGCGGCATGGCCACCAACGCCCTGAAGCAGCTCATCGCCGATGCCGACTGGGGTGAACTGGACTATTTTATCCTGGACACACCGCCGGGGACCAGCGACATCCATCTGACGCTGTTACAGACACTGGCCATTACTGGTGCCGTCATCGTGTCGACGCCCCAACAGGTGGCACTGGCCGATGCCCGCAAGGGTATCGACATGTACCGCAACGAGAAGGTCAACGTGCCCATCCTCGGACTCATCGAGAACATGGCGTGGTTCACACCGGCAGAGCTGCCCGAGAACAAGTATTACATCTTCGGAAAGGAAGGCTGCAAGCAACTGGCGCAGGAGATGGACGTGCCCCTGCTGGCACAGATACCCCTCGTACAGGGCATCTGCGAGAGCGGCGACCAAGGCGAGCCTGCCGCACTGAACAGCGACACAGCCACCGGACTGGCCTTCATCAATCTGGCACAAGCTGTCGTCACGGTTGTCAACAAGCGCAACCGCGAACTACCCAAGACAGAGATTGTGGGAGTGAAATAAGCAACCATCAGGACTCCTGGGCAGCAGCCTTGGCTGCCTTGCGAGCCTTACGGTTGCGCTGCAGGAAGCGCAGACGCTCTAACGCCTGATAGCGTGCCTGATAAATCTGGAACCGATAAACACCCATAGCCACCACAAAATAGCAGAAAGCCTGAAGCCACAGGATGCGGTATTCCGTCATGACATCGCTGAGTGTGGCTCCCATGGAGTTCATGCGTACGTAGGCTCTGGCACCAAAGGTACTGGGGAAGAGCCACGACACACCCTGCCAATAGCCGGGAATGTTACTCTGCGGCCATGACACACCGGTCATGAACAACAACGGCAGAGATATGAAGACCACCAACAGCATCACATTCTCACGGTATTTCACCATACACGACACCACCATGCCGAAGAAAATACAAGCCAGTGTGTAGGGTGTCATGATGGCCAGCAACGACTGCCACGAGGCCAGTTGCGGGAAATGGAACATGCGGGGCACCGCAGCTGTCAGCCATGCAGCCATGACAGCAAAAATCATGAGATAGCACATCATCTTTCCCATCACGATGGAGAAGGTGTTGTTGTATCGTGAGTCACCAACGGGAATCAGATTACGATACGGGTTCTCGTCGCGAGCCGTACCTGCTGACAGGCCGATACCCAGCACCAGCGTCTGCTGGATAATCAGGATCAACACGGCTGGCAGCACAAAAGAGCCATAACCGCCCTGAGGATTGAAGATAGGAACGTCGGCATAGTTGAGCGGACGGGCTGCGATAGCCTCCTCGCGGGCTGTATAGTGTCCACCCAGTTTCGTCTGTATCTCAGCACCCATCTGCATAGAGACGACCTGCGCAGTCTGGAACAGTGCCTTGTAGGTCAGCATCAGTCCCATATCGCAGTAGACGCTGATGACGCCCTGCTCCATGCGCAGTACATTGGTCTCGAAGTTAGAGGGAATAAGGTAGACACCCTTTACCAACTGGCGACTCACCAGCGATTCGGCCTCATCCAAATCCTGGGCATAGTAGGCGACACGGACATCGGCCGTGGCATCGCACATGCGGATGAACTTGCGCGACAGACTGCTGTGCGACTGGTCAACGACACAGACAGGTACCTCGTGAACCGTTTCGTTGTTATAAATCCATGAATAGAGCAACGGATAGACCAAGGGTACGATGATGAAGAAGATGAGCACACCCTCGTCCTTGAAGACCTGTTTCATCTCCTTGCGCCAGATATAACAGGCGTCCTGCAGTCCTTTATATATATTATGGAATATAGACATAGGTAAGCATTGCATTCTTAATCTTTCCGATAACAAGCCAGGGCAGCAACATGAAGGCCGCCAGGGCTGCAAAGTGGAACCATGCCTCGATAAGCGGATAACCATTGAGGATGGTAATCTGGTAGATCATGTAGTAGTGACGCAAGGGGAACAGCCATGACAATGACTGCAAGGGACCGTCCATGCCCATCACCGGGAAGGCGTTGCCTGCCATCGAGAAACTCAGCACGGCCCATAGCGAGCAGACACTCATCGACATGCGGAGCGATGGCATCAAGCCGAAGGCGAAGATGCCGAAGCCCTGGGCACACAGCACCTGCATCAGTCCTAAGAGCACCAGCAACCACGAGCTTCCCAAGTGGGGGAACTTCAGGACATAGAACACGTAGTATTCATAGCCGAAGACAATGGCGAGCCAGATGAGCGTCTGGGGCAGGAACTTGCCCAGCATAGCCACCAGCATCCGGTTGTCAGCCATAGCCAGCCAGTTCTTGGCACTGTTGAACTTCATCTCCGTACCCAGCGAATAGGCTGAAATCAGGAAGATGAACAGCATGATGACGCCGGGCACGACAATGGTGCTCAGGTAAGCATTATAGCTGGTCCACGGGTTGGCAATCTGGTGTAAGTCTATCTTGATAGGCTGCAGGAAGGTCTGTATCTGCTGGTCGGTAAAGCCTTTGGCGCGCATGGTAGCCTGTCCGACAGCAGCGGAGCCAAGGGTTGAGATGGTTTTCAAGTCCTTCATCAACAAGGCACCGGCAGCCAGTGTGGTATAACTATAATAATAGGATATCTTGGGCTGACGACTGGCCAGCAAGTCGGCTGTCGTGCCCTCTGGAATATACAGGAAGGCGTAGATTTCATTGCGCTGGACGGCTTCGCGGGCTGCAGCCACGCTGGGATAACGCGCCACGACCTTCGTCATCTGGAACCCATCGAGCCGGCGTACCAATGCTCGTGTAGTTGAACTGTTGTCCAAGTCTACGATGCCTACGGGCATACTGGTTGGCAGACCGTCGTCCATCAACGAGGTGAAGAAGAATATCACCAGTATGGGAAACAGCACCATGCAGAAGCGATAGATGTGATTCTGGCGCAGAATCAACAACTCGCGCATCATGATTTCATATATCTGCCTCAGCGTCTTCAACTGTCAATTGCTAATTGTCAATTGTCAATTACTTAATAATCAGCGACATGCCGGGACGCAGACCATCCATCTTCTCTACGGGACGGGCCTTCACCTCGAAGGTCTTCAGGTCGTACTGGCCATTGGCCTTGGTGGCCTTCCATACGGCATAAGAGCCCTGGTCCTTCATATAGTAGACCTTCATCTCAATCTCCTTATTGAAGGCAGGCACGAAGGCCTTGAACGTCTTGCCGACCTCCATGCCGTTCAGCTGGTCTTCTCGGACATTGAACGTTCCCCACATGTCCTGCATCATCGAGATGGTCATGATGGGCGAACCGGTACCGACCAGCTCACCGACCTTGGGATAGATATCGCTGACCTCACCCTCCATCTGGGCGACCTGAACGGTCTCATGGATATAGCTGTTAACTTCCTGGACAGCACCACGGGCACGGCCAACCTGAGCGGCAGCAGCCAGCTTATCCTCGCGACGGGCACCGTTGACAGCCATCTGATACTGGCTCTCAGCAGCCTTGCACTGGGCTTCCATGGCCTTGTAGTTGGCATAGACCTCGTCGCGCTTCTGGGCACTCATCACGCCCTCGTCATAAAGACGCTGAATGCGGTTGTACGACTTCTCGGCAATCTCCAGACCGGCCTTGGCCTGCTGCCACACTTGGTAGGCACCCTGAATCTGCTCCTGGCGAGCTCCGTTCTGGGCTTTCAGCTCAAGGGCAGAAGCAGCATCTTCTGCACTACGAGCCTGTTCCATCTTCGCACGTACCTCGGGGGCATCGAGGATGGCCAGCGTATCGCCGACCTTCACATAGTCACCCTCCTTGACGCGAATCTCCAGAATGCGGCCTGGCACCTTACTAGATACACGATACTCACTGGCTTCCACCTGTCCCTGAATGAGTTCGGGATCACGGCCAAGGGCAAAGAAGCCAATCAATGCTACGATAATGACGACTACTGCAAATCCGAGGATTGCATACAGGATGTTGTTATGTTGTGTTTTTGCGCTCATATCTTGTTATTTAATTTTATTTCGTTATATCGTTATTACGTTATATCGTTATTACGATGCTTTTATTGGAGGATTCCCAACGCCTTCTGCAGGTTCACCTGACTCAGCTTGACATCAATCTCAGCGTCAATCTTCTGAGACTGTGCCTGCAGCCAAGCTGTCTGAGCCTCCATAACCGTGGTCGACGAGATGACGCCCTCGCTGAAGCCTAAGTTGGCTGTTCGAAGGTTCTCGTCAGCCTTCCGGGTGCTGGCCAATGCCATCTGTAGCTTTTTGTTAGCCTCCTGCACACGGAACTGACTCTGATTAACCTGCAGCTCAATCTTTTCGCGGGCATCTTCCAGTTCCAGCTTGGCAATAGCTGTAGCACCTTTCGATGCACGGACCTTATACATCACGTCGCCCCAGTTCCACAAGGGGATGCGCATCATGACACCAACGTTCCATACGCCAGCGAACTTTCTTTGGAAACCGTTATAGAGATTGGGGTTCGACACCAGATAGCCACCAGTCAGCAACACCTGTGGCAGATTGCCAGCACGCAGGATATTGGTCAGCTGGCGACTCATATCAACCGTATTCTGCAAGAGTTTCAGTTCAGGACGGTTCTCTGTAGCAAACGAAGGATCGGCAGCAGGTGTCACATCCTGACTAACAGCCAACCCGTCACTTGCTTCCTCGGCAAGAATCACCTCTTCCGACATGGGCAGGCCACACAGCTGACAAAGCAGCATCTTCGAGAGTACCAGACCATCGTTGACCTTGGTCAAAGCCATCTCAGCTTCATTCACCTTGACGGCAACACTCAGTCCCTCACTGCGGGTGGCCACGCCTTCCTCAATCATCTTCTGGACGTCACCATCGAACTTCTTGACCAACTCCAGATAAGCCTGTGCCAGTTTCTGCTTATGGGCTAATGAAACCACCTGCCAATAGGTCTGGTCGATGGTGAAGAGTACGTTCTGCCGTCTGGCCTCAGCCGAATTACCTGCCATATCCTCGCCGATGCTGGCCATCTTGTTCAGGGCAACGATAGCACCGCCCATGAACACCGGCTGGGTCACCATAATGGAACCTGCGAACATATTGCGGGTATCGGTGTGCAACGCATCTACAATACCCTGCCCAATGCCGTTCAGGTCGGTTCTCACTTCACCGAGACCGGCACCCAGCGATGTCTGAAGATCTTGCGGGGTTATACCCAGCATGCCCAGGGCGGCCCATGTTTCAGGCTTGATCTGCTGCATGCTGCTGGTAGCCTTCTCGCCAAACTTTTGTGTTAATCCTGTTCCCAGGTTCGACAAGGTCTCTTTCTGTTCGTCGCTCAGCAACGATATCTCCTTGCTGGTCCACTCGTAGCCTCCCAAAGCGCTGACATGCGGCAAATACTTGGTACGCGCCGACTTTCGCAGATTGGTGGCCACCTCCTGCTTGACACGCGAAATGCTGAGTTGCTTGTTGTTTCGCAGTGCCATTGCCCGACAACTGTCAAGTGTCAGCAACTGCTGGGCAACAGCCCTCGGTGCCATAGCCGCTGTAAGCAGAAGGAGTCCTATGATCCTTTTATTCATATGGTTTTGTAGTTATAATCTCTTAAATCTTATTTTTCATAGGTGAAGTTGCGCGAGCCAATAGCCTGACCGTCGCAGAAGATGCTGACATTATACTGTCCGCCTCCCAAATACTCATTGACAGTCCAATAGAGGTTCAGCGTGGTCTCTTCACCAGTATATTCCACATCTTTCTTCATCGACCATGCCAACTGTTTGCCGCTATATTCGAAGGTTCCGCCACCATTGAGAACATCACCCTCAGGCGTCATCACACGGACATAGAACGTACGAACACCGTTCGATGCCGTCACGTTCTTAGTGACGATAAACGACACGCTTAAGTTTTTGGCGTCCTTCATCTTCTTGGCAGTCTTGCCGTTCTTCTTCAACGGGGTCAGCTGGATGTTGGTAGCGTCGAGCTGAGCAGCAATGGCCACCTTTTGCGATAGCGAAGCCTTCTCGGAAGTCAGTGCCTGGTTCTGCTGGTTACTCTGAGCCAGTTCTGAACGCACGCGGTCATTTTCGTCCATCAGGTTCTGGTTCAGACGGTTCAGCGAGTCAATCTGTATGACATACGAGCGCAATACGGCACGTACCGTTGCCAGTTCCTTCTTCAGACGGGTTATCTCGGCAGCATCGTTGGCCTTCGTGCGCTTCAACTCTTCGAGCAGCTGCTGTGTACGGGCCTGCTCAGCAGTCAGTTCGGCAATGATACTGTCGTTCTTGATAAAGGTCTTCATCTCGCTGTACTGAGCAGCAAAGTTCTGGTATTCCTTTTCCATCTCCTGCTTGTCAAGGGCAGCAAGCTCCTCCATATCCTTATTGGCTTGTCGCTGCTGCATGAGGTCATAGCCCAGCCAGCCCATACCGGCCAGCAGCAAAACGATAATACCTACTAATACTTTCTTGTTCATGTCTAGTCTTTGTTATTATAGTATTATGCTTTTTTCTTGTCAAGCTCCTCATATATGGAGTTATTTGACTTGTACTCAGGCACGATTTCCTTCATCTTACGGACTGTCGCCATATTATCGTACTTCTTAGAAATCTCTATTAGTTCGTCGATTTCCTTGCAGACTTCAGCGTACTCGTACTCACGAACCTCAGCAATACGAATCTTCTCGTGGAATGTGGGCTTTGTACCCTCCAACTCGTTTAGCACCTCCTCATAGAGTTTCTCGCCCTCGCGGAGTCCGGTAAACTCGATTTCCACGTTCTTCGCACCTGACAGCATGATCATGCGCTTGGCCAGGTCGACAATCTTCACGGGCTGACCCATGTCGAACACGAAGATCTCACCGCCATTGCCCTTTGTACCGGCTTCAAGCACGAGTTTGCAGGCTTCAGGTATCAGCATGAAATAACGCACAATGCGCTCGTCGGTCACCGTCACGGGACCGCCTTTCTTAATCTGCTCCTTGAACAGAGGAATCACCGAACCATTGCTGCCGAGCACATTGCCAAAACGGGTAGTCACAAACTGACAGGGCTTCTGGGGCGACAGTGCGCCAAACATCATATCACGTAGTGAAGAGTTCACCTTTCTGAGACGTTTCATCTCGCCAAACATCAGTTCCCTGTTCAGACTCTGAACGTAAATCTCACAGATACGCTTTGAACAACCCATGACATTCGTGGGATTCACGGCCTTGTCGGTAGACACCATCACGAACTTCTTCACACCATACTTGACGCTCAGGTCAGCAATAACCTTCGTGCCGTAGATGTTATTCTGCACAGCTTCGCTGGGATTGTCCTCCATCATCGGCACATGCTTATAGGCAGCAGCGTGGAAGACATAGTCCGGACGGAATTCTTGGAATATCTGTTCCATACGACCTTCCTTGCAGATGCTCGTCACCACAGTCTCGGCCTTAATATTGGGGAAGTCGCTGGCCATCATCAGACGGATGTCATGCTCCGGCGTCTCAGCCTGATCTATCAGCATCATCTTCTCTGGGGCGAATGCAGCAATCTGGCGGACAATCTCAGAACCGATACTGCCAGCAGCACCTGTAATCAGGACGCGGCGGCCCTTCAGTAGCTCAGCGACAGACTTCATGTCGACATTAATCTCCGAACGTGGCAATAAGTCTTCTACCGAGACCTCGTCCAGCTGGATGCCCTGGATATCCTCATCCGACAGCTGGCCGTCCTTAACGTTGGCTTCCTTGGCATGCTGAGCCATATAAATCTTACAACCGGCACCAATTAGCAAGTTCTGTATCTCCTGATTATTACGGAATTCATTCAGGCGGAATGGACTTACCAATACAGCCTCAATGCCTTCGCGACGGATAACCGTCTTCAAGTCATCACTGACATTATACACCTTCCGGCCCATCAGTTGGATATGCTTCGCTCTCGGATCGTGCGAAATAAAGCCACGAAGCACAAACCTTCTGGGGCGCTGGGTCATGATATTCTTTGCCAGACCAATGCCACCGGTCATGGCGCCATAGATAAGCACACGCTTGGCACGCTTGTTCGAGAAGGCAATGTCGTACAACGTCTTCACTACAATACGTACTGCCCACATCAGCAGTATGGCTATGATAAAGGTGATAACGATCTGCGTCTGTGTAAGAGCCGAGACCTCCTTGACACCATAGTAGTCCATGATAAAGGAGAAGACAAGAGCCAGCACCAGCGACACTGCTCCGCCATAAGCCACTCGCATCAGGTCGACAAAACTCGAATAGCGTACAATACCTGAGTAAGTGCTGAATAGTCGGAAGCCTACCCAACTGAAGACAACATAGACCAGCATCGTGTTAATGACCTCAAAACGATAGTCCACCAGTGCGTTTGTCTTGTTGAATACCCAATAAGTAAACACTCCCGAAAGGAACACAATGACACTGTCAATGATGAAGATACACCAATAGGGCAATGCATCCCGGGAGAAATACCATGATAAGACTCTGTCTATCAAACTCCTCATAAAAATTCTCTTTTAAACGCTGCAAAGGTACTAATTAGTGAGGAAAACGCAAAATAATTCAGAATTTATTTTCATTTTTCAATTAAAAAGTATATATTTGCAAGATGAAACTCAATATCATACGTGGGATATTCGACTTTTACTACGACGGATTCCGGCAAATGAAGCTTGGACGGACGCTGTGGGCTATCATCCTGATTAAGCTATTTGTCATCTTCGTCATACTGAAATTGTTCTTCTTCCCTAACTTCATCAAGGAGCATGCACAAAATGGAGAGGAATCCGAATTTGTAGCGACCCAAATCCTAAAACAACAATGATATGACTGACTTATTTCTAAACATCGACACCAGTTCCATTGACTGGGCAAGAGCACAATTTGCACTGACGGCCATATACCACTGGCTGTTCGTGCCTCTGACGCTCGGACTGGCTGTCATCATGGGTATTGCAGAGACCTGCTGGTATCGCACCCTCAACCGCTCCAAAGGAGCAGTTGTCGACAAAACTGTCGACACTTTCTGGCGCGACTGCGCAAAGTTCTGGCAGAAGCTTTTCGGCATCAACTTCGCCATGGGCGTGGCCACAGGTATCATCCTCGAATTCGAATTCGGCACCAACTGGTCGAACTATTCCTGGTTTGTAGGCGACATCTTCGGTGCACCATTGGCCATCGAGGGTATCGTGGCTTTCTTTATGGAGTCAACCTTCGTGGCCGTCATGTACTTTGGATGGAAAAAGGTATCGCCGGGCTTCCACCTCGCTTCCACATGGCTTACAGGACTTGGAGCCACTATCTCGGCCTGGTGGATTCTGGTAGCCAACGCATGGATGCAGTATCCCGTAGGCTGTGAGTTTAACCCAGAAACCATGCGCAACGAGATGGTCAGCTTCCTTGACGTGGCCCTTTCACCGTTTGCCGTCGACAAGTTCTGTCACACCGTCATCTCTGCCTGGATCATCGGTGCCATCTTCGTCGTAGCCGTTTCCTGCTGGTATCTCATGAAGAAACGTGAGATTAAGTTGGCCAAGGAGAGCATCAAGATTGCAGCCATCGTCGGTCTCATTGCATCTATTGGTGCTGCTGCCACTGGCCACAAGTCAGCCCAGAGCGTTGCTGAGGTACAGCCCATGAAACTGGCCGCCATGGAAGCGCTCTATAATGGCGGCACAGATGTAGGTCTGACTGCCGTGGCATGGGTGAATCCCTTCTGTCAGCCAGACTACCAGAACGAGGCCGAGGCACCTTTGAAGATTGAGATGCCCTACGCTCTCTCGTTTATGGCAACCAACGACATTCATGGCTACGTGCCAGGCATTAACGATATCCTGAACGGCTACACCAAGTCCGACGGCACCATCGAGCCTTCAGTTGACGAGAAGATAGCCCGCGGTAAAAAGGCCATCGAAGCGCTGGCCCTCTACCGGGCTGCCATGAATTCCGACGACGGTGGTGCTGCTGCCAAGCAACACCTGACTGCGCTGAAGGAGAATATGAAATACTTCGGCTATGGGTATGTGAAGGACAAGCATGATGTCGTACCACCCATCGCCGTCAACTTTTGGGCTTTCCGCATCATGGTAGGAGCAGGATGCCTGTTCATTCTGTTCTTCGCTATCATGACGATCATGTCCTTCAAGATTCCGGTAGTGTCCATCATCACGCGACGGCTGCTGGCAACCTTTGGCATTCTGCCTGAGACTCAGGCAGATACAAACGATATCGCAGGACTGCCTGCCTGGCACTACTGGGTAGCTATTGCTCTTGTGCCTCTGGCATATATCGCCTCAGAGAGTGGCTGGTTAGTTGCTGAGTTTGGTCGCCAGCCCTGGACCATTCAGGACATGCTGCCCACATGGGTAGGCGTCAGCGACATTGACGCCGCCAGTGTAGCACTCACGTTCTTCCTCTTCCTGTTCCTCTTCACTCTCATGCTTGCTGTAGAAATTTCCATCCTGCTGAAGCAGATCAAGAAAGGACCCGAAACCTCTCACGAGTAATCAAAAAGTTCAAAATTCAAAGTTCAAAGTATATGACATACGATTTCTTACAGCACTACTGGTGGTTTATCGTCAGTCTACTCGGTGCACTGTTAGTATTCCTATTGTTCGTACAAGGTGCCAACTCTCTGATCCGCTCGTTAGGCTGGACGGAGGAGGGCAAACGTCTGGTTATCAATTCAACAGGACGCAAATGGGAGTTTACTTTTACTACCCTTGTCACTTTTGGCGGAGCCTTCTTCGCTTCGTTCCCCCTATTTTACAGCACATCGTTCGGCGGAGCATATTGGCTTTGGATGATCATCCTCTTCACGTTCGTGCTCCAAGCCGTCAGCTATGAGTTCCAGAACAAACTCGGTAACTTACTCGGTCCCAAGACGTTCCAATGGTTCCTCATCCTCAACGGGCTCTTAGGTCCACTACTCTTAGGCGGAGCCGTTGCCACCTTCTTCGAGGGTTCAAACTTCATTGTGGCCAAGGGTAATCTGATAGATCCCGCATCGTTCACACCTATCATCTCTCGCTGGGCCAATGCCTCGCATGGTCTTGACGCCCTGCTGAATCCGTGGGTACTCGTCTTTGGACTCGCCGTGATGTTTCTGGCTCGGGCTTTAGGAATCCTTTATGTTATGAACAACGTCAACGATGAAGACATCCGCTCACGGGGCGCCACACGTCTAATCGGCACCGCCGTACCTTTCCTCATCTTCTTCGTGGCCTACCTGGTCCATCTGCTGTTGAAGGACGGTTATGCCTACAACGAGGCCGGCGTTATCTTCATAGAGCCAATGAAGTACCTGAACAACTTCCTCTCCATGTGCTATCTCCTTATTATATTATTAATAGGTGTAATCCTGGTGCTCTATGCCATTGGCAAAACCATTACATCCAAGACATACGTTGGTGGCATCTGGCCAGCAGGCATCGGTGTCGTACTCGTAGTACTCGCCCTACTGCTCTGTGCAGGATGGAACAATACAGCCTATTATCCGTCCACGGCAGACTTGCAGTCGTCGCTGACCATTGCCAACAGCTGCTCAAGTGAGTTCACGCTCAACACGATGGCAATCGTCAGTCTTCTGGTACCCTTCGTCCTGGCCTATATCGTTTATGCCTGGTGGTCGATCGACAAGAAGAAGCTCGACAAGCAGGAAATCGCCAACGACCATGCCTATTAAAAAGGCAACCACATCATCGAACTGAAGAAGGATGGGCTCGTCGCTCATCCTTCTTCAGTCAAGAAACGGGTGAAGTCAGGTCTTTCACCCCTCCTTCTATCGTTTACAAAGACAGAATTTTCACCCCTATTTTGTATCAATTTCGTGCCATTTTATGAAAAATCCTTAAGAAATACTCATTGACAAGAGGATGTCAACCATCTTTTTCTTTATCAAATTAGCACAATTATTTTACGATATGTAACATCAAGGGGTCGTAAACGTTTACGAATAGTATATGTTACATACAAAAAAGTCTTATACTTATAAATACGTTAAATTTGCACCCGAAATTGTAAAATTAGCTAAAGGCGTGACTATATATATTTTTATCAACTAATAATTATTAATTAACATTTTATCTATGTGGAACTTTAAAAAGTTACAAAAAACCTTAGGTTTGTTGTTCCTGTTTTGCATGCTCCCGCTGTCTTATGCCAGCGCCCAGAGCATCGTCAAGGGAACTGTGAGCGACGAAGCTGGTGAACCGGTTATCGGCGCCACTGTCAAAGTAAAGGGAAGCAATGAAGGTAGTATTACCGATTTCGACGGTAACTACAGTGTGAAAGCAGCCTCCAACGCAACCCTCGTTTTCTCCTACGTAGGTTATGTGACCGAGGAGGTTAATGTTGGTGGAAAATCAACTATTAACATTACTCTGAAGGAAGACAACACCACGCTGAACGACGTGGTTGTCATCGGTTACGGTACCATGAAGAAGAAGTTAGTAACAGGTGCTACTGTTCAGGTAAAGGGTGAAGATATCGCCAAGCTGAACACCACCAACGCTCTTGAAGCCATGCAGAGCCAGACGCCTGGTGTGCAGATCACACAGTCATCTACGCAGCCTGGTAAGGGTTACAAGGTTTACATCCGTGGTATCGGTACCACTGGTAACTCTACACCTCTTTATGTTATTGACGGTGTAGCTGGTGGTAGTCTTGATGACATCAACCCTGCTGATATCGAGAGTATTGACGTGCTGAAGGATGCTGCTTCGGCTGCCATCTATGGTGCCCGTGCTGCTAACGGCGTTATCCTGGTTACGACCAAGCAGGGTAAGGCTGGTAAGATTGAGCTCAGCTACAATGGTGCTATCGGTTGGTCAAACGCCTACAAGCGCCCGCAGCTGCTCAATGCTAAGCAGTATATGACCATCATCGATGAGTACACCTTCAATACTTCTGGTCAGAAGATGGACTGGGCAGGTTACGTGCCACAGGACATTCTCGACAAGGTTAATAATGGTTGGGAAGGTACCGACTGGTGGGGTGCATTCGAGAACAAGAATGCCGTGCAGCACAACCATTCACTGACTCTGACTGGTGGTTCTGACCGTTCTAAGTTCGCCATGTCTTACACCTATACCGGTAACGAAGGTATCATGGGTGCCGATATGGCTTCTTACTACAAGCGTCACACCATCCGTATCAACAGTGACCACGTTCTGTACAGAGTGAAGGATCTGGATGTCATCACCATCGGTGAAAACATCTCTATCGGCTACAACAAGAGCCACGACCTCGCTGAGGACGGTATGTACTGGAGCTACATTCACAGCCTGTTGCAGACTTGTCCGCTCGTACCACAGTACTCAGACAAAGGTGAAATCTACTACTATCAGGACTTCGACGGTGTTGTTAAGTATGGTCAGGGTTGGAACGCTTCTTTGTTCAGCAACCCCTGGGAGAACCTCATGAAGGGTGGCTTCAACTCAATGGCTGAAAGCCGCAACATCAACACCAGTGCTACTGCTTTCGCTGTTATCCAGCCTATCAAGGGTCTGAGATTCCGCTCTCAGTTCAACTACAACTGGGGTTCAGGTGCATATCGCAACTATAATGAGCCACGCTCTTCTGGTTATGGTAATGCCACATCTCCTGTTTATAGCGTGAGCCAGAGTGCTTGGCTGAACACCAACTACTCTATTGAGAACACCCTGACATACGACCTTCCTCTTATTGCCGGTCATAAGATCAGCGCCATGGTAGGTCAGAGCTACCAGAGCTCCGCTTGGGGTTACAACATTGGTGGATCAAACAAGGTTAACTATGGCGAACAGCTCGCAACTCTGAAGGGTTGGGATTCTGCTTGGCTGTCTAACATCAAGCTGACGAATGCTCCCGATGCTACCTTGACTGGTAAGCCCAATGATGAAGAGTATCTCGCTTCTTGGTTCGGTCGTCTGACTTGGGACTATAACGAGAAGTATATGGCTACCGTAACCTTGCGTTATGATGGTTCCAGCATCTTCACTGATGGCAAGCGCTGGGGTACATTCCCCTCATTCTCTGCAGGTTGGGTAATCAGCAATGAGCCCTTCATGGAGAAGACTCGCAGCTGGTTGGACTTCTTGAAGATCCGTGCTTCTTGGGGTCAGAACGGTAACTGTTCTATCGACAAGTATCAGTATCTGGCTACTATCGCTTTGTCAGGTGAAGCTGGCGACGCTGGTTATAAGTTCAGCTCTGATATGGCTACTTCTGTTGCAGGTACTCCTAATGTTGGTGCTTACGCTAACATCGTACCTAACCCCGACCTGACTTGGGAGACTTCTGAGCAGCTTGACCTCGGTTTCGACGCTCGTTTCCTGAACAGCCGTTTGGGCGTAAACTTCGACTGGTATAAGAAGACCACTAAGGACTGGCTGATTGCTGGTAACCTGCTGGCCATCTATGGTACCAATCCTGCTGCTATCAATGGTGGTGACGTAAAGAACACCGGTATTGAAATTGCTCTCACTTGGAATGACAGAATTGGCAAGGACTTCAGCTACAACGCAGGTGTGAACTTCACAACCAACAAGAACGAGGTTACACGTATCGCTAACGACAACCACTACATCAATGGTCCTAGCGGTGTACTCTCACAGGGTACTGAATACTGCTACCGTGCAGAAGAAGGAAAGCCCATCGGTTACTTCTATGGTATGTCATACAGCGGCATCTGGCAGAATCAGGCTCAGATTGACCAGGCACGTGCTGATGGCAAGGCTGTTCTTGACAACGCACAGCCTGGTGACTGCATCTGGGATGACTGGAATGGTGATGGTGTGATTACCTATGCAGAAGGTGAAACTTGCGACCGTCATGAGATTGGTAATCCTAACCCCGATGTTATGCTTGGTATTAACCTCGGCTTGAACTGGAAGGGTCTTGACTTCGCTATTAACGGTGCTGGTGCATTCGGTATGCAGATCATGCGTTCTTACCGTTCATTCAGTGATGCTCCTTACCAGAACTATGATACCACAATCCTGAACCGTTGGTATGGTGAGGGAACCTCTAACACTCAGCCGCGTATTTCAAGTACTGGTAGTGAGAACACGAACTGGGTATCAAACCGTTACATGGAAGATGCAGACTACTTCAAGATTAAGACCATTACACTCGGTTACGACTTCAAGAATGTTTGGAAGGCATGTCCGTTCCAGCAGCTCCGTTTCTATGTACAGGCTCAGAACCTCTGCACCTTTACCGGTTACACCGGACTGGATCCTGAGGTAGGTAACTCAGCAGGTGGTAATGGCTGGGCATCTGGTATCGACCTGGGTCTTTATCCGCCATCTCGTACTTTCTTGGTTGGTGCAAGCATTAAATTCTAAATCGACAATATAGTTATGAAGAAATATATTTTATCAGCATTAGTTGTTTCAGCAGCAACTGTGTTTGTATCCTGTAACGATATGCTGGACACAGATCCGCGCGTTACAGAGTTGACTGCAGCTACATTCCCTGGTAAGCCTGCAGATGTGGAAGCATTGAATGCTGCTACCTATAGTATTATGAATACGCTGGGTGGTGGTGACCAAAGTGGTGTCTGTAACAATCCTTTCTACTGGTGGTGTATGATGTCTGACGAATGCTACGGCAGTGGTGGTTTGCAGGACAATGTCAATAAGTCACTGCATCATTTCACGACAGCAAGTTCAAACCAGTATGAGCAGGAATTCATCCTTCTCTATGGTGGTATTTCACGTGCCAACAACCAGATTGAGACTATCGACAACGTAAAATGGACTGACGCTCAGAAGGCTCAGCGCAATCAGTTGCTCGGTGAGGCTTACTTCATGCGTGGCCTCTATTACATGTGGCTCAGCCAATTGTTCGGCGATGTACCTCTGATCACCTCTACCGTAATCACTGACGACATGCAGAATCAGGTAAGCGCTGAGGAAGTTATCTATCCCCAGATTCTGTCTGACTTCGTTTCTGCCAAGAACCTCATGAAGGCTGAGAGAGCCAATGGCTCCGGCCATGCAGACAAGTTCACTGCTGAAGCATTCATTGCACGTGCATGGATGTTCTGGGCAGGCTTCTATAAGAAGCAGGCTGACCTCTCTTCTGGTGATGCTACCATGGACCTCGTAGAACAGGAGGGTTGCCCAGCAGGTACAAAAATATCTAAAGCTGATGTTGTAGCTGCACTTAAGGACATCGTTGCCACAGGTGGTTACAAACTCTGTGAGGACTACCGTTCACTCTGGCAGTATTCTAACAGCTATCTTTGGGATGAGGCTCACGATGGTGTAGGCCATGCATACGAGTTCATCGCTGACATGAAGCGTGAGAACTGCTTCGACCAGCCTGGCATGGGTAATGGTAACACTGAGGAGATCTTCCAGATTCAGTTCCTGAACGCCTCTAAGTGGGCTATTAGCGGTACATATAACAATGCACGTATGTACTCTAACTATCTGTCTTGCTTCTGGGGTCTGCGTAACGGTGCTACCAACGACAATGGTAAGCGCGACAAGACTTATCCGTTCAACCAGGGTTGGGGTCAGGGTACTCCTTCATGCAACATCTGGGATGACTGGACAGATGCTGAAAGAACTGGTAACGATGGTAAGGGCTATTCTGACATTCGTAAGCTTGGTACTATGATCGACCTCGATAACGAGCTCGAAGCCTATACCTACGAGAAGGACGACAACGAGGAGTCTGGCTATGCTTGTAAGAAGTATGCTGAAGTCAACCTTGACGCTTGTGCTGCCGATAATGATTCTTGGTGGTCTCAGTGCCCAGGTTATACCAGCAGCTCTCTTGACAACAAGCAGCAGGGTGACCACTTCGAGGACTTCTATCTGATGCGTTATGCTGACGTTCTTCTGATGCTTTCTGAGCTCACTGGTGATGTTCAGTACATGAATCAGGTTCAGAAGCGTGCTGGTGTACCTCTGACCGCTTCATACTCTCTGAAGGCTCTGCAGGATGAGCGTCGTTGGGAGTTTGCATTAGAGGGTCTTCGTTTCAACGACATGCGCCGTTGGTCTGGTATCGACGGTGGCCAGAACTGTTACGCTGCTAAGGCCCTGCAGGCTCAGGACGGTAAGCAGATTACCTGCTATGGTAAGAAGAAGTCTCAGATTTTAAAGCACATGACTTGTTCTTGGTCTAAGCGCTACGCTGACACCAATGGTTTCCTGCCCAAGCCTCAGCGTCAGATTACTTTGATGAATAACAAGATGCAGCAGAACCCAGGATGGGATGACAAGACTCCCGCTGCTGAGTGGACATATAAAGTTCTTTATTAAAATTATAACAAATAAAAGATATGAAAAAGAGTTTAATTTTGCTTATTGCCGCAGCTTGCGTATTCACCGCTTGCGATCCTATTCATGAGGATATCAGCAATGCTGGTAGCATTTCTGCTGACGAGCTCAAGGCAAAGACCATTATCTCCGTTGACAAGGCTGCTAGTGGCGCAAATGGTAATGTTATTACCTGTCAGACTTCAGCCGCAGTTAATGCTGTGTGGAATATTGGTGGCAAGGATTTTATTGGTAATTTTGCAACAAAGAAAATGAAGCTCGGTGAGCATAAAGTGGTTCTTACTGCTCTTTGTGCCGATGGTACCGTGCTGAAGGATAGTGCGATTATCAACTGTCAGGAAATCACCAATCCGCTTGAGAAGATTTATATCTTCGGCCCTGCTGCTGATGAAGCATCGGCAGCTGTTCTCGGCCCTGGTGACGCCGCAGCTGGACGTTTCAGTGATGGTGAAGGTAAGTATTTCCCGTTCCTTTCGGATGATGTTTACTTCGGTAAGAAGACTCTTATCTTTGATATCATTAAGGCAGAAGCAGGTCCTCACATTTGGGGTGGTCCTGATGGATGTACTGTTCGTATCATGAGTGGATGGTGGGATGGTCCCTTTGCCGATGGTGTTACACTTTCTGTAGGATTGTGGGAACTCCCAATCACTGATGAAATTGCAAATACTTGCGCTAAGGGTGCTACAGCACACGACTTGGACCTGATGATGACTAGTGGTTCTGTAACTATCAAGTCCGTTTACTATGAGGAATAATCATTCCTTATCGGTATAGTTCAAAAAGAGAGCATATCAAAACGATATGCTCTCTTTATTTGTTCGCACCAAAGAAGTGTTTCCTGTAAAGTATGTTTTTGTCCAAATGTGTGGTAAATGGTATAGATTCGGATGAAAATATGTTGATTTTTGTCCAAATGTGTGGTAAATGGTATAGATTTGGAGAAAAACGCTTGCTTTATTCAAATGTTTTTCTTATATTTGCACCCGAATGGAAATATCAAAGCATACAGGTATGGATAAACTGATAGGCCGTAAACGCGAATGCGAGGAACTGAAATGGGCTTTAGATTCCAGTCGCTCAGAATTGGTGGTTATGTATGGACGTCGAAGAATTGGCAAAACATTTTTAGTGCGGCGATTCTTCAATGATTCCTATACATTTCATTATGTAGGTGCCCACAAACAAAGCAAGAAAGTGCAACTGCAGAACTTCCGTGAAGCATTGGTGCGTTTCTCAGGTAATAAAGATATTGCAGTATTGGATAGTTGGCATGATGCTTTCCTATGCTTAGAGCAATATCTGGAGCACTGCACTGATAGCCGTAAAGTGTTATTTTTTGATGAAATGCCATGGATGGATACACAAGGGAGTGAGTTTGTGGCAGAACTAGAATATTTCTGGGCCAACTGGGTACAGAATCGCGATGATATCGTTTTTATAGCTTGTGGCAGTGCTACCAGTTGGATGAAAGAAAAATTGGAAGACAATCAAGGTGGGCTACATAATCGTATCACCCATCGCATCTATCTCCGTCCATTCTATCTGAGTGAGTGTAAGGCCTATCTCGAAGATCATGGATTCGAATGGGATGATTACCAGATACTTCAATGCTATATGCTACTTGGCGGTGTACCTTATTATCTTAGTCTACTGCGTCCATACTTAAGCCTCCCGGAGAATATAGATTCCCTGATTTTCCATCGTGGCGGCGATTTGAGCGACGAATTCAACGAACTCTACAGTGCCTTGTTCCGTAAGGCCAATCGGTATATTAACATTGTGCGTTTGTTGGCTACCAAACGCCAAGGGTTTGTGCGTACTGAAATCGAACAGTTAACGGGCTATAGTGGTGGTGGACTGACAAAGATGCTTGATAATCTGGAACGTTGCGACTTTATTGTTTCCTATTCACAATATGGCAACAAGAACAAGCAAACACTTTATCGCCTATGCGATTTCTATACCCTGTTCTATTTTCGATATGTAGAAAATAATCACACGCGCGATGAGCAATACTGGCAGCATCACTTTACTGACCGTGGCGTAGAGTCGTGGGAAGGATTCACTTTCGAGGAAGTCTGTTTGCGACATTTACCTCACATCAAACATGGATTAGGTATATCGGGCATGGCAACAGAGGCTTCGTCATGGCGCTTTATACCCAAGAAAGATGACGTCCGGAAAGGTGCGCAGATTGACTTGGTTATCAACCGTGCTGATAAGATAATCCATTTGGTAGAAATGAAGTTCAGTGCAACGCCATACATAATCACTAAAGACTACGAGCAGAAACTACGTGCCCGCCAAGCACTATTTATGGAAATGACAAATACAATAAGTAGTGCAGTACACACCTTTATAACACCAATGGGCGTAGCACAGGGCTCCCACTCGTCAATCCTTCACAGCCAACTAACAGCGAATGCTCTCTTTGCTATTATATAAAACAAATACCTGTTATGGAAGACGATAAGATTTCTAAGAAAAAGTTTTGGTATTTTAAATATAGTTGCTACCTTTGCATAGAAAAGTTCAGAAACATATATGAATAAGACAAACAAATTCTCATATTTTATTCTTTATGGAAGCCTGTTGGCTTTCATTTCATTTGCTATATACATATTATATATTAATAAGGAGGTGCTCTATACGGCTCACGACCGTTCTGAATTCATCTTCGGAACTCCTTTCTTCCATACGCTCATATCGAAGCCCTTTGGCCTTATGCAGTATATAGGTGCTTGGCTCACACAGTTTTTCTATGTACCAGCAGTTGGTGCTGGTGTATTAGTGACGATATGGACGCTCATTTTTCTTGTGGGTACCAAAGCATTCCAGTTACAGGGAAGTGCCTCCGCGCTGATGCTCTTGCCTGTAGCTTGCCTGCTCACCTCTGTTGTCGATTTGGGATATTGGATTTATATCTCTACCATCAGAGGTTATTGGTTCTCGCAGTCCGTAGCATATCTCATCATGCTGTTACTCTTGTGGGCAGCACGTTGTACCCCTCGCAAATGGCATATTCTATGGTATCTATTTGCCTTTTGCACCTATCCTGTGCTGGGGTGGTTTGCTTTGCTTTTTATACTATGTCTGATACTTTCTGAAAAACCTTCTTGGCGTGAGCTTGTAGGCATTGTCCTGCTACTCTTTACTGCTGCCATTTGGCATACACAGTTCTATTCGAATATGAAGTTCGACGAAGTGGTATGGGCAGGTTTCCCTCGCATTGAAAATGCACTTGACAAAAGTGAACAACTTTCTATTCCGTTCTGGGTGCTTGCAGCTGTCTCTGCGCTTATTCCGTTGGTTAGCAGTATTCTGGCTCGATTAACGTTTAAGTGGGTCGTGCCTGTATTCTGTGCTGTTGCAGGCATTGGCTTCACCTCGTCACAAATGTTCTACGACCAGAACTACATTGACGAGATGCGTATGGTACGCTATTCTGAAAATGATAACTGGAAGGAGGTGCTTAGCTTGGCAGAAAAGACCGATAAGCCTACAACTACGATGGTTTTTCTCAAGAATGTGGCTCTGGCAAATGAAGGTGGTTTACTCAATCGCTCGTTTAAGAGTGGAAATATCAGTTATCCATTTGATAACCCAGATTCACTCCATGTCAGCTTTCTAAGTATAGTATCCCCATTAATATATTACCACTATGGTATGATGAATGAGTCTATCCGTTTGAACTTCGAGATGGCTATTCAATATGGTTTTTCTCCGTTCTATTTGAAGATGCTTTCACGTTGTGCTTTGGCAACAGGAGATCACAAACTGTTAGAACGCTATATGGCTATATTACATCATTATCCATTTTATGGCAACTGGCAACCAGCGCCAGTCACTGCAAAAGTAAAAGAACTGCAGCATTCTTACCCTGATGAGATTTCCGGTATTGAGAATACTGCAAGTTATATTGTCAATAGTGTCTGCCTATGGTATGAATCCGATAGTAAAGTGGCCTCGGAACAGGCGCTATTCTATTCTCTGCTAAGATGCGATCCTCTTTGTTTTTGGCCATCGCTGCGTAAATACTTGAAATTGCATGAAGGAGAATTATTCCCTGTTCATGCGCAGGAGGCTTATATCTTGTTTATGGATAAGGCTCCAGAAGAAAAGCGCATGATGATTCCCGTTGAAGAGACTGTTTATAATCGCTATAAACAGTTCTTGGAGGTTATGGCAAGGCTTGTAAAGCCAGGAAAGACCATTGGACAGGTTGCTGGGGAAATGCGTGACGAATGGGGAAATACTTATTGGTATTACTACTTCTTCGGAAGACAATATTCTAATATGGTTGACAGAAAAGATAATGAAGTTGCATCATAATATAATAATGAAAAGATATACCTGTATACTGTCTGTTGTTGCAGTCTTGCTACTCTTGTCATCGTGTGTTCGGCATCCAGATGTGCCTTCATCATCAAAAGATACCAAGTGCTTGCCTGCCATTTTTCCTGATTATTGTAATGTTACCGTGCCTTGCAATATCGCTCCTCTCAACTTCATGCTTCCAACTGATGAGTATGAAGCGTGCATAGCTCGTATCATCACATCCGATGGTCAGCAGCAGACATACGGCCACGGTGTAAAGGTCCAGATTCCTGAGGAGGAGTGGCATGCTATGCTCAAAGCTTCAAAGGGAAAGAGCCTCAAGGTTGAAGTATGGGGAGAAAAGAATGGCGAGTGGCTGTCGTTCAATCCCTTTGAGATACATGTAGCCAAAGAGCCCATCGACGAATATCTGTCGTATCGTCTTATCGAACCATCGTATGTAGCGTGGAGCTTTATGGAGATTGCCCAACGCAATCTTACCTCATTTGAGGAAACACAGATTTTCAACAACGAGATTACCTGTAATGAGAAGTCAAAGGGGCAGTGTATCAACTGTCATAGCTACCAAAACTACAAGACGGACAACATGCTCTTCCATGTGCGTCTTTCTAATGGTGGTACCGTTTTGGTGAATGACGGTAAGGTGTCAAAAGTCAACCTAAAGCGCGACTACACAATCTCTTCAGGTGTTTATCCTGCATGGCATCCTACCGCCAAGCTGATTGCCTTTTCGACCAACAAAACACGTCAGGCTTTTCATACAGCACATCCTAACAAAATCGAGGTTTTCGATCTTGCCAGCGACCTGATTCTCTACGATGTGAAAACTGATTCAGTAAGCATCGTTAGCAACGATTCCACGCTATTGGAGGTCTATCCTACTTGGTCGCCTGATGGTAAATATCTCTATTATTGTAAGTCTGTTCCACTACCTGAAGAGTTACGTGGCAAAGATATCACGTCGACCTATCAGAAGATACAATACAACATCTATCGCCGTTCGTTTGACCTTGCTACTCACCATTTCGGTGAAGAGGAACTCGTCTTTGATGCAGCGTCATCCGATAAGAGTGCCACCTTGCCACGTATCAGTCCTGATGGTCACTATCTGTTGTTTGCCTTGGGGCAGTATGGCTGTTTCCATAGCAGGCACCATGATGCCGACATTGTTTGTATTCCGATAGACAAGTTTACAGGCACGCCCCTTACTGCGGAAACCTCATCGCCCATTGACCTCACCCTTCTCAACAGCGAGAACTATTCGGACAGTTATCCTTCATGGTCGAGCAATGGCCATTGGATGATGTGTGCCAGTCGTCGTGACGATGGTAACTATAGCCGTGTCTATTTTGCTTATTTCAACAATGGAAAAGTAGGAAAGGCCTTCCTGTTACCACAAGAAGACCCGGAACAAAATACCTTCCTCCTAAAAAGCTATAACCGTCCAGAGTTTATGGTTGAGCCTGTCAAAATAAGTGTCAACGAATTCAGTAAGGTATTCGAATGAAGTATTTACATTATATATATACGTTCCTTTTCGGTGTGGCCGTCCTGCTCTTTTTCGGACTGGTCTATCCGCACCATCTGCATTATCAGGAGCAATATCAGCTGTTTCTTTTCGACAGCAACTATGTGTGGGAGATAGTGCGCCTGCCAGGTGGTGTTGCAGACCTGCTGGGACGCTTCTGCACACAGTTCTTCCTGTTTGCCTGGGTGGGTGCCTTCATCATTGCAGTACTGCTCTCACTGATACAGCTGCTGACACTGCGTTTAGTAAATTGGGGTTGGCTCTATGGTCTGTCTTTCGTTCCGTCGTTTTTGCTCTGGATCTTCCTGCTCGATGAACATGCGCTATTAGGAGGCGTCTGGGCCGTCCTGCTCACGCAACTTGCCATTTGGGGACTTGTCCAGTTGAAAGGGTGGACGCAACGCATCGCCATCGTAATCACTCTCTTTGTACTCTATTGGATAGCCTTCGGTGGTAGCCATTACTATCGCTATCCGACCATATTCCCCACGCTGCTCTATGTGGCATGGGCCTCTGCCGTCATCCTTCCCTTCCTCGTCCGTTTCTGCCAGAATCATTTCTCATTTCTCGTTCCTCGTTCCTCGTTTATTGTTGTGTCTGCCATCATGGGAACTATCGTGTGGAAAGGTGCCAATTTCAAGGCTGAGAAGGTGATGCAATACAACTTCATGGCCTGTCACCAGCAATGGAACCGCATCCTGGAAACTGTCAATGCCGAAAAGCCTAACAACCAGATTGGTGTGACAGTACAGAATCTGGCCTTGGCCATGCACGGCCAGCTCGTCAACCATCTGTCCGACTATAACCAGAACGGCATTGCTGGTCTGCTGCCCGATGTTCAGAGCGATGCGACCAGTCCTTTGCCTACTGCCGAGGCCTTCTATCAGTTGGGTATGATATATGTCGCCCAGCGCACGGTATTCGAGGCTCAGGAAGCCATTCTCGACTTCCAGAAGAGTGGCCGATGCTATAAGCGACTGGCACAGACCAACCTGATTATCGGCAGTTACGAGGTGGCGCGCAAATATCTCACGGCGCTGCAGAAGACCCTCTTTTATCGCGACTGGGCCAATGAGACACTGCCGCTCTTGGGCAATGAAGAGGCCATTGCCAAGCATCCCGAATACGGACGTCTGCGGAAGTGTGCCTACGGTGAGGACTTTTACTTCAGCGACCACACGACGCCTGAGATGCTCGAAAGCCTCTATTACAGCAACCCGGACAATCATGTGGCCCTCCAGTATCTTTTGGCCTACTATATGCTGACGGGTGATCGTGAAGGCTACACTAAACTGATGGAAGAGGTAAGGAGTAAGAGGGAAGATGTATGATGTATGAAGTATGATGTATGATGTAAGATGTATGATGTAAGATGAAAGAGATGATATATATAATAAGGTGTTTGGTGTTGGCTGTTGGCTGTTGGCTGTTGGCAGCTTGCACGGAGACGGTCAGCGATGCAAGGCAGGAGGCTGCCCAGCCTCAAATCTATCCCGACTACCTCGGTGTTACCATACCCGTGAATATCGCCCCTCTCAATTTCTCGATGGCCGATGAGCAGGCCTTGCGTATCGATGCCGTCATCACAGACCGTCACGGACACAGCCTGCAGAGCCAGGGCGACGATGCCGTCGACTTCGACATTGACGACTGGCACACCCTGCTTGCCGGGAATCGTGGCGACTCGCTCACCGTCACCGTTTCAGCCAAGTATGACGATGGTTGGCACACCTGGCGTCCCTTCTCCATCTACGTGAGTCCTGACAGCATCGACTACGGTCTCTGCTATCGTCTCATCGAGCCAGGCTACGAGGTGTGGAGCAAGATGGGTATTTACGAACGTGATCTGTCCTCGTTCGATGAACGCCCACTGATTGAGAATACGCAGTTTGAGGGTTGCGTCAATTGCCATAGCTTCAATCGTGGCAATCCTGCCGATATGAGCCTTCACATCCGTGGACCACACGGTGCCACCCTGCTGCGTCAGAGCCCCACCCCGTCCCTCCCAGATAGGGAGGGAGAACTGATCGCCTACAATACCAAGACGGACCAGACACTCGGCTTCTGCGTCTATCCCTACTGGCATCCGTCAGGCCGTTATATCGCTTATTCCACCAACGCCACGAGCCAGCTGTTCCATAGTGCCAACCGCAACCGTATCGAGGTCTTTGACACCGCTTCCGACCTACAGGTCTACGACGTCGAGAAAAACGAGCTGTTGCTGTCGCCCCTGGTCAAGCAGGACTCCATCTACGAGACTTTCCCTGTATTCTCGGCAGACGGCCGTTCCATCTATTTCTGTGCAGCTTTAGGACTCCCCCTCCAGTCGGAGGGGGCGGGGGAAGGCTTGGACTCCATCCGTTATAACCTCTGCCGCATCGATTTCGACCCAGCTACAGGCCAGTTTGGCGACCATATAGAAACCATCATCGATGCTGCGTCACACGCTCTCCCCTCCTTGGAAGGGGTCAGGGGAGGCTCTTCCATCTCCTTCCCTCGTCCATCCTACGACGGACGTTTCCTGTGCTACACGCTTTCCGACTACGGACAGTTCAGCATCTGGCACCATGAGGCCGACCTCTGGTTGCTCGACCTTGCTACAGGCGAGAGCCGTCCCATGACAGAGGCCAACTCCGACGATACGGAGTCGTTCCACAACTGGAGCACCAACTCACGCTGGCTCGTGTTCAGCTCACGCCGCGACGACGGACTCTTCACACGACCCTATTTCTGTCACGTCGATACCAAGGGCACTGTCAGCAAGGCATTCATGCTGCCCCAGAGAAACCCTCGCCGTTTCTATCGCGACCGTTTCTTTTCTTTCAACGTGCCCGAGTTCATCATCGGCCCCACTCATTTTGATGGTCAGAAAGCCAGTCGCATCATCAACGATGCCTATCGCAAGGACTTTGGTGTGCGAAAAATGGAATAAGAACAATTGCAGCGGCACCTCAGAAAAACACAAATTAATTTGGTTTTTCGTTCGGTTTGCACTACCTTTGCACCTCGTATGATTGTATGTATTGCAGAGAAACCCAGCGTAGCGCGTGACATAGCCCGCATTATCGGCGCCACCTCAAGCCATGAAGGCTATATGGAAGGCAACGGTTTTCAGGTGACATGGACCTTCGGACATCTGTGTACGCTGAAAGAGCCCCACGACTATACGCCGATGTGGAAGGCGTGGAGTCTGACATCGTTGCCCATGATTCCTGAGCGCTTTGGCATCAAACTCATCGACCAGGACCATATCACCAAACAGTTTGCCATCATCGAACAGCTGATGCAGCAGGCCGAACGCATCGTCAACTGCGGTGACGCCGGACAAGAGGGTGAACTCATCCAGCGCTGGGTGATGCAGAAGGCGGGAGCCAAGTGTCCCGTCAGTCGTCTGTGGATCTCATCGATGACCGACGAAGCCATCCGCGAGGGTTTCCAAAATCTGAAAGACCAACAGGACTACCAGCCACTCTACATGGCAGGACTGAGTCGTGCCATTGGCGACTGGCTCTTGGGCATGAATGCCACGCGACTTTATACGCTGAAGTACGGCCAGAACCGGCAGGTGCTCTCCATCGGTCGTGTGCAGACCCCCACCCTCGCCCTCATCGTCAACCGTCAGAAGGAAATCGACGACTTCAAGCCCGAACCCTACTGGGTGCTCGCCACCGTCTATCGTGACACCACGTTTACGGCTGTCATTAAAGAAGATGATGACGAAGAAAAAGAAAATGAGACAGAAGAAGGAAAAGAGAAAAAGGGACAATCAAAAAGAGGTTTTACAGACAAAGACGAAGCAGAAAAAGCTTTAGCATGCATAGCAGGAAAGCCTTTTACAATAACAAACATTCAAAAAAAGAACGGGAAAGAGGCTCCTCCTTCCTTATATGACCTAACGTCACTGCAAGTTGACTGCAATAAGAAATATGGTTACTCTGCAGAAATGACGCTTAACCTTATTCAAAGTCTATACGAAAAAAAATACACGACATACCCTCGTGTTGATACAACATTTCTTTCCGATGACATTTATCCTAAATGTCCGCAAACAATGAATGGGTTATTTCAAGTTAAGTTCGGTGGAATTGCTCCATATGCAGAGTTAATTAAGCCTTTAGGAGGTAAGCCCTTACCAAAATCAAAGAAAGTCTTCGACTCCTCGAAGGTCACCGACCACCACGCCATTATCCCTACAGGCGTCATTCCTCAAGGACTTAGTGACGCAGAAAGAAATGTCTTCGATCTCATTGCACGTCGTTTTATTGCGGTATTCTATCCTGACTGCAAATTTGCTCAGACTATTGTTCTTGGACTTGTTGATGACATTGAATTCAAAGTTACAGGAAAAACCATCATAGAGCCTGGATGGCATCTTGTATATCCTAAAGAGCCAAAAAGCACAGAAAACGAAAACAAGAAGAAAGAAGAAGATAAAATACTACCGGCATTTACTAAAGGAGAGAGTGGAGAGCATACACCTACCTTAACAGAAAAATGGACTGTTGCCCCAAAGCCATATACTGAGGCTACACTGCTTAGAGCAATGGAAACAGCCGGAAGATTCGTAGATAATGAAGAATTGCGCTATGCAATGAAAGAAAATGGAATTGGACGTCCTTCAACGCGAGCTGCAATTATTGAAACATTATTCAAACGTCATTATATCAGGCGCATTCGTACCAGTATAGCCCCGACACCAACAGGTACAGAACTCATAGATCTCATTCATGAAGAGCTTTTGAAAAGTGCCGAGCTCACCGGCATCTGGGAAAAGAAGCTGCGCGACATCGAGCATCAGAAGTACGATGCCCAGCAGTTCATCAACGAACTGAAACAACAGGTCTCCGATATTGTTCGCGACGTCATGCAAGACCCCACCAATCGCCGCATCACTGTCATGCCTGCCGAGGAAGACAAGAAAAAAAGCAAGAAGTAGTTCCTTATCGTTCTTGTTATTGATTTGACATATTGCTTACTTTTGCAGTCGAAACAATCGGTCGTCCTCACGACCCCATCAAGAAGTATTAAAAGATTTTTATGGAAAAGTTTTTGGCGTTTAGAAAAAAATCGTATCTTTGCAGCGTGATTCACTTTGCTCGAGGTGATTTTGACCTTGCAAGCTTTGTTTTTTTGAGTACCTTTGAGGCAAATTATTAACAACAATTACTAAAGACGGTTATGAAAAAGAACTTATTTCTATTTGCATTGGGCCTGTTGACATTCATGCCGGCCCAGGCACAACAGTGGGGCAACCGGAAAACTCCATCGACTTCTGATGCTATCAATCGTAATATAGAATCGGCTAAGCGTAAGATGCAGACGGAGATCCATGCCCAGGAGAAGGTACAGTTCGAGCAGAGCTTCAAGGATGCTATGGAGAGTGCTAAAGGCTACGAGGAGGGTGAATGCTGGGAGGATGCCCTCAACAAATATGAGGAGGCTGCCAAGTTGAACTGCAAGTACGATTATTCCGACCAGCGTCAGATTACCCGTAAGATCAACGACCTTTACGTGAAGGCAGGTCGCACGGAAGACGGCCCGAGCATTCTGAACAATGCCAAGACCATCCTGCCCGACTATTCACAATACAGATATGTTCGCGAGAACCCAGTGTACGTGAACAAGAAGGAAACGACAACCAGGATTGTGCGTGTGGCTTGTTCTGACAAGGAGACACGTCTGGAATTTGAGATTGAGGCTGCATTTGCCAACTACTGGGCTTCCGTGAGTGACAAAAGCTTTATCATGGGCAATAAGGGAGATAAATTGACTTTGGAGGCTACCGAGAATATCTCAACAGCTCCAGCGAGAACCTATATTCCCTGGACTTACCAGAAGCTTCGTTTCGTCCTGATTTTCCCTGCACTGCCCGAAGAAACTGATGAGTTCCATTTTATCGAGCCAGCAACCACGTGGCAATTCAGGAACATCAAGTGTAAGTAAAGCAAGATGTGTGGTATTGCTGATGGGTTAAGGTGGGGTTAACCCTGGGTTAGGGTGTCGGCCTATACCTTAACCCGCATCAAAGTCCGATGTACAGAGGGATTGAGAGGGGGCGGGTTAGGGTGTTAGGGTGTTTTGGGTGATGGGTGATGGGTGATGAACGAGTGTTTTGTAGCGATGCCTTCTATGGGTTGTCCGGATAATGCTTTGCTGTCGCTCCGATGGCACTTTCGAGCCGCCCCGATGGCACTTTACCCCCCATAACAGGCTCTCGCGACCCTCGAAAGTGCCATCCCTTGCTCCCGAAGAAGGCTTCAAGTGGGGTGATAAAGAAGCTATAGGCGACTCCTGCTATTTTGAGAAAATTGAAGGACGTGTAGGACGCCCTGCGACACACGGAAGCGGATGTCCCATCCCATAAACGGCATGCCATACTCACGCTCATCATCATGATAATGTGGACGAGGATCTAATGACAGCGTCTCGCGCAAGGCCTGTAAGTCGGGCTCTGACAGACGCTGGCTGAACTCATAGGGGATATCAACCTGTAAACGCTGCCAGCTGTGCTGTTCCGTAAAACCGCCACGAGCCTCACTGTGGCTGTCGACATAAGGCAGATAGGGTTTGATGTCGTAAATCGGTGTCCCGTCCATCAGGTCGGCTCCCAGCACCTCGATGGCAGGTTTGCTGAAGTCGATGGAAGCGATACGCACCGACGACAGTCCCAGGTTGTTCGGGCGGAAGGGTGACCGTGTTGCCCACACCCCCATGCGCTCGTTGCCTCCCAGCAGTGGCGGACGTACGGTGGCATGTTTCTCGGCATCGACATGTTCTGAGAATCCCCATATCAGCCACAGATAGTCGTAATCGTCCAGTCCACGCAGTGCTTCTGCCTGTCGGTAGGAGTCCGTGAACACGATGGTGCCACGTAACTCGTTGACAATGCCGCTCTGCCTGGGGATGCCGAATTTCGACGTGAACGGTGACTTGAAATATGCTATCGGTTCTATCATCATGGCTTACTCCTCCCAACGGATCAGGATATGTTCGTAGCCCATTGTCTTCATCATGTTTCGGAACTGTTCTTCACCATTTTGCCGGGCCTGCTGCAGGTTCTCGGGAGTCAGACAATGGTTCAGCATCTTCTGGTAGGCTTGATGGTAGAGTTTCTCACGGTCTTCGTGCGACCAGCTGCCACTTTCGAAGAAACTCTTGGTGCGTGCCTCGTCGATGAAGTCACGGTCCAGCAGTCCGATCTTAGGCAGTGTCACCTCAATGCTGTCGCCTGAGGGTGCTATCCAGCCGGGCTTTACCTGATGCATGTTGATGCCCAGGCGTAGAGTGCCGTAATAGATGCGTGCCAGATGGTCATCTTTGAGGAGCCGTTTCCTGACAGTATCTACCAGTTCTTCGTTGGCGATGGCCAGAAACTCCCATTCGCCAATGGCCTTGATGCTGGTCACTTGTTCGGGAGTGAGGTCGATATGCTGGTCGGTGACAATGCTGACCTCAGTCTGTTTGACAGCATGAAGCAGCCAGACGACGACGCCCACGGCGAGGAGGACCACCAAAAAGTAAATGATAATGGAGGTAAAGGAAAGGAGAAATGGGTTGCGTTTCATAGTGCTTATTGTTTATTGCTTACGGCTTACAGCTTCCAGATTAGAGTTGATGAGTTGCATGATGTCCAGATTCTTACGGAAGGCAATGGTGATATTCTCTTCCTTATAGCCCATCTCCATCAGCATGGGAACCAGTACACGGGCGGCATTCTGCTGAGCCATCTGTACGATACCTAAGTCTGGAACGCTGTTCAGGATGGCCTTGCGCCCTTGCTGTTCGTAATTGGTCAGTTCCTGGTCACTGAAATGCGAACGCGTCAGCCCCACATATTCACGAACTTCTTTCTGGTTGATCTTTGAACTGGTCATCACCACTTTGGGGTCAGGGAGCAGGATGGTGATGCGCTCACCATTGCGCTCGATGTTGTCTTCCGAGAAATCAGAGAAGTCGATGTAGCCCTTCAATGTAGCATCCATGGGGATAGCAATCTTGCGCTCGCCCAATGGCAATGGGATATCGATATCCTTGGTGAGCAGACTACCCTTCAAACGCAGCACGTCATGGTGAGTAACAATCTTATGGATATGATACTCGGTTGTGTACAGCTTGGAACATTTCTGTACCTGTACCACCAGATTAGGGACAGAGTCGTTAACGGCAGGATCCTCCACCGGACTCTCTTTGCTTTCGCACGAACAGCAGAGCAACGCGCTGATGGCGCAAATGAGAAATGGGCTACGCATTCTTACTTTATTCTTATTTTGTTCTAAACTGTTGGCAAAGATAGCTAAAAAAACTCAAAAAGCAAGTAATTATCTAAAATATTTGAAATTAGACTAAACATTTTCGTAACTTTGCAGTCATAAAATTGATTAGGTTAACAATTGTGTTTTAGAGGGCAAGCGTGCCAATAATCTAAAATTGGTAGCATCCTTTTGAATAAAAAGATAATCAGGACAACAAAATATCCCGCCGAGAATGGCGGGATATTCTTTTTTTTCTCGTTTTTCTTTTGCATTTCTCTCGACTTTTCGTACCTTTGCAAAGGAAATAATAAAAACCATTATGAGAAAACTGTTGTTTGCAGCTGGTATGACGGCCTTGGCGCTGGTGCTGGCAGCATGTTCTGAAAAGAAAAAGAGTGACGATATCATTACACAGCGCGTGGTAGAAGTCAAGCCGTCTGCACCTATAAAAATGCAGGAGTATAATGACAGCCGTGATGTGGAATGGATCGGCAAGACCTATCATGTCACTGTTCATCGTCAGCCAAGCGACTCGCTGCCTATGGTGGAGGACGAGACGGGTCAGAAGTTTGTCGACAACGTGTTTAAAGTGACGGTATCGCGCAGCGACGGTTCGGTATTCTTCAACCGCACGTTTACGAAACCGTTCTTTGCGCAGTATGTCAACGAAGATTTCCGTAAGACGGGAATTCTGGAAGGCATCGTGTTTGACAAAGCCGATGGCGACTGGCTGGTGTTTGCTGCCAGTGTAGGTCATCCGCAGACAGATGAATACATGCCGTTGGTGATGCGCCTGTCGCGTATGGGCAACTTGGAAGTCAAACTGGACACGCAGATGGATACCAGTTCGGACGAGGCTGGTAACAACGAGAAGGAATACGACGAAGACGGTGTCTGATATGGCTTTTGGCTTTTAGCATTTGGCTTACGGCTTACAGCTTACGGCTTACAGCTAATGGCTAACGACCTGATGCCACGCCTCGCTAAGTGCTGTCATCGTGGGGAATATCAGGTTGGCTCCTTTGTCAGCCAACTGCTTGTCGGGCAGTGGTCCCGTATTGACGGCAATGGTGAAGCAATGTGCAGCTACTGCGGCCTGCACACCTAAGGGCGCATTTTCCACCACAATGGTTTCCCAAGGCTCAACGCCACATTTTTTCATACCCATCAGATAAGGCTCGGGGTCAGGTTTGCCGTGTTTTACGTCGAAAGCCGTCACGATGAGTTCTTCGCTGAGCAGTCCTTCAAAGTCTATCAACAGCTTGTCGAGCAAGGCGTGTTGTGCACTGCCTGTCACCACGCATATCTTCAGCCCGTCGGCCTTAATCTGCTGCATCAATGTCTTGATGCCTGGCATAATGTTGGCTGGCGTCAGCTGACACTGGTGCGCAAACAGCTTTGCTTTGTGGGCATACATCTCCTGAGCCTCGTCATCCGACAGCTCCCTGTTCCACTGTTGGCGGGCCAGCGTCTTGATGGTCTCTACGCCACGCATACCCTCATAGACGTAGGCTCCTTCGTAAGGCATGTCGAGTCCGAAGTCCTTCATGGCGTCGTGCCAACTGACGGAATGGTTCGACATCGAGTCATAGATGACGCCGTCCATATCGAAAAGCACGGCCTTGGGGCAAAACGCCCCAAAGCCGTGTTTCTCCTTGAAATGAGAAATGAGTAATGAGTAATGAGAAATGAGCTGCGCAACATCATGCACCGCTGTCATTTCTAATTTTTCATTTTCATTCCTCATTTATCACTTCTCATTTCTCATTTAAGAGGCGATTTTTAATCGCCTTACTGTCCTCCTCGTAGCCAGGTTTGTCAAGCAGGGCAAACATATTCTTCTTATAGGCCTCCACGCCAGGTTGGTTGAACGGATTGACACCCAGCACATTACCACTGATGCCACAGCCAATCTCGAAGAAGTAGATGAGCTGTCCGATGTAGTACTCATTGAGTTTGGGAACGCTGATGCGGATGTTGGGCACGCCACCGTCGACGTGAGCCAGACGGGTACCCAGTTCAGCCATCTTGTTCACCTCATCGACACGCTTTCCAGCGAGGAAGTTCAGACCGTCGAGGTTTTCTTCGTCCTCAGGGAACAAAAGCTTCTTCTCAGGCTCCTCAATCGAGATGACCGTTTCGAAGATGGTGCGCTCGCCGTCCTGAATCCACTGACCCATCGAGTGCAGGTCGGTGGTGAAGTCAACGCTTGCAGGGAAGATACCCTTCTTGTCCTTACCCTCAGACTCGCCATACAGCTGCTTCCACCACTCGCTGACGAAATGCAGCTTGGGCTGGTAGTTCACCATAATCTCAATCTTCTTGCCCTTGCCATAGAGAGCATTACGAACGGCAGCATACTGTGCAGCAGGGTTCTCGTCGAAGGCAACGTCCTTGCCACAGGCCTTCTCCATATCCTGAGCACCGGCCACCAGCTGTTTGATGTCAAAACCGGCACAGGCAATAGGCAGCAGACCTACTGGTGTGAGCACAGAGAAGCGACCACCCACGTTGTCGGGGATGATGAAGCTCTTGTAACCCTCCTTGTCAGCGCAGGTACGTGCAGCACCACGCTTGGCATCCGTTACGGCTACGATGACCTTCTTGGCTTCGTCCTTGCCACGCTGGGCCTCACACTGTTTCTTCAGCAGACGGAAGGTGAGAGCGGTCTCAGTGGTTGTTCCCGACTTCGAGATATTGATGACGCCAAACTTCTTGCCCTTCAAGTATTCAGTCAGTTCAAACAGATAATCCTCACCGATGTTGTTACCTGCATAAAGAACCACAGGGTTCTTTCCATCCTGGATGAGCCAGCCGAACGAGTTGCTCAAGGCTTCGATGACGGCACGGGCTCCTAAGTAAGAGCCACCAATACCAGCAACGACTACGACCTCGCAGTTCTGGCGCAGCGTATTGGCGCAGGCCTGGATCTCGTCAAGGAATGCGGGGGTGATGCTGCTGGGCAGATGCAACCAACCAAGGAAGTCATTACCAGGGCAAGTCCCCTCTTCCAATGCCTTCTGTGCCTCTTTTACCTTTGGCTCGAAAGCCTTCACGGCGCCTGCCTCCAGGAAACAAGCAGCCTTTGTGATGTCAAGTTTGATGTTACTCATAGTTTTGTCTCTTTATTAATAGTTGTATTCAGATTTGTGATTGCAAAAATACAAATAATGTGCAAACTATTCGTGGTATCATGGGTTAAATAACATTAATTTGATAGAAAACCATTCGTCTTTTTGCTTTTTTACATTATTACATTTTTACATTCTTGCATTTTTTACTACCTTTGCGGCCAAATAGAACGCTTTTTAACGCAAATATGAATAGACTGATATTCTTTTTCCTCTTGGCGGCATTGCTGTTTGTGACGCCTGCAGCACAGGCTCAGCAGACTCCAGTCAAGGATTCAACAGAATTGGTAAAGAACGACACAGCGACAGCGCCTGCATTGTCGGCAGACTCTGCTATGGCTGCCATCGATGCCGAGTTAGGCGGCATGGAGGAGACAGGTGCTGAAGAGGGCGGAGGGCTCCACAAACAGCTGAAGCGGAAGTTCATTGAAGGCTCGGCAGGTTTTATGTCGCTGGTGGCCCTGGCTTTGGTGCTGGGTCTGGCCTTCTGCATTGAGCGCATCATCTACCTGACGCTGTCGGAAATCAATTGCCGCAAATTCATGCATGACGTCGATGCCCGTCTGGAACAGAACGATGTAGAAGGTGCCAAGGAGCTTTGCCGTGATACCCGCGGACCAGTGGCCAGCATCTGCTATCAGGGTCTGTTACACATCAAGGAGCCGCTGGAGCAGATAGACCGTCAGCTGACCAACTATGGTATGGTACAGATTTCGAAGATGGAGAAAGGGTGTACGTGGATCCGCCTGTTTATTGCTGTTGCGCCATCGCTGGGATTCTTGGGAACAGTGATTGGTATGGTGATGGCCTTTGACCGCATCCAGACGGCTGGCGACATCAGTCCGACCATTGTGGCCGAGGGTATGAAGGTGGCTCTGATTACCACCATCTTCGGTATCATCGTAGCCATTGTGCTGCAGTTCTTCTATAATTATATTCTCTCAAAGATAGAGCACCTCACCGCCCAGATGGAGGAAAGTGCCATTACCTTTATGGATTCCGTCACAAAACTCAAAAACAAGAATTAAAATGGCTGAAGCAGGAAGTTTTCTCATGGCTGAAGTGATGCTTTGGCTGATGTATATCGTCGTAACGGTGGCTATCGTGGCGACTATCGTGTCTGCTGTACGTTCCTATTGGCTAAACAACCGTAAGAGTTAAGGCAATGTTGTTCCGTCGCAGACACCAGGGTGTTCCCGAACTCAACACCACGTCAACAGCAGACATCTCGTTCATGCTGTTGGTATTCTTTCTGGTGACTTCGTCGATGGACAGCGACAAGGGACTGGGGCGTAAGCTTCCTCCTGTGGACGAGCAACAGCAGGAACAGCGTGACATCCATCGCAGCGACGTACTGCAGATTACGATTAACGCCCACGACTCGCTATTCTGTGACGACCAGCCCGTGACCCATGCCGAGTTGCAGGAGCAGGTGGAGCGTTTTGTGGCCTCACGCCAGACCGATCGTCACATGATCGCTGTGCAGACAGACCGTAAGACCAGCTATCATGCCTACTTTGAGATGCAGAACACGGTAGTGGCGGCTTACAGGACTTTGCGTGAAAAAATGGCCCGTCAGCAGTATGGGCATCCGTTCAGCCAGTGTACACAGGCCGAGCACGATGCCATCATGGAACGTTACCCCCAGCGCATCAGCGAGGGCATGGCGAAAGGAGGTGGCCAATGAGTCGTTTCCAGTCGTCTGAAGGAGGGGCAGGCCGTCGCTTCCAACCGATGCGTGACCGTAGCGTGCCAGCTTTGAATATGGCAGCTATGCCCGACCTGATTTTCACCGTTCTGTTTTTCTTCATGATAGTCACCCACATGCGCGAAGTCAAGCCGATGGTGCGCTATCAGGTGCCACAGGGTACAGAATTGGAGAAGGCACGAAAGTCGGGTGTCATCTATCTCTTCATCGGCAAACCTGTCGATGCTCAGGGAAACGTGACAGGTGACGAGTCACGTATCCAGGTGAACAACCGCTATGTGAGTCTTGTTGACCTGCCCTATGTCATTGCTGACGAGCGCACCAAGATGTCTGAGGAGAGCCGTCAGCACATGGTGGTGTCTATCCGTGCCGATCGCGATACGGAAATGGGGCTCATCAACGATGTGAAGCAGGTGTTGCGCCGTTCTGGTGCACTGAATATCAACTATTCGGCCACAGTAAAAGGGGAAAAGTGAATTACTCTTCTCGCTTATAATCTACAAAAGCATAGCGGAAAGCATGCTTCTCGTCTGTTTCGTGTGCTTCCCTGCATGCTTCTTTCCAGTCGCTATAGTCTGGGAAGAAGGCATCGGCCTCTTCAGGCGTATCGTCAATCTCTGTGAGACACAGACGGTCAGCCACAGCCATCGCCTGCTGATAGACACGGGCACCACCTATGATATAGATGTCCTCGTCGGGCTTGCAACTTTGCAATGCTGCCTCCAAGGTGGGGTAAACGTCACAGCCAGGGAAGGATGGGTGTTGGGTGATGGGTGATGGGTGATGGATGTTGAAGGCAGAACGTGACAACACGACGTTACGACGGTTTGGCAGAGCACCCTTTGGCAGACTCTCGTAGGTGTTACGTCCCATGATGATAGTGTGCCCCGTGGTCAGTGCCTTGAAGCGCTTCAGGTCGTTGGGCAGCCAATACAGCAACTTGTTCTTATAGCCAATGGCTCTATTCTTGGCCACTGCTGCAATGATGCTAATCATAACTTTGAGGTTTGAGATTTGAGATTTGAGATTTGAGGTTTCATTTCTCTTACACCGAGACTTCGGCCTTGATATGTGGATGTGGGTCGTAGCCTTCCAGCACAAAGTCCTCGTACTGAAAATCAAAGATGCTCTTCACATCGGGATTAATCTTCATCACAGGCAACGGACGCGGATCGCGGGTCAGCTGCAGCTTGGCCTGTTCGATATGGTTCAGATAGAGGTGCGTATCGCCAGTGGTGTGGATGAAGTCGCCAGGACGGAACCCCGTCACCTGTGCCATCATCTGCAGCAGCAAGGCATAGCTGGCGATATTGAATGGCACACCGAGGAAGGTGTCTGCCGAGCGCTGATAGAGTTGCAGCGAGAGGCGTCCCTGCGCATCCTGTCCGTCGGGATAGTCGACATAGAACTGGAAGATGGTGTGGCAGGGAGGCAATGCCATCTTGTTGACCTCGGCCACATTCCACGCCGAGACAATCATACGGCGCGAGTTGGGATTGGTCTTCAGTTGGTCGACCACATACTGGATCTGGTCGATGACACCACCATTGTAGTCAGGCCACGCACGCCACTGGTGACCATAGACGGGACCCAGCTCACCGTTCTCGTCAGCCCACTCGTTCCAGATACGCACACCGTGTTCCTGCAGGTATTTCACATTGGTATCGCCATTAAGGAACCACAGCAGCTCGTAGATGATACTTTTCAGATGCAGTTTCTTGGTGGTCAGGAGAGGGAAACCCTCGCTGAGTGGATAGCGACTCTGTGTGCCGAAAATGCTGATGGTGCCCGTTCCTGTACGGTCACCTTTCACCGTTCCTTCCTTGAGGATACGGTCAAGTATGTCTAAGTATTGCTTCATATTCAGTGGGTATATGTGTGGTTTTGATTCGCCATGCTTTTGGGTAGAGGTTGTTGGCGCGTGTGCCGATGTTCTTCACCAGTCCTAACGGATGACCTTGGAAGCACACCGTGACCTCGCCACGTGGGGTGTCGTCAGGCAGTCGCAAAGCTTCGCCACGCAGATAGTTTATCGCTTCAGCATAGCTGAGCTCAATATTGAATGTTGAGTGTTGAATGTTGAATGATGAATGATTCTCGCTTCGCTTCGATGAAGAGTTTTCCAATGAAGAATTCATTCCTAATTCATAATTTTTCATCGCCTTAGGCGAGCATTTCTCATTCCACATTCCACATTCCACATTCGCTTTGCGCAACACGCAAAGGAAGAGTCCTTCGCCACGCGAGATGCCAGGGATGAAACGGTAGACGGGCTCGTTGAAGCCTTCCAACAGTGAGCCTGTGATGTTCCATTCGGGTTTGACGTCGATGGGTAACACCTCGGCATCGTATTCCTCCAGTATCCAACGGATATTCTCTTCGTTCTCCTTTGTATTAAAGGTACACGTACTATATATTAATAGGCCACCGGGATTGAGACATTCCCAGGCATCGCTGACAATGTCGCGTTGCAACTGCCAGCATTTCTCGACGTTCTGTGGACTCCATTCGCGGATGGTAGCCTCGTCCTTACGGAACATGCCTTCGCCAGAGCAGGGTACGTCGCAGAGGATCATATCGAACTTCATCTTCGACGCACGATAATCCTTGGGATAGGCGTTGGTGACAAAATGGTTCCCATAGCCCCACTTAGTGACGTTCTCCAACAGGATGCTGGCACGGTTGCGGATAGGCTCATTGGAATAGAGCACGCAGTCGTCAGGCAATGCAGCACGCAGCAATGTTGATTTACCTCCTGGTGCAGCACAGAGATCAAGAACCTCTCCTAACCTCCCCGAAGGGGAGGAATATGTCTCCCCTCCTTTGGAGGGGATGGGGGAGGCTTGCCTGATCACTTCGTCCAAGAACATCGAAGATGCCTCCTGAACATAGTAGCAACCTGCATGAAACAAGGGGTCCATCGTGAAGTTGGGGCGTTGTTTTAGATAATAGCCATCACGGCACCAAGGCACGCATTCCCCATCAGCCACAAAGACTCCCCTCCCTTTGGAGGGGTTGGGGGAGGCTTTCTTCGGGTTCAGCCGAATACTCACAGGAGCATCTTCCTCGAACGATTGAAGATAGCGTTCGAAGCGTTCCTCGCCCATTAGCAGGCGGGTATATTCCGTGAATAATTCAGGTAATTCTGCCATTTGCTTGCAAAAGTACAAAAAAAAATTGTAACTTTGCAACTAATTACCCACTTGTTTCGTCTAACAGACAAAAGAAACTAAAAAAAGGAAAGTATGAAAAAGGTATTATTAGCTGTTATAGCAGTTGCAATGCTCACTTCCTGTTCTTGTCACGGGTTGAGAGTGAATTGGACCAGAAGCGAGGCTCATGGCGAACAAACTCGTTCGATAACGGGATTTGAGCGTATCGAGTTGCTGGGGTCGTTAGACGTGAAATACATGCAGGCCGACTCCTTCTCAGTGAAGGTGGATGCCCCAGTAGAGGTGATTAAATACGTGGAAACCCGCGTAGAGGGCAACGTCCTGAAAGTCAACATGAAAGGAGAGAACAACCTGATTAACTTTGGCATCAGGGACAGCGAGAATGTGACGGTGTATGTCACCTCGCCCGACTTCCTGGGAATTACGCTGAGGGGCTCTGGCGACTTTGAATGTCGACACCTGGTGGATACCGACAACCTCGACATAGCTTTGAACGGCTCTGGCGACATCACTTTCGACGACATCATCTGCGACCGTATCAATGTGTCACTGGTAGGTTCCGGCGATGTCGAAGTACGGAACGTGAAGATGCTGCAGTCTTCCGTCAATCTGGTGGGCTCGGGCGATGTCAAGATGCATTTCGACAACGGCGGTACGGTGGAGGCTAACCTGACGGGCTCTGGTGACATCACGCTGGATGGTGAGGTCAAGGAGTATCGCAACAATGTCCGTGGTTCTGGCGATATCAATGCGGAACACTTAACGATAAGAAAATGATATTAATACATAACAAAACGAAAACGACTATGAAAAAGGTACTGATAACATTAACGATGCTGTTGGCGCTCGGTATGGGAGCCCAGGCAGCAGGACAGAAGCATCGTCACACGCCCCAGCAGGAGCTGACCGATTCTACGAGCAAGGGCGGTGTAGAGGTATTCTCGGACACCACCAGCTCTGATACGGTGATCCGTGCGTCGAAAGGACATGTCACCATCAACACCCCCATGGGCTCACACTCCTGGGACTACGACGTGAAGGACGATGACGACTTTGGAAGCATTTTTCACAATGCCTTCAGCGATATGCGAGGCAAAGATCTGGCAGGCATATTGCTCATACTGGGCATCATGCTCATCATCTTCGTGCTGGCTCCCGTACTGATTATCATTGCGCTGTTCTACTTCATCAACAAGAACCGTAAGGAGAAGATACGTCTGGCACAGATGGCCATGCAGCAGGGCCAGCCCATTCCCGACCAGTTGCTCAACGACAATCCGGTCAATACTGACGACGAGTACCAGAAGGGTATGCGCCAGTGCTTCGTAGGTGTGGGACTCATGATTTTCCTGGGCTATGCTGCTGGATCGGTAGGCTTCGGCATCGGTGCGCTGGTGTTCTGCATCGGTCTGGGAAAGGTGTTTGCCTCGAAGACTGCCAACCGACGCGAGCGGGATATCAGAGACTTGAATTCTCAGAACAGACGCGATAACAACAACGATTTAACACAGAATAATTATGACTAAGAAATTGACAAGAAGCAACGACCGCGTATTAGGCGGCGTGTGCGCAGGAATTGCAGAATATCTGGACTTCGATCCCGTAGCTGTTCGTTTGGGTTATGCAGCATTGACGCTGTTCACGGCCTTTGCAGGCATCCCTTTCTATATCGTGGCGTGGATTATCATGCCGGATAAAAACCAGATTATTCGACAGTAAAGTGGCATCACTCACTGACATATCTCTCGTTGCGCAGGTGGCTATATCGGGCAACAAACGGGCTTTCGACGAGCTCGTGCGCCGATATCAGTCACCCGTGCGCAGGTTCTTCCTGCATCAGACGCTGGGAGACAGTCAGTTGAGCGACGACTTGGCACAGGACACCTTTATTAAGGCCTATACAAACATCGCTTCGTTCCGTGGACTGGCCTCGTTCCAGACGTGGATCATGCGCATCGCCTATAATGTGTTTTACGACTACACACGGAAGGCCCACCCTCAGTCCCTCCCTATAGGGAGGGGAACAGATGGACTTGTGAGCGACTACTCCCCTCCATACAGGGAGGGGGCGGGGGTGGGTCTAAAAATGGACATCTATGCCGCCCTGGCACTGTTGAAGCCTGACGAACGGACGTGCATCACGCTGCAACTCATTGACGGATACGACATTGCAGCCATTGCGAAGATTACGCAAATCAAGGAGGGAACGGTGAAGTCGCATCTCTCCAGGGGTAAGGAGAAATTGGCAAACTATTTAAGAAAGAATGGATATGATAAATGATAACGATCGCCTGCTGCAGCAGTTTTTCAGCGAAGCAGCCAGTCAGCAGATAGCCGACAACGGGTTTACGGAGCGCGTCATGCAGCGTCTGCCGATGCGCATGAATTGGTTTGTGCGCGTCTGGAACACCGTGTGCATCGGACTTTTTGCCGTGCTGTTCATCGTGTTCCGTGGCTGGGAATTGCTGGCCGTACAGTTTGAAGTGATGCTGCGGACAATGTCCACACAAACGTTCAGCATCAATCTGATGATGCTGTTCTCAGTGGTTTTCGGTTTGCTCTTTGTCGGAGTAGGCGAGGTTATTTCTTCGGAAATAGCCCGTAAGTAGTACGCAGCACGCGGAACTCCGTGCGACGGTTCAGCTGGTTACATTGTTCCTGCTGTTCTTCATTCTCGAGCGTCTTGACGAATTCTTCCGTCAGGACGTCCTTTTCTTTCAGGAAAGGATACTTCTCAGTCAGCTTGCGGCGGATGGTCTTGGGCTTCTCCTCACCATAGCCTTTAGGTGTCAGTCGGTCGCTGGCAATGCCGTGCTCTATCAGGTATTTCACCACCGACTCGGCACGTCGTTGCGACAATCGCTCATTATACTCGTTGGAGCCTTTGTAGTCCGTGTGAGCTGAAAGTTCGATGGTGACGTGCGGATTCTCGTTCAGCAGTTTTACCAGCTGGTCGAGGGCTTCGGTAGACTCAGGACGCAGTGTGGCCTTGTCGAAGTCGTAGAAGATATTGTCTATCAGCACAGGAGCCGTTATCGAGGCCAGGGGGAACTGTAGCGTGTACTCCTCCGACTTCGTCACAGGCTCTACGCGCAACTGTTCCTGATGGTTCAGGAAACCCTTGCAGGTACCCAGGAACACATAGTCGACACCAGCCTTGATTTCCTGTGTAAAGGAGCCATCGCCCTTCACGCTCAGCTTCAAGTTGGTACCATCGTTGCCCACCATATATACCTGTCCCTGTGGCAGTTCGTAGCCGTCCTTCTCGTACACCCATCCCGTAACGGTCTGGATAATCTCGGGATTGTAGAACGAATAGATATGGTCCCAGCCCTTGCCATCGCCACGGTTGCTCGAGAAATAGCCTTGGTTCTTCATCCCCTCGAACGTCATACCGAAGTCGTCGCCCTGAGAGTTCAGCGGATAACCCGGATGTGAGATTTTGAATGAGGAATGAGGAATGAGGAATGAGGAATTGTGATTTGTTGTACTCGCGTCTTCTTCACTTGCAAGGTAATCATCATTACTAATTACTAATTGCTCATTACTAATTGCTTTTGCAATGTATATGTCCAGTCCGCCCATGCCCTCGTGGCCGTCGCTCGAGAAATAGAGGTCGCCATTGGGACGGAACGTGGGGAACATCTCGTTGCCTGGCGTATTGATGGGAGCACCAAGGTTTTCGACACCCCCTACCCCACTCGTCGTCAGACGAATGCGCCAGATGTCGTAGCCACCCAATCCGCCAGGCATGTTGCTGCAGAAGTAGAGCCACTGGCCGTCAGGCGACACGGCGGGATGGGCAAAAGCCGACAGCGTATCGCGTGTCAGCTTCAGTTCGGTGGCCTTGCCCCACGAGGCATCGCTGCGGTTCGACGTCATGATGGTGGCAAAGCGGGGATAGTCGGGATCGGTCTTACACTGTGTCAGATACATCGTCCGACCATCGGGCGTGAACGAACAGACGCCCTCGTCGAAGTCGCTGTTCAGTTCAGAGTCAATCACTTCCGGACGCTGCCACTTCCCCTTTTCGTCTTTCTGTGACATAAAGATATCGCCATTCTTCGTGCCAGTGATACCGCTCACCTCGTCGCCCTTGGCCTGGTTGCGTGTCGAGGTGAAGAACAGCTGGTTGTTCTCCTCGCCAGCCAGCATCGGTGAGTAGTCGGCGCGCCTCGAATTGAAGAAGTTCTCACGCTTCACGGTATAGTCAGAGCCCTGCTTCTTCCATTCCGGAGCCTTCTGGGCTGACTTCAACCCCGTGCGGGCTAATTGGGTGAGTGGTGATGGGTGTTCTCTCTTTGAGAGTGTGGCGTTGCGAAGGGTGGTGGATGATGGCCCGTCAAGCGTGTTGGCTTCTACGGAATCCAGAAACTGCTGGAACTGCTTGGCTGCTTCCTTATAGCTGCCGTTCTTCATCAGCTGCTGAGCCAGATACAGGTGTGTCAGCGAGTCAGCCTGCTTGTAGCGGATGGCATTATTATATGCGGCGATGGCCTTTTGCGTGTAGTTGATGCGACGATAGCAGTCGGCCATCTTCAGGGCACGCTGTCCACGGAGTGCACGCTCCTTGGCCGGCGTCTGCGAATAGGCCTTCCGGTATTGTGCAGCAGCATCGAAATACTCCCCAAGGGCGTAGAACTTGTCACCTTTCTTCACAGCCTGTTCGGCTCCGCACCCTGTCAGGAGCGTAGCAACTGCCATACAAAACAAAAGGGACAAATATTTTCGCATACCTTATTATAACGCAAAGGTCGCCATTTTATTGCTTTCCTCCCCCCTTTTGACCTCAGAAGTATGCCATCGCCTAAAAAATCATCATCGGCGGCCCTGCAAGAGAGTCGCCGATGATTGGTATTACAATATTCTTTCTTTTAACCATTGAGGGTCACGCCGTCTGTCCCAAAAGTCGTAAATCCATAATGTATCTTCGTACACAAGGTAGATGATACGATAATTCTTATTGATAGACTTTGAACGAAATAGATATTTGTGATTGGCTAACAAAGGTTCAGGATGGCAACTTTCACTTCCTCCCAAGAGTATCCGCCACCACTCTCCATTTCAAGTATCCCGTTATCTATGCGTTCCATTGCTTCCTCATAAGAAGCCGGTCCAATAACTGGCATTGATGTTGTGGTTTCTTTATTCGCCTGTTTTGACAATCTATAATTTCTCATACGCTTGCGCATTTATTTTTTCTGCTGCAAAGATACGAACTATTTTTGAATCTTCCAAAGAATTCGTATTAAATCATCATCGGCGGCCCTGCAAGAGAGTCGCCGATGATTGCTATTTGTACGTTTATTCTTTGATTATTCACTGTTTAAATGTTAAAAAAGGGACAAAGGAACGAAAATGTTACCAAAACATTTGTTTATTTGGAACATAATTGTTACCTTTGCAGCGTTCATTAAAACAAGCGATCTATGAAGTATTCAGAGTTTTACCGGCTGATTGAACAGCATGGCTGGACAATCAAAGGGGGTAAAGGGCACTACAAATATGTGCATCCTGACTACCCGTACTTCATTCCAGTCGGCAGACACAAGACGCAGGAGATACCGAAAGGTACACTTGACAGTATGCTGAAGGCCGCAGGGTTGAAGTGAACTAAAGAGCTTCTAAGAAGCTTCCCGCCTCCTTCTCGGAGGAGGCGGGTTTAATGAACAAAACGAAAAAAGAGAGTAAACTATGAAAAGGATTAAGGCAATTATTGAAAAGGCAGACGACGGTGGATACGGCATCTATGCCGAGGGGGCTATACCTTTGTTTAGTAGTGGTCTCACAGAACAGGAGGCCAAGGATGAATTTGAGTCATTAGTCCATGAGCAGGCAGAATTCATGAAAGAAAGACAAGGCAGCTATCCCGAGTGGTATTCTGACGATGTCGAGATAGACTATCGCTACGACATGAGTGCCTTCTTCCTGGCTTTTCCGTTCATCAACGTATCAGAATTCGCCAAGAGCCTTGACATCAACCCATCGCTTATGAGAAAATATAAGAGCGGAATTGCAAAGGCCGGAGAGCGACAGAAGGACTTGATACAACGTAAGTTTGACGATATAGTGAACCGCCTCAGTGCCGTAAGGTTCTGACATGTGGAACGCTTGTTTAATGAACAGCAGACGGGGTGTAACCTTTGGTTATACCCCTTTTTAAATCATCATCGGCGGCCCTGCAAGAGAGTCGCCGATGATTGCTATTTGTACGTTTATGCGTTCTGTTAGAATGGGAGGCCGAGCAGGTTGCCAGGACCGAAGTCGGGCATTCCAGGCAGTTCGGGAGCTCCTGGCTCGTGTGTGCCGTCATCAACGCCACCATATCCATCAAAACCATCCAATCCATCAGCGCTAACACCAGATACCATTAACATATTATTGTTTTCAATCTTTATCTCGACCAATTCAGGAGTCATATATATCTTTTTCATAGTTCTTGAACTGTTTTATAAGTTACTGATTTACTTAACCACGACCTTCTTACCATTCTGGATATATACACCCTTCTTGGTCGGATTTTCAACCTTCATACCATTCAAATCATAGAAAGCTCCATCCTCGAAGAGACCATGAACTTCATTGATTCCCGTTGTCTCACCATCAATATTAATAAATACAGGGGCACCACTAACTGCGACATTAAGCACAGCATCAAGATTAAACCAACCACGGAAAGCCTTAATCTTGGTAGCTCCTGTAGAATAGTAGAACTTATTGCCGCTGATAAAGAGACCATTTGCAGGAACCGTTGTTTTAGCTAAAACTCCTTTAAACTTTCCAGGAAGATCATAATTAGTTTCTGCACCACTCACATCATTTAATTCAGTTGTAATAGTCACGTTATCCATATCAAAGGATTCAATATCCTTAGTAGTCTTTATAAGATAAGGTGTGCCTGCATTCATTTTTTTCAGAGCACTCACTGCATAATCAGTAAAGTTCAAAGTGATTGCACTTGGAATCAGGGTGTTTTCATCAATGGTTGCTGTATAGCTAGTATATTGCTTCACTACAAAGCCACTTCCAAACGCAGCTTCAGCCTGAGTTTTGTTCATGGCAAATGGCAGACAGATGGTGCTCCATTCACCAGCTTTGATAGTACGCTTAACCTTCACGTTTACACCAGATACTGCTGCAGGAGCCACCGTAGCAGTCTCGTCAAGGGTTATTCTATCTGTTACAATTACTTTAAAAGTAACATCGTCAGCATAGTCCTTATCAGAAGAATTATACTCGAACATTGTGCCCTTCAATGTTACATCATAACTGCCTAATTCAACAGAAGCATCAACCGTAAAGGATACAGTAACAAGATTGTCGACGGCAGAACCAGGAATTGCATTAGATGATGCAAAGGGTATGGTAGCCAATCCCGTTCCAGGATCAACATCACCTACTGTGCACGAAGTACCCTTCCAAGTGCTCGATACAGTATAGTCTCCAGTTGTTGTAAATCCAGTTGTAGGGAAATAGGCATAAAGTGTCATAGCCGTGTAAGTATCGGCCTTGCCATCTGTCAGGTTTACTGCAAATGAAACTGTTTGTCCTGGCAGAGCCTCTACATCTGCCACAGTAATGACTGGCTTGTCACCTGCCAATGCACTTCCAGCCATCATTGCCAGAACTAGTAAACTTAATATTTTTTTCATAATAATCAATTACTTTATTTATTTTTCTTATAAGTCAATCTTTCCTGCAACTTTCTGCAGAATCAAAGATCCATCTTGGGCAGTAACGTTTTCATCGAAATTCACATTACCTACACTTTTTTGCTTAAGAGTGAGCACGATCTTATTTGCAACACCCTGCAACACCAATGATGCATCCTGAGCAGTTACATCTTTATCACCATTCACATCACCAAGAACCAAGCCGGTAGCACTAGAAGCATCAGCCAAGGTTTGAGCAGTACCATCAGCAGAAACAAATTGCACGTTCTTCACCTCGATATTACCATTATCTACATAGTCAGCAGCAGCAGTAATGTCGAAGTAGAGAATGATTTCAGAATTGCCGTCAACAAAATTCTTGTTTCCGTTCCCTGCAAGAATTGAGCCATCAGTTTCTCCCTTATAAGACAGGGCTGTTACGCGAGTAACGCCATCAACCTCACCAGCGGCAATATTGTGGAAGGTAGCATCAGACGTACGAAGAGACTTGGGATTGCTCAAAGTCAAACCCGCAGGCAGTTTGATGTCCATTTGGAAAGCAGTATAAGCTTTTGCATTTTCCAAAGCGACAGCCACTTTCTGTGTCTGTCCGGCTTTAATGGCCAATGGTCTTACAACAGACACATTGTCCTCTGCCCAAGCACCGCCTGCTCCCAGCAAGAGTGCCAAAGATAAAATCAGACCTTTTACTTTCATATTCGTTATTTTTTATTGTTTTTGATTATCTATTAATGTCATTTTATAGTTTAACTCTGCAAAGATAAACATTATTTTTGGAATAGCCAACACTTTTTCCCATTTTTTTCACTTTGCCTCTATTTTTTCTATAGAGGGCATCACCTGACTTGCCCAAAGCGAATGGTTCTGATGATCCAATTCTCAGGTTCTGCGTCCATTTGGTTGATGAAGAAATGAAAATGGTGTCAAACTAGTCTCCATAATTCAACTTATGCTGCCTGACCTATTTCATAAATATATTCGGGAGCTATGTCAATGCTACCGTCTACCCAACAGACGGTCCATCCATCGAGGTCAAAACTATCAAACACAGCTTTGTCACGTAGAGGGGCGAAAAGCGAATATTTTTCAATGAGGGGCAGGCAGTCGAAGATGCGCTGGCATCCGTCATTGAAAGTCAAGTGCAACACATAGCCGTCCATCGGACGGGCAGTTACGATCCATTTCAATTCATTTTTCTGTTCCATAGAATCGACAAATTTCTGGCATATTGAATCGTTTATATTATTTGGGTGCAAATATACTAATAAGTGAGGACAATACCAAATAAATCCCAGAATATTTATTCCGCCCCCACTTAATTCTTTTTACTCCGGCTCACTAAACTCTAAAGCCTCAACATTCGGGGAATCCATCGCTGGCGCACTGGTTGCTCCACTGTTCAAGATGATATTCACCACAGCCACGGCATCGGTGATGGTAATCTTCGGATCGCCACTCACGTCGGCTGCCTGAATATTGAAGCCTGGCGACGGGGTGCCAAGGATGTAGTTCACGATAGCGACGGCGTCAGTGATGGTAATCTTGCCATCGCCATTGGCATCGCCCTTGACAGCTAAAACCTTCGGCAAGGGGATGACGAGGTTGCGGTCGGGAATCTGGTTCTCCTTCGTAGTACCGTAATTGCTTAAGTCGTCCAGGATACTGTAGATGGAAGCATCCGTGATATTGCCGGCTGCAAGCATTGTACTATACATCACATCGTTCTTGTAGTTTGTGTATGTCGTCTCCAAAGCAGCCCTGCCTGCCGATTTATTCTCGTCGCCTTCGGCATGCAGGATAAACAGGTTGGCAGCAAACTCAGCCAAGTTGTCAATCTGGGTAGTAAGCATGCTAGCCCAAGACCCTGCTTTGGCGTTCATCGCCTTGGTAATAATAACCTTCATTCTGTCGTGCAGCCACGTCTTACACTCACTGGCTGTCATACCGTTGGGCACAATGCTTGCTGTTTTCACGTCAAGTGTATTGAGGTCGGCCGAGGGTGTCAAAACACGGTAGTCGCAGGGATAGCTGACGAGCGAGCCGGTATTGATGTCGTAGACGGCCTTCGTCTCGTCGTCGTTCCAGTCCTTCGCAATGTCGGAGGTATGGAAGTGGCCCGTCAGAATCGTGTTCACGCCAGCATCGATGAGGGCGTCGCGGACGGTCTCGTGGCTGTTTACTGCATAGGTAGAGATATACATGTCGCCACCTGTGATATGAGGGAACAAGGGGTGGTGCATCATGGCGATGACCTGCTTGCCGGCGTTGCGGGCAGCCTTGGCCTTTTCGACAAGCCAGTCGAGTGTCTCCTGAGAAACAGTGGCGCTATGCGAATCGATGGCCAGCAGTGCCAGACCGTCCATCGGTTCTGCCATATAGCTCAGCGAGTTGGGGTCGTACTTGCTGGTGGCGTCGCCATAGCCGTAGCCATTGTAGAAGGTAGCGAAGTTTTCCTTCGCAAGAACTGGGGCATCAGCTTTTGTGCCGTTGGCATTAAACTGCGTGTGGTTGCCCTCTTCGCCGAAGTCGTGGTTGCCAGGGATGACAAACACCTTGATGCCGGCATTCTGCAGCCTCTGGAGGCCATTCCTGACGTATTGGTGACTGACGTATTCGCCGTCTTTCGTCAGGTCGCCAGTGATGAACACGGCTTTGGGCTTCTGGCTGAGTACGTTGTCGACAAACTGGTCGAAGATAGCTGCACTCTCCTGCAGCATCTTACGCTGACCCGCATAATAGGATGTCCATGCTTCCTGGGTCTCCGCTCCCGAGGGGAGCAGGCTGGGAGCCATAACATGGATGTCGGAAACAACCACAATCTTGTTGTCGGCGTGTACATTCACACACACAATGGCAAGTAGCAGCATCATGGCTGCACGCGTCAAAAGGGTACGTCTGGTATTCATCATCGTTCAGTATTTAGTTATTCATTGATTTGCTTTGGTTGTCCTTGCTCCTGCGACGGCACCTGCTGCGAAAAGAGTCGGCGCAAGCCGTCCTCATAGGCGCACAGGGCTTCCCGTCCCCTGTTGGTGATGCGACAAACGGTATGGGAGAAACGCCCCAGACCACCCGACTTCGACACCTCCAGATAGCCCGCCTCCTTCAGCGTAGTAATCTGCGTACTCAGGTTGCCCCGTGTGGAGTCGGTAATCTGGCACAGATACATGAAGTCGGCACTCTCCAGCGAGTCGAGCGCCACCATGATTTTCAGCCGCAACTCGCTGTGGAGCAGTGGGTTGATGACTTGGAACTTGAAGTTGCTCATATCTTTGCGTTTTGCTGTTTGACGTAACGGCGGAACTGGTGTCCGGGGATGATGAGGGCGATGACGGCAATGCACGAAGCAACAAGGAGTTGCCAAGGCCACAGCTCGCCCTGGAAGAAGAGTGGAATGACGGAGAGTGCTGAGGCAATGATGCCACAGATGGTCTTCGGACGGAAGTGCAGGATGATGCCTGTCATGAAACAGCCCATGCCAATGAGCAGTCCCTGATAGGAACAGTAGCACTGCTGGAACACGTTGGCAAATCCCATGGCTGCCCCGCCGACGCACGAGGCAAACCCAATGAATACCCACATCACCAGGATGACGTTCTGGTCGAGGGTGCGACGGTGTGTACGCTCGTAGTCCTCGTTGAGAAAATACACCATCAGAGGCACGCCAATCAGGGGAATGCCGGCCCAGAGCCACGAGCACCAGTCTTCGTTCCACACTAAGAGTGCGACGAACTCCAGAAACAGTACGATGGCCGTGGGATAGCCCCACGCCAAGAAGAGGTTCTCGCCAGTCAGTTCCCGGCGACTCATCACCTCATTGCGCATGTGGCTGATAATGTCCAGTTCTTGTTGAGAATAATCCATGAGCCTATTGTTTCAGCACCACCACTGTTTAACGTTAGTGTTAGTTTTAGATAATGCAAAGATAATGTCTATTTTTCAACCCATCAAGCATTGCCCCTTCTCTTTTATGTTTTATTAACAACCGCCGAGGTATTCCCGACGTTCGTCTTTTTGAAACACGCTAAACGTGGAAACGTGGAAACGTGGAAACGTGGAATTGTTAAGAAATGAAAAAAACTCCCGAGTTTCACAACCCGGGAGAAAAAGAGAAAGAAAAACAAGAATATTTCCCAAACGAGAGAGAGAGACACTACATGCTGACTGGTCCGTAGCCCAT
>JBGUQW010000243.1:0-1507 GCA_045131435.1 Prevotella sp.
GTGTTAAATACTTTTAAGTCTAATTAGTTTGGACGATTATTTTGTATATTTGCCCCATTATGAGGAATTTCGATTACCTACAGCAGATACCTGCACTGAGAGATCTGTATAATTTCTGCAATGCTGCAGAAGAGATGCAGCATGCAGACCATGACAGTTGCGGATGGAACTGCCGCAAGGCGCTGGAGTGGATGTTAAGAGCTGTCTATAAGCTGAAACACCAGCCTGTAAGTGAACGTGATAATCTCTATACGCTTTCTACTGGGAAGACATTCACGGATCTTATCGGAGATGACGATAAGCTCATGATGGCCGTACATTATATCCGTAAGGTGGGTAACGTGGCCGTGCATCAGGGAGGTATCACCCAGAGAGAATCCCATTTCTGCCTGCTGAATACGTATAACGTCATCGGTGGCATACTGCTGCGCTTGGGTGTGCTCGAAACGCTCGCGCCCTTCAATAAAGACCTTGTGCCAGCAAAGCCCCAACCTTTCGTGGCTCCAAGCTCCGATGTGCCTGAGGCTCCGAAGTCGTTTGTGGAGTCTGTGCCTGAGGAGAATGTGAAAAAGCCTGTAAAGGTAGAGATGCCCAAGGACTACTCCGAGGCAGAGACGCGCAAGGAGTTTATAGACCTGATGCTCAGAGAAGCAGGATGGGAAGTGCTCAACGTCGAGAACGCCCCTATGGCCTGCAAGGCTGGCATAGAGATCTATGTGGAGGGAATGCCCAATAATAAGCAGGAAGGCTATTGCGACTATGTGCTCTATGGCCGTGACTGCAAACCTCTGGCTGTGATTGAGGCCAAGCGCACCAGCGTAGAGCCTGAAAAGGGAAAGCATCAGGCAGAGCTTTATGCGGACTGTCTGGAGAAGAAATACGGGCAGCGTCCTGTCATTTACTATTCAAATGGATTCCGCACGATGATCATCGATGGCTTAGGTTATCCTCCACGTCGTGTCATGGGATTCCATACGCTCGAAGACCTGGAACTGATGATCTCACGCAGAGGCAGAGCCAAGATGACGGATCTTGCCATTAAGGATGAGATTACAAACCGTGACTATCAGAAAATGGCGATCCGTAGCGTTTGTGATCATCTGAACCTGATGCACCGCCATGCCCTGATAGTGATGGCTACAGGTACAGGTAAGACGCGTGTCGCCATTTCGCTCTGCGAGGTGCTGCTACGGAACAAGTGGGTGAAGAATATTCTCTTCCTTGCAGACAGAACCGCCCTTGTACGCCAGGCTAATGACAGCTTCACGGAGTTATTGCCTGACTATACGACCTGTATTCTCACAGGAGCAAAAGACGAGGAAAAGAACGCAAGGCTGATGTTCAGCACTTACCAGACGATGATTAACTACATCGATGCAGAGGAAAAGGAATTCTCCATAGGCAGGTTTGACCTGATTATCCTCGACGAGGCTCACCGTAGCATCTTTGGTAAATACACGGCTATCTTCGACTACTTCGACAGCTTCCTTGTGGGTTTGACTGCGAC